>JANOXA010000078.1:0-32777 GCA_031418195.1 Hyphomicrobiales bacterium | reverse complement strand
CCTCAAGAAAACCGCCGCCAGAACCATAACATCACTGTGGGATGCCATCGCAGATGTCTTGCCTACCATCTCGCCTAGCGACAGCAGAAACTTCTTCGTCAACGCAGGATACTCGCCAACCTGATCGGAAAACGCTCTAATCAGGATATCATCTTGCTTCTCGCTCGCAAACCAATCGAAGACTTTTTGATCGGGTTTGCGCTTTCCAATTTCAGAAATGACATTCGTATCTATCAGCCACGTCATTCCAGTTCCACATCTTTCACGATTGACTGCTCGCGTACGCGAAGACTGTCAATCACATCAAACACTTCTGGATAAGGACAAGCTTGCATGGCACGGATGAGATCAAGGCCAGTTCCTGTTGGTTCGTATTTTCCGGCAATCAGCTTTTTGGTATTCGTAATTGCTGTAATTACAACAGTTGGCTCGCCATGGACTGATACGGTCTGTGGCCCCTCTGACTGCGCAAGACGAACAAGCTCACTAAACTTGGCTTTCGCTTCTTGCAGCGGCCAGATTTTTGAATGGTGGTTCATACGTCAACTCCAATTCTGACTAGTCAGACTAGTCAGACTGACATCGAATGTCAAAGTTGGCTTTTGCGCTGCCCCAGCAAATTTTCCGTCGCAAAGGCTTCTGCCAATTGTTCCTCGGTCATCAACTTTTCTGCCAATACCACTTCGCGCACGGTGCGGCGGGATTTCAGGGCTTCTTTGGCGACGCGGCTGGCCACGGCGTAGCCGACATAGGGGTTGATGGCTGTCACAGCGACAAGTGAATGATCCAGCAATTCCTGGCAGCGTTCACGGTCGGCTTCGATACCGACGATGCATTTTTCCCGCAACACTTTCATGCCGCGCGTCAGCATGCGCATGGATTGCAGGATGTTGAAGACGATGACGGGTTCCATGGCGTTGAGTTGAAGCTGGCCGGCCTCAGCGGCCATGGTGACCGTGAGGTCATTTCCGATGACTTGATAGGCGATCTGGTTGATGACTTCCGGCATGACCGGGTTGACCTTGCCCGGCATGATGGAAGAACCTGCCTGCACGGCGGGCAGTCTGATTTCACCAAATCCTGCGCGCGGGCCGCTGTTGAGCAGACGAAGATCGTTGCACATCTTCGAAAGCTTGACCGCGATGCGTTTCAGCACGCCTGAAAATGTAATAAAGGCCCCCATGTCAGAAGTTGCTTCGATCAGATCGCCAGCCGCCAACATGCGTTCCCCGGAAATTGCAGAAAGATGGTGAATGACAGATTCCGGATAGCCATCCGGCGTGTTGATCCCCGTGCCAATGGCGGTGCCGCCCAGATTGATTTCGCGCAGCAAATTGGCCACCTCACGCAAGCGGTCAATGTCCTCACCAATCGTCGTCGCAAAAGCCCGAAACTCATGGCCCAATCGCATCGGCACGGCATCCATCAACTGGGTGCGCCCGACTTTGATCACGTCGTGAAATTCTTCGGCCTTGACCAACAATGCAGCTTTCAATGCTTCCTGCTCGGCAATCAACGCCGGACAACACCGGATCATGGTGAGGCGCACAGCCGTCGGATAAACGTCATTGGTCGATTGCGACAGGTTGACATGGTCATTCGGGTGAATGGTTTTATAGTCCCCAGCGGGCCGCTGTAATTCACGCAGCGCCAGATTGGCCACCACTTCATTGGCATTCATGTTGGTGGAGGTACCGGCCCCACCTTGAATCATGTCGACAATAAAGCCTGCATGACCCTCACCGGAAATGATGCGGTCACAGGCCCGGATGATGGCACCGCCGATACGCTTGTCCAGAACACCCATTTCCATATTGGCCACGGCGCAGGCCTTTTTGGTCATTGCCAGGGATTCGATAAGCTCTGGAAAATGCCTGACCAATACGCCGGTGATAGGGAAGTTTTCCGCTGCCCGGGCGGTGTGCACGCCAAAGTCGGCATTGTCTGGCAATGTCAGGCTGCCGATTGAGTCGGTTTCGACGCGGATACGGGTCATCGTTTATTCCGCTGCCTGCATGTATTTTTCAATCGGCGGGCATGAGCAGACGAGGTTTCTGTCTCCAAACACATTGTCCACCCGCGCCACAGGAGGCCAGTATTTGTCGTTGGGGTATTGGCTTGCCAGCGGGAAGTAGGCTTGTTCTTTGGTGTAAGCGTGCGTCCATTCACCAAACAGCAGCTTGTGGGTATGGGGGGCGTTCTTCAAGGGATTGTCAGACTTGTCCATGCGGCCCTCCTCGACGGCCTTGATTTCTCCAGCGATTGAGATCATGGCATCGCAGAAGCGGTCCATTTCGCGCTGGCCCTCGGACTCGGTGGGTTCGATCATCAGCGTATCAACCACCGGGAAGGACATGGTGGGGGCGTGGAAGCCGTAGTCGGCCAGACGCTTGGCCACGTCCTCAACGGTGATGCCGGTGCGGTCTTTCAACCAGCGCAAATCGATGATGCATTCATGGGCGACAAAGCCGCCGGGGCCTGTGTAGAGCACGGGGAAGTGCGGCTTCAGGCGTTGCGCCATGTAATTGGCGTTGAGGATGGCCATGATGGTGGCCTTGCGAAGGCCCTCTCCGCCCATCATGGCGATATACATCCAGGAGATGAGAAGGATTGAGGCCGAGCCCCAAGGTGCGGCTGAAACAGCACCTTGATCGCCATCGCGGCCCGCTGCCGGGTTGACGCCTCTGACAACTGCGTGGCCCGGCAGGAAGGCTGCCAGATGCGCACGTACGCCAATGGGGCCCATGCCGGGACCACCACCGCCATGGGGAATGCAGAAGGTTTTGTGCAGGTTCATATGGCAGACATCAGCGCCCAATTCGGCGGGGCGCATGATGCCGACTTGCGCGTTGAGGTTGGCGCCGTCGAGATAAACCTGGCCCCCGTGATCATGGATTATTTTGCAAATTCCGATAACGGCTTCTTCAAACACGCCGTGTGTCGACGGATAGGTGATCATCAAAGCCGCAAGATTTGCTGCGTGTTGTACGGCCTTGGCTGCAAGGTCTTTGACATCGACATTGCCATTGGCATCGCATCCCACAATCACGATCTGCATGCCAGCCATGGCGGCAGAAGCCGGATTGGTGCCATGGGCTGAAACCGGGATAAGACAGATGTTGCGGTGAAGATCGTCACGCGACTCGTGATACCGCCTGATGGCGAGAAGGCCTGCATATTCGCCCTGTGAACCGGCATTGGGTTGCAGTGAGACAGCATCAAAGCCTGTGATCTCTGCCAGCATCTCTTCCAGTTCTTCGAAGAGTTGTTGATAGCCCTGGGCTTGCTCTAACGGTGCAAAGGGATGGATGAGCGAAAAATGCCGCCAGGTGATGGGAATCATTTCGCTGGTGGCATTAAGTTTCATGGTGCAGGAGCCCAGCGGAATCATCGCCTGGTCCAGCGCCAGATCCTTGGCTTGCAGGTGGCGCATGTAGCGCAGCATTTCGGTTTCGGAGTGATAGCGTGAAAAGACCGGGTGGGTGAGATAGCTTGAGGTGCGCTCCAGTGATTTGGGCAGGGCGGGATTTACGGTATTGTCCACAGCGTCAAGGTCTGTGGCTTCAGCGCCCGATTTGAAAACTGCCAGCAGTTCAGAAACTTCCTTGCGGCGTGTCGTCTGGTCAAAGGAAATGCCGATGTGATCGGCATCAACAAAACGAAGGTTGATTTTCTTCTCTTTCGCCTTGGCCCACAGCGTGTGGGCGCGGCCAGGCACATGCAGCGTTATGGTGTCGAAGAAATGTCTGGTCTGCACGGTGAAGCCGAGGTTTGAAACGGCTGTTGCAAAAATCTGCGTGAAGCGCTGGGTGCGCTCAGCGGTTTTGCGAATGCCTTCGGGGCCGTTATATACGGCAAACATCGAAGCGGTGATGGCCAGCAAGACCTGGGCTGTGCAAATATTGCTGGTGGCCTTTTCGCGGCGAATATGCTGCTCGCGGGTTTGCAGCGCCATGCGAAGCGCCCGGTTGCCTTGCGCATCGACTGACACACCGATGAGGCGGCCCGGCATGACGCGCTTGTGCTCGTCGCGTGTGGCAAAAAATGCGGCGTGGGGTCCGCCATAGCCCATCGGCACTCCGAAGCGCTGGGCCGAACCGATGGCCACATCGGCCCCCAGTTCGCCTGGTGGTTTCAGCACGGCAAGGGCCAGCAAATCCGTGGCCATGATGGAAACTGCGCCTGCTGTTTTCAACGCGGCGATGACGTTGGTGAAATCCCGCACTTCACCCGATGAACCGGGATAGGACAACAGGGCCGCGAAGACGTCGCCGGATTTCAAATCCTTGAGCGGGTCGCCAATTTTGATTTCAATGCCAAATCCCTTGGCGCGGGTTTCGATGACACTGATGGATTGCGGATGGGTATCGGCATCGACAAAAAATACGTTCGACGAAGATTTTGAAACCCGCCGCGCCAGCCCCATGGCTTCGGCGGCGGCCGTTGCTTCATCGAGAAGCGAGGCATTGGCAATGTCGAGACCTGTGAGATCCATGATCATCTGCTGGAAATTCAACAACGCCTCGAGGCGGCCTTGGCTGACTTCGGCCTGATAGGGCGTGTAGGCCGTGTACCAACCGGGGTTTTCCAGAATGTTGCGCAAGACCACCTTCGGCGTGACCGTGCCGTAATAGCCCATGCCGATCATCGAAGTAAAAACCTCGTTGCGTTCAGCGGCCTTGCGCAGATAGGACAAGGCCGTTCGCTCCGGCATGGCAGGCTTCAGGTCCAGCTTGCGCTTTGAACGGATTTTTTCCGGCACCACTTTGGCGATAAAATCTTCCAGTGACGAGGCTCCAAGCGCCCGGAGCATGTGTCTGGTTTCAACTTCATTGGGGCCGATATGGCGGCTGATGAAATTGGCACCTGGTTCGAGGTCTGCAAGACTCTGTCGTGACATGCGATCAACCCACCAGCTTGTCGTAGGCGGCCTTGTCCATCATGCCGTCGAGTTGCGATGGGTCAGCGATTTTGATTTTCATGAACCATGCCGCACCTTCGGCATCTTCATTCACCATGCCAGGATTGTCGGTGAGCTTGGAATTCACTTCAACAATCTCACCGGTGATCGGCGCATAAACTTCGCTGGCGGCCTTGACGCTTTCAACGACGGCGGCATCTTTGCCCTGCTCCACGGTTTTGCCGACGGTGGGCAAATCAACAAAGACCACATCGCCCAACTGGCTCTGGGCATGTTCGGTAATACCAACAGTGGCAATATCGCCATCAACGCTGAGCCATTCGTGTTCGGTGGTGTATTTTTTGGTCATGGTGTTTCCTTTTAGTTTGAAATTGGACTCGTGGCGCGAAGGGACCTCATCCGCCCCGTTGGGGCACCTTCTCCACGAAGGCGTGGAGAAGGGACAATGTCCCCTCTCCAACTCCTTTGTTGGAGAGGGAGGGGCCCATCGCCCTTGCGATGGGAGGGTGAGGTCCCTTCCTTCATCGCTTAAACCGGTTCGGCACAAACGGAAGTTTGACGACGGTTGCAGGCAATGCCTTGTCGCGCACCAGCAATTGCACGGATGTTCCAGCCGCAGCCGATGCTGTCTCCAAATAACCCATCGCCACAGGGCCATTCACCGTGGGGCCGAAGCCACCAGAGGTGATTCTGCCAATCTCGCGACCTGCTGCATTTTGAATGATCGTGCCTTCACGGGCGGGTGCGCGACCATCAGGCTTGATACCGACGCGCTGGCGTTTGGTGCCATTCTTGATTTCATTTTGCACACGGGCCGACCCAATAAATCCGCCCGCTTCACGCCGGCGTTTGGCAATCGACCACATCAGGCCTGCTTCATTGGGTGATGTGGTTTCATCAATGTCGTGGCCGTAGAGACATAAGCCCGCTTCGAGCCGCAGTGAATCGCGGGCACCGAGGCCGATGGGTTTGACGGCGTCGTTGGCCAGCAGAAGTTGCCAGAGTTTCACGGCGACTTCCGAGCGGACTGAAATTTCAAATCCGTCCTCACCCGTATAACCTGAACGGGAGACGTGGGCTTTCACGCCACCCAGCGACAGTTCAGCCGAATGCATAAAGGCCATGTCCCCAGCTTTTGGGTCAAGTGCCGTCAACACAGCTTCGGCCTTTGGACCTTGCAGTGCCAGCAACGCCAGACCATCCCAGACCTTCAGTTCAACAACATCCGGCAGATTGGACATGATATGCGCATAGTCACCGAGTTTTCGCCCGGCGTTCACCACCACATAAAACGCACCCTCCATGCCCTTCCCGGCCGAGCGGGTGATCATCAGGTCATCGAGAATACCGCCTGCTTCATTCAGCAACTGCGAATAGCGCTGCTGGCCAGGCACGAGACTTCGCAAGTCTGCGGGCACAATTTTTTCGAGCACCGAGCAGGCCGTATCAAAGTCCGACGCGATGACAGAACACTGGCCCATATGGGACACATCAAACAGTCCTGCTTGTTGGCGGGTCCAGTTGTGTTCGGTCAATACACCTGTGGAATAATGGACAGGCATGGCATAGCCCGCAAAAGCCACCATCCTGGCGCCGAGGCGCAGATGTTCATCATGCAAGGCTGTGCGGTGAAGGGTTTCGCTCAATCTGATCTCCTGACAACAAGGTTCAAGCCCACGACGTATCGTGAACTTGCCCCCTCTGTCAGGAACCTGAGAGTTTTCATCCCGCCATCACTTCAGACACAGCGAAACTTTCTCCTTCGGTGAGCGGCTCATCCTCGAACCTCTGCTCTCCAGAGTGTACTCAGCGCCCACGCGGTCCATTTGCCTGAGAGTTTCCGGGGCGGTTGCTCCTTCGGCGCTGGCCAAAAACAAGGATGACCAGTCTCTCCCGCAGCGGGCGGTTACGAGACGGCAAACTAAGCTTTGGTGAGGGGAAGTCAAGTGCGGTATTATTTAACCAAAACCTGCTGGGGGTACCGATTCATGTGTTGATTCAGGTGAGTGTCCAAGTTCGAGGAGGCCAAAAGTATTTGGCGCTGTTCTAACAAAAACTTCCCCTCGCTTTACATATGAAGCAATTGAACTGGTCAATGAAGCCCTTATTTCTTTTGAATCTCCTTTATCGAGCAACGTGAGCAATTCACTAATATGAAGGGGCTTACCGTTCTGCAAAATTGTGTCCCTTGCCAATGCAATTGTACTTCCCAGCCTTAGCGTTTCAACGTTATCTTCATCAGCGACTTTTTCAAGCGAACGCAAAATATCATTAAGTGCAGTCAAATAGATTCTTGCCGACTTTAGCTTCTCCTCCAAAGTTGCAATTTCACTTTCTTTTTTTCGGATTTTCTCTCTTATAACATTATTTTCCAACATAGCCGCCTCCACATTTGTATACTAACAATGTATAACATTATTACAAGGAGATTCGATATGATGACCAAGATTTTGCAGGCGAAGAGCACTTCCGATACTATATCTAGGTTGGATTTGCAAAAGCGGACCAGCCCAACTTCAGGTGCAGAGTTTTGGACAGCACGTGAAATCATTGAAACAATGGGATATTCCAATTGGGATAACTTTATTGGCGTCATAATAAAAGCCCGCGAGTCGTTGCAGAATAACAATGTTGAACCGCAAAAACATGTTCTTGAATTCGAGACCATGATAGAAACAGGAAATGGGGCAAAGCGGCCAAACGTTCGTGATTTTTACCTCAGCAGACTCGCATGTTACTTAGTTGCTATGAATGGAGACGCTTCAAAACCAGAAATTGCAGATGCTCAAGCCTATTTTGCCAAACAAACGCGATTGCAGGAAATAGATCATTTAGAAAAGCGACTTGAACTCAGAGAAAAAGTTACAAAATCGTTCAAACGAGTGAGTGGGGTTGCTCGCGAAGCAGGTGTTAGAAATGAACATCAGGGCATTTTTCATGATGCTAGGTATCAAGGCCTCTATAACTTAGGTGCAAAAGAGGTAAAGCGGCACAAAGGTCTGACTGAGAAAGATCAACTTTTCGATTATGCCAGCACACTTGAGCTTTCTATGCATGATTTTCAAATGAACTTGGCCGCAGATGTCATTAAACGAGAAAAGATAAGAAGCGAGGCTTTTGCAGTGAGCAAAAACAAAGCCGTCGCGCAGCAGGTTCGAAAAGCAGTAATCGATAGCGGAGCAACTCTCCCAGAAAATCTCCAACTGGATCGTCCTATCAAAGAAGTTAAGAGGCTCGTAAAGAGCAAACAAAAGGGAATAGAACAGAAATTGTAATGACCCTCCCCCCCCTCAAAATACTCCTCGCAGCGCCGCGCGGTTTTTGTGCCGGGGTTGTGCGGGCCATCGACATTGTCGAGCGGGCGCTCGAGCTTTATGGGGCGCCAGTTTATGTGCGCCATGAGATTGTCCACAACAAGTTTGTCGTCGATGGCCTGAAAGCCAAGGGGGCGATTTTTGTCAAGGAACTGGATGAAATACCCGCAGGTGATTTTCCCGTGGTGTTTTCGGCCCATGGCGTGCCGAAGGCGGTTCCGGCAGAGGCGGATCGGCGCAAGATGTTTCAGCTCGATGCGACCTGTCCGCTGGTGACTAAGGTGCACATGGAGGCACAACGCCACTTCAACCAGGGCCTCGAAATCATCCTGATTGGCCACAAGGGTCATCCGGAAGTCATCGGTACCATGGGGCAATTGCCTGTTGCTGCCATGACACTGATCGAAACGGTTGAGGACGCTGAACAGCTGCAGGTGCGTGATGTAAGCAAGCTGGCCTATGTAACCCAGACAACACTTTCCGTCGATGATACCAAGGATGTGATCGCGGTGTTGCGCCGCCGCTTTCCGGCCATCACCGGACCGTTCAAGGAAGATATTTGTTACGCCACGACCAACCGCCAGGAAGCTGTGAAATCCATAGCTGAAAAAATTGACCTGCTGCTGGTCGTGGGTGCGCCAAATTCATCCAACTCAAAACGTTTGGTGGAAGTAGGCCAGAAGAATGGCTGCCCGCGGGGTTTGCTGGTGCAGCGGGCGACGGATCTGGATTGGCCAACTTTGCAAGGACTTCAAACCATTGGCCTGACGGCTGGCGCATCGGCGCCGGAAGTGCTAGTCAATGAAATCATTGAGGCGTTTCGTGGCCACTATGATGTGAGTGTTGAAAAGGTGACGTTGCGCGAAGAAAATGTATCTTTCAAATTGCCGCGCGAATTGCGTGACGCGCAGTCTGCCGCATGAGCACGGGCAAAGTGATTATCCACACCGATGGCGCCTGTTCAGGCAATCCGGGACCTGGGGGATGGGGGGCCATACTCGACTACAACGGCAGCCGCAAGGAATTGTCAGGCGGAGCTGCCGACACCACCAATAACCGCATGGAAATCCAGGCCGCTGTTGAAGCCCTCAATGGGCTTAAACGGCCCTGCCGGATCGAAATGCATGTCGACTCTCAATATGTGAAAGACGGCATCACCAAGTGGATACACAGCTGGAAAAACAACGGCTGGAAAACCGCCAACAAAAAGCCCGTCAAGAATGTTGAACTTTGGCAAGCCCTGGATGAAGCAATCAAGCGACACGAAATTTCATGGCATTGGGTGAAGGGCCATGACGGCCATCCCGACAATGAACGGGCCGATGAACTGGCAAGGCTTGGCATGCATCCGTACAAGCGGTGACAGGCCCCCGCCCCAATAAAAAAATCGCGTCCGGATCCGAACGCGATTTCATCAGTCTACGATTGCCAAACTCCCGGATTTCGTCGCCAGTTCATCCGTGGCCGACCACCCGAGGGTTCGTTATTGCAAAAGTCTTATTCGGCCTTGAGATCACCGGCTGAAGATTTGCCGGTGCGTTTGTCGGCGACGATTTCGAACGCGATCTTCTGACCTTCGTTCAATCCGCTCATGCCAGCGCGTTCAACGGCTGAAATGTGTACGAATACGTCTGGGCCGCCATTCGATGGCTGAATAAATCCAAAACCCTTTTGGGCATTGAACCACTTTACGGTACCTGATGGCATATTATAGTCCTTTTCACATATGCAATTGTCTAAATCCCTCACACGAATTCGCGCAAGAAACCTTTATCGATGTTCTGGTGGAGTTTGGAGGCTGAGACACTTGCATTTAGAAAAGTGTGAAGCCGAGCCTGATCGGCAGAGACACGATAAGGCGCATATAGGTCAAAAAGCGACAAACTTCAAGGGAAAAAACAAAAAATTCATATTATCGACTTGCGACCCGATATTTAAAATTGCGCGCAACTCCTACGTTCAATTTTTGAAAGAACAGCCTCCTCAATTGCCCAACAGCTTCTTCAAGTTGTTTTTGACTTTCTTGCCCAATTTGTCCAACCCACCATCAGCGTCCAAACTATCAGCAGCTTTGTTGATCAATCGCAGGGCGGGCTTCAAACCTGTTGCGTCAACACCGCTATCAATATCCGGCGCCTCCCAGGCTCCCGCAATCGTGATCTCGAGGGGCAGCTTGAAATCATTTTGCCCCCTGTCGATCACGGGTTTGGCGAGGATGTCCACGTGTTGGCGCAATATATCAACTTCACCCGTTGCTGCGACACCAAATCCAACCGTCTTGATTTCTGCTGTTTGAATTTTTGCAATGCCATCTCGCAGCTTCATGTCCACTGCAATATCTGTAGTCAAAGTCAAGAGGCTCGCAGCATCCTGCCCATCTCTGTTCCAGCCCTTCCCCGACCCGGCCAGACTTTTGCCCAGATCAACGCCGTGGAGCTTGCCCTTGGCCAGTTTCATGGCGACCTCGCCGCCCAATGTCGAGATCATGCCGGCCACATGCAGCCCCTCGGCCGTCACATTGGCATTGAGGTTCATCCGTCCTTCGATAGCGCTGAAACCCAAAACCGAACCCAAAAACCTGCGGGCTTCAACCTCCTGGGTTGAAAATCTCAATGCCAATTGCGGCACCGGGCCTTGCCCCTTGAGAGTGAACGTCGTCTCAATTTTTCCACCTTCAACTTTTTCAGCGCTGATACCACCATCAAGTTGCTTGTCCTTGAACCTCAGATCAACCTTGGCAGGACCGGTTTTCAGGCCCGCAAACAGCAGTGATTTGCTGGACACTTCCAGTTTGCCATCAAATGCTCCAAGGTCAGTGAAATCCAACGGCCTTTCCGACCAGGCTTGCGTCAGTTTATAGGGCACCGCAGTTCCCAGGCTTGGGGCGCGTTGATAGGCTGCAAGATCAAACATATCGAAATCAAGTTTCACTTCAAGCAGCGGTCGCGTCGTTGTTTGCGAAAGCGAGATGCTGCCGTTTCCCGTCATATCACCCATACCCAGTTTAAGTTCGCGAAGTGTTGCAACATCGCCTGAGAGTGACAAGGCACTTTCAAATTCCACAGGTCCCGATGCGGAAAAACCCCGGATGTTGCAAGACAGCCAATTGCAAAATCCCTGCAAATTGTCGCCGTGTCCCTGAACTCTTCCGTCCAAAAGCAATCGATCCGTGGTGCGCAACCGCCCTGAAAATGCCAGCTGGTTGCCGCGTGTTGCAAGTGAAATTTCCGCAGGACTTCCCTCTGCCACGGCTCGCCAGCCATCGTCCAAACTCAGCGCAAATTGTGTCGATGCACTATTCATCAAACCATTCAGCGCCACGCCCAATCGCTGTTCGGCATCCCAGGTGATTTCGCCGTCCAGATCAGAAGCTTTGATCCCGGACCCTGTTTGGCCAAACTGCATCTTGAAAGCGCCATTCAACACGTGGATTTTGAAAAGCTTTTTCTCCCCGGCCGCAATCGCACTATGATTTCCCGCGTTGAAGTCACCAATCAATTTGCCGTCTTTTTCCGCGCCCAAGGCAACCACGGGATTATGCAGATAAATCTCCTGCGCAGCACTTGACCCGGCAAAAATGCTGGCAATCGACAAAGGCAAGACCATGCGGTCAACCGTGAGCAGGGGGATACGTTGAGCCCCGGGTTGCGCCAGCGCCACGTCTTCCATGTCAATCACCAGACCCCTGTCAAAACCCAACGTGACCGGGCCTGCCAAATCCATGACAAATCCGCCGCGCTGCTGCAAATCATCCCTGAGGCTCATGGCAATGCGTTGCGGCAAAAACACCAGCCAGCTCGTGACCATCGCCAGCAGGATAAAAAGCAGCGTCGCTGCCAGCAGCAGCATTGGTTTGCCATTTGGCGTCGTCAATCGGGAAGGCGCATCACTCATGGCAATATATTCCCAAATCTATGCGGCAGATTCAAGGCACGGCAAAACCTACTCGCGTGGCAATACCTTGCGCAATCCTCTTGCCAGTAAGATGACGGGCAAAAGCCCCGCCACCACAATCGCCAAGGCGGTTGCCGCCCCTTCCTCAATCTGGCCCAAAGATGCCAAGGTGAAAACCCGCGTTGCCAGGGTTTCAAAATCAAACGGACGCAAGATGAGCGTCGCTGGCAATTCCTTCATGGCATCGACGAAAACCAGCAGTGCTGCTGTAATCAGTGAGGGTTTCAGCAGGGGTAGATGCACATCCCGGAATATCCGCAGGGGATGCCGCCCCAGGGTCCGCGCCACATGATCATAAGCCACCGGGATTTTTTCATAGCCTGCGTCCAAAGTTCCTTGGGCAATGATCATGAAGCGTGTGACATAGGCCAGCACCAGCCCGAAAAGTCCACCCGACAAAACAATGCCTGGCCGCCACCCGCCCAAGCCTTCTGCAAGATGGTTCAGTCCCAAGTCAAACTGGGCAAGCGGCACCAGAATGCCAAGACCCAGAACTGTACCCGGCAAGGCATAGCCGAGGCTGGCAAAGCGTGTCAGGTTTTGCAAGATGCGCGAACCCGTCCAGCGGTTGGCATGGCCAGTCACCAGTCCGGCCAGTAAAGTAGCGGCACAGGCCAAAAATGCCAGCAACAACGAATTGCCAAGCGCAACCCCCAAATCCGGCGTCAACGAAGTTGAAAATCGCCGCAATCCATGGCCCAGCAAAAGCAGCACGGGTAAAACAAAGCCCAACAGCACAGGTAACCCCACAACTGCCATGGCCAGCAAGGCTTGCCATCCGGCTAGGCGCTGCGACGGCAACTCTGCCGATGCCTTGGCACTGCGCGACAAGCCGTCCTTCACCCTTGCAACTTGTTCAAGCCAGATCAGCATGGCAATGAACAGCAACGCCAGCAGGGCCAATTGTGCTGCTCCCCCCAGATCACCCTGATCAAGCCAGGTTGAATAAATTCCGTAACCCACCGTGCGCACCCCAAAGAAGCTGACAGCTCCGATATCGTTCAGGCATTCCATCACAACAAGCACAAGTCCCACCATCACAGCGGGACGCGCCTGGGGCAGGGTGATGCCCAGAAAAGCCCGCAAAGGCGACCGTCCCAAAGTTCTCGCCGCCAAGAGCTGGCTCACCGGTTGCTTGACGAATGCCGCCAAGGCCGACATGTAGACATAGGGGTAAAGTGCCAGTGACATCACCAGCACGGCACCCCCCAGGGACCGGATATCAGGAAACCAGTAGTCACCGGGCCGCTGCCACCCTATCATTCCGCGCAGCCATCCCTGAAAGGGGCCGGCAAAAGTGAAAAAATCCACGTAGACAAATGCTGTAATGTAACCTGGTATGGCCAGCGGCAACAGCGACATCCAGCGCAACATGCCACGCCCGGTAAATCTGTACATGGCAACCAGCCACGCCGACGTGCAACCCAGCAGCAGCGTAACCAGTGCGCAGCCACCGCAAAACAAAAGGGTGGTCCATGCCAGCGGCGGCAAGACCACCGACAACAAATGCGGCCAGGCCGAAAGACTTGCGCCGGATGCCAGCACGATGATTGTCAGGATCGGCAATGACAGGGGCAGGGCAAGGAGTGCCGCCACAATTGTAGATGGCGCTCGCTCACCCGCACTGGACTTCACCATCGGTATCCCGTCATTCCGCCAATACGCGGGCGCCCGGGAAAATGATTTCAGCCAAAGTGCCCTTGCCGACGACTGACGATAGTTCAAACCGCGCCCGGTTGGCCTCAACCAGCGATTTCGTCAACGGCAAGCCAAGGCCCGTTCCCTGGCGCTCCCGGTCAACCGTTTCCACCCGGCTGAACGGCTCCATGGCAGACCGCAACTGGGCCTCAGTCATGCCAATGCCTGTGTCTTTCACCCGCAAGATCAGGTTACCTGTCTGGTCAACCACTGCTGACACCAGCACTTGCCCGCCGGGATTGGTGTATTTCAGACCATTCGACAAAAGATTGAGCACGATCTGTTGCATGGAGCGATGATCGGCCACCACCCGTGGCATGTTATTGGGCAAACCCTTGCGCAAAACCACCCCGTGGGAAGCTGCATCATGCTGCAACAACCGCATCGCATGATCAACAACATCATCCAGATTGACCGCCGTGAAGTTGAGCTCAAGCTTGCCCGCTTCCACTTTTGAAAGATCCAGCAGATCATTGATCAACGCCAGCAGATGCGAACCGCTGACATGTATGTCATTCACATAGGCCTTGTATTTTTCATTCTTCAATTCGCCGAAACGCTCAAGCCGCATTACTTCGGAAAAACCCAGGATGGCATTCAGGGGTGTTCGCAGCTCATGGCTGATGCGGGCCAGAAACTCGGATTTTTGCCGATTGGCAGCCTCGGCCTTTTCCTTGGCTTCCCGCAAATCCTGTTCGGTGCGTTTCCATGGTGTGATGTCGCGCACCACTGCGCAGAAGGCAGCGCGTGAATTGGGCGATTGCAATTTTCCCACTGTCAGGAACAAAGGCACAACAGCGCCTTGGCCATTTGTCGCCAACACTTCGCGGCCATCGTTGAAAACCGATGCCAGCCCAGGTCCATTCAGCCCGGCGATATAATCTTTCACCAGTTTTCGGCTGTCAGGCTGCAGCAGGGCCGACAATGGCTGGTCCAGCACATCATGAAAGTTCTGCCCGAAAATCGCTTCAGCCCCGGCACTGAAACTCAGGATGCGGCCTTCCTTGTCCAGCGTGATAATCCCGTCGGAGGCCACATCCAGAATGGCTTGCAGTTCGTCACTGGCAATCGGCGCCCGCACATCAAGCCGCAGGGAAGCATCATTGTGCGGTGTAAAAACCGTTGCAATGACAACAGGTTCGACTTGAAGCGCCACTTCCGGCTCAATAACAGAAGTTGCTTCTGCAACAACCGGCGCAGACAATTCCAACGGCACTGCAACGCCAACGTCAGATTTGTCAGAAGCCACATTTTCAACGGCAGCCACCGTTGGCAAATCCTGCGATGCAAGCTGTTTCAAAACACGTTTGCCCTGCAACGCAAATCGGTTGGCGGGGCCATTGTGCCAGGGAAACACTGACCGGGTGACAGCAAGTCCAGGAACCGGAACTCCGCCCTGCAAAGCCGACCACAATTCGTCATCGGCAAGCACTGTCGAAAGCGTGTCAGCACCCAAAATCCGGATGGCCTTCAGGTTGGCATAGAGTGGAACACCATCCCGGCTGATCAGCAAAGGCTCGGCCGCATTTTCCAAAATGCGCCGGATAACCTCTGGTACGGCAGGTGGTGGAACAGGCTTGCGTGGTTGAGGAATGTCAGACTTGGCCGAAACCTTGACAGTTGGAATGATTGCCGAGCGGGTGGCTGCTATTGGCGCTATTGCCACAGTTGCAGCAATGTCGGGCTTCAGCGGCACAACAACTGCTTCGCGCTTAACCTGCTCAATTGACATCACATCGGCAACTTGCGGCATGTTGGAATTGGCCACATCCGCTTGTTCACGCAAACGCGCTGCCATGGATTGGGTCAGAACTTCAAATGCCTGGGCATTGCTGGTGCGATTGCCAGCTGGTTCCTGCAGCACAGGCCGCTCATCGTCGCGCAGGCTATCCAACGACAATTGTTCAACTACCACGAGAATATCACATCTGGGTCCATCGCTGGCCCGCGTCATTGCCAGTTTCAGGTTCTGCACGCCTGAAGACATGACATGGGAAGTCAGCGTCGCGACAGCGCCACGCTCAATCACCTGCCGCAAAACCTCTTGGGCCGTATCAGCCCTGTCAAACAACTGCACCAGCGATTTGAGGTCATCGCGGCCAACCAGATTTCGAGCCGCAGCATTGGTGTGTTGGATCCGCCCATCAGCATCACAAACCAGCAGGGCCACCGGAAGATTGGCAAAAACATCGGGTGGCACTTTGTCTGCGTTTGCCGGCTTGCCGGCTTTCACCGATCCACCACCCGCTTCCAACACTGCCAAAACCCCACTCCGGCCATCGGCCAGCGCATGAATGTAAGTTTGGCAGACCAGCGGTTCGACGATGCCTGATGATGGAAAGTGCAAAAGTGCCCGTTCACTTTCACCCCGACCGAGATTTCGCGACAAATCCAGGATACGCGCAACGCCAGGTTCATGGGGGTCGAAATGCCGATCCACCAGATCAAACAGCGATTGGCATTCAAACAGGGCGATCCCGGCTGGTGTTGCCCAAACCACCCGGCCCCGTGCCCCGTCCCACAGCCAGGCCGCCGAAGCCGTTTGTCGAAGATCTTCCAAAGTCGGTATGTTTGACAAAATTGCGGGTACCACTCTCTACTCAACACAAGGACCCCCGATACGAGATCAAAGGCTGTTTCCTATTATACCCTAAATAATCAAGTTTTAGCCATCTCGTCCACCTTTCCTTAACCATGGCTAACAAGCAAACGTGCTGCGGTGCACCAAATGTTGGCTCCATGCCGCATTGTGGACCGCCAAAGCTTGGGAATTGGCGGCAGATTTCACAGTTGAAAAGTCAGGTCGATGCCGCTAGTGAAGGTTTGAAGGCTTTGCCTGCCGCCATAGCTCAGTTGGTTAGAGCGCTAGATTGTGGATCTAGAGGTCCCCCGTTCGAGCCGGGGTGGTGGTACCATTCCAGCAAAAATCGAGTTCCGGTTGCAACGACGGTGAAGCGGAATTTAACCCCCTTGCTGGTAAAACTTCCATTTGATACTACTTGTAGTGGTATGCTGGTGCAATTGAAGCACTGTCTTCAAATGGTGCAGCCCCGGCATGATCGTCACCCCCTTGATTAACCAGAATCTTTGGGAAAACATCACAAATCCTGGAGTTTGGCCGAACTCTTAAGGGTTCGTTAACCATCCAAATTTAAGCAGATTGCATCCGTTTTGGCGGAAATGGCGCTTGAGTTATGCGGCCATTTCATCCTGTTGCAACCAGCTTCGGGGCGCTTCCAGAACCCGTTTGTAAGTACCTGTAAGTGCGTAAATCTGGAGAGCAACAAGTGTCGGTCCCCTTGGGATCCGGCATAAGGGGCAAGCAATGGCCGGGAAACAGATACCCCAAAATTGCTAAGCTCATTGGTTGTGACGCGCGGCAGACCGGAACTGGCACCCGTTTCACACATTTTGGCACCTCTCCGCGCCGCGGACACATGCTCAGACCGTCAAAAGTTAAGCCAGCCTCATCACAGGGAGGGGCCCTTTCATGTGCATCGCAGCGTTTCGAACTGAACAACTTGGATCCAACGAAACGACTACGGAGTTTTAGTCAATGTCAAAATCCCCCTCCCTGATGGCTGGTCTGAATTTCATCCAGCCGCTGAAAAGGTATGGGGCCGCTTTCACGGTCATGGCCCTAGCGGCCAGCCAAGCGACCCCGGCCTACGCAACGATCGACAACACCGCCAATGCCAACGGTACATACGCTGGCAATCCCGTAACCACCACGACGCCATCCACGGTCAACGTACCTGTTGCACCGGCACTTCCAACACTTACTGTTGCTAAAACAGCGGGTGCCTGGGTCGACGTCAACGCTGACGGTGTAATCAACGCCGGTGACACCATCACCTATTCCTACAACGTCACCAATACCGGCAACGTCACCATCAACGGTGCTGTACCGGTGGATGGCGGACCGACTTTCAATACGGTTGCTGGAACAGGTTCCTTCGGTGCGTTCTCTCCGGCCTCGGCCAACCTGGCCCCTGCGGCCAACCAGGTCTTCACCAAAGTTTATACCTTGTCTGCGGCTGACGCCTATCGTGCTGCTGGCATTGTGGCGGCATCTGGCAACGCTGTTGAAAACTCGGCAACTGCAACTGGCACGCCAACTGCAGGCACGCTCGGCTCAGTCACAGCTTCGACTGTCGAAAAGGAAATCCCTGGCGTCGCCAAACTTTCCATCACCAAATCCTGGGCCTTCCTTGCTGGTCCAACGGGTGACGTGGACGGCGACGGCTTCGCTGACAAGAACGACAAAGTCGTCTATACCTACACGGTAACCAACACGGGCAACGTTGCTGTAACCGGAACCTCGATCGCTGACATTCACGAAGGCGTGGCACTGGGTGCAGGCCTTGCTGCAAATGAAGCCCTGGTCACCAACGGACCCGTCGGTGTGTCGTCCGACGCAGCGCCGAACAATGCGACTTGGACGACTTTGCAAGCGGGCGGCGTGATTACCTTCGCCTACGAGCATACCGTAACCCAAACCGAAGTCGACAACGGCTAACGGAGTACTGCGACCGATGCCAGAACAGCATCGGCCGCACACAAAAATGCAATCAAAAAACAGCAACACCAATACCACTACAGCGAGGGCAAGAGGCAAAAGTCTCTCGGCCCTGATTGTGTGTTTTGGGGTTGCTGTATTTGCCAATTCTGAAGCAGCTTTTGCTGCCGTCGAAAACACTGCAACCGCAACCGCAACCTTCGAAGGCAACCCGGTTGTTTCCAATCCGGACACCGCATCAGTTCCGGTTGACGCAGGCACGCCAGCCCTGGTTGTCGACAAGACGGCCAATGACACAACTGATGTCGTGGCAGGCCAGGTCGTGACCTACACTTACGTTGTCCGCAATGCGGGCGCCCAAACCCTCACCAATGTTTCACTCAACGATTCCCATAACGGCGCAGGCCCCGCCCCCGTTCCCGGCAACGAAACCCTCACGAATGACGCTGGTCTTGCCAACGATTCAACTGATGCCGCAGCCAATGACGGCGTCTGGACAATCCTCGCACCCGGTGACGCCATCACCATGACAGCCACCTACACGGTCATGCAGGCCGACCTGGACACCCTGCAGTGACAAATCAGCCAAAAACTTGACCAAACCAGATTGAAAAAAATCGGCGGGAGACCAGACTATGAATGTAAATAAAAAGCGCCCGATGTGGCGATGGCGACAAGCGGCAGCCCCGCTCGCAATTTTGCTCGCCGCTACCCAACTGCCACACGCCTACGCTGCCATCGTCAACACTGTAACAGCAACCGGTACCGCTCCCGGCGGCCCGGTTGGAGGTGTAACAGCAAATGATGGAGAAAGTGTTGATGTCGCCGACGACACGCCACAAATCGCCGTTGTCAAAACTTTCACCTTTGCGCCCGGCGGCGATCTCAATGGCAATGGTTCGGCTGATCCCGGCGATAACGTTATCTACACCTACACCGTAACCAACAATGGCAACGTCACACTGCAAAACGTTGCCCTTGCCGATGCCCATGATGGCGTTGGTGCAGCCCTCACAATCGTCACACCCACCACCGTCACTATCGATGCAGGTACAGCACCTGCGGGAACCTTGAATGACTCTGTTGATACCGGCAGCGCCGACAATGACTGGGACACGTTTGGACCAGGCGACGTCATCACTTTCACCTCGACCTACAAGCTTGTGCCGGGTGATCTCACCGCCACCACCAGCAATGATAGCGACATCGACAGCACAGTGACAGCAATCGGCAATTACAATCCAGGTTCCGGCAACACGGTTGTCAATGCCAACAGCTCGGTGGCTGTGCCATTGGCCATCACGCCAAGCCTGCAAATTGCCAAGGTGGCCGACGATACGACAGACGTCATCGCAGGCCAGCTCATCACATACACCTATACCGTCACCAACAATGGCAACGTGCCGATCAGCAACGTGGCCTTGGCCGATACTCACAATGGAGCCGCAGGTGCGCTGGTGCCAACCTTCCAATCCTTCATAACCAACACAGGATCAACCAACACCGGCAACACCATCACGGTGCTGCAACCGGGTGACGTTGCCATCTACACGGCAGTTTACACCGTGACCCAAAACGACATCGATACGCGTCAATAAAAGCGCAACATCGACAATGCTGACGGGGCGCAACATCAAGGCAAGAACCAGCAGAAAGGGCAGCAAGCACAAGCTTGCAGCCCTTTTCGGCGTGGCTGTTCTTGCCTTGCCCCTTGTTGCACCAGCCCTTGCCAGCATCGATAACGCCGTTGTTGCAACCGGCAGCTTCAGAGATCAGCCCGTAACGGCGACAACGACCGAACAAGTTGGCGTGCAAAGCCAGATCGCCACGCTGCGTCTCGAAAAATCTGCCGTCCTGCAAAATGGTGGCGATGCCATCACCGAAATCGGCGACACCATTGTCTATACCTTCGACATCACCAACACCGGCAACGTCACCCTGCGCAATGTGGCACTCACCGATCCGCTGGTGACTGTTGGCAATCCGTTGCTGATGAACGATGTGGCACCCGTCAATGACTCGATTGATACATCAGCGGCAAACTGGTTCAACTTGGCACCCGGCGACACCATTCGCCACACCGCTTCTTACAGCCTCACCGAAGCCGACATTGCGCTAAGCCGTGTCAGCAATTCAGCCTCGCTGACTGCCTCAACCATTCCCGGCCTCATTGTCACGGCAAGCGACACAGTCGTAACACCCTTCAACGAACGCTCAGCTCTGCTGCTTGAAAAAACCGCCACTCTCGACCTCGGCGGTGACGGCCAGGCCAATCCAGGCGACTTGATCAGCTATCAATTCTCCGTCACCAATACTGGCACCACAGTTTTGAGCGATGTCAAAATTGATGATCCATTGGTCAGCGTTGCATCACGCCCCGGCATGTCAGCCGTCGTTGCCATGCTTGAAACGGTCAGTGCTGGTGTTGATCCCATCAACACGGCCTCAATCTCTTCCATTGGTGCAGCCCTCAACCAACCCTACTGGTCCTTCCAGAAGCCGCTGCGCACGGCATCGCCGGAACTGCCAACGGCCTTGTACGCAAATCGCAAACTGGTCCGCCTCTCGCCATCGGAAGTGCCGCTTGTGGCAGGCGAACGCATTGGGATTTATTTCGAATTGACCAATGCGGGCGAAGGCCCGGTGACAGGTTTGCGCGTCAGCCAGTCGGCCTCCGAAGCCTTTGGTGACAGCGCCGAGATTTTGCCAGCCAACACAACGGACGCCACCCGCATCATCTTCACCCACGTTTTGACCGACGCGGAAATTGCTGGCGGCGAGCTGAATCTTCCCGCTCATGTTTCAGCCAGGGCGCGCCATGTGCAACTGGCCATGACCCTTGATGACAGCTTGCCATTGGTTGATCTTGCAACCTTGAACGAATTGGCCACGGCCTCGATTACACCAATCACCGTTGCAAGCCTCGATCCCCGTGCGCAAATTGTTTTCACAGCCAACTACGCCATCACCCAGGCCGACATTGATGCAGGCCACCTGACCAACAGCGCCGTTGCCCTGGGCACCGACCCGAATTCCGCTGGCGTGTCATCACCCGACAGCGCCGACACCGTCATTCCCCAAGCCCCAGCCATCGCCCTTCTCAAATCCGGCACGGTTGATCTGGGTGAGGATGAAGTTGCCAGCGTTGGCGATATCATCACCTATCAATTCACAGTTGCCAACATCGGCAATGTCACGCTGAATGACATTCAGGTTGTTGATCCCCTGCCAAACCTGGTCATGGCAGGTGGCCCGTTGAACGGTCTCGCCCCCGGCAGAGAAAATGCCACCACATTCACGGCAACCCGCGTCCTTACCCAAACCGACATAGATGCCGGCAAGATCGACAACCAAGCCACCGTCAACGGCAAGACCGCAACTGGAACACCTGCCACAGATCAGTCCGACGACGCTGACCTCACAGGCAATGATCCCACATCATTTGTGCTGGCAGCCAAAGGCAAGATTGCCCTCGTCAAAACCGTTGATGAAGTCAGCGACGGAAACAACAACGGCATGACCGACGTGGGCGACAAGGTGACTTACGCCTTCAGCGTCAAGAACGAAGGCAACGTCACCCTCACCGACATCTTCGTCAAGGACCGCAACGACAATGTCACATCAACGCCATTGCCACCAACCGGCATCACACTGGCCCCCGGCGCAACGGACCAAACCAGTTTCACAGCCAGCTATGTGTTGACCCAGGAAGATGTTGACCGCGGCCATTTCGACAACACGGCTGATACCCATGGCACAACGCCCGATGGCACAATTGTTGAAGATGAATCCGATCCGGCGGTTTACACGGAAAACGCACCGACCCGACTGGAGATCACCGAAAAACCCGGTATCGCCATCGTCAAGAATGTCGCCTCGATCAGCGACAACAACAGCAATGACATCACCGATCTGAATGACGTGATCAACTATGCCTTTATTGTCACCAACACAGGCAACGTCACGCTCAACAACATTGTGGTCACTGATCCCAATGGTGTGATGGCAGGCGGACCCTTGGCAAGCCTGGCACCCGGTTTGGCCGATGCCACCACCTTCACCGCAACCCACCTTGTCACATCAGCCGACATGCAGGTCGGCAGCGTCATCAATCAGGCGACAGCCCGTGGGGATGCCGTCAGCGGTTCGGCTGTGTCTGATGTCTCAGACAGCGCCGACATTGCCGAAGATGATCCGACCGTCACCCCCATTATTGTGAAACCGGCAATCGCGATGGTTAAACGTGCACGTTCCATCAGCAATACCAATGGCAATGGCCTGGTCGATGCGGGTGACACGATTGTCTATGAGTTCATCGTCACCAATACCGGCAACGTCACCCTCAGCAATATCCAGATCACCGATCCGCTGGTCATGGTTTCCGGCAACATCATCGCGTCCTTGGATGCAGGCGAAACTGACTCCACAACTTTCACAGCGACCTACGTGATACAGGCAGCAGATGTGATCGCTGGCCGCGTCATCAATCAGGCCACAGTGCGCGGCACCGGACCCACCAACCAGATCGTCACCGACACGTCCGACAACGACAGCATCACGGGTGATGATCCCACCGTGACCTTCCTTGCCAATGCCCCGGCGATTGCGCTTGTCAAAACCCAATCGTCAATCACCGACAGCAATGGCAATGGCATCAATGATGTGGGTGACAGGATCAACTATGCCCTTGCGGTCACCAACACGGGCAATGTCGCACTCAAGAACATCAGGATCAGCGACAACAATGGCGTGGTGAGTGGTGGCCCCTTGGTCAATCTCGCCCTCAATGCCGTTGATACGACGACGTTCACCGCAATCCATGTGATTACTCAGGTGGATGTAGATGCGGCAGGCGTGTTGAATCAGGCAACCGCGACGGCCGATTCAGCAGCAGGTGCCGTATCTGATCTTTCAGACAGCAACAATGTCGATGGCGCAACACCAACATTTACGGCGCTCACCCAGCAACCCGCCATCGCACTGGTCAAGAAAGTCGCTGCCATCATCGATGCCAACAGCAATGGCCGCACCGATGCAGGCGACACCATCAGTTATGCCTTCACGGTTTACAACACCGGCAACACCACGCTTTCGAACGTCACGATCACCGATGGCAATGCCAAGATTGACGGCGGACCCTTGGCAACCCTGGCCGTTGGTGCTGCCGACTCCAGAACCTTCATTGGGCGCCATCTCGTCACCACCGAGGATGAAGATGCAGGCCAAGTCGTGAACCAGGCCCAGGTTCAGGGCGAAACACCCGGCGGTGTTGTGGTTCAGGATATATCTGATGATGAGTCTCCCACCGGCAGCGCATCAACGGTGACGCCCGTTTCGGCACCGCTAGCCGTACTTTCAAAAACCGCCGCCCGTTCAGAGGTGCGCCGTGGCGAAAAGGTGGTCTATACGATCACCGCTTCCAACCTGCGTATCGGTCCCTATGACCTTGCCGACTTGATGCCGACGGGCTTCACATTTGTGCCGGGATCAGCCACTGCCAATGGCGTTACCATTGTTCCGGCAGCCGCTGGCACTACGCTGAGCTTTGCCAACATCTCGCCAGTTGCTGGTAAAATCACCATCAAGCTGTCGCTCTTGGCTTCCACCAGCTTGTCCACCGGCCGCTTCACCAACCGTGCCAAATTGTTCCTCAATTCAACGGGCCAGCAATTGGCCAATGCCGAGGCCATTGTCACCATCAAGGAGGAACATGTCTTTGATTGCGGCGAAATCATTGGCCGGGTTTTCGACGACCTTAACAACAATGGCTATTATGACGATGGCGAACCCGGCATGCCCGGTGTGCGCGTCGCCACCGTCAAGGGCGTGCTGGTCACCACCGATGTCCATGGCCGCTTCCACATCACCTGCGCCGATGTGCCAGACGCCCTCATCGGTTCCAACTTCTTGATGAAGCTCGACACAAGGTCGTTACCCGGCGGCTATCAACTCACCACGGAAAACCCCCGCGATGTGCGCCTGACCCGCGGCAAGATCGTGAAATTGAACTTCGGTGTTTCAAAGCGCCGCGACATCGCCCTTGACCTCACCCGCGATGCCTTCACAGGCGGCATTGAACTGAAGCCTGTATGGGCCAATGGCATCAATCGCCTGGTGGCCTTGCTGAAGCAAGGTCGCGGTGGCTTGCGCATTACTTATCGCTGCGGCCAGTTTGCGCCGATTGTCGAAGACAGATTGAAGCGCGTTGAAGAACTCGTCCAGGCGCGCTGGCAAGAAGAGGGCGGAAAAACGCCCCTTAAAATAAAAACAAGCGTCGAATGCGGAAAATAGATCATGACAGAAGCGCCAGTCCGGCGAGGGCCCTTTAGACACCGCTGCATGATGCAGGCGGGATGGATCGCGTTGGCACTGGCCGCAAGCCCGTTGTTGCTGCCGACCAATGCCGCCCATGCAGAAACGCTGCCCTTTGAAATCACCGTTGACGGCCAACGTGTAGATGGTTCCACATTGCCGCCAGGCGCAGTGGACCAAGAGCAGGGTGCGCTTGATATTCAGGTAAAATTTGACGGCCTCGGCGTCACCCCATTGCTCAATGTTTCAACGTCCCCACCCCGCGCCGCGTTCAAGGCCGGCGACGACATCAAGTTTGTAGCCAACTTCAATTATGCCCAGTGGATTGATCGCGGCGAAATCAGGATTTACCGGCGCGGCCAGCGCAAAGCCGATGGACTGGTGCATACCCTTGCCATTGATGAAAAAGGTGTGGCCCATTGGTTGATGCCCATCGATGCGCCCCATGACATGGAATATGTCTTGCGAGTCTATGATGCCGATGGCCGCTTCGATGAAACCTTGCCGCTGCCAATCTCGAACGTCAGTGGCGATTTCAGTACCCATGACAAGGGCGAAGCCGCAACCGCCCCCGGTTACAGCGAAGACCGCACGGCAGTGCGCAATATCGATGTGTCAGGTGGTTCAATTACTATTTATGGCAAGAACGTTCCCGAAGATCACGACGTGAGGGTGGGCGGCGAACTTGTGCCTGTTGATGCCGAAGGCGGCTTTGTGGTGCAACGCATATTCCCTACGGGCCAGCATCAGGTTGAAATCAAGATTGAGAAAGACGGCGAAGGATTGGACTTCTCCCGTGCCGTCGACATTCCGGAAACCGAATGGTTCTATGTCGGCCTTGCTGATTTCACCGCCCAGCTCAATCTCAACAATCATGTGGAAGATGTCAGGCCCGGTGAATTTGGCAATGACCTCACAACCAAAGGCAGGTTGGCCTTCTATGTGAAAGGCAAGATCAAGGGCCGTTACATTCTCACCGCCGCTGCCGACACATCGGAAAAAAACCTGAAGGGCATTTTCAAGGGACTTGACGAAAAAGACCCCCGGCAATTCCTCAAGCGCATCGATCCCGATGATTATTACCCCGTCTATGGCGATGACTCGACGTCGGTTGAAGATGCGCCGACCCAAGGCAAGTTTTATGTGAAACTTGAACGCGGTCCCTCCCATGTCATGTGGGGAAACTTCAAAGCCAATATCACCGGCACCAAATTCCTCCGCAACGAACGCGCCCTCTATGGCGGTCAGTTGGTCTACCGCTCCAACACACCGTCCCCCGACGGCGGTGCGGTCACCAGCCTTGATGCCCATGCCGCCCTGCCCGGTTCTCTGCCGCAAAGTGATGTGTTCCGGGGTACGGGTGGTTCAGCCTATTTCCTCAAGCATCAGGATATTTCACCGGGTTCCGATACTGTAGCCATTGAAACCCGCAATGCCGTGACGGGCTGGGTGATTTCCCGCAACATGCTGAAATATGGCATCGACTATGATCTGGACTATGTGCAAGGCGTCATCATTTTGCGCCAACCCCTTGCATCATCGTCGTCAATTGGTTCCGAAAACTATCTCGTCGCCAACTATGAATTCACCCCGGCAGCGGGCGATGTTAAAGGCTATGTAGTCGGCGGACGTATGCAACAATGGCTGGGTGATCACTTGCGCATTGGCATTACCGGCCAGAAAGAAAACACCAAGTCAGCCGACCAGAAACTTGTGGGTGCCGACGTGCTCATCGGCAACAGCGACGGCACGTATGTCGAGGCTGAAATCGCCCAATCCCAGGGACCTGGCTTTGGTTCTGCCTATTCGCCCGATGGTGGCCTCACCATCCAGAACAATGGCACGGCAGGCACGCCCGACAAGAAAGCCAAGGCCTATCGCTTTGAAGGCCAACTCGACCTTGCCGATCTCAGCGATGATGGCATCAAAGGCAAGCTCGTTGCCCGCCTTGAGAAATTCGAGAAAGGCTATTCCTCGCCGCTGGCCGACGTGCCAAAAGCCAAAATACTTTGGGGAGTTGAGGGTGATATCCAACTGACGGAAAATACCGAACTCAGCGCCACCTATAGCGAACAAAAAATCCAGGGCGGCCCATTGGACCGTCAAGGTCTGGCCAAGATCCGCACCCGCTTGAGCGACGAGGTGAGTGCTGAAATTTATGGTCAGTACACGGAGAAAAATCCCGGTGGTGCAGCGCTGGCAACCGCTGAACAGGGCAAGCGTGCCGATGTCGGCGTCAAGTTGCTTGACGCCTGGAATGACGACAGTTCGGTTTATGTTTTTGGTCAAGGCACTGTCAAACGTAACGGCACCCTCGACAAGGACAATCGTGTGGGCCTTGGCGGCAAGACGCGGCTTTCTGAAAAAGTCACAACCGAAGCCGAAATATCAACAGGCACACAAGGCCTGGGCGCATTCTGGAAGCTGAACTACGAGCCCACCATCGATGATCGCTATTACATCGCTTATAATCTTGATCCCCAGCGTGACACGGCCAGGAATTGGCCTTTCAAGCTGGTGGGTTCAGACCTCGGCACAATCGTTGCAGGTGCCCGCCATCGCTTCAACGAGCAATGGTCAATGTATGGTGAAGACAGCGCTGACGTGTTTGGCAGGCGCCAATCCCTCACCCAGGCCTATGGCGTAACCTATACGCCCGATGCCCTGTGGACCGTCACGGCAGGCAGCGAAATTGGCCAGATATTCGACAACACGATTGATCCCGGCACGGGTCTGAAGAACGCTGACTTTGATCGTCTGGCACTTTCGGCCGCCATTGCCTATCATGATGAAAATGGTGTTGACAGCCGCTTGAAAGGTGAATGGCGGAAAGACAACAGCCAAGACAACGCCCGCGACCTGCAAACGATCTTGATGCAGTACAGCTTCTCGGCCAAGGCCTCGGAAGATTGGCGCGCCATCGCCAGCCTGGATGCAGTGTTCACCAATTCAACTTCCACCACAAAAGACAGCGCATACGTAGAGGGTTCCTTCGGCTTCGCCTATCGCGCCGTCGACAGCGACCGTTTCAATGCGCTCGCCAAATATACCTATCTCTACGACAATCCCGGCATCAACCAGGTGAGTGTCGACGGCACCACCGCAAGTCCAGCCCAGCAAAGCCATATCTTCTCTGCCGACGCCAGCTACGACGTCGTGCCACAACTCACCATCGGCGCAAAATATGGTGCACGGTTTGGCCGGATTCGTGAACGTGTGGCAGGTGCTGACTGGGAAAAATCCTCAGCCCATCTCGCCATTCTCCGGGCCGACTTGCATGTCGTCCATCAATGGGATGCTTTGCTCGAAGGCCGCATTCTCTGGTCGCCGACATCCGATCAAACCGATATCGGTGCCGTCGTGGCGCTCTATCGGCAGTTCGGAGACAACCTGAAAGTTGGCGTCGGCTACAACTTCGGCCACTTCTCCGACGATCTGCGCGACCTCAGCCAGGATGACCAAGGCGTGTTCTTGAACGTCATTGGCAAGTTCTAGCAAACCTGTGCCGACAGGTCTTTCCGGCCCGCTGCTTATCCGCTAGAGCATTTGCAAACCTGTGGATGATCTATCAATGAAACCTGCTCAAGCCCCCGCCATCGCCGATCTCCATGACATTTATGTGCGCCGTGTGCCAAAGATGTTTTACGATTATTGCGAAACCGGTTCCTACACCACCTCGACCTTCGTCGATAACACGCAGGCCTTTGGCAAATACAAATTGCGCCAGCGTGTGGCCCGCAACATCGACAACCGCACCACAGCCTCCACCATGATCGGTGAAAATGTCTCAATGCCCGTGGCCCTTGCACCTGTGGGCCTCACGGGCATGCAACATGCCGATGGTGAAATATTGGCCTGCCGCGCCGCCCAGAAATTCGGTGTGCCCTTCACCCTCACTACCATGAGCATTTGCTCTATCGAGGAAGTAGCCAAGCACAATGCCAAGCCTTTCTGGTTCCAGCTTTATGTGATGCGCGACCGGGAGTTTTCGAAAGACTTGGTGGCCCGCGCCAAGGCAGCGAAATGTTCGGCCCTTGTTCTCACTCTTGACTTGCAACTCCTCGGCCAACGCCACAAGGACATCAAGAACGGGCTTTCGGCCCCGCCCAAGTTGACCCTTGGCAATATCGCCAACATGTTGACCAAGCCGCGCTGGGGCCTTGGCATGCTGGGCACCAAAAACCGCCAATTCGGCAATATCGTCGGCCATGTCAAAAACGTCACCGACATGGGAACCTTGGCTGACTGGACACACCACCAGTTTGACCCCACGCTGGACTGGTCATCGGTGGATTTCATCCGAAAGCTGTGGGATGGCAAATTGATTCTCAAAGGCATCAATGATGTGGAAGATGCCATCACGGCAGCGTCGCTTGGCGCTGATGCCATCATTGTTTCCAATCACGGCGGACGCCAATTGGATGGCGCGCCCGCCACCATCGACATGTTGGGCCCGATCGTGGATGCGGTGGGCGACAGAATTGAAGTCTGGTTCGATAGCGGCATCCGCACCGGCATGGACATCATGAAAGCCGTGGCCATGGGGGCAAAAGGCACCATGGTGGGCCGCGCCTATATTTATGGTCTGGGGGCAGCTGGTGAAGCGGGCGTCACCCGGGCCTTGGAAATTCTGCAAAGTGAATTGTCGGTGACCATGGGGCTGTGTGGCGAAAGCGATATCACCAAGGTCGGACGGCACAACCTGCTGATGCCGCCCGCACCGTTTGCCATTCCGGCGCCTTCAAAAAATGCCCCTTCAAAACCGCGTCGCTCCTGATGGCAGTCTTCACGCTGTAACAGAGCGTGGAACCCTGCTGGGCAATCGCGGCGGCAAATTTCACCGCGACGACAAGACCCTTGGCAAGCGCCGCTGGGCCAGCATGCACTGGATCGCTTGTGAATTGCATTATAAAAACTGGTACCACGAAGCCATGGGGAAGGGTTATACCTCGCTGTTTTTTTTGGATGAGGTGATAGCCCTCAGTGCCGGCCATCGTCCCTGTTTCATGTGTCGAAGGCAGGATGCAATAGCCTTTTTGGGTGGTGAGAGAGTGGAGGCATTTGATCGACGCTTGCACCTGGAGCGCACAACTTCTCCCTCAAGGCGCAGCCTTGGGGGAGTACCCGAAGGGGGAGGGGGTGTTGCAGCGGGTTCCGAATTCGAAGGCTACGGAAACAAGCTTACACACCCCCTCGGCCTTCCGCCACTCCCCCACGCGATGCGCGGGGAAGATGTGCCGGATGGTGCGATTCTAGAATGGGAAGGCTCCTTCTTTGCCAAGCGCGGATCACGGCTTCTGCGCTGGTCATTCTCCGGTTATACCGAAGCGCAAAAAATCATGCCCTCCCTGCAAGCAAAAATTTTGACTCCGCCGTCAATTCTCGCCATCTTGGCACGCGGATACAAACCGCGCTGGCACCCGTCAGCACTTCAGTGGGACACAACATGAAACTTCTGCGATACGGCAAACCTGGCAAGGAAAAACCCGGCATTCTCGACGAGGACGGTAAAATTCGCGATCTCTCGGGCATTATTGCCGAGCTTGATGGCGCTGCGGTATCGCCCAAAGGATTGGCGAAATTGCGCAAGGTGAAACTCGACACGCTGCCCTTGGTGCGTGGCAATCCCCGCATCGGCTCCTGCATCGCCAATCCGCAAAAATTCATCGCCATCGGTTTGAATTATTCCGATCATGCCGCAGAGTCAGGTTTGCAAGTGCCACCCGAACCGGTGGTTTTCACCAAGCAGGTCTCGTGCCTCTCCGGCCCCAACGATGACGTGACCCTGCCGCCCAAATCCAAAAAGGGTGATTGGGAAGTTGAACTCGGTGTCATCATCGGCACCAAGGCCAAAAACATCAAACAGGCCGATGCCTTGAAACATGTGGCAGGTTACTGCACCATCAACGATCTTTCAGAGCGCGAATTCCAGGCCGAGCGGTCAGGCCAATGGACCAAGGGCAAAAGCTACGATACTTTTGGCCCCGTCGGGCCATGGCTAGTGACATCTGACGAAGTCAAAGACCCGCAGGATTTGCATCTCTGGCTCGAACTCAACGGCAAGCGCGTGCAGGATGGCAACACCAAGACCATGGTGTACAGCGTGGCCCATATCGTGGCCTATCTCTCACAATTTTTCACGCTGCATCCCGGTGACATCATCACCACAGGCACCCCCCCCGGCGTCGGCATGGGCATGAAGCCGCAACGGTTTTTGAAGCCCGGTGACAAGATGCGGATTGGCATTGATGGGTTGGGTGTGCAGGAGCAAGTGGTGGTCAGGGATAAGTGAGGTTAGCGAATAGGGAGTAGCGAATAGCGAATAGGGGGCTGACTTTCTATTCGCTATTCGCTATTCGCTATTCGCTATGAACACCAGTAAACCCACCAAAATCTTCAAACCCAAGGCCCGCGTCGCCAAAGGTTTCCGCGACATTGACGCCGATGAAATTCGCGGCATTCGCGCCATGGTGGCAACGATCCAGCGCGTCTATGAATCCTATGGCTTTGAACCGGTGGAACAACCCTTCATCGAATACACCGATGCCCTCGGAAAATTCCTGCCCGATCAAGACCGCCCCAATGCCGGGGTGTTTTCGTTTCAGGATGAAGATGAGCAATGGCTTTCGCTGCGCTATGATCTGACCGCACCGCTGGCCAGATACGTGGCTGAAAACAACCAAGGCCAATTGCCCTCGCCCTACCGCAGCTATCGCCAAGGCTGGGTCTTCCGCAACGAAAAACCAGGGCCAGGAAGATTTCGCCAATTCATGCAATTCGATGCCGACACAGTAGGCAGCGCCAACCCCGCCGCCGATGCCGAGGTGTGCATGATGGCGGCGGATACGATGGAGGCACTAGGGATTGAGCGTGGCCAATATGTGATAAAGGTCAACAGTCGCAAGATTCTTGATGGTGTTATGGACTCGATCGATCTCTTGGGAGCAGAAAACGAGGGCAAACGTCTCATCGTTCTCCGAGCATTAGACAAGTATGACAAGTTCGGTTGGGAAGGCGTAAAACAACTCTTAGGCTTGGGTCGCAAGGACAGTAGTGGTGACTTCACAGAAGGTGCCAAATTGAACAATGACCAGATCGAGACTATCAAGTACGCATTCTTTATGGATGACTGGTCAGACCCAAATACCACGTCATCGGATGCGAAAGCAGACACAATCGAAGACGATGTGCGGTCCCAATTTGGACGGGGGCCTCGATACGATAATCTCTTCTTACTTAAGTTGTTGAAAGGGCAGGTGGACAAGGCAGGAAAGTTTGATGAGGGTTTAGAAGAGTTGCTCCAGATGGAGTCAGTTTTTCGAACTGCAGGATATGGGACAAATCGAATTCGCATAGACCCCTCAGTCGTCCGCGGCCTCGAATATTACACCGGACCCGTCTTCGAATGCGAACTACTTATGGATACCAAGGATGAAGACGGCAATACTGTGCGTTTTGGGTCGGTGGGTGGCGGTGGCCGCTATGATGATCTAGTGGCGAGGTTTACCGGACAACAGGTTCCAGCCACGGGTTTTTCCATTGGTGTGTCGCGGCTTTATTCCGCTTTGAAACTTGTCGGCAAAGCTCAGGCCACAAAAACCCTGGCACCCGTTGTTGTGATCGTCATGGACAAGGAACGCCAAGGCGATTACTGGCGGATGGTACAAACTCTCCGCGCTGCCGATATCCGCGCTGAAATGTATGTCGGCACTTCGAATTTTTCCAAGCATTTTTCCAAGCAGATGAAATATGCCGACAAGCGCGGTGCACCCTTGGTGATTATTCAGGGTGCCGATGAAAAGGCCAAAGGCGAAGTGCAGATCAAGGATTTGCGGCTTGGTTCGCAGCTTGCCGCCACCATCGAAACCCGTGAAGAATATGCCAGTCAGCGCTTGGCGCAGGTGACGGTGGCGGAGGCTGATCTGGTGGCTGAAGTCAGAAAGATGTTGGCGAGATGAACACGCGGTCCCCACCCCCGGCCCCTCCCCAAAGATTGGGGAGGGGTGAAGGCCACTCACCCCTCCCCGATCTTCGGGGAGGGGCAGGGGTGGGGTCTGTG
>JANOXA010000077.1:0-18886 GCA_031418195.1 Hyphomicrobiales bacterium | reverse complement strand
AAGTCGAACCGCATGCAGGTGCCGCCATTGGGCAGCCGCCAAGCCAGATCGGTGCGGGTCCAGTCCAGCACCGGCATAAAATTATAGCAGATCACCTTGATCCCCGCCTTGGAGATGTTGGTCATGCTGGTTTTCCAGTTGCCAATATGGTCGCGCCAGGCGCCCTTTTGCTTCCTGATGTCCTCTGACACTGGCAGGCTTTCCACCACATCCCAACGCAGTGTTGACGGCGACCCATTCTTCATCTGCCCGATCAATGCCTGTCTTGCGGCAATCTCCTCGGGCGACCAGACAGCTCCGGTCGGCACATGATGCAAAGCCGATACAACGCCCTCGACGCCCGCCTGCATCATGTCATCGACCGAAGCCATATCTTTCGGTCCGAACCAGCGCCAGGTTTGCTGCATCTACTGCTCCTCGAAAGACTTAGGCGTCCAATAAGTGGTCACCAACTGATATACTAGTATATATTTTACGAAACATTGCATGAGATTATGCGTCTCCTATGAAATCGTGAAGGTGCTGCCAGGCACGGCTTGCGCCTTGATGGCATCAAAGTCCCAGGCAATGCCGAGGCCTGGTGCAGCGGACGGGATTGCATGACCATTTTCGATCCGCATGGGTTCAGTGGTCAGGCTATCAAGTTGTGGGATGTATTCGACCCAGCGCGCGTTGGGAACCGCCGCACACAGCGACACATGCAGTTCCATAAGGAAATGCGGACACACTGGCACGTTGAAGCATTCAGCAAGATGGGCCACTTTTAGCCAAGGTGTAATGCCACCAATCCGCGCCACGTCGACCTGAACGATTGAGCAGGCACCCTGTTGCAGGTATTCGCGAAAATGCAGTGGACTGTAGATACTTTCACCCACAGCCACCGGCAATGTGGTGCTTTGGGACAGCCTGACATGACCCATGAGGTCATCAGCAGTCAGCGGCTCTTCGATCCAGGCAATGTCAAGCGGCGTGAGGCACCGTGCGCGGCGGATGGCCTCGTCCACAGTGAAACGTTGGTTGGCATCGGTCATGATTTCAAATGCTGGGCCGACAGCTATTCGCACGGCTTCAATCCGGGCCACGTCTTCCGACACATTGGGCCGCCCGATTTTTACTTTTGATCCGCCAAAGCCAAGTGCCTTGGCCTTTATTGCGTCATCAACAATGGCTGCAGTCTCAATATGCAACCAGCCGCCTTCAGTTGTGTAAAGCGGAATGCGTGCCTGCGCTCCACCTGCCATGCGATATAAGGGCTCATTGGCTTTGCGGCATTTGAGATCCCAGAGTGCGGTGTCAATCGCAGCGAGTGCAAGCGACGTGATCGCTCCAACGGATGTGGCGTGGGTAAGGAACAAAAGGTCTCGCCAAATCCGTTCGATCCCGGCGGCTTCGCGACCAATCAGTGCGGGGGCCAAGGTGAGCTCAATCAGTTTCATGATCGACGGGCCACCGGTTCCAATGGTGTAGGAATAGCCCGTGCCAACAGCGCTATCGGCATCATAGATGCGGATGATCGGCGTTTCCTGGCTGACGAAGGATTGAATGGCGTCGGTGCGTTTGACCTTTGGCACCAGATTCACCATCAAAGCTTCGACGCGCGTGATTTTTGCCATGTTTCCTGCCCCTCGTATCAAGCCGCTTTACGCTCATGGATGTAACCCATGATGGCACGCGAAACGCGTTCGTAATTGCGGTCATTTTCGACTTCACCTCTAACCTCAAAGCCCGCCATGACCACAATCCGATCAGCCACATCTACCATTTCTGGCATGTCCGACGTGATGAGCAACACGGCAGTGCCATTCTCAGCGAGTTCGTGAATGAGGTCATGCAAATAGGCTTTGGTTTTGATGTCGATACCAACCGATGGTTCATCAATGATGAGCAACTTCACGCCAGCTGCGATCCATTTTGCCACCGAGACTTTCTGTTGGTTTCCACCTGAAAGATTTCCGATAACCTGATGGATGGAAGGGGTTTTCACTTCGAGTTTGCGTAAGACCGGGGAAGTATGATCAATCACCGTATAGTCACGCAGAAATCCAAAGCTTGCAGCGATCTTGCGCCAAACTGTAATGCCAACATTGCCAAGGACCGAATGCAGCAAGATGAGTCCTTCTTGCTTTCGGTCCTCACTCACATAGCCAACACCATGCTGATGCAAAGCATCAGCGGCTGAGCCAATGTCCGTGGGTCGTCCCGCGACCAGAACTTCACCTGAGGTGCGCCGCGTCATTCCCAATATGCCTTTGGCAAGCTCACTGCGGCCAGCACCAACCAAGCCATAGAGACCGAGAATTTCACCAGGTCGCACAGCCAATGAAATGTTTTTGTGACCTGCCGCTGAAGCATAGCCCTTCAATTCTAGATAAGCTGCTGCATCAGGCTTGGGTCGTGGTGCCCGCTGGGAAATGCGTTCCGCCCGGCCAATCATCATCTTCACCACATCGGCGCGAACCAGCCCTTTCAGTGACCGACTTTCGCAAGCATTGCGACCATCCCGCAGCACAGTCACCGTGTCACAAATTTCGAAAACCTCTTCAAGTTTGTGGCTGACAAAGCACAATGCCACGCCGTCATCAGCAAGCTTACGCAGCACCCGGAACAGCACCTTTGACTCGTTCTGTGTCAGTGACGCAGTAGGCTCATCAAGCAACAGCACTCGCGATTGCAAAGACAGCGCCTTGCCGATTTCAACCAACTGCATCTGCGCCACACTGAGGCGCGACACGGGCATGCGGCAGTCGATATCGAGGTCTAACAGCTTCAGCCATTTGGTGGCCTCGGCATGGATTTGATCGTAGTTGATTGCAGATAGATCATGCCGACCCAATCGCTCCAGCATGATGTTTTCAGCAATTGAAAACCGAGGTATGAGATTGCGCTCCTGGTGCACAACGCCAATTCCAGCAGCTCCGGCCTGACGCGGATTTGCCAAATGCACAACCTTGCCATTTACAATTACTTCCCCCGTGTCAGGCTTGTGTATGCCCGTGATGATTTTGATCAGCGTGGATTTGCCGGCCCCGTTTTCTCCCAGTAGGGCATGAATTGATCCCGCCGAGAGTGTTAGCGAAACATCGTCCAGGGCGCGTACGCCCGGAAAAGATTTTGAAACGTGTGAGACGAGCAAGGCCTCTATCATGATCAGGCCTTTTGCCCGAGCAATTTGGACACACGCACTTCCCGCAAGCGGTTGATTCCAACGGCCCACAAGATCAGGCCACCGAGAACAATTTGCACCACGAAAGGATCAATGGCGAAAACCACCAATGCTTGCGTGATAATGGCAATGATGACGACACCAAAGAATGTGCCAGGCACGCTGACATGGCCGCCCGCCAAGATGGCTCCTCCAATGACTGGTGCCGCAAAAGACGAGATCAGCCAGTCGTCACCGATGGTGGGATGGCCCAATTGTAAACGCGCCACCAGCATGATGCCCGCAGCTGCTGCAAGCAAACCCGAAATGGCATGCGCCCAGATCACCGTAGCGTTGACGTTGATGCCGGAAAGCTCAGCCGCGTTGCGATTGCCACCAATGGCCAAAATATAACGTCCAATGCGCAGGCGGGCAAACAGATACCAAACGGCAATCGATGCAATAAGTGTAGGCACAACCAACCACGGAATGGGGCCGATGAGTGAGAGGTTGCCAAAATCCTTGACGCCCTGCGGAATGCCATAAAACGGTTGTGCCTCGGTAATGCCGAGGTTGATGCCTTTGAATATTTGCAGGCCGGCCAATGTAATGATGAAGGCTGATATGCCTGTGCGGGCAATGACAAAGCCGCTTGCCATGCCCGCCGCAGCCCCAATCATCAGTCCACAGACGATTGCGGCAGCCGGAGGAAAACCCCACAATTCCATCATCGCGCCAAAGCTGATGGCCACCAACCCACCGATGGAACCGAGTGCCAGGTTCATCTGCCCGACGCCGATTATGACCAGTTGACCAAGCGCCACCAGCATGTTGACGGCGACTGCTGAAAGCAGCACGAAAATATTGAACGGTGTCAGAAAGCTCGGTTGAAAAAATGAAATGACTGCAATTGCGAGAACACTGACCAATGCTGGCCCAATCCAGTCGTTGTCGAAGGCGCGGGTGAGCACATTGTTGGCCATCAGATCATGCCCCGCCTTTGCAGCAATTTGTGTCGTGCCCGGTCGGTTAAGACGGCTGCCAACAGCATGAGTCCAAGAAAGGCCTGGATCCAGAATTCACCGACGCGCATTAGCAGCAGTCCGCTGGTGATAATGTTGACGAGGGCAGCACCCAAGAATGTACCAAAGACTGCCACGCGCCCACCTGACAGAAGAGTGCCGCCAAGCACGGGTGCGAGGAACGCGGGCAACAACCAATCTTGCCCAAGGTGCCCTGCCATGGAGGGGACTGCTGCACCGGTGCGGGCCGTGATCATCAAGCCTGCGGTGGCTGCCAATGCGCCCGTCAGCATGTGACAGGCAATGAATATGCGCCCCGTCCGCACGCCGGAGATTTCAGCTGCACGCGGGTTGGCCCCTGCGGCCAACATCTGACGGCCAAGACTTGTAAATCGATAGAGCGCCGACAATACCGCGCATACGATAAGGGAAAACACAAGAAGTGCCGACACCAGACCACCAAAACGCATCTTGCCGAAGCCCAGAACCTCAGGGGGCAAGGTGCGAAAAGCCTGTGCCTGACTGAGAAAAATCATGATGCCAAAGAAGATACTCATGCTGGCAAGGGTGATAATGAAGCTGTGCACACCAGATCGTACCACAACAGCGCCATTGACGAAGCCAAGTCCAGCACCGAACATCACTGCCAAGGGTATGCCCATGTAGAGCGGAACTCCTGCCCGTTCCATCAGCCAACCGAAAGCCATGGCCGAACACACCCCAATGGCTCCTACCGACAAATCAAGTCCACCCGTCACAATAACGGCCATCATGGCGAGGCCAATCATGGTGTCAATGCCGATTTGACGACCAATGGTGAACAGGCTGAAGGGCGATGTGAAACCGGGCAGTGTGCTGGCAAACAGGGCGACAGCAAGTGCAATCAGCAACACCAAACCGAACTCGCTGCTATAAGCTAGACGTTGCACAAGTGACTGGCGACCTGCAGCAATCGGCATCGCGTCGCTGGTGTTGGTTACATCGGATGGGGTCATGACAGTGGTCCGCAACGATGGGCCAACAGCAATCCGGTTGCGACGGGAGTGCAACAACCGGATTGATGAGGGTTCATTGCCAGAGCGCGTTTATTTGCAGGCCAGGAAATCCTTGTCCATACTGGCCAAGAGTACTTTCGAAATGCCGCGCATGGCGTCAACATAAGTATCAGCCTGTGTTGCATCCACATACACCGTGCCTGAGTCAACGAACTTGGCAGTAAGCGCATTTGACTTCCATGGCGCATCGGCTTTGATCGTGCAGCCCGAGCGCAATTTGTCCAGCACATAGGAACCGATATAGCCTTGGCCGTAGGGGTTTTGTAGCATCGTGCCACTCACAAAACCGTCCTTGATGGCCTTGATCACAACTTCGTCGTGGTCAATTCCAACCATCTTGATGCGTTTGTCACCAATCTTGCGCAGTGAGTTGGCTGCTGTCACCGCAGGCACCCAAGCCGTAGTGACGATCCCATCCACGCCTGCCGCATTAGCTGCGAGAAACGCATTGATTTTTTCTTCAGCTGGCTGCGGTGCGTCGATGTCGGCAATGACTTGCATAACAGTCACAGCACCATTGGTCTCATCGGCAGCCTTTTGAACAGCGTCAATGCGAAGCTGGGTATTCGGGTCAACCAAGAAGCCGGTGAAGTGGGCAATCTTGCCTTTTCCACCCATGGCTTTGATCAATTCCTTGGTGCCTAAATAAGCGGAATTACCAGTGTCAGTGCCCATGCAAAAGAGTGCTGGGGTCGGGTCCTTCAAACAACCTGCCAGAGCCAGTGCTTGCCCACCGTTATCGACAAGTTCTTGTACCACAGGGCTGGTCCCTACGGCATCACCCGGGAAAATCAGGAATGAGTTATAGCCTTGCGTCAACAGGCTTTCGAGCAATTGGCTTTGCTGCGACAGTTCCCATTTTTGTGGAACTCGATAATCGCCTGCGCCAATACCAAAATCTTTTACGGCGTCAGCACCAGCTTGCTCCCAAGCGGCGAAGTAAGGGTGTGGGCCGCCTGGTACGAGTGCGACTTTGGTGTCGGAGCCTGCGAATGCCAGCCCAGCTGTCAGTGCCAGTGTGGCGACGGACAGTGCGAGATGAATCATGGTTTTCTTCATTTGTTTCTCCCAGTTGAACGGCTCCAACAGTGTTATGTTGTGCCAGATCCAGTATTCTAGTATATTAGTTAAGAGGTGACAAGAGTTGAAGTAAGAAAATTGATTGAGTACAGGACCTCATGAATTTGACGAACATTTATGCCAGACTGATTCCTGCAGCCGCCGCTCAAGAAACCTTTGCACTCGACCGCCATTTGCCGGCCGCCGAACAGGTTTACCGTCTACTGCGCCATGAGATCATCACCTGCCGGATCGCCCCCAACGAAGCCATCAGCGAGAACCGGATTTGCGGAATTTTTGGGGTGTCACGCTCGCCCGTAAGAGTTGCCGTTACCCGCCTTGCAGAAGACGGGCTGATCGAGATTTTTCCGCAGCGTGGCACGTTCGTAGCGCCCATTAAATTGAAACAGTTGCGCGAAGCTCAGTTTGCCCGGACTGCCCTGGAGGTCGCACTTGCAGAAGAAGCCGCGCGCCACTGGACGGAGCAACACTCTAAAGAAGCGCGGCTTAATCTTGACCAGCAAAAGCAACATGCGAAGTCTGGTTATAGCACGAGCTTATTTCTCGACAATGAAGCGTCCCACCAGTTGGTTGCACGGGCAGCAAAGCTCGAAGGCGTATGGACGACCGTGCAAAGCGTTAAGACCATTTGGGATCGCATTGGGCATCTGGCCAATCGCGTACCCGCGCACACACTGGAAATTATCGCCGAACACAAAGTCATTGTCCAAGCTCTCGCCAGTAAAAATCCTAACAGTGCAGCTGCCGCAATGAAAACGCATTTGCGTTCTGTTGACCATGCGATTGCCAGACTGCAACCTATTCACGCGAGCTATTTCGTCGAAGAATAGTCCCGTTCAAACACCAAATTTAGCGACCAGGCCCGGCATCCACAGCCACCGCAATGCTGCATTCGGATTGACGATCAGAAAGATATTGCGCGTGAATGCAGGGGCCTCCAACATTTCAAAGAGGCGGCCAGCCTGAACATGCGGCAAAGCGAGGCGCTTGGGCAGATAGGCTGTGCCACCCTTTTCAAGCATGTAATTGAGCGCCCAGATAGCCGAGCCGAAGGTGACCCGCGCGGTGCCTGCATCGGAAAAGGCCAAGGCGTGTTTGGTGAGGAACTCGGCACCCTGATCAACATAAATATAGCCAGGGTCAAAGCGCACAGGCCGATCCGGCTCAGTTGCGTAAAGAACGAGATCGTCTGGCGGCAAGCGATAGATTGTTTGGTTACTTGGTGCGGCCAGCCGATAGGTCAATACCACATCCAGAAGTCCTGCACTGAGTTTGCGGTAAAGTTCTGCCTGATCCCCCGGCCAGACCGACAGGGCCATTCTGGGATTTCCAGCGTTCACCGCGTCGAACATCTGCTTGCCAAGCTCCGGCCAGAGGTCAGGGTCACAGCCGAAGTTGCAGACCGACTCGGTGCCCTCCGGCTGTGCAGTTTCCTGCCTCGCCTGCCGCCACAGCCCGATCATGATTTCGGCATAGCCCAACAGTTTGGTGCCCGAAGCGGTCAAAGTGACGCCGGATTTCTGCCGGTGCAGCAAGATGGCCCCCAATTCCTGCTCCAACGTGTGGAGGCGGGCAGTGACGGTGGATTGGGTGACATTCAGCTGTTCTGAAGCCCGCACGAGGCTGCCAGTTTCGACAATCGACACAAAAGTTTGCAGTCCGATGATGTTCATCTCAGTTCCATCAATTCGATTTTTTCGAACTAAATATGCCAAAAATTTCATTATGACAATATGTCTGGGTCTGACAGGATCGGGCGGCAGCACAGGAGAATGGCCCATGCCCAGCACCCCAAACATTGTACCCACGTCATTGGCGCGTGATGCTTTTGTGCGGTCAATGCGCCGGGTCGCCAGTTCCGTGGCCGTGGTGGCAACCGATGGTCCTGCCGGGTGCCACGGCGCCACAGTCAGTGCATTTTCGTCGGTGTCAGCCGATCCGCCGATGATCCTTGTCTGTTTGCGGACAGGCAGCCGGATCGCCGAGGCCGTGGCGGCCAATGGCAATCTCTGCGTTAACGTTCTGCCGCAAGACCGGCCTGACCTTGCCAACCGCTTTGCAGGCCGCGATGATCATCTGGTTGAAGATCGGTTTTCCGGCGTCGACTATTTCGAGGTTGAGGGTGCAGCACCAGAGATCGATGGTGCTACCATCTTCTCGGGTTCAGTCGCACAGATTGTTGCCGCCGGCAGCCACAGCATTTTCATTTGCAATGTCATAAGCGTGCGTGAGGGCACTGCGGCACCACTCACCTATCTTGATGGCAGTTACCATAGCGTCGTGCCGTACATCACAGAGGCTCCCCAATGACTGAGCTGAAATATTACAAGATGCTGATTGATGGCGCATGGGTGGGTGCCAGTGATGGCGCTGTGTTCGAAAGCCTCAATCCCGCCACTGGCAAAGTCTGGGCCATGATCCCCGAGGCGACGGCGGATGACGTGGACCAAGCGGTGCGGGCGGCTGACCGGACCTTCAACCACGGCCCATGGCCTGCAATGACGGCCACCCAGCGCGGCCATTGTTTGCGGCGGTTGGGCGATTTGCTGGCGGCGCAGTCTGAGGAAATCGGCAGGGTTGAAAGTATCGACACTGGCAAGCTGCTGAAGGAAACCCAATGGCAAGCCAAGTACATTGCTGAGTTCTTTCACTTCTTTGCTGGCTGCGCCGACAAGATTAACGGCGAGACCTTGCCGATCGACAAGCCCGATATGTTTGTGTTCACCAGGCGTGAGCCGCTCGGCGTCATTGCCGCCGTGGTGCCGTGGAATTCGCAATTGTTTTTATCTGCGGTGAAGATCGGACCGGCGCTAGCGGCGGGAAATACTGTGGTTCTGAAAGTGTCGGAACATGCGTCTGCCCCGCTGTTGGAATTTGGCGCATTGATTGAGGCAGCCGGGATACCACCCGGCGTGGTCAATATCATTTCAGGCCATGGTGACCCCTGCGGGCGTGTGCTGACCTCGCACAAACTCGTGGCGCGGATTTCCTTTACTGGCGGGCCTTCAGCAGCACGGCAGATTTTGACCAACTCCACCAACAATTTTGCACAGGTCTCGCTGGAACTGGGTGGCAAATCCCCGATCATCGTGTTTGACGATGCCAATCTGGACAGTGCTGTGAATGGTGCGATTTCCGGTATCTTTGGGGCGACAGGGCAAAGTTGCGTGGCAGGTTCGCGGCTGTTGCTGCAGGACAATATTGCCGACGCTTTTCTGGAACGGATGGTTGCAACAGCAAAGCAAATCAGGATTGGCGATCCATTGGCTACGGAAACCGAAATGGGGCCGATCTGCACGCAAGCGCAATTGGATTGCATCGAGCGGGAAGTGGCGCGAGCTGTTTCTGAAGGCGGGCGCGTGCTGTGTGGTGGTGCCCGCGTCGAGGGTGTGGCCGGGCGGTTCTATCAGCCCACAATTATCGATTGTCCCAATCCTGAACTTCATATCGTTGACACGGAAATGTTTGGCCCGGTGCTGAGTGTGCTGCGCTTCAAGGATGAGGCTGACGCCATTCGTCTGGCTAACCAGACGGAGCATGGGCTGGCGGCTGGTATCTTCACGAAAGACGGTGCGCGACAATTGCGCATGGTCAAGGCGGTCAAGGCAGGCATTGTCTGGGTCAACACCTACCGGGTTGTCTCGCAGATTGCTGAATTTGGCGGCATGAAGAACTCCGGCTACGGCCGCGAAAGCGGGATGCAGGCGGTTTACGATTACACCCGGCCGAAGACGGTCTGGATCAACACATCAGATGAACCGCTGGGCAGCCAGTTTGTTGCGCGCTGAGGAACCATGACCATGAAATTTCAACTCGCAATCAACCTCGAACGAATGGACGACAGCCTCGATATGAAAGAGGTTGCCCGCCATACACTGGAAATGGTGCAAATGGCCGACCGTGGCGGCTTCAACATTGCATGGGCGGCAGAACATCACGCGCTTGAAATGACGATAGCGCCCAATCCATTTTCGATTCTAGCCTGGTGGGCGGCCCATACTGACCGCATCCGTCTGGGGCCTGCGGTGGCTGTGGCCCCCTATTGGCATCCAATCAAATTGGCAGGTGAGGCCGCTTTCTTTGATCTGATTTCCGGCGGACGGCTGGAGTTTGGCATCGGCTCTGGTGCCTATCAGCGCGAGTTTGACCGGATGCGCCCGGGGTTGAAACAGCCGGATGCCTGGCGTTACATGCAAGAAATGTTGCCCGTGGTGCGGGCCCTGTGGAAAGGCGATTACGCCCATGAGGGCGAGAACTGGTCTTTCCCAACCGCAACTTCTTGTCCCAAACCAGTGCAGACCGAAGTACCGGTCTGGATCGCGGCGCGGGCACCGATCAGTTATGATTATGCTGTGAAGAACGGCTGCAACATCATGTCGTGGCCGTTGACCCGCGACATGAGTGAGGCTGAACTCTATAAGGGACGCCTCGACGCAGCCATGCAGGCAAACCCCGGCTTTGCCCGCCCGATCATGGCGATGATGCGCCACACGGTTGTTTATGATCGCAAGGAAGACTGGATGGTGCCAGTCAAAGCCGTACAGCGGGTCCTGTCGCAATTTGAGAACCTGTTCAAGAACCTCGGCGATGTCGTAAATGGATTTCCCAAAAGCACGCCGCTGGAAGAACTCGGCAACCGCGCCGAATACGAACCGGAAATGTTGACAAAAAACCTGATGTTTGGCACCCCCGATGAAGTAATCGCCAAACTCAAGCTTTACCAGGCATTGGGCGTTGACGAATTCATTTACTACGCCAGTCTTGGCCTTGGCCATGCCGAGCAGAAACGCTCCATGGAACTGTTCTGCAAAGAAGTTATCCCTGCCTTCGCGTGAAAGAAAAATAGATGTCCGCTGAAATCCGCCGCACCCTGTTGCAAATCCAGACCACCCGCATTGAAGGTGGCAAATCGGTGCCAACACCCACCAAGTTGGTCGCAGCCCTTGCGATCATTCGCAACCCGTGGTTTGGGCGGGGTTGGGTGGAAAACCTCACACCTGAGATTCGTGATGTCGGTCCCGAAATTGGCAAACTGCTGACCGACATGATTCTGGGGGTGACCGGCGATAAATTGGAGGGCTATGGCAAAGCCTCTGTCGTTGGCATGGGCGGCGAAATTGAACATGCCCAAGCGCTGACCCACACCCTGTGGTTCGGCAACCAGTTCCGTTATGCGGTTCAAGCCAAGAGCTATCTGGTGTTTACCAACACCCGCGGTGCCGCTGGCTGTTCGCTGATGATTCCACTGATGGACAAGGATGATGGCGGGCGGCGCTCGCATTACCAGACAATCCATCTGACCGTGCCAGATGCCCCCGCCGATGACGAGATCATCGTGGCGCTGGGTGCATCAATTGGTGGGCATCCGTTACATCGTATCGGTGACCGCTATCAGGACCTGCGTGACATGGGCCGCGCCGTTGATAATCCGGCGGGGATGTAACAAAAGTGTCCCGCAGCAACTCCGGAACAAGCTATGAACTGAGCGGTCCACCCGGTGCGCCAGTTCTGGTTTTGGTGCACGGGCTTGGTCTGACGCGGGCGACCTGGGATGGGTTTGTGCCTGCCTTTCAACAGGACTACCGGGTTCTGACCTATGACCTGTCAGGCCATGGCGAAAGTGCGTTGCCCCAAGAAAAGCCCTGCTTGATGGTCCTGTCAAATCAACTCGTGGCCCTGCTGGACGAACTGACGATTGCCCGCGCCGCTATCGTCGGATTTTCATTGGGCGGCCTGATTAACCGCCGCTTTGCGATTGACCACCCATCACGCGTCATGGCCCTTGTCATCCTGAACTCACCGCATGAGCGGGAGCCCGAGGCGCAGTGTCTGGTCGAGGAACGCGCCGCCCAGACGAGCGCTGGCGGACCCGGTGCCACCATCGACAGCACGTTGGAGCGCTGGTTCACGCCAGCGTTCCAGAAAAACTCAGCAGATGTGGTGGCAAAGATCCGGGCTTTGGTTCTGGCCAATGATCCTGAAAATTACACCCAGCACCGCCAGGTTCTGGCGGGTGGCGTGGTCGAACTGATCCGGCCGGTGCCGCCCATCACCGCACCAACACTGGTGATGACTTGCGAACATGACAGCGGCAGCACCCCCGCCATGGCCCATGCCATCGCCTCGGAAATCGCAGGCGCGCAAACTGAGATCGTACCGGGCCTGCAGCACCTTGGGCTGATCGAACGGCCCGATCTTTTCATCCAACCCATCCTGCAGTTTTTGGCGGGCGTTACAACGCAATCACTTGAAGTCGGGGCCGCAGCATGAAAACAATGACCGGTGGACAAGCAGCCGTTGCGGCGTTGCAGACCGAAGAGGTCAAGCATGTGTTTGGCCTGATCGGCTCAGCCACGATGGAGATGTTCGACGCGCTCTATGATGCAAAGGACATAAACTTCATAGGTGTGCATGACGAACGTACCGGCACTCATATGGCTGACGGTTATGCCCGCGCCTCAGGCCAAGCCGGGGTGATCCTGGCAGGACAAAACGGGCCGGGAGCCACCAATCTGGTAACCGGGTTGGCGCAGGCCGCAGCGGCGTTTTCACCTGTGGTTTCGATTGCGGGTTCGATTTCGTCGGCGCATCTCTACCGCGATGCTTTCCAAGAGGTCGACCAGCAGGCGCTGTTCAAACCCGTAACGAAAAAGACCTGGACCGCCACCAGTGCTGACCGTGTGCCCGAGATGTTCCGTGAGGCATTCCGCGTGGCACTGACACCGCGCCGGGGTCCGGTGCAGCTAAACCTGCCGCGTGATGTGCTGTCGGCTTCCGCCGATTATCCCGCATTTCAGGCCCCGCAGTCCTACCGCTTGCAATCGGTCCCGGCAGGTGCGCAATCTGCCATAGATCAGGCTGCGGCACTTCTGGCGGGAGCCTCGTGTCCGGTCATCATCGCAGGCGGCGGCATCAAGAACAGCGAAGGCCATGTGCAAGCGTTGGCCTTGGCCCAGACGCTCAACTGCCCCATCGTCACATCACCCGGCCATGGCGATGCCGTCCCCTTTGAGCATCCGCTCAACGCGGGCCAAATGGGGCCGCGCGGCAACATTGTGGCGTCCCGCTTGGTGCGCGAGGCGGATGTGATCTTGGGGTTAGGCACACGGATTGGCTTCAATGCCACGTTCTACACCTATGACAACATCAACCGGGATGCCAAGATCATCCAGATCGAGCTGGACCCCACTGCCATCGGCCGGCATTTCCCGGTCGAGATCGGCATCTGGGCCGATGCGCCAACCGCTGCATTGCAACTGGTCGCAGCACTGAAGGTTTTGAAAAACCGCAAGCTGGCGGACCAATGGACCGCCGCCTTCAAGGCCGAGCGCAAAGCCTATCTCGCCAAGCGCGATGCCGACGCGCTGGTCGATGTGTTGCCGATCCAGCCCTCGGGTCTGTTCAAGACCTTGCGCGATGTGCTGCCCCATGATGCGGCCATCACCATGGATGCGGGCACACTGTGTTTGCAGGCAACTGACGCATTGAATTATTGGCAGGCGAAAAGCCTGTTCACCCCGCTGGATTTCGGATTGGTCGGGTTTTCCTTTGCCTGTGGCTTGGGCGTCAAACTGGCCCAACCAGAACGCCCAGTGATCAGCCTGATGGGGGATGGTGGCTTTGGCATGACGGTGTCGGAACTGAGCACCGCCGTGGACCATGGAATCAACACCGTGACCATCGTGATGAACAATAAATGCTGGGGTGCCGAAAAGGCCTATCAGCGCGATTTCTTTGGCGGTCGCTATATCGGTGCTGATGTCAGCAGCCCGCCGTTTGACAAGTTGGCTGAGCTTTATGGTGCGGCGGGATTCCGGGCTGATACGTTGGCGGGCGTGGCTGAAGCGATTGAAGCGGCTCTTGGCTGCGGTAGGCCCGCCGTGATTGACGTCGCCGTTGATCCCGCAGCGCTCTACTCTTTCCGCCGCGACAGCTTCAAGCACCGAGGAGGATGATCCCACAATGACCGAGGCAAAAACCTATCCCCACATGGAGGCCCAGAAGGCCACCGGCGACTGGAACCCGGCATGGGACCTGTTCAAAGAGCTTGACCCTGATTACCTCGAGGCATTTCTGGCGTTTCGTGCTGTGCCGCAGCGCAAAGGACCACTCGAACAAAAATACAAGGAGATGATCTTCATCGCCATCAATGCCGCGACGACACATCTGCATGGACCAGGTGTGCGCCGCCATATCCAGAACGCATTGCGCGCGGGCGCAACCAAGGAAGAAATACTTGAAGTAATCCAACTCACCACGATCATGGGCATTCACTCCATGTCGTTGGCCGCGCCAATTCTGCAGGAGGAGGTGGAAAAATTCAGCCATGGAACCTAGGTCGCTCGACGACCAATTGCCTCAATAGGGCGGAAGCTCAACTTAAGTCGCAAATCAAATCCACTCAAAAAAATACCAACCAAACGGAGGAACAAGAATGAAAACGAAATTTTTAGCTGCTGTTGTGACAACCCTTGCTTTGACCAGCCCGGCGCTTGCCGCAGACCTGGTCGTCGGTGTGCCGAACTGGCCGTCGGTGACTGTCACGGCAAACGTCATCAAGGCCGTCGTCGAAAAGAACTTGGGATTGACGGTCGAATTGCAGACCGGCACCAACCCCGTCATCTTTGAAGCCTTGGACAAGGGATCAATGCAAATTCATCCTGAAGTCTGGCTGCCCAACCAGCAAGGGCTGGTCGACAAGTACAAGGGCAAAGTGGAATTGAACTCCAATGGTGCCCCAGCCGTTCAGGGCATGTGCGCCAACAAGGTTGCGGCAGACGCGGGCTTCAAGGATATCAGCGATCTGGCGGACCCAACCAAAACCGCGCTTTTGGACAGCGATGGCAATGGCAAAGGTGAAGTGTTTATCGGCGCAACAGGCTGGGGATCGACGGCAGTCGAACACGCAAGAGGTCTGGGCTATGGCTACGATCAGGTTGTTGATCTGGTAGAACTCGACGAAGGTGTAGCCTATGCGCAACTCGACACGGCAATCAAGGCCGGTAAACCATGGGTCGGGTTTTGCTATACCCCGCACCACCTGTTCACCGTGCATCCTGAAATGACAATCCTGACCGAGCCTGCCTATGACGCGGCCAAATGGAAGATCGTCACGGCTGATGCGGACCCAGACTGGAAGACCAAGTCGAGCGTTGCCATGGCTTGGGCGCCCGCCTTCATCCAGCCCGCTTTCTCCGCTGACTTGAACGCTTCAAAGCCACAGGTCGCCTCGATGCTGCGCAACATGGATCTGTCGTCGGCAGATCTTGGCGCATTTGCCTTCTCGGTGGTCGTGGACGGCAAGGATGCAGCATTGGTTGCCAATGAATGGATTGCAGCAAATCCCGCCCGTGTCACCGCTTGGCTTTAGTAACGGAACAAGGCACATTCAACAACGGGCATGGCAATGTGCTGCCATGCCCGTTGCTTTGAAAATGTCCTGAAAGGGTGTCATGACTAAGCTTGTCATCGAGATGACTGGCGTCTGGAAGATATTCGGGGCCGCTGAAAAGCTGGCGCTGGCCGATGCCAAGGCCGGGGCTTCCAAGGCTGAAGTTCTGCAGCGGCACAGATGCGTCGTGGGTATTGCCGATGCGTCAATCTCGGTGATGAAGGGCGAAATCTTCTGCATCATGGGCCTGTCGGGCAGCGGCAAATCCACGCTGTTGCGCCATGTGAACCGGCTGATCGAACCAACGGCAGGAGACATCCGCGTTCTCGGGCAAGATGTACGGGCGCTATCACCGAAAGCTTTGCGTCAACTCAGGGCCGAGCGGATCGGCATGGTGTTTCAGCACATGGCGCTGATGCCGCACCGGACGGTTGAAGACAATGTCGCGTATCCGCTGGAACTGCGCGGAGCGCCGAAAGCCACGCGCTGGCGTGTCGCTGCCGAGAAACTGGCGATGGTGGGCCTGCAAGGCTACGGCGACCGACTGCCAAAGGAATTGTCAGGGGGAATGCAGCAACGAGTCGGGCTGGCCCGGGCCCTTGCCGCTGATCCGGCGATCCTGCTGATGGACGAACCATTCTCAGCGCTTGACCCACTGATCCGCCGGCAGTTGCAAGACCAGTTCATCGCGCTGTCGCAGACGCTGGGCAAAACCACGCTGTTCATCACCCATGATCTGGACGAGGCGATCCGTGTCGGCAGCCGCATCGCCATCATGAAGGACGGGCGCATCGTGCAAACTGGAACGCCAGAAGAGATCGTGACCCGCCCGGCGGATGACTATGTGCGGGCCTTCGTACAGAACATCCCGAAGCTCGGACTGATCACGGCCCGCAGCATCATGGAGCCGCTGGCCAAGGTTCAGGCTGTGCGGCCTTTCGATATCGCATCGGCCCCGCGCGGTCTCGCGGCGACGAACCTTGACGAGCTGATCGGGCTGGTGGCGGGCAGCGCTGTGCCCGTGGTCATCGACGATGGCGGAACGCTTGTGGGTGCTGTCACCAAAGACCGGCTGCTGCTGGCAATCCGCGAGGGGCGTTGATGACCGAGACTGATTTGATCAAGCACTTTGCCGGCCCTCATGCGCCCTACTATGCAAAAACCTTTGGCCTCATTCAGGCCCGTGCCGGACACGCCTTGACCTTTAACCCAGCCGCCGCCCTGTTTGGTCCGCTGTGGGCGGGCATGCGCGGGCTTTCGTTTTTGTTCCTGTTGCTGTGCTTTCTGGATCTTGGCGCCCTGTCGCAAATCACCTCGGGTCTGTGGGGCAACACCGATGGTGCCGGACTCGCCCGTATCACGCAATTGCAAGCGACGATTGCCAGCCGCCGTGACGACGCAGCCAAGGCCTTGGCGACAGGCAATACCGCTGCCGCTGCAACGGCCACGAAGCTTGCCGATAATCTGCAAAAGGCCGTCGATGTGGCAGAAGCGAAGGAGGCAAGCAGCGCCAATGGTGCGGGCATGCGGGTCATCGGCGGGATCATGCTTTTGCTGCTGATGCGGCTGGCAACCGGGTTCTTCGCCAACGGCCTCTATGAGCGCCGCTTTTGTGCCTGGCGTGGCAACCAGAGTCTGCCCCATGGCGCGCCAGCCGCACGCCTGTTGACGACCGTGGCCCTCACAACCGCCATCTATGGCGTCACGCTTTACGCCCTTATTGCTGCAGCGCCCCCTGCTTGGCTGAGCACCTTTCCGGCAGACAAGGCGCTGTTCTCAGCCGTCGAAGGCTGGCTTGATGCCGGGTTCGTGGCCAGTTACGACGCCGGGCGCGGGGTGTTCGACGGCATTCGCAATGCCATCCGGATTTTGGTCGAAGCCTTTGAGGTGGTGCTGGTTGGCACACCCTGGCCCGTGGTGATGCTGGTGATCTGTACGCTGGCCTGGCAGTTGGCGGGCTCACGCGTGGCAATTTTCACTGCGGCAGCGCTGGCCTATCTTGGTTTCTTCGGCTTCTGGGAGCTGTCGATGTTAACGGTTGCTCTTCTGGGTGCAGCGTCAATCCTGTGCATCGTCTTTGGCATTCCGCTGGGCATCTGGTTTGCGCGCTCCAAAACAGCCTTTGCCGCAGCCCAACCGGTGCTGGATTTCATGCAGACCATGCCGGCCTTTGTCTATCTGATCCCGGTCATCGCTTTCTTTGGAACGGGAAAGCCGCCGGGCATCATCGCCACGCTGATCTTCGGCATGCCGCCGGTGATCCGGCTGACCACCCTCGGCCTCAATGGTGTTCCCGAGGATGTCAAAGAAGCGGCGCGGGCTTTTGGGGCGACGGAATGGCAAGTGCTGCGCGGGGTTGAATTGCCGCTGGCCCGTCCGTCGATCCTCGCTGGCATCAACCAGACCATTCTGATGTGCCTGTCGATGGTCGTCATCGCCAGCCTGATCGGTGCGCAGGGACTGGGCTCGGTGGTGCTGCAATCCCTGCAATACGCCGCCAAAGGCCAAGGCCTCCTCGCCGGCCTCGCCATCCTCCTCTGCGCCATGGTCATCGACCGCATCGTGCAAGGCAGTTTTCGCGGGCGGGGGTGAAGGGGTGAGACAGGGGTCTATGAGTCTTATTGCTTGAGGCCCGCACCAAACGCCAGCAGCTCGGCTGGCGGCATTCGGACTACGTGGGCTTCTTCTGGGTAAGCGCCTGACTTGACGTCAGTGATATATTCCGAAAAGGCTTTGATGCGTTCTTTCTGCAGCTTGTCAAATTCAACTGCAAAATTGCGATAGACTTTTGCGTGCCGTGGCATGAGACTGCGGTTGGAGCCGAGAATATCTTCTGCAAAAAGATACAGCGCGTCGCAACCTGGTCCCGATCCCATGGACCACAAGAGAAGGTTCATGCGCTTGCTGATTTCAGTGGCGACTTCGACGGGCACAACTTCAATCTCTACTGCAAAGGCGCCTGCTGCGTAAGCGTCCGGTGAGCTACGCGGCCTGATTGGTTTTCCAGACCCACGGCAACAGTTCGGTGATGCGATTGATCTTGTGGTCGGCGATACGGGTGAGAATGTCGCGGAAGTAAGCCTCTGGGTCGATGGCGTTCAGTTTGCAGGTCTCGATCAGGGAATAGATGGCGGCGGCTCTGGTGCCACCTGTGTCTGATCCGGCAAAGAGATAGTTCTTGCGGCCAAGGGCGATG
>JANOXA010000076.1:0-4515 GCA_031418195.1 Hyphomicrobiales bacterium | reverse complement strand
TCGCTTGGCAAAAGCAGATCACCTCTGGCAAACTGCTTGCGGGTGGTAGCTGTCCACATGTGAAACTCCATCGATGCTTCGCAACACCGATTGAATCACAAATGATTGATATCACCCAACTTCTTTTTCGGTCAGACACTTACACAAACGCCGCGCTGGCTGGCGATTACGCGCTGTCGGATCAGACGAAGAATCCGCAAGGCGTTTGGGCATCCCCGTCGACCGCACCTTCGTCATGGGCTACATCCTTTGCGCACTGCTCACAGCCTTGGGTGCAGTAATCTTCATGGCGCAAATCGGCGTGGGCGACGCAAGACAAGGGTTGAGCTACACCCTCTCAAGCATCACCGCCGTGGTATTGGGTGGTACGAGTTTGAAAGGTGGACGTGGCACGTTTATTGGCACTGTGTTGGGCGCTGTGTTATTGACCGAGGTGCTGAATGCGGTGACGTTCTTGGGTCTCACGCAGATGTATCAATACCTGTTTCAAGGTGCGCTGATTGTGGTTGCGGCATTGGTGTATTCTTCGGTGAGACGGCAGGCGGCGGCGTAACACTAAATTTTCTATGATGGCCTGCTGCGGGCAAGTCATCCTACAAGATCACCTTACAAAAGGATTTATTATGAAAACTCTCCCTCTGACGAAAAGCAATCTCAGTGTTTCCTCTGTGATCCTCGGACTGATGCGCATTGGTGAGATGCCGGATGCGGAGATTCGAAAGTTGGTGGAGGAAGCACTTGCCGCTGGCATCAACATGATTGATCATGCTGACGTCTATGGCAAGCCTCTGCACCACTGCGAGAAGCGCTTTGCCGACGCAATGCAGCTTTCGAAGTCAGATCGCGAGAAGATCGTCATCCAGTCCAAGGCAGGTATTCGTCAGGGGTTCTTTGACTTTTCTGAAGCCCATTTGCTGAATGCCGTCGATGGTTCACTGAAGGCACTCAAAACCGACTATCTCGATATCCTACTCTTGCATCGTCCCGACGCTTTGGTGGAGCCGGAGGAAGTTGCATCAGCTTTTGACAAGCTTCAGGCGGCGGGGAAGGTACGTAATTTTGGTGTGTCGAACCAAACGCCCGGCCAAATCGAGCTGCTCAAGACCTGCGTGCGTCAACCGCTCATCGTCAATCAGGTGCAGCTCTCGATCACCCATGCTCCGTTGATTGCCCAAGGCGTGGCCATCAACATGGATGGGCTCGAGCAGTCAATCGATCGCACTCTCGGCCTTCTGGACTTTAGTCGCAAGGAGGGCATGACCCTTCAAGCCTGGTCGCCGTTCCAGAAGAAATTTTTCAATGGTCCCTTCATCGGTGATCGTGAAGCCTATCCTGAACTCAATGTTGCCCTCGACGAGATTGCGAAGGCCCATGGCATTACGCCCACGGGTGTTGCCGTTGCCTGGATCACCCGCCACCCCGCCAAAATGCAGGTCGTGCTGGGTACAACCCGGCCTGAACGGTTGCGAGAGTGTGTTGCTGGTGCAGGAGTCACCCTGTCGCGCGAAGAATGGTATCGGCTGTTCCGTGCAGCGGGATACTCGGTGCCGTGACAATGACTCAGTAATACCCCGCCGCTCGCATCGCCGTGTCGATCCGGTTTTGGCTGCGTGTCAGCGCCTCTTCATCCGAACACTCGCCATTCAGCGCGGCAAAAATCTCTTCACCCAAAATCTCTTCAATTACGTGATATTCCGGCACTGGCGGTCTTTGCCAGTGTTGGATTTTGTTTTGCTTGGCCAGACGATCGACGAAACTCACAATCGGCGTTGACGCTGCGGCCTCTGGGTCTGCACTCACGCTGAAACGAGGGGCTACGGGCACGCCGTTTTTGACGTGTTCTTTCATGGCGGCGGGGGAGGCCATCCAGGAGATGGCTTCGAAGGCGAGGTGGGCGCGGGCGGGGGGGATGTTTGCTGGCACCATCAACAGAAACCCACCGATAGGGGAGACGCTGGTGCCGCCGGGGCCTGCGGGGTGAGGGTGATAAGCGACTTTGCGTTTGACCATCGAATGAATGTCATATTCGAAACGCGCGGCGCGCATGGTCCAGCAATAGATCATGGCGGCGTGGCCGCTCATGAAATAATCGAGCGCGCGGTTCCAATCGATGGACAAAATATCTGGCGGCGAATAAACCAGAAGCTCGCGCATGTATTTCAGTGTGTTGCGTCCGGCCTCGCTCAAAATACGCGGGCGCATGGCCTCGCCTTTCAGTCTGCTGTAATCGACATGGAGACGTGGCGCTGGAATGTCGATCACCGCATTGCCGCAACAGCCCATCAGGAACATGAAGGAATGGGCAACGGGCATACCACGCGCTGCATTCCACACTACACCTTGCATTCCCTTCTTCGGATTGTGCATTGCCTTTGCGGCTTGCAGCACTTTTTCAAAACTGGTGGGGGCTGAGAGGCCGCGTTCCTCAAACAAGTCTTTCCGCAATGACAGCGCTTCAATGGTGCAATAGATTGGCACGCCATATTGCGTGTTGTTCCAATTTCCGGTGGACCAAATGTTAGGATGAAAATCCAGCGGGTTGATGCTGCTGCTTTTGAGATATTCCGTGAGGGGTTGGGCAACGTTGTTGACTACGCTTTCACCCAGCCAAGGCATGTTGACGGCTATCACGTCATACTGGCTTTCGCTGCGCTGCGCATTGGCAAAAACCTCCGCGCGCAATTCCGGCAGGGCCAATAGATTAAAATTCTTCCGCGCCGAAAGCTTGCTGCGAAAATCCGACCACATGTCACGCATGCTGGCGAAGTAGTTGTCGTCGTGCAGCAGGAATCGCAACTCAGGACCCGCATGATCGCGCTTTTCCATAATCTCAAGTGGCGGAATAATCTGGCCCGCGAGGTAGGAGCCGCCGAAATAATAGTCCTCGGAAACGCCACTGCCGCTTTTCAATCCAAAGGTATCGCCGAGGAGACCTTTGACTTTGGCGGCGTAGTTGGTGAAGCCGATTGCCAGTTTGCGGCTGGGTTCGAGGTAGTGGGACTTTCCCGTGGTGCCACGCTGGCGCAACTGAATGTCACCGTGGTCAACCAGCTTGTGGATGCGGCGCATGGCGCTGGCAAAAGGTATTTCAGCTGCTGACGCGAGTGACGACATGGTGACGTTCTCACCGCGCAGATGGCTCTTCATCAAGTAGAGAATGATGTTCCAATTGGGATCAGGCTCGGCGGCTTTCAGCAGCTTGTCATAGGGTGCCCGCATGCGTTCGAGGAAGGTGATGATGCGCAGGAGTTCGTATTCAGTCATGGTACTGAGACTAGACAGTTTCTGCGTGGCGGCATAGGCTTCTCACAAAACTGGGGGATCACATGGCAGCACGGGTTTTGGGCATGCACCACATCGGCATTACGGTGCCGGATATTGAAGAGGGCATTGCTTTTTTCGAAAAGATTTTCGGGGCTGTGACGGTGTTTCGTACTGGGCCTTTTGACGTTGATGACATTTTCATGCAGGGCAAACTGGGTGCGGCACCGCATTCGCGCATCAAGGATCTGGTGTTCCTGCGCTGCGGCAATGGCACCAGTGTGGAATTGTTTGAATATAACGGCGAAGACAAGCAGGCCGAACAAAAGCGTTCGTCGGAAGTTGGCGGATCGCATATCTGCTTTGAGGTTGAAGACGTTTTTGCCTCAGCTAAACACCTGAAAGCCATGGGTGTGGAGATGCTGGACGGTCCCAATGCAGTAGATTCTGGACCTTTGGAAGGTTTCAAGTGGGTGTATTTCCGCGCACCCTGGGGCCAGATTCTGGAAATCGCCAGTTTTGACAAGCTCGGCTACGAAAAAGACACGCCGAACCGTTTGTGGCGTGCCGCGCCTTAGCTATGTTTCTGGTAGGTCTCAATCATCAGCTTTGAATTGTCGGGGTGGGCTTCGCGCTTGCCCGCTTCAATTTCAAAGCCAATTTCAACGACACGCTGGTTCATGGGGGCTTCACGGCCATGTTTCTTCAACATGTCGACAACCCAACCATTGACCTCCTGCACTTCAGCACGGCGGCCTTTTCGCCAGTCCTGCAAAGATGTGACCAACGTATCAGGCTTCGAGAAGGTTTTCAAAACTTCATCAAAAATCTGGTCGACATAGCGTTCGGGATGATTGGTGGTGATAGGCGGCATACCGATGATGGGGATGATTTTTGCCCCATCGGCCTGCGCGGCCTGCATGGCCTCGTACCCGGCCAAACGCATGACGTCCAACATGCCGGGAAAACGGGCTGCATCATTCAGCGGCATATTGAGAATGGCGGAGGGAATGAGTTCTGCTGCATTGACCACAAGTTTCATCCACTTGGCCGAGCGGATATCTTCCATGACTTCCACGCGTCCTGAATTGCGCAGGAAGGCGGCGACGGACTCCACCCGCGGCTGAGTTTTGGGATCAAGTGCGCCCAATGCAAACCATGACTCATCAACATCATTCTGCCGATTTGTGGTTCCTGGCACCCACATATTGGAAGCGATTTCAATCACTGCGCCGATGGTACGTTCTCGTCCAA
>JANOXA010000075.1:0-6190 GCA_031418195.1 Hyphomicrobiales bacterium | reverse complement strand
TTTGCTGCGCGCCAAGAAGGCCGTTGACGCCTTGACCTCGGACAACGCCGACATTCAAGCCGGCATCAAGATCGTCTCGAAGGCGCTTGAAGCACCTTTGCGCCAGATCGTTGAGAACGCTGGTGTCGAAGGCTCCATCGTGGTTGGCAAGCTGCTGGAAAAAACCGGCAACTACGGCTTCAACGCCCAGACCGAAGAATATGTTGACATGGTAGCCGCAGGCATCATCGACCCGACAAAGGTCGTGCGTGTAGCCCTGCAGGACGCAGCCTCGGTTGCTTCATTGCTGATCACCACCGAAGCCATGATCGCCGAAAAGCCCAAGAACGCGGCACCTGCAATGCCAGGCGGCGGCATGGGCGGCGGCGGCATGGGCGGCATGGATTTCTAAGGTCTAATCTCCATCTCACCCCTACCCGCCTCTTCGCGGGGAGGGGCAGGGGTGGGGCCTTTGCCACAAACACAATGCAAAACGCCGGTGCGCAAGCGCCGGGGTTTTTTGATAGCAAGACGGCTCTTGACAAATCATCCGCCCAACTACGATTGAAAAGACCGACACTTCGTCGGAGGGCATCATGAGCAAACGGCTGGAAGACATGCGGCAAAACCCGCGCGGGAATTGGAAAATTTCCGATGTGGAAGCATTGTGCAAGGAGTTCGGCGTGTTCTGCCAACCTCCACGTGGCGGCGGTTCGCACTACAAGATTGCCCATCCACTGCTGGCCGACAAACCGTCAATCCCCTTTCGACGGCCCATTAAACCCACCTACATCCGGGACTTGGTAGATTTCATCGACCGTGTTATACTGCACCCATGAAAAAACTTGAATATGCAGTTATCGTTGAACCGCTTTCGGAAGAAGACGGCGGTGGATTCATTGCTATTGTCCCTGATCTTCCAGGCTGCAAGAGCGATGGAGAAACTCCGGCGGAAGCTATCGTCAATGTTGAAGACGCCATTAGTGTCTGGATCGAAGCCGCAGGCGATATGGGTCACAGCGTACCCGCGCCCAGCCGGAAATTTGCCTTGTCAGCGTGATTACGGAGACGTCAGGTAGCGGCCCATATTTCCAGTGATGAGGACTAACCCCATGTTCGACCCCGTACACCCCGGCGAAATTTTGAAAGAGGACGTGTTGGCCGAAGCGGGCCTCAGCGTTGCCAAAGCCGCTGAAATTCTGGGCGTCGGCCGCCCCGCCCTCAGCGCCGTCCTGAACGGTCGCGCCAGCCTCTCCCCCGAAATGGCCCTGAGGTTTGAAAAAGCCTTCGGCGCCTCCATGGACCTGATGCTGAAAATGCAACTGCAACACGACATCGCCAAGACAAGGAAACTATCGAAGGGGATCAAGGTGCGGCGGTGGAAGCGGGCGGCTTGAGGGTAGAGTTTAGTGCACTGTCACCGTAATTTCCGCTGTCACCGTAATTTCCGGGCGCAAACCCGGGGTTTTTATTTTACAACTTGAAACACAAAATCAAATTCCCGACTTATACCCGCAGCTCCTGGTCTGAAAGATCGAAGTTGGCCATTCTTAATTGCAGAAGTTGTAGCGGATTCGAGTTCTGTCTTACTAAAGACAGCACGAAGTGAATTAATCAAAAGAGTTTCGGTGGAGGATACAGTCATTCCTTTGCCGCCTATTCTGACAACAACGCGTGCTCTTCGCTTTAGCAGTGGAGCGATGCCCTTCCAACTTGCCGAAATGAAAGACCAATAGTTTTGAGCACTAATGTGGCGATCATCACCTTCCGCTACGCGACATGGTTCAGGTAGCCCACCTAAGAACCACACTCTTAGCCACTGATCCTCTCTAAAATGTGTTACATTCAGATATGGTGGCGAAGTGACGACTAGTCCGACAGTTCCTTTAATGTGTTGCAACGCTTTCCCTGCAAGCCGCACATCAGACTCTACAACTTCTCCCTTAATCTCCGGCGGTGCACTTTGAAATCGAAACTCTGCTTCTGCTAAAAGTATTTCAAACACATCTCTTTTTGGCGGGGTATACCCATGCTCAAGCCACCACTTGATTGAGTATGTGGGTTTTGTCGCAATCGTTCGAGGCATTCTATTGCTAAAAACGCGTTGGCTTTTGTGACTTTCGCCATGCAAGCAACTCGCTGCCATTGCAGCGATGAAACAATCAACATCATTATGTCGCCAGCTTAAATTTTTTTTTATTGAGAGCAATTGACCCATTGTATTGTGGTGAAAGCAGTTTTTGAAAAAGTCATTTTCTACGGTCAGCGCGTCGTCAAAATTGCTTAAGTTTCGCAACTCTTTAATTCTAGACTTCACCTTTTTTAGTGACGGGACACGGGCTTTTGCTTTTGAAACACATACAGCCAAGGGATTTATATCAATCCCATACGCCTTTCGTCCACTCAACAAAGTTTCAAAAACTGTGGTTCCTCGCCCCGAAAAAGGATCAAGTACAATCTCATTTTTTGAAACACTTTCAAGATGGCTCGCGACGAAGCTTTCTGGGAACATTGCGAAATAGGGACAGAGAGCATGAAATCTGTTCCTCATGCTAATAGCGCCCAACGTCGATACTTCATTACCCAGCGAAGAATACGCCAAGATTTTTCATATCCATCAATTTCACCGCCTGCCAAGGCATTGCGATAACCCTTAAACGCTACAAAAGGGGCTCTCGTGCGATCAAAAATAGAACCATGTTGTCTGGATTTTTGCGTCATCAAATCGTCAGAAATCCTAAATGGAATGACTGTCGCATGCCTAATGTCACACTGCGGATGCTCATCAAAATAGTGTTGCAAAAATTCATCTGCGTCCGGTTTCGATGATTTATTAACCCAGTTGTGACCACTCGCCGTTTGGCCAAACAAGAAGTAAGACGGCGGAGGACGATCTCCAAATGGAGGCCAACTCATCACATCTACGCCACCATCTTTGGCACTAGGATTTGCCATGCTCGCTGGAGTACCTCTTGCTTTTCCAGTTTTGGATGCTGCACATGCTCGACTGACCATACCTAAGATACTGCCAGCAGCTAAGCGCGGCCAACCAAGCCAAATGGCTTGGCCATTAGTTTCACCAGCCAACGCAAGAGTTGAAAGAACTTGAAACAAAACATTTCTTGCTTGGGTCAATTCGTCGCCTACAGGTGGATTTTGCAAGAATGGTGAACGAGTTGCGTGCGAAAGAATTAAACAAAGCAGATAGAATCTACCGTTCTGCTCAACATCTCTATGTTTGAGTTCGACCCTTTCACCGTCATCGGACAAGACAAAAGGATATGCGTCTTTGAGCGAGTCTTTTCTAAAAGTCAGTTCGTTTTCAATTTCAGATCGACGAAGTTCAACTAGGGAATCATGTTCTGCAATATCGTCTTCTTGTTCGTCTTCCTGTCTTCGATTTATGGCATCAATTTCGTCAAGCCGAGATTCAAAATGACTACTGAAGAATGCTTGCAACTCCAACCAGTCAACCATCTCAATGGCATTGCTGTCGGCGGCAGGTGAACTCAGTAGGTCCGTCACCGCTGATTAGCCCTTCTTCACATTTTTTTTGACATTTTCCATAGTGGAATGAATTAGGGTCGACTTATTCTTGATGCTAATAGCAATTTCAAACAATGCGCCATCGTCAACATTGTAGCCGTCAAGCGAACCTTGCGCTGACTTGAGATTGGCCTCAGCATCAACGAGACTTTTTTCAAAACGATCAGTTGCAGAAATTGTACTCTCTTCCGCTTCATCAAGATTGTTTCGCTCAAGCATCACGCGTCTGGACCGAGGAACTCCCACGACGCGTTTCAGTCTCGACAAATCTGGAGCCTGCGTCTTAATCGCTGGTAGAAAATTCTCCGATTTTGCACCAAACAACCAGCGTAACAATCTTCCCAAATTATCAAGCTTGTTGTTAGGAACCAAACTTCTATTCATTTCTGTTTGTTTATTTGCAGTTTGCATGCCCAAAAATTCTCTAAACTCTATGTAGCTTAGGGCAGTGTAAAGATGAGAGAAATTGAAATTCTTTTGGACCCTATCATCAACAGAAAACACACGAGCTTCCTGTGCTTGATCAAGTACGTATACTGCGGTTACGATTCTATGAATCGTGTCGTGCTTATCACCCATACGATGGGCGATGTCCGAAAGTGACAACTTAGGACCCGTAGTTTTGGCCTTTTCAAGATCCAGCCATTTTGCAGCATATCGAGCCTTCGCATATGCATCCCAAGCCTTTGGTCCGTTGATGTGTTTAAATCCGATGAGATCGCGAGCCTCAGATTCTTCGATTACACGATAAACTGCAACCTGTTTGGGGAGGGCAGCAGGAACAATGGATTCCGGCAATGTGATGCGAGCTTGTGCAGCATATTTTTTGTCAGCCAGCACACGCAATGCGGCCAATCTGCGATTACCTTCGAGTACGACCAATTTTTCATTTCGCCCTATGACGATAAGAGGCTCAATGTCGATGTATCCACTGGCTGAAATTGATTGAACTAATTCGGCTAAATCCGCAGTCGCAGCCAAGTAACCGATAATGGCGTCATCAGTAAGACTCTCAGGGCTTTTCTCTGGAGTAAATCGAGGGTTGTCAACGTCGAAGCTGAGGTCACCAATTGGAACCTCAACTCGAGTACGAGCTTTGATTTTTTCCCACGAAGCCATTTACTTTACCTATTAATTCAATCATTTAGGCAGGATCGTGCCTTTTTGTTACATTTATCCGATTTAATAGCCGTTAATCGCAAAATTTACAAATGTGAAGGCTTCCGCAATCGCAGTAAGGCCATGTTCAGAGAGGAAAAGAGAACGCTTCCCTTCTACTTTTGAGTGGAGCCAGAGCTAACGCTTCCCTTTCCCCCGCCCCATCAACATACAACTTTCGCCCCAGCGCCGTTGCTGCGCGTCTGAGTGTGCTGTGTGTCGCCGACTTGTTCTCCGGATCAAGCTAACAGTCCGACTGCCGACGGTCGGTTTTCGGGGGCGTTGGCCATTGCCGTTTTGGTGATGCCCTCGGCTTTCAGACCCTCGGCAATTTGCCATGCCAGCACTCAGGCGATGGCCACGTCCTCGGCTTCGGCGAGTGTGCCTTGCTCCGCGAGGAAGTCGTCAAAGCTTTTCGTGCTGAGGCGGCCCTTCGTTGTTTTAGAGCGGTTCCACATCTCTTTGAATCACATACTCACACCGTCATCCCCGCGAAGGCGGGGAGCCAGCTTGCAAACAGCGATCTTGTGGCAAAGCGGGATTCCCGCCTTCGCGGGAATGACGGTGTAGGTGAGTTGCTGGTTCAAACTAATCCAGAACCGCTCTAGCCATCATGAAATCTGCTTCACCCCAACTTCCTCCCCACATGTTTCCGCAATACCGCGTTGATCTGCGTTTGATACCCGGCACCCTGCCGCTTGAACCAATCCACCACATCCGCATCCAGCCGCAGCGTCAGCTGCTGTTTGATGGGTTTGTAGAACACGCCGCGCTTGGCGTCTTTCCAGTCAAGCTGTTCAGGGATATCGGAGAAATCGATATCTTCATCGCGCATGACCGCCAGTTTCTCGGCGATGTGTTGATGCGCGGGAGAGAGCGTTTTAGAATTCACCTTCTTCATACCGTTTCCTTTCCATACGTGTAGCATTACGGGCGGTGACAATGCGCACAGGCTGTTCGTCGAAAGGCAAAGTATGGACGACGAGGATCACTGCAACTCCAACTTGTCCGATAGTCTGCCATCGCTCTTCGCCTTCAAATTGATCCAAACGTGAAGCCGCCAATGGATCATCAAAAACCAACTGTGCAAAGTCAAATCCGAAGCCGTGCTTGGCCAGATTGACCTGGTTCTTTGTTTCATCCCAATCCCAGTTTTGCATACTACTTTCTCGTAGCTATCAATTTGTAGCTACGCAGGGCATTTGTCAAGGCCATGCTGGAAGACATCGCAACGCTTTCGGGCGGTCAGGTGATTTCGGAAGATTTAGAGCGTTTTCCGAACTGTCTGAATCGAGAGGGATTCCCAAATCAGTTTTAAAGTGATTCAAGCTGTCTGCCGGGCTTGGAGGCGGCAGTTATGGCTAGAGCTTACTCAATTGATCTTCGGACACGTGTTGTTGGGGTTGTTGCTGGCGGTGTTTCCCGTCGTGGTGCGGCTGAACGCTTTGCCGTGAGCCCATCGAGCGCCGTGCGATGGAAGAAGCAGTTGCTGGAGACGGGTAATGTC
>JANOXA010000074.1:0-10364 GCA_031418195.1 Hyphomicrobiales bacterium | reverse complement strand
ATGCTGTTTGGTATCGCAGGTTTTGCAACGAGCCAAGCTACAGCAGCTGGCCGCGCTGCTCTGGTAATTGGCAACTCCGCTTATCCTTTTAGCCGACTCATCAATCCGGCCAACGACGCCAAGCTGTTGGCGGCCACGCTGGGCAAAGTCGGCTTTGACGTGACGACGGTTCTTGATGCAGACCGCCAGACCATGCAGAAAGCCATGATTGAGTTCAGCCGTGCCATCCGCGACACAGATACGGTGGGATTGTTTTATTTTGCGGGCCATGGCGTGCAATCAAACAACCAGAACTACCTGATCCCCATTGATGCCGACATAAAATCTGATTCCGAAGTCAAATTGTTTGGCATCAATGTCGACGAGTTTGTTTCGACCCTCGAAAGAGCCAGTGGCCGCGTCAATATCGTCATCCTCGATTCCTGCCGCAACAATCCATTCATAAGCAAAAGTCGCGGCGGCAAGAATGGCATTGGCGCGATTGATGCCCCCACAGGAACCTTCGTTGCTTTCTCCACCACGCCTGGCCAAGTGGCACTTGATGGCGAAGGTGAAAACTCGCCCTATGCTGCGGCACTTGCGAAAGCAATTGAAACTCCAGGCTTGTCAATTGAACAGACTTTCAAAGTAGCGCGCCGACAAGTGCTGAAAGACACAAAGGATGTTCAACTGCCTTGGGATACCAGCTCATTGACGGGTGATTTTTCTTTCAGCGAAGCGCCTGCTCCACCACCTGTCGCAGAAGCGCCAATTGAAGACACCCCTGTCGTTGTTGCTCCCGTCGTCAAGGTCGAAGAACCCGAACGCAAAATCGAAGAGCCAGACGTAGCACTTGATACAACCCAACAAGGCCCATCTGTTGTTGACGAGCCTGAAGCAGAACCCGTCGTTCAAGCCCCGGCACCGATGGAAGAAATCAGCCCGACTCCAAGAATATTCCCAGTGGGTAAATGGCCAGAAGGCATGACAATGGCTGCCGATGGACTGTGGGTGGCCGAAAGCGGCATTCGCCAGATGAGCCGGATCAATCTGCAAACTGGCAAGATCGCCAAGACCGTCAAGACGGGAAGATTACCCGTGCAACTGGCGACCGACTTTAACGGTAATATATTTGCCAATGTCGCGACCGAGGGACAAATCTTCCGTCAGTCACGTGATGGCAAGGGCAAAGCTATAGTGTCGTTTCCAAAACTGACCTATACCGCCGACATGGTGGCAAGCAGCGGCACTGTCTATGCGTTGACCCAGTTCGACAATCCCGACCGGAAATTTACTGTAAACATCATAAATGGCAAAACTGCAGAACTGGCAAAATCGCCTGAAGTGGTTGGCGATCCGCGGTCATTGGCCATAGTCCAAGACCAACCCTGGGTGCTTTACATGAATGGCCAAATCTCTCAACTGCTGCACTTTACGGGCGAGTCAATGGAAGCCTCTGCCCCTCTGCAGTTTGACCATTTCGGTTGGAAAATGGCAGCCAATCAAAGCAACTTGTATATTGGTGGCCAGGTCCAACAACAAGTTGGCGAGGCAATGGTCTCGATGGTTTCGGCTGCCAACCAGAACATCGTCAAAACCCAATCGTTGAAAACCGAAGAATTGATCATCGTCATGGCCGCCTCAGAAACCCACGTTTTTGCTTTTTCATCCAGTGGCAATGTATGGATTTTGGACGCCAACACTTTACAGCCACTGAAACATTTCAACACAGGTGTCCCGCCTCAATCAGCAATTTTCGACATTGGAACCCTTTACATCGCAACCCACAGCGGCAAAGGCGGTAATGGCGCGATCTATGCCTATGAGAATATTTTGAATTGGCAAGCTAACTGAAAAAATTGTCTTGTTGCACATCCTTCGAGGCTCGCAAGTGCTCACACTTCAGGATGATGTTGGTGCGTTTTCCCTCACCCTTCGCGGGTTTGGATGGAATGCTTGATTTGATAGAAATCTCAAACCAGCCGCGCCGGAAATCCCGACGCCCGCAGGTCGGTTCCCAGCTTGTCCTCCAACAGTTTCGCAATCTGCGTTGATTGCGCTTGTCCGCCATAGGCTTCCTTTCCGCGCAAAAACGTATCACGCGTCAATGTCGCCAAATCCAGCGGCACACCAAACTCTTTGCCAAAGTCCATGGCAAAACCCAAATCTTTCAACGCCAAATTCATCGTGAATGCGATATCATAGCTGCCATTGAGGATCAGTTGACCCTCAGTTTCGTGCACAAAGCTCGTACCAGAACTGGCTGTGATGGCCTGCCATGCCTGGCCCAAATCCAGTCCACCGCGCTTGGCCAGCATCAGGGCCTCGGCATCGGCCACCAGATGAATAAAGGCCAGCATGTTGGTAATCACCTTGATCACCGCCGCTGCACCCAGTGGCCCCATGTAAAACATCTTGTTGCCAATGGCCTGCAAGGCTTTCTCGTGTTTTTCAAAAATTGCTTTTTCCCCACCCACCAGCACGGTGATTTCGCCCCGCGCCGCAAGATGCACGCCGCCTGTCACAGGCGCTTCCAAAACCTCAATGCCCTTTGCATGCGCCACCCCGGCAAGCCGCAACATTTCATCGCGCCCCAGTGTTGAATTTTCAATCCATGTTGAACCAGGTTTCAGACCAGCCAAAACACCCGTCAAAACTTTTTCTGAAACAGCAGGTGATGGCAGGCAGGTGAAAACGTGATCCACTTGGGATGCCAGTTCTGTTGGTGTTGCGGCCCACGTTGCACCAGCGGCGATGTGGCGATCAGCCAGCGACTTGTCGAGATCATGCACCACGAGTTCAAAACCATGGCGCTGCAAACTCGCCGCCAGATGCCCGCCCAAATTGCCCAGGCCGATGTAACCATACTTCATTTTTATTCTCGCTTCGTGTCAGACGATGGGATGATTGGTCATTTCCAAATGCAACTTGTCGCCTGCGTAAGGGTGCGCCAATGCCACATCTTCATTGAGTTCAACACCAAGTCCCGGCTCAGTCGGCGGGATGACATAGCCCTGTTCCCAACGAATAGGCTTCTGCAAAAGCTTGGCGTGGAAACCGCCAAAAGTTTCGATGCTCTCCAAAATCAGAAAGTTCGGCAAGGACGCCGCGTAGTGAATATTGGCAGCAGCTTCGATGGGGCCAGCATAGAGGTGCGGCGCGATTTGTGCGTAATTCACTTCTGCCATGGCGGCAATTTTCTTGGCTTCCCAAATGCCACCCACCCGGCCCAGCGCCATTTGTAAAATCGACGCCGCCCGGTTTTCCAGCACCCGGCCAAATTCATACTTGGTCGTCAGGCGTTCCCCGGTTGCAATGGGAATGGACGTGGCCCGCGCCACCAGCGCCATTTCTTCTGGACGGTCCGGCGGTGTCGGTTCTTCAAACCACAGGGGATTGTAAGGCTCAATCTGTTTGGCAAACCGAATGGCCCCGGAAGCTGTGAACTGGCCATGGGTGCCAAACAACAAATCAGCCTTGTCGCCAACCGCTTCGCGGATGAGCTTGCAGAACTTCGCACACAACGCCATTGACTCCAATGAAGGTTGGCGCGGATCAAACGACGAATAGGGTGCAGCCGGATCAAATTTGACGGCGGTAAACCCCTGCTTCACGTAGTCAACCGCCCGCTCGGCCGATTGTTCGGCGTTCCAGTAAATCGAGTCGTCCTGCCCCTTCGCAAGGTTTGGATAAATATAGGTGTAGGAGCGCAATTTCTCATGCACCCGGCCACCCAACAATTCATAAACCGGTTTGCCCAGCGCCTTGCCGATGATATCCCACAAGGCAATTTCAATCCCCGAAAGCACCCCCATCAGGCTCACGTCTGGGCGATGCGTGAAACCAGAGCCATAGACTTTCCGCCACAGGGCCTCGATATGAAAAGGCTCCATGCCAAGCACATAACGGCCAAATGTATCTTCGATCATTGCCGTCATGGCTTTGGGACCAAAGGTGGCACCATAGCATTCACCAATGCCTGTGATGCCAGTGTCTGTGGTCAATTTCACAAAAGTGAAATAACGCCCTCCCCAACCCGGTGGCGGATTGCCGACGATGAAAACTTTTAGATCCTTGATTTTCATGTTTCCCACCCTTTGGTTGCCAGCATGCCAAATTCTTTGAACAAACAATACCTGAAGCAGCTTGCGCCGTTCGAATTTTTTTCACCGCTCATGCGCTTGTCAAATCGGCAGAAAACAGCACTATGATAGACCATGGAAAAATACGACTACATAATTGTGGGGGCGGGATCAGCAGGCTGTGTGCTTGCCAACAAATTGACCGCCAATGGCCGCTATTCTGCATTGCTGCTGGAGGCAGGTGGCCACGACAAGCGTTTTTATGTTCAATTGCCGCTGGGTTACGGCAAGACTTTTTATGATCCCCAAGTGAACTGGATGTACACGGCTGAACCAGACCCCGGCCTGAACGGCCAGCAGGACCATTGGCCGCGCGGGAAAATTCTCGGCGGCTCAAGCTCGATCAATGCCATGGTCTACATCCGTGGCCACCGGGATGATTATGATAGCTGGGAACCGGCAGCGGGCAAAAACTGGGGTTGGGACAGCGTTTTGAAAGCCTACAAATCGCTCGAAGATAATGCCGCTGGTGCCGATGATTTCCGTGGCGTGGGCGGCCCCTTGCACATCAGCGATCCAAGCAACCAGGTCCATCCGCTGACGCTGGATTACATCAAGGCTTGCGAAAAGCTGGGCCTCGCCTTCAATCCGGACTTCAACGGAGCGACCCAGGAAGGTTCAGGCATCTACCAACTCACCACCCGCCATGGCCGCCGGATGAGCACGGCAAGGGCCTTCCTTGATCCTGCAAAGCGCCGTTCAAACCTACATATCAAAACCGGCTGTTTGGTCACGCGCATTGTCATGGAAGGCAATCGCGCTACGGGCGTCGTCTTCAAAAAAAATGGCCTCGAACAGAAGGCCTTGGCGGGGCGGGAAGTTATCCTGGCAGGCGGCGCCATCAATTCGCCCCAGCTCCTGCAACTTTCAGGAATTGGCCCTGCCCCCCTGTTGCGCGAACACGGCATTGCAGTTGTCGAAGCCAACAATGCTGTCGGTCAAAACCTCGAAGACCATGTCGGCATCAACTATACCTACCGCATGAATGTGCCAACACTCAACGACACGCTCCGTCCCTGGTGGGGCAAGTTGAAAGTAGGACTGCAATACCTGTTGACGCGCACAGGTCCACTGTCATTGTCAATAAATCATGGCGGCGGTTTCTTCAAAACCGACCCCTCCCAACCGCGCCCCAACATGCAACTTTACATGCAAGCCTTTTCAACGTTGATGCCGAAAGCTGGTGAGCGACCCGTATTGTCGCCCGATCCGTTTTCCGGACTGTCACTGGGACTGTCCAACTGCCGCCCGACGTCAAGGGGTTCGATCAACATAAAATCCAGTGACGCCCACGTTCATCCCTGCATCATGGCCAACGCCTTTTCGACAGAAAATGATGTTGTGGAAATGCTGGCAGCGGTGAAATTTTTGCGGAAACTCGCCAGTGCCGAGCCACTGGCTTCGTTGATCGCCGAAGAATTGCGCCCCGGTCTACAATGCCGAAGCGACGACGATCTCACCCACGATTTCCGCCAGCGCAGCGGCACGGTCTATCATCCCTCCTGCACCTGCAGAATGGGCAACAACCCGTCAAGCAGTGTCGTTGATTCACGTTTACGGGTTCATGGCATTGCAGGATTGCGGGTTTGCGATGCATCCATTTTTCCAAACCTGATCGCAGGAAACACCAACGCACCCGCCATCATGGTGGGCTGGAAGGGCGCAGAAATTTTGTTGGAAGACGCCATCACTTGAAATCATTGGTGATCAAGCATTTTCTGGCGATTCCGGTCTTGGAAAGATATGTGCCTTTCACGGCATCAAAAGACACATATTTGCGCGTGCAGTATTCGATCCAGGCTGGCGTTCCAGGTTCGGGTTTCTTAGTGGCGGGAATAATCTTCACTTCCGCCACAGCTACTTTTTTCACATCCTTGGTCTTGATGGCAGCGGGCGTGACAATTGGCTTGGCCAGGACTTTTGGTACAGCCACCAGCTTGGCTGGTTTCTTGATCTTGACAGCAACAGGTTTGATCTTGGGTTTGGTCGTGATTTGCGCTTCAAGCTTCGGCGCTGCGTACTGGGCCAGACAATCCCTGCTGGCATTGTCGAAGCGCTTTTGCCAGATGGCTTGATCATCCGGTCCCGCATTGGCAAAATCCACGGCATAGGCCGCACAATAATCATCAGGTGTGGCCATTGCAGGTCCACCGAATACTGCCAAAGCCAGTATCGAAATAGTCGGCAAATTGGCCAAATGCATGCGAATAGTCTCCAATGCTTTGCGCCAGTCAAGTGTCAGTCTTTGCTGAAAATATGGCCTTCCGGGGGTGCTAGTAAGGCAAATCAAAATACGCCGATTGCCCAATCGAAAACACTTCAACCGGGCCAATCTTGCCTTGCCCCAAGGCATAGGCGGAAAGGCTTTCCTTATGGGTCATGCCGATGCGTGTGGCCAGTTTTATTGACGCCGAATTTTCGGCCATGACTTTGCTCCACATGGTGCGGGCCTTCAGCCGCTCAAAACCCAAGGCCAGCAAGGCGCGCCCAATCTCTGTGCCAAAGCCATTCGACCACATGGCCGGATGCACGCCCCAACCCAATTCATGGCTGCCATTCCGATGGGCAATCACAAAGCCCTCACCAATCACATCGCCCGAAAGTTTTTCTTCGGCTGCAAGATGATAAACATGACGGCGGCTGTCACCTTGGGCGGCGACTTGCCGCTGCACAAAATCCTGCACCATGGCACCATCGCGCAATCGGTGCGTGATATGGCGCTGATAGCGCGGCTGGGTCATGAATGCCGACAATTCTTCGGCGTCGCCAGACGTGAACTCGCGCAACAGCAAATGCGGCGTTTCGAGCGTTGGAACAATGACGGCAGTTTTCATGCCATAAGCTTAACGCTTCGTTTCACGGAGGTGAAGGCCCAAATGAGGCGCAGTCCACAATTCAAAAACAGCGACCCCGGCGGTGGCGTTCCGCGCGGGGTCTTTTGCGACATCTCGTGCCGCTTGTTGGATGCCAATCCCAAAACCAGTTCGCCGAAAGCGAACAAGTTGGAGTAGACAGATTTGATCAAACTTTACAATCAGGCGGAGTCAACATTGTAAACCTCGCTCTTTCCCAGAGTTTCCGACACGGAACCAACCAGTTGGAAATTAGTGGTGCATTTCCTTTACTCACAACATCAACATAGCAGATCGCAGCGAATTTTCAATTCACGGATTGAGTCATTGAAGCTGACCAACTGGTCAGCACTCAATTTTATGCAACATCAAATCGGTCGGCATTCATGACCTTGCCCCAGGCAGCCACGAAATCCTCCACGAATTTTTTCTTGGCATCGTCTTGCGCATAGATTTCTGCTATCGCCCGCAACTGCGAGTTTGAACCGAAAACCAGATCAACCCGTGTGGCTGTCCACTTCAGCTTTCCGGTTTTGCGGTCAACGCCATTGAAAGTAGCCGCATCATGCGCCGTAGCCTGCCATTGCGTGTCCATGCTCAAAAGGTTCTTGAAGAAATCGTTCGATAGAACACCCGCGCGCCTGGTCAACACACCATGCCTGGAATCGCCATGGTTCGCCCCAAGCACACGCATGCCACCGACCAGCGCCGTCATTTCCGGCGCTGACAGCGTCAACAACTGTGCCTTGTCGATGAGCATTTCTTCCGCCGAAATGGAATAGTCCGTTTGCAGATAATTGCGGAAGCCATCGGCTACGGGTTCGAGCACAGCAAACGACGCGACATCGGTCTGCTCTGCAGTGGCATCGGTACGACCAGCAGAGAACGGCACTTTCACGGCATGGCCTGCAGCCTTCGCAGCTTGCTCCACACCCACGACACCGCCCAATACAATCAAGTCGGCCAGCGAAACTTTGGATTTACCCTTGTTGAAAGCCGCTTGAATGGCTTCAAGTTTTTTCAAAACCTTGGCGAGTTGTTCAGGTTGGTTGACTTCCCAGTCCTTTTGCGGCGCCAAGCGAATGCGCGCCCCGTTTGCACCACCGCGTTTGTCAGAACCCCGGAAAGTCGACGCCGAGGCCCATGCCGTTTGCACCAGTTCAGCGGTCGACAGACCCGATTTTGCAATCTTTGCCTTGAGAACCTCGATATCCTTCGGCCCGATCATCTTGCCCTTGCGGGCCGGCAACGGATCCTGCCAGATCAACTCTTCCTGTGGCACTTCTGGTCCGAGGTAACGCACCTTGGGGCCCATGTCCCGGTGGGTAAGTTTGAACCAGGCGCGGGCAAAAGCATCGGCAAAATTCTTGGGGTTTTGATGGAAATGGCGGCTGATTTTTTCATAAGCAGGGTCCATGCGCATGGCCATGTCGGCAGTGGACATCATGATCGGCACTTTTTTGCCTGGATCAGCAGGATGCGGTGACATGTCCTTTTCCGCCAGGTTCTTGGCATGCCACTGCTGCGCACCAGCCGGACTGCGGCCCAGTTCCCAATCATAACCAAAAAGCACATCAAAATAACCCATATCCCATTTGATAGGGTTTGACGTCCATGCACCATGCAGACCGCTGGAAATGGTATCGCCACCTTTTCCCGAACCATGTTTGCTGAGCCAGCCAAAACCTTGGGCTTCCAGTGCCTCACCCTCAGGTTCTGCTCCCACAAGTTTGGCATCACCTGCACCATGGGTCATGCCGAAAGTATGTCCGCCTGCCACGAGGGCTACGGTTTCTTCATCATCCATGGCCATGCGGGCAAACGTTTCGCGAATATCCCGTGCGGATTTCAATGGATCAGGATTGCCATTTGGGCCTACCGGATTGACATAGATCAAGCCCATTTGCACAGCGGCCAGCGGGTTCTGCAATTCACGATCACCAGAATAACGCTGGTCATCGAGCCAGGTTTTTTCATTCCCCCAATAAATATCTTCCTCAGGTTCCCAAATGTCAGCGCGGCCACCGGCAAAGCCGAAGGTTTTGAATCCCATGGATTCGAGAGCGACGTTGCCCGTCAGAACCATCAAGTCGGCCCAGGAAATCGCGTTGCCGTATTTCTGTTTGAGCGGCCACAGCAGGCGACGTGCCTTGTCGAGGTTGACGTTGTCAGGCCAGCTGTTGAGGGGGGCAAAACGCTGGGTGCCTGATGTTGCACCGCCTCGACCATCGCCTGTGCGATAGGTGCCCGCACTGTGCCAGGCCATGCGAATGAACAGCGGGCCATAATGGCCAAAGTCAGCCGGCCACCAATCCTGCGAATCAGTCATCAATTTACGCAAGTCTTTTTTCAAGGCTTTGTAGTCAAGCGACTTGAAGGCTTCTGCATAGTCAAAACCCTGCCCCATCGGGTTGGAAAGTGAAGAATTCTGATGCAGCATTTTCAGGTTCAGCTGGTTTGGCCACCAGTCGCTGTTCGAGCGCATCGACACATTGCGCGGGCTGTGCATCACAGGGCATTTTCCAGCGGGTGTGGCATCCATCTTATCCATCATGATCTCCGATTTTCCATTTAGAATAGTTCTAAGTACTTCAGCCACACGCGGCATTGCTTTTCAAGTCCAAACTTAGCAGTTCTGCTCAACAAAAAGGACGCACCTTGCGGTGCGTCCCTTCAAGTCAAATATTTGTCAAGGTTCAGTCTTCGCTGCCAAGTGCCTTGTGGACAATTGCCCCGATAATCGCGCCTGCAATGGGTGCCACAATAAACAGCCAAAGCTGGTTGATCGCGGCACCACCTGCAAATACCGCAACCCCAATTGAACGGGCTGGATTGACAGAAGTGTTGGTCACTGGAATTGAGATCAAGTGAATAAGTGTCAAAGCCAGACCAATGGAAATTGGAGCAAAGCCCGCAGGTGCCGATTTGAGGGTGACCCGCAAGATGATGAAAATGAAAGCCGCCGTCATCACCACTTCGGTCACTAATCCTGCCAACAAGGAATATCCGCCTGGCGACCGTGCGCCATAGCCATTGGAAGCAAAGCCGCCCGTTGCTGAAAAGTCAGCTTTGCCGGTGGCGATGATGTAGAGCACTAGCGCGCCCAAGAGGCCGCCCGTCACTTGCGCCACCACATAACCTGGCACATCGTTCCACTTGAACCGACCTGCTGTTGCCAACCCAACGGTTACCGCAGGGTTGAAATGTCCCCCAGAAACCCCGCCAACTGCATATGCCATGGTCAGAACTGTTAGAGTCTGACTCATAATGATTTGGCATGAATTCATGCACTTGCGATTCTGCGGGTGATTTGCTGGACTGATGCAAGGTAGAGCCACGCGGTTGCGCTTTTGATGGTTCGCTCGAAGTCTTTGGCGAGGCGGCGGTTGCG
>JANOXA010000073.1:0-4200 GCA_031418195.1 Hyphomicrobiales bacterium | reverse complement strand
TTCCGCAATCCGCTCACGTAGATCCATGGAATGAGGTCGTGGCATCGCTATCTGGCCTCCTCGCCAGCAGCCATGTTGAATCACAAACCAGACTGATTTGGCAACAAAACCGATTCAAACAACAGAGGAACCGCTATAATTCCCGAAACTCGAAAGCCGATTGCCAGCCGTTCGCATTGTCGTGCAGCACGCCATAGAGCGGCAAATCGTCTGCCCTTGTGCGGCCTCCGTCAAGGCTGCGGCGATGCACGTGCAGGCCCACTGAGGCCAGTAATTCGGAACGCAATGCAATGCAGCGAAGGGCAACAGCGGAATTTGAAAGTACTGTTTCCGGTGTCACCGCCGGATTGCCACTGAAGCCAAAAAACTCAGAAAGGTAGGGGTCTGAGGTGCGGGCGGTCGATAGCGTTGCACGGCTTTCGCCGCGCGGCCAAATGCGGTCGAGGAAGCTCATGGGCTCACCTCCAGAATGTCAAGATAACGCTGCACCATTGAAAGGCGCGGTGGCAAGGCTTTCGTTTGCATCGAACGGCGGGCCACCTCAGTGTCAGCATAAGCGGGAACGGCGGTCACGGTGATTTCAAAAAGGTCCACGTCCAGCAATTCGCGCAACATCTTGCCGTCGTTGCCTTGCGTCCAGCGATCCTCCCGTGCCTTGAAAGAGAATGAAGCGCCACGGATATCGCCGCGTTCAACACTGACCATAAGGTCGCGGCCAAGGGTAGTGGCTGGCATATCAATTTCGAAATGCAAGCCCTTGGCGTCTTCATTCAGGCGCACCGTGCCAGCTGAGGTGCGGCCAAGCACGGCCCGCGTGTCATGATCGAACAACGCGAGAATATCCTTGTTCTCAAGCAGCGTGCGGCGGGCAGAACACACCGCACCGGACGTGCCTTTGATGAGGTTCCATGGCACCTGATTCCTGAATGTCAGCAGCGATTGCTTGAACACCTCAGCCAGACCATAGGGCCTGCTTTGCAAGTCCTTCAATTTGCCGGCGGCTTTCTTCACTTTTGAGTTTGTGAGGAAACCAAGGTTGCCGAAAGCATTCGCATCATCCACCAAGCCCATCAAGTCGGCAGCTGTATCAACCGTCATGGCCGCACCGTTCGCACCTAGTGACAAAACATTCACGTTGGCGTTGGCAAGAATGCCAGCTGGCTGATTTGCGCCACCGCCTGCAATGGCCGCGCCATCAAGCCCTTGAGCCAAATGATATCCCAAATCACCGCGCAAGATCGGGTCCAGGTTTGCCGCTTGCAGCAGCATGCGACGAGACACTTCGTAAAGTGCGGTGACGGTTTTTGGTGACATACTCACCTTGTCGAATTGCGGGTCACTGCCCGTGGCGTCGGTGTGTTCTGCCCCCCACCCTGCCGTGCCAGACGCCTTGAGGCGCGGCAGGTCTATGTTGTCGGTCAATCCCGGCAGGATTGTTGCTCCCATGGCTTAAACCGCAAGCACGGGGCGCAAGGCGTCGATGTAGGGGCCAAGCGAGGTTTGCACCAAGTTGCTGCCGGGTCCACCGGCAGGCGTGGTTTTGGTCAAGGCGCGGCGTTCGCCCAGTACCGCCGAAACCGGAATTGAAAGCGAGTCCTTGCGGCCTGAGCGGCGTTCATCGTGATATTCGCGTTCAACACCCGTCAACTGGCCATTCACATGTTCTGAAATCGCCTTGCCCACATTGAAACGGCGTTGCAAGTCTGACAAATCACTGCCACGGCCTTTCAAGGGTTCAGCTTGTTCCAGGCGTTCAGCTTTTTCGACAAGTTCCATGCGGCGACTGTCCGCATTCAGGTTGCGCACCTCAGTTTCCAAATCGTCAAACGTCTTGCGATCATTGTCATCAAGGGCGGGCTTGCCCATGATGGCCTTCATTTGATCTTGCTTGAGGCCACTCTCTTCGCGAAGCGCATGGGTGGAAAGGCTCATTGATTATTTCTCCATCAAAGGGGACTGAGCAATCTCACGACGCTTGGCAGTTCCATGGGTTAAAAAAGTTGTGGCCTTGGCACCTTGACCGTTGCGAAAATCCCAACTGCACGGAGGTGCATTTTCGTTGTTCGGCTGGCCACGAGCCGTCAAAGAATGCAATTGGGAATTTTGTCATGGCTTATTCCATGTTGTCGCTTGGCAAGCCGAGAGAACCACGAACGCGATTGACCAGATTGAAAAGAGCAAGAATTGTCACGCCCTCGGTACCGTTCTGTCCGCAAATCTCAGAATTCAAAACTTCCAAAAGCGAAGTATTAATTCTGCGTGGTAGCAGTATAGCACTTGAATGAACTTCTTCATCGGCAGACAAGATCAAAAGCGTATCGACAACATCGTCTCCTTTGATCAGGCAACCGGGTTCACGCGATGAATCACCGATATATGCAAAGTCGATTGCAATCTCAGCGGCGCGTTCAATGTCGATTCCCATTTGATTGAGTTTGGAAGCGACGGCCACCATAATGGCCGTGCTTCCACTGAACAGACGGGCCATGCCATTTTGAGGCGAGGCTTTGTCGTGAAGACCAAGCCGCAATTGGCCGCGTTGGAACCAAGTGCGAATGGTGCTTGGGGAAATGGCGGAAGCCTTGGCAATCTGGCCTAACGTAAATTGGGGTTTATCAAGTTCAAGCATTCTATTGCACCTCTAGCCAAACGCATTGCGTATGGTTCATACCGAATGCAATGAGTTTGGTCAATCGCTATTTCAAGCAACTTTTTGATGGCGGATGAACGCCAACTGTACTTCAACCTTTCTGCGAATCGCTGAGGCTTGGCGGCGGGATATTGCTTTAGGAGGTCGCGGGAATTCGTCTTCAAATGCATCCTCTTCGTTTTCAGCGCAATCCCATTCGCGCTCATCCAGAACTGACCATTCAAGATCGGGATCACCGTCCAGCGAATCAAGGCAAGCGATTGCTGCCTCTATCAGCGCTTCAAGTTTTTCGCGCTTTTTGGACAAAGCTCTGCTATTCGGAAAAGCAGCCATGTCGGCCTCTATCATAGGTTTTCTGGTTAGGGCCGGGGGAAAGTTGACGCTTTTCTCCGGTTCAATTTTATGCCAGCATCATATCCGAAATGACGCAAGATAAAATGCTAGCCAAAAATAAGGGACGGCCCGCCACAGGGCGCGGGGAAACTATTGGCGTACGTATGCACCCCGACGCCATAAAGAAAATAGATGCTTGGCGAAAAAAGCAAGAGGACGTGCCATCGCGGCCTGAAGCCATCCGTCGGCTGGTTGAAATGGCTCTGACGCGAAAGCCTTAAACAACCGCCACCATTGGCACCCATTCGGGTTCATCAACTTTTTGTTTCGCAATATTGAGCGCCTGGCGAGTGCCACCAAGCCATCAATGCGGCCGGACGCCTTGGCCTTGTCGAGTTTGCGGCCGTCAGCTGGATCGCGTGAAATCACCGCATTGGCGGCACACATGTTCAAGACCGGATTTGAGCCATGGTGCAAGCGCTTTTGCGCCACGCTGCGTTCGAGCATATCAACAGCCGACGAAAAATCCTTGAAGCCCTGCCCATGCGGAACAAGGGGAAGGTTTGCGCCAATCAAGCCCAACTCGCGTTTCAAATTTTCCATGCCCCAGCGATCAAAGGCCAGCGCCTTCAGGTCGTAAACGGATGCTTCATGGGCCAAGGCATCGGCAACAAAGCCAGGATCGATCACAAGGCCGGGAATCAGCGTTATGAAGCCTTGCCTTGCCCACAGGGGATAGGGAACGTGATCTTCATTGGAACGGTCGTCAATAATGCTCTCAGGCATGAAAAACCGCATGACGATATCAACCCGATTATTGTCCCTTGGAAACACCGGCGCCAAGGCCGTGCGATCGCGTGAACCTGAAAGGTCCAAGCCGCCATAGCAGACACAGCCTTTCAGTTTTTTGCGGTCCACCTTGTCACCGCAGGCATCCCATTCGGCCTTGTGGATAAAACGCGAAACAACTGACACGCGCTGATGCACGATCAAGTTTCGAAAAGCCGATTCCTTTGGGGGAACAAGTCTTGCTTGCGCGGCTTGGCGTTCCACATCTTCCAAAGACCGAAAAACACCTAAGCAGAGATTCGCAGATTGACCAACGGATGGTTTTTGCGATTTGTATTCATGTTTGAAACTTCGGTGTTGATGGTTTTTTCGAGATGGTCTGCGTTCTCGAAAGTCCGGTGTGCGAGGTGCTGGCTTTTGAGTGTCTG
>JANOXA010000072.1:0-103115 GCA_031418195.1 Hyphomicrobiales bacterium | reverse complement strand
GGCGTGAAATTCGTAGCTGGACATCTTTGCTCCGGTTCCTCGATTCCTGCTTCCAAGGTTTACGAAGAAGAAGGCATTCTGCAGATCACGCCAGCTTCCACGAACCCCAAGTTCACAGATGAAGGTGGCTGGAACGTTGCCCGGGTTTGCGGTCGTGACGATGCGCAAGGCCTTGTTGCCGGCAACTACCTTGCCAAGACCTATGCTGGCAAAAAGGTCGCCATCATCGACGACAAGTCGGCATACGGCAAGGGTCTGGCTGATGCCACCAATGCTGCCATGACGGCTGCTGGTCTGGCTCCAGCCATGACTGAATCAATCAACCCTGGTGAAAAAGACTATTCGGCTCTCGTATCCAAGATGAAGGATGCGGGCATTGATGCTGTCTATATCGGCGGCTATCATCCAGAAGGTGCCTTGATCCTGAAGCAAATGCGCGAACAGGGTCTGGCTTCCCAAATGGTTTCCGGTGACTCGATGAACAACGTTGAGTTCTGGACGATTGCCGGTGAAGCTGCCACGGGCATGATCTTCACGTTCGCACCAGAACCACGCAACTTCCCGGAAGCCAAGGACATCGTCGCCAAGTTCAAGGCTGGTGGTTATGATCCAGAAGGCTACACGCTGTTCACCTACGCCGCCATCCAGATGTATGCCCAAGCTGCCGCTGCCACCAAGAGCACCGACAGCAAGACGCTTGCAACCTGGCTGCGGGCTGGCAACGTGATGAAGACGGTTCTCGGCGATCTGAAGTTGGATGCCAAGGGCGACCTCATTGGTGCCAAGTATGTTTGGTACAAGTTTGCCAACGGCAACTATGCTGAAGATCCAACGATTCAATAAGCAAGATTTCAAGCTTGCTTGACGAAGGCCCGCGCAATAGCTTGCGCGGGTCTTTGCATTTGGGAGTCGTGCCGTTGCGCCATGCTGCATCAAACCAACTACCATTTGAAATGGCCTTGCGTGGTCTGTCAAACTTTCCTAGTCATCCCCGGCCCTTAATGGCAGGGCTATCGCATGTGGCCGTCAAAGGGACCTCATCCGTCTCGGGCTTCGCCCGATCCACCTTCTCCAACTTCGTTGGAGAAGGGACAGGTGGAAGAGTCGTCCCTTCTCCACGCCTCCGTGGAGAAGGTGCCCCAACGGGGCGGATGAGGTCCCTTTGGCCACATGCGATGTCCCTCCCCCTTGTAGGGAGGCAGAAAAAAAGTAACTTCAAATCGACTTTGGCGTCACTATTTGCCTTGTCACTGCTTCTTACCCTGCCCGCTGCCGCTGATATTCAAATCGGCGTAGCCGGGCCTATGACGGGACAGTTTGCGGCGTTTGGCAACCAGATGAAAATTGGTGTTGAAGCGGCGGTTGCCGATGTAAATGCAGCAGGTGGCATCAATGGCGAAAGGTTGGCCGTGGTCGTTGCCGATGATGCATGCGACACCAAGAAGGCGGTTGATGTTGCAAAAGATTTCATCGCCAAGGATGTGCGCTTGGTGGTTGGCCATTTTTGCTCAGGTGCCAGTCTGGCAGCGGCGTTGCTCTATCAATCCGTCGGCATTCTGATGATCACGCCCGCAGCTTCACAACCTGCGTTGACGGACAAGGCCTTGTGGAATGTATTTCGCACTATCGGCCGGGATGATGCGCAAGCAGCCCTTGCAGCGGCACGATTGGCGGCGGCAAACCCGACTTCGAATATTGGCTTGGTGAATGACTCCACGGCTTCAAATATCCTGCTGGCTGAACGTTTCATGGCAACGCAGGGCAAGACGATCAGGTTTACGGTGAAAGTAGGCGCTGCAAACTTTGCCGACGTGACGGCTGGTGTATCTTCAAATGCCATCGCTGCGATTTATCTGGCCATGGCCCCGGGCGATGCGGGACGGCTTGCCGTGGAATTGCGGACCAAGGGATTTACCGGCCAGATTGCCGGGCCTGACGGATTACTTGGTGAATCCTTCTGGCAGAAAGCGGTAACGGCAGGCGAAGGAACAATAGCCAGTTTTCCTGTTGACCCGGTTTCGCTCTTGACAGCCATTCCTGTTGTCAACGCGATGCGCATAAAGGAAGCTGATCCTGAGGGCAGCACCCTGCCCGCCTATGCGGCGGTGCAAGTTTATGTGGCAGCGGCCAAGGCCCGCACTGTCAACAACAGTCGCGCCATGGCTGATTGGTTGCTGGGCGGCGAGGCGGTGACGACGGTGTTAGGCACCTTGAAATTTGATACAAAAGGCGATCTTCAAGAGCAACCCTATATTTGGTATCGCTGGAGCAATGGTGTTTTTGCTCCAGAAAAACCCTAACGCGAGGAACGTCATGCGGGCATTTTTTGTTCAAATCAAATGTGAACTGGGACAGTCATACGCGGTGGCCACGGCAATTGCTGATGCTGAAATCGCTTCCGAGATTTATTCGACAGCAGGTGGCTTTGATTTGCTGGTCAAGTTCTACCTCGAAGAGAATGTCGACGTCGGCCGATTTATGGCTGACAAGGTGCAATCGATTGTCGGCATTCGTGATACCTATACCATTGTTACGTTCAAGGCCTTCTGATGCTGCGCGCGTTGATCGCCTTTCTTATCGGCTGCTTGCCAGCCCTGGCACATGCTGCCGACGGGGCCTCTTCCCAGGTCATTGGCTATTCGAAAGATCGCCGCTATTTTGCTTTTGAACAATTTGGCGACCAGGATGGTTCCGGCTTTCCCTATTCTGATATTTTTGTCATCGACATCGGCAATGACACATGGGTGAAGGGATCACCCTTCCGCGTGATGATTGAGGATGAGGAGAAAAGCGTATCCGAAGCGCGGCGGAAATCGGCAGAACTTGCCAAGCCGCTTCTGGCACAATTGAAGATTGAAGAAACCGCCCAATTGCTGGTGGCGAATCCTTTCACGGAATATGATGCCAACCGCTTGATGGTGCGATTTGACCGTTACTACAACAGCATGGGCAGCTATACTCAAGATGCACGGCGCGGCATTTTCGAAATGCAAGTGAAACCCATCGCCCTGCCCCAGCCCAGCAATTGCCTGGAGCCTGATTTTGTTGGCATGGGGATGGAATTGACCTTGCGCAACCGGGAATCGGGAAAATCGAAGACTATCGTTAGAGACGCCAGCATTCCAAACTCGCGCAATTGCCCATTGGACTATGATATCGAAGCCATCTATGCACCGACTGGATTTCTTAATGGCCCGGACCCGATGATTGCGCTTATCGGGGTTTATACACGGGGCTTTGAAGGATCAGACAGGCGGTTTATTGCGGTGCCGTTTGAACTCATCGAATAGGCTCGTGAATGATTCCCCGTTATTCCCATAAAGACATGGCCCTGATCTGGGCACCCGAAACACGTTTCAAGATATGGTTTGAAATAGAGGCCCATGCGGCAGACCGCATGGCGGAATTGGGAATCATTCCCCGCGACGCCGCCAAGGTGATTTGGGAAAAAGGCCGCAACGCTGTGTTTGATGTGGCCCGCATCGATGAAATCGAGGCGGTGACAAAACATGATGTGATTGCCTTCCTGACACATCTCTCCGAAATTGTCGGTCCGGAAGCGCGTTTCGTCCACCAGGGCATGACGTCTTCAGATGTCCTCGATACGTGTTTCAACATCCAGCTGACGCGGGCGGCCGATCTGCTGTTGAAAGACCTGGATGGCTTGTTGGCGGCGCTTGAAAAGCGGGCTTTTGAACACAAGAACACGCCCTGCATTGGCCGCAGCCATGGCATTCATGCAGAACCCATCACCTTTGGTTTGAAAATGGCTTTCGCCCACGCGGAATTCCAGCGCGCCAAAGAGCGGCTGATTTTCGCCCGCAAGGACATTGCGACCTGTGCGATTTCCGGTGCCGTCGGCACTTTCGCCAATATCGATCCTTCGGTTGAAGAGCATGTGGCAAAGCAGCTCGGACTGGCGGTTGAACCGATTTCAACGCAAGTCATTCCCCGCGACCGCCATGCCATGTTTTTTTCAGTTCTCGGTGTGATCGCCAGTTCAGTAGAACGCTTGGCGACGGAAATCCGGCATTTGCAACGGACGGAAGTTCTGGAGGCGGAGGAGTATTTTTCACCGGGGCAAAAAGGCTCGTCGGCGATGCCGCACAAGCGCAATCCGGTGTTGACGGAAAATCTGACGGGCCTTGCCCGACTTGTACGTTCAGCCGCCATTCCAGCCATGGAAAATGTGGCGCTGTGGCATGAACGGGACATTTCCCATTCATCGGTCGAGCGCGGCATTGGGCCTGATGCAACAGTGCATCTGGATTTCGCGTTGCGCCGCTTGACTGGGGTGATCGACAAGTTGCTGGTTTACCCGGAGAACATGCAGCGCAATCTGGATCGTTTGGGCGGCCTTGTGCATTCGCAACGGGTGCTGTTGGCCCTTACGCAAAAAGGCATGAGCCGGGAAGATTCCTATGCCGCTGTCCAGCGCAATGCCATGCCCGTGTGGCGCGGTGACGGGCAGTTTTTGCCCTTGTTGAAAGCTGACGCCGATGTTTCAAAACATTTGTCGGATAGCGAACTCGAAGCTTTGTTTGACCTTGGCTATCACACGCGCCATGTCGATACGATTTTCACCCGCGTGTTCGGCCACGCCTGAGAAGACTTTAAATGACAACTCCTGTAGAAATACCGCTGATCAGCGAAACAACCGCCCTCGCCCAGTTTTGCGAAAGTCTACGCGGTGAAACTTACATAACTGTCGACACCGAATTTTTGCGGGAGACGACTTACTATCCCAAGCTTTGCCTGATCCAGATCGCGGGAAAAGACAACGCAGCACTGGTTGATCCATTGGCCAGTGGCATGGACCTGCAACCGTTTTTCAAGCTGATGGCTGACACGTCAATTCTCAAGGTGTTTCATGCCGCTCGGCAAGACATCGAAATTTTCGTCAACATGGCCGACCTTGTGCCGACGCCGGTTTTTGACACGCAGATCGCCGCCATGGTTTGTGGTTTTGGTGACCAGGTGGGTTATGAGGCGATTGTGCGCAAGCTGGTTGGCGCACAAATCGACAAGTCATCGCAATTCACCGATTGGGCGCGACGCCCGCTCACCCACAAGCAAGCTGCTTATGCTCTTTCGGATGTGACACATCTGCGCACGGTTTATGAAAAGCTGCGTGATGAAATTGAAAAGGAAAATCGTGGCGATTGGCTGGCCGGTGAACTTGCGGATCTTGCCAATGCCGACACATACCGGGTTGATCCCGAACAAAGCTGGCGGCGCATCAAGGCGCGTATTCAAAACAAAAAGCAACAGGCCACATTGATGGCAGTTGCCGCATGGCGGGAACGCGAGGCGCAAAACAAGAATGTGCCGCGTGGCCGCATTCTGAAAGATGAAGCAATTGGCGAGATTGCCATTCAGGTTCCGCAAAACCTCGAAGCCTTGCATCAACTGAGATTGTTACCCCGAGGTTCAGCCGACAGTGTGATTGGCAAGGGGATATTGCAAGCGGTTGCTGAAGGTCTGGCCCGCGACTCCGCCGGCATTCCCCCTGCCAAGGGGCGCGGCGATGAAATGACTGCTTCGCAGGAAGCGGCGGCCGAAGTTTTGAAACTGGCGTTGAAAATTGTCAGCGAGCGTCAATCAATTGCGCCGAAACTGATCGCCAGCGCCGCAGATATTGACGCCATTGCTGTCAGCGACTCAGCCGATGTTCCTGCCATGGAAGGCTGGCGCCGGGAAGTGTTTGGCGATGTGGCACTTGCCATCAAACACGGCAAAGCCACCATCGGCATGGAAAACGGCCGCGCCCGGATTTTCAAGCCGTAATCATTTACGGCCAATTTTGACTTTAGGGGTTCGGCCCATTTCGAAAGCCAGACTGGACAGCCGCTTTTCGATGCGCTCTCCCATCAAATCCTTGAGTTTGGCGGGAAGAGTGAGGGTCAAAATCTTGCTGCTTTCGAGGGTGAGGCCAATGCGCGGCAACATGCCTGGCATGGCCGCTGATAAAATGTAAGCGAGCCGGAAAATTGAACTGAGCAAGTGGGCGCGTTCCATTTCCTCTTCGCTGATCAGCCGGGTGAGATCATCTTTCATTACTTCGCCTTCGTAGCGATAAAATATCGTCAGGGCGAGGAAGACGCGGCCCGGATGGTCAATGCCCACAAATGCGGCTTGCGAGATCATGCCGAGGGAACGATCGGCCCGGTAATCTGGATGGGCCCTCCAGCCAATGTCGGCCAGGAGGCAGGCAGCATGACGCAGGCGTTTTTCGGCTGGCGATTCGGGAATCAATCCATTGCCAAAAAGCTGATCGGTCCAATCGCAGAGTTCCAATTCATGCTGGGGCGACCTGGCATAGCGGCGGGCGAAATCCCAACACGATGCAAGCAAGGCATCGAGATTTGCCTTTTTGCGCGGAAGTTTGGCGTAAAGAAAGCCTTCCCGCACGCCATAGACCGAACAAACCACGTCGCGCGGCTTGCCAAACTCCATCAAGCGTTCGAGCACCATCGATCCAAAGGGCATGGTTGAGGAGCGGGACGCGGAAACGTCCTTCATTTCCTTCAAGGCTGCGCCCGAAAGTCCGGCCACGAAACTGGAAATTGACTGGGCCTGTTGGCCTGTCATTGAATATTGGTGCAGCACATGCAGGGGATAACCATTGTGGGCAAGATGCACTCTGGCCAAATTCCGCCAGGTTCCACCGACGGCATAGAAAGTCCTGCCTTTCAGCGTTTGCAAAACTTTGGTGTCGGCCAGGTATTCATCCACTTGCTGGCGGGCCCTTGCCATGTTGTCGCCAGAGGTATCAATCAATCGAAGCGGCCCGAGGGGGAGCGTCACACCGTCATACAATTTGCCGTCGCGCACATCGATCAGCTCAAGTGAACCACCACCCAGATCACCGACGACACCGTTGGCATCAGGAATGCCTGCAATCACGCCCAAGGCTGCGTAACGGGCTTCGTCTTTGCCAGACAGCACATTGATGCTGTAGCCCAGGGCCTTCTCCGCCGCATCAATAAACGCATCACCATTCTTGGCGTCACGGGCAGCTGCGGTAGCAACGGCAAATACTTCATGGCAGCCGATTTGTTTGACGAGTGCCCGAAAGCGCCGCAAGGCCAACGTGGCCCGAACCACGGCTGTTGCATCGAGCAAACCCGTGATTGCCAGTCCCTTGCCAAGTCCGCACAAAATTTTCTCGTTGAAAATCGGCGTCGGCGAACGACGCAGGCCATCGTAGACGACAAGGCGCACGGAGTTGGAGCCGATATCGACAACCGCGACTGGCCGGTATTTTGGCGGCTGCAAGCGAAATCCAGTATGCCAGCTCACTTTGTTTTCACTTTGGTTTGGGGGCCTTCTTGCGGGTTTGCGGAATTTTGGGTGGCACGCTTCCCTTAATTGAAGTGCCGCGGCCTGACAATGATGGATTGTTCATAAAATATTCATGAGCGTTGAATGGTTCTTCACCGGGCTCTGGCACAATACGACGCGATGACCCATCCTGCATCAACTCCCAACTCTGCTGATTGTCCCTGAAATTTGCCACCATGATCTGGTCAAGCACCTGGTCATGCACGGTGGGATTTTCAATCGGGATAAGGGTTTCCACGCGACGCTGTAAATTGCGCGGCATCAAGTCGGCTGAGGCAATGTAAACTTTGGCTGAATTGTGCGGCAAAGTTTTGCCCGCTCCAAAGCAGATGATACGTGAATGTTCAAGAAACCTGCCGATAATGCTCTTGACACGAATATTGTCGGAAAGACCGGGAACACCTGGTCGCAAACAGGACACACCGCGCACCACCAAATCAATTTTGACGCCCTGTTGTGACGCAAGGTACATGGCGTCGATAATATCAGGGTCAACCAGTGAATTCATCTTTGCCCAGATATGCCCTGGCCTTGCGGCTTTGGCATGGGCAATTTCCTCGTCGATGTGCTCCAACAGCCGCGATTTCAGATTTATGGGCGAGAGCGAAATGCGCTCCAGTTCCTCTGGTCTGGCATAACTCGAAATGAAGTTGAAAATCCGTGCGGCATCACGGGCCAAGGCCGGATCACAGGTAAAGAATGAGAGGTCCGTGTAAACTTTTGCGGTGATGGGATGGTAGTTTCCTGTGCCGAAGTGGACATAGGTGCGCATGGCGCCGCCTTCGCGACGCACCACCATGGCGACCTTGGCATGGGTCTTCAGTTCCATGAAACCAAACACCACCTGCACCCCTGCCCGTTCCAGATCCCTGGCCCATTGGATATTGGCCTCTTCGTCAAACCGCGCCTTGAGTTCAATCAAGGCCATGACAGACTTTCCGGCCTCGGCGGCTTTTGCCAGAGCGGCAACGACAGGGGAATTCCGGGAGGTTCGGTAAAGTGTCTGCTTGATGGCGACGACATCCGGATCAGCCGCTGCCTGCCTGATAAACTGCACCACCACATCGAAACTTTCATAGGGATGATGGACGACAAAATCCTTTTGCCGGATGGCCGCAAAAATATCGCCACCATGATCGCGCACGCGCTCTGGAAAACGCGCCACAAAGGGGCGGAATTTTAGTTCTGGCAAGTCATCAAGAATGAGCTGCGCGGTATCAGCATATCCCAGAAGACCCCGGCTTTCGACTGTGTTTTCAGACTGAACATCCAGTTCAGATGCAAAAAAATCCACCAGCGATCGCGGTGTGGCGGCTGCAACTTCCATGCGGATAATCGAGCCCCGACGCCGCCGCTTGAGTGCCGTTTCAAAAACCCGCACCAAATCTTCCGCCTCTTCTTCGATTTCCAGATCGCTGTCGCGGATGACGCGAAACAGGCCTTTGCCACTCACCGCATAACCCGGAAACAACCGGGGCAGAAACAGCGCAAGCAGATTCTCCAGCAAAATGAACCGATGTCCTGGGCCCGGCAGGCGAATGAAACGCTCAAGTTGCGGCGGAACTGGAAGCAACGCCCGCATCATGTTATTATCGCTCTTGCTTTTCAGTTCTGTTGCCAGCACAAATCCACGGTTGAGAATGAAGGGAAAGGGATGGGCTGGATCAATGGCAATGGGGGTCACGACTGGCAAAATCTGTTCCAGAAAACGCTGGTCGAGAACTGTCATGTCCTGTTTGGTCACTTCTTCAGGTTCAATCAGGGCAACGCCATGGCTTGCCAATTCGGCTCTTAATTCGAGCCAGCGCTGGTCTTGTTCTTCCATCAGCAATTGGGTTTGTTTGCGGATCAATGTGAGTTGTTCAAGCGGGTTCAAGCCATCCTGGCTCAACTCGACCACTTGTTCGCGCAACTGGCCAACCAATCCGGCAACCCGCACCATGAAAAACTCATCGAGATTGCTGCCTGAAATCGACAAGAAGCGCAGCCGCTCGAACAATGGATGATGCTGGTTCTTGGCTTCGCGCAACACCCGCAAATTGAAATCAAGCCAACTCAGCTCGCGATTGAAAAACCGGCTCGGGTCTTCAAGTGAAACTTTTTTGGCGGGATTGTTGTCCATATGGCTAGAAGAATACCCTGAGATGACGATTTGATGAAGACAACAATGGCAAGTTCATTAAAAAAGTTCTGGATTTTGCATTTGGGCCATAACCCGACCCACAAACACCCTCGTGACTTCTGCACCGTGCTCCAGGGCTTGTTGATCGATGGCCGCAACAAGGCTGCGTGCTGACTCGAGGGAGCGCGGCATGCGGGTGACCATGAAGCTGATCAAGGCTTCATCAATGGTGATTTGCCGGTCACCAAACAATTTGACCAGAACCCCGCGCAGCAAGGCATCATCAGCAGGTTTGATGTGACTTTGTGGCAGGGCTGAGATACGTGAAGCCAGATCCTTGATGGCGAATTGGGGCATGTGTTTGGTGGTCAAAAGCACTGTGCCGGATTGTTGCATGATCAGGTTCAAGGCGTGGAAAAGCGCCCGCTCTGGCAACTCACCTCTCTCCAGATCCTCGACGACCAGGGCGTTGTTGCAAAGCAGATGTGGCAAGTTTTCGATGTTCAAATCCGTGGCATTGACAATGTTGGCATGGGTGCGCTGTTGCCAAACTGTAGCCAAATGACTTTTGCCGCTGCCGGCGGGGCCAACCAGTACTGCCCCATGGCTTGGCCAGTTTGGCCATTGATCAATCATGGCTACGGCTTCGGCATTGGATGCGGCAACCAAAAAATCTTCCCGGCCCATGGCAGGCCGCAAGCCCAGATCCAATGCAAGCTGCGTTGCCAATTTCAGGCCCGTTTGCGTTTTGTGATGGGTGGCAATACGTTTGGTATTGCCACGATGTCCGGCGGTGGCGTGGCATTGTAAAGCCTCGACGCCAGATAGCTTTTCAAGCCGTAGCGCACGAATACGCCTGCTGCCGCAGCCAAAGGTACAGCCAGCAACAATCCAACAAAACCGAAAATATAGGAAAAGGCAAACAAGGCAAACATCAACCAAACAGGGTGCAGGCCAATCGACCCTCCTACCAGTTTGGGGGAGAGGAAATTGCCTTCCAGCAGCTGCCCCGCAACAAAAATGCCGATGATCAGCAGCACTGCATTGTAATCAGGCCAGAATTGCACCAGCCCCACGCCAATGGCCAATACGCCGCCAATGATGGCACCGACATAGGGAATGAAACTCAGAAGCCCTGCGCCAAAGCCGATGGCAAGCCCGAATTTCAGGCCCGCCAGCGATAGGCCAATGGCATAAAACAGGCCAAGCACGAGGCACACAGTGCCCTGCCCCCGGATAAACCCGGCCATGGCCTTGTCGATGTCACGGGCAATGCTGCGCACTTCTTCCACATGCTGACGGGGCACCCAGCTGTCAACCTTGGCAACGATGCGATCCCAATCCGCGAGAAGATAAAAGGCGACGATGGGTGTGACAATCAACAGCGACAAAATATTGACCAAGGCCATACCGCCAGTCAGCAGTGATTGCAGCAAAGAAGCAAACCAGCCCGTCATTTTTCCCGCAATATCACCTATCGAACCCGACACATTGCCGCCAGATTTTTCCACCAGGTCCTTGATGTTTTGTGGCGTAATTTCATCAAGCCTGGCAAGCAAGGCTTTCAACAGGGCGGGAAGGTCTTGCGCCAGTTTCATGGCTTGATCACCCAGCACAGGTGCGACGACCAGAACCGTTACCACGACGCCCGTAACCGCGATCACCAGAATCAGAAGAGTTGCAAGTATTCGGTGGAGTCCCAGTCGCTCCAGGGCATCGGCCACCGGATCAAGAAAATAGGCCATGACAAATCCGGCGATGAATGGCAGCAGGATTTCCTGCAAGGCCCACAGCGCAAAAACCAGGACCAACAATGCTACCAGCCAGAAACTGACTTGCTTTTGCAAGGTCATTGCTTTGTATCCTTCATGCGATTGCTCGCTGCCTTAAGTGGTTGACGGACCAGACATGTGGCGGACCCAGGAACGCATGTAAAGCCCTCCCGACAGAACGGTCAACATGGCGACCGCTGTTATTGAAGCATGGAGGATCATCTGCAAATCCAAATCGAATGCCAGAAAACCCAATGCCACGCCTGCATAGCTGATTTGTGCCGTGGTGTTGAGTTTTGAAATCCACATGGGTTTCATGGCAACGGGTTTTTCCATCACCCTGGCCAGAACCACAGCTCCAATGATGAGAACATCCCGCGTTGCCACGAGTATGGCCAGCCATGTGGGCATGACTCCTGTGATGGCGAGAGCCACATAAATTGAAACCAGCAGCGCCTTGTCGGCAATCGGATCAAGGTAAGCCCCCAATTCCGTTTGCGCGCCAAATCTGCGGGCCAGAAAACCGTCAACCGCATCACTCAATCCCGCTATCAAAAATGTGACGAAAGCTGCAAGGTTGGCACCTGAAATAATAAGCCAGACGGTAAACGGCACCAGGAGTATGCGGCCTAAGGTTATGGCGTTGGGCAGGTTGAGCGGCATGTTCAATAATCAAAACTGTTCAACGACAAGTGCTCCATCGACGCGCGAAAGCCGCAAGCCCGAGGCTTGCAGGGAAGCTTCCACCTCTTCAAGACTCCCGCTGAAAAACAGGCTGACGACGGCCCCATCTCCAGCCAGCGTTGCAACATCCAGGCCGAGGATGCCAGGTGTTGAAAGCAATCTAGAGCGCAAGCCATTCCACTGCGATGGTCCGGCAAACGGCACCGAAACCGAAACGGATTTGCGTTTGGCGTTTTCGTCTTTGGTCTTAATTGCCAATTGATCGGCTTTCGATTTACTGGCGCCTGACTTGAACTTTTCCAACATGACGTCGTGAAATCTTTTCGCTGCAAGTGCCGTCGAATCCTGCAGGATTCCACTTTCTGCCGTATAAACCTTGTCAAAAATCAATTTGCCGAGGGGTGATTTTCCCGACATCGTGGCGTGTACACCACCATCTTCTGCCGGTTCGGCAAAGGCCACAAGAACCGCAGCCACGTCATATCGCCGCCGGATTTTTTCGATTTTGATGGCATCTTCACTCAAGACATCAGTTACGCTGATGCCCCCGCTGTCTTCGAGGTCTCCCAAAGGTACGATTATTGGGATGAGTGATTGTTCGGCCCGCAGGTCGATCCAGGCCTGTCGCCAGGGATTGTCTCGCCACAAGGTTTGGGTGCCATTTTCTTTCCAGATGGCGAGGACCAAAAACGCCGGGCCCTGCGCACCAGCAACTTCCAAGCCAAAACCTCGGTAGAGGCTTCGGATTTTCTCGGGCAGGAAACGCACGGTCAACTTGCCTTTATAGCGGCCAGGGCTGATGCTTTCTTCCTCGATCGAAAGCGATTTCAGAAACGGCAAGACACGCTTTTCGTCAAACTTGGCCACGTTTTCGACGAGGGACGCATTGCCCAAGCGTTCGGCCAGCACATTGAAGGCCTTCATTTGCGCTGCAATCAGGGCCTTGTTTTTGGCGGTGGTCGCATCCGTGTCGGTGACATCCACTTCGACACCTTGCACCGCAAAAACACTGGTCTCCACCGGGCCAGCGGACATGGCTGCGCCGGAAGCCATTGCCAGAACTGCCCACAGCAACACCAGGTATCTTGCAGCAAAAATAAGTCTTATCCCCATTTTGTCCATTCGGGCTTTGTTCGACCCTTGGTTTTGGGCTATCAGCCCCCTACTTCAAGCGCCCCAAAACAGCAAGCTCACTCAAGCGAGGCAAATTAGCGGCATGGCCGACAGCAAACAAGCACTACAAAACGGATTGACCTATGCCGCTGCCGGTGTGGATATCACGGCGGGCAATGATTTGGTGACCTTGATCAAACCACTCGCAAAATCCACACGCCGCACAGGTTCTACACCCAATCTCGGCGGCTTTGGTGGCTTGTTTGACTTGCAGGCCTGCGGCTTCAAGGATCCGGTGTTGGTGGCTGCCAATGACGGGGTTGGCACAAAACTCAAACTGGCCATTGATTCGGGCCTGCATCGCGGGGTTGGCATTGATCTGGTGGCCATGTCAGTCAATGATCTGGTTGTGCAGGGTGCCGAACCACTTTTCTTCCTGGATTATTACGCTTCCGGAAAACTCGACGTTCAGGCTGCCCGTGAGGTGATTGCCGGGATCGCAGACGGTTGCAGGCAGGCTGGTTGTGCCTTGATCGGTGGCGAGACTGCCGAAATGCCCGGCATGTATCATGGCGGTGACTATGATCTCGCGGGGTTTGCAGTGGGTGCGGTTGAACGCAAAAAGATTCTGCCGCGTGATGATCTGAAGGTTGGCGATGTTATTTTGGGATTGGCGTCGACGGGTGCCCATTCAAACGGCTATTCGCTGATCCGGAAAATTTTGACATTGAGCGGATTGAAGCTGAATGACCCCGCCCCCTTTGCCATTGGCCAAAACATGGCCGAAGCCTTGCTCACGCCCACACGGATTTACGTAAAATCCGTTTTGAAGGCGCTGAAGAAGGGCCACGCCATCAAGGCACTGGCCCACATCACAGGTGGCGGGTTTACTGAAAATATTCCGCGCATATTGCCGAAGGGCTTGGTGGCGGATGTTGACTTGAGCAGTGTTCCATTCACGCCATTGTTCAAATGGCTGCAAAAAACTGGCAACGTTTCTGAAGCTGAAATGTTGCGGACTTTCAATTGCGGCATTGGCATGATTGTCGTGGTTGCCGAAAAAGATGCGAAAGCCGCGACTGCAACGTTGAAACGCGCTGGAGAAAAAGTTGTGCAACTGGGCACGCTACGCAAGCGCAAGACCAGGGAAGCGCAAGTGGCCTACTCCGGTTCACTGTGATTAAAAGACGGGTTGGCGTTCTGATTTCAGGTGGCGGGTCCAACATGCAGGCCTTGGTCGAAGCGGCACGTGAGGAAAGCTATCCGGCTGAAATTGTGTTCGTTGGCAGCAACAGGCCCGATGCTGGAGGATTGATTTTTGCCCGGCAACAAGAAATCACTGACGCTTGCATCAATCACAAGAATTTCGCGACACGCGAAGCTTTCGATTCAGCCATGCTTGCAGAACTGCAAAAACACGATTTGGATTTGATTTGCTGTGCGGGTTTCATGCGGATCATGACGCCGATCCTGATCAAGCCGTGGGCGGGCCGCATGCTGAATATCCATCCTTCATTGCTGCCGCTTTACAAAGGCCTGCATACCCACCAACGCGCTTTGGCGGATGGCGCAAAAATTCACGGCGCCACGGTGCATTTTGTCAGCGATGAACTGGATGGTGGACCGACGATTGCGCAAGCCACCGTGCCTGTGCTTGACAATGACACGGAAGAAACATTGGCGGCCCGCGTATTGGCGATCGAACACCCGCTTTATGTCAAGGCGCTGGCGCTTGTCGCTTCCGGCAAAGTTCACATGTAAATGGCTTCGTGAACATCACGTCCACCGGCTTTTTCCTGTTCCACCCAGCGCTTTAGCAAGACTTTCCGGCGTTCCTGGTACTTGTCCGCTTGCACGTCGGCCGTGGCCATACGGTCTGACCTGAATGTGCGGAAGTCTTTACGCAATTCGCACCAGGCAATGATCAGGCGTTGCGAGTCGAAATAGGAAATCGCAATCGGCCAAATGATCCGTTGCGTTGGCAATCCGGATTCGTCGGCATAGTCAATCGCCACTTTGCGCTGCTCGCGGATGGCACGTCGGAAATCCGCAACGTCAATGGAGTCAACTTGCGCCCGCCAGGAAGGCGGAACCAGCAGGCCGGCATCAAACAGTACAGGTTTAAGATCTCGCGGCAGCACTGCTCCCACCTTGGCCACGGCGTCCTGGGCCGCCCTGCTCAGTGCCTTGTCGCCGCGTCGCATGACCCAGCGCAAGCCCAACATGACGGATTCCAGTTCATCGGTATTGAACATCAGCGGCGGCAAATCATAGCCTTCGCCCAACACATAGCCCACGCCAGCTTCGCCCCTGATCGGCACGCCATCAGTGATCAAGTCGGCAATGTCGCGATAGAGGGTGCGCAATGAAATTTCCAACTCCTCCGCCACAGACTGGCCCTTCACAGGGCGTCTGTGCCGGCGCAGAATCTGGATAATGCGAAGCAATCGGTCGGCACGTCTCATGAAGTGGCTCTACTGACATGCTGCTGACACCAAGTTGTCAGCAGCATGTCAGTAGAGCACAAATATCAGCAATGGAGACAATCATGCTAAAACTATTTATCTTCGGTCCCTATTTCGGTTTACCTGACGCAAGTCCATTCTGCCTCAAGGCTTTGACGCTGCTTAAAATGTCGGGTGTGCCATTTGAGACTGAAAAAATGAATTTCAAAAAGGCGCCTAAGGGCAAGGCCCCATATCTACAGGACGGTGGCCAGTTGATTGCTGATTCCCATTTTATCATGCGTCACCTTGAAACAGCCCATGGCGTTGATTTTTCTGGTGGTTATGATCCCGCAACGCTTGCCAGGGGTTGGGCTGTCGCCCGCATGTTGGAAGAACACTTCTACTTTCTTTCCATGCACTATCGCTGGCTGCATGATGGCAATTTCAACAAGGGATCTTACCAGTTTTTTGCAGATGCCCCGTCCCTGATCCGCCCCCTCATTGCAAAAATTGTGCGTGGCAAGGTGCGAAAGACACAAAGCCTGCAGGGTCTGGGCCGCCATAGTGATGCTGAAAGACTTGAATTGGCAAAAGGAGATATCAATGCCATTGAAGCCTTGTTGGAACAAAATCCGTACATACTGGGTCAAAACATCAGTGCCGCAGACGCGACGGTGTTTGGCTTCCTGTGGTCAACCAGTATTGCTTATTTTCAAAGTCCGGTTGGTGATCATATTCGATCAAGACCTGTGCTTTTGGATTATCTTCAACGCTTGCGCGACCAGTTTTTTCCGGGTTTCCAAGTGGGGTAGCGACAGCTAATGTGGGCGCAAATCGAGAGGCTTGCATGACCCACCCTATAATTATTGACACGGACCCCGGCCAGGATGACGCCGTTGCCATACTTTTGGCACTTGCTTCACCTGAACTCGAAATTCTGGGGATCACTGCCGTTGCAGGCAATGTGCCGCTGGCGCTGACAGAAGTAAATGCGCGAAAAATCTGCGAGTTGGCGGGAAGGCCAGACATCAAGGTTTATGCCGGTGCCATCAGGCCGATGCTGCGCAATCTGGTCACAGCCGAACATGTGCACGGGCGGACCGGGCTTGACGGACCTGACTTGCCAGCCCCGTCCATGCCGCTGCAAAAGCAACATGGCGTTGACTTCATCGTCGAAACATTGATGGCGCGACCCTCTGGCAGTGTGACCTTGTGCGCCTTGGGGCCTTTAACCAATATTGCCCTTGCCCTGGTTCGCGAGCCGCGCATTGCACCGCGCATCAAGCAGATCGTCGCCATGGGTGGTGGATTTTTTGAAGGGGGGAATGTTACTCCGGCTGCGGAATTCAATATTTATGTGGATCCCCATGCAGCGCGTTTGGTCCTCGAATCTGGCATTCCCTCCACGCTGATCCCGCTGGATTGCACCCATCAGGCCTTGACGACCAAGGCACGGGTTGAAAAATTCCGGATGATGAAAAACAGCACAGGCCCTGCAACGGCACAACTGCTGGATTTTTTTGAACGCTTTGATGAGCAGAAATATGGCACCGATGGCGGACCTTTGCATGATCCGTGCGTGATTGCCTGGTTATTGCAGCCTGAATTGTTTTCATCGCGCCTGGTCAATGTCTCAGTCGAATGTGAAAGCGAACTTACCATGGGCATGACGGTAATCGACTGGTGGAAAGTGACAGATCGCAAAGCCAATGCCACGGTCTGTCGTGGTATCAATGCGGACGGATTTTTTGCCTTGCTGAGTGAAAGGCTGGCGCGGCTGGCTTGAGTTTAACCAGCGAGCACAACCACTGGCGCAAGTATCGCCAAAGCCAATGCAGCTGCCATCACAGTTAAAAAGATACGGGCAGATTTGGTGCGAACAGGTTCCATGGAAATGACAGTGGACTGATTCCACCGACCATGAAAATGATTCTTTTCAAATACTTGTGCGCCGTCCAGCATGTTAATTATCCGTTAAAGCCTGGGCACTTTCCCATTGCCTCTATTCTACCGTATACGGACCATATCCGGCGGACGAATGGCAGGATTGTGCCTAAATCATGAACTTAGCGGATATTTATCAGGGTACGGATGAGCTTGAGCTGAATCCTGCGTTCATATTCGGTTCAGCTTTGTGTCCGCCTCAGCCATACGGCGCTGTCGTGAAAGGTTCCACCGCCAGCAGGTGCTGGTTGATCTGCACCGGTCAGGGAGTTGATGCCGCAGCCATCGGCATAGGCCGAATTGGGCCAGATACCTTCGGCCACCAGAACGCCCCGTTGCTGGCCCGCATGGGACTTGGCGAAAACATGCACCTGCCCCCGCCCATTGCCAAGCACCACTGCGTCACCATCGACGATTTGAAGCACTGCCATGTCTTCAGGATGAACCATGACGGAAGGCCGACCCTCCCGCTTGATCGATCCCGGCGTTTCATTGAATGAAGAATTGAGAAAGGCTCGGGCTGGGGACGTGGTCAACCGAAACGGCGTTGCGGCAGTTGGCTTTTCGGTGACAGTCCAGTGGTCGGGCCATTCGGGCATATCTTGCCATGGCCCCAAAGCACCCATGGTTGAAACGACACCCGCTGCCTTTTTCCAGTTGGGCCTGAAATGAAATTTGCCATCACCATGGCCAAAGCCGTTGATAAAGTGGGCCGTGTTGAAATCGGGTTGCACGTCAAACCAATTCTCCGAATCCAAAGCATCAAGACCTCGATAACCTGATGCTTGTAGCGTTTCATCAATGATGGCGCACGGAGTCATCTGGAAGCCGCGATGTTCTGCCCCTAGTCGCGCTGCCAAATCACACAATACCTCGTGGTTGGAACGGCATTCGCCCGGCGCTTCCACCAATTTACGGCCAAACATGATGTGCTGGTGCCCGCCGCCTTGATAGATATCGTCATGTTCCAAAAACATGGTCGCGGGCAAAATGATGTCGGCCACCGCGGCTGTTTCGGTCATGAATTGTTCGTGCACCACCGTAAACAGGTCTTCGCGGGCAAATCCGGCTTTTACCCTGTTTTGATCGGGGGCAACTGACACGGGGTTGGTGTTCTGGATGAACAAGGCTTTCACAGGTGGGCCACCTTGCAGGTCCAGCGGATTGCCCAGCAAAACCTCGCCGATGCGGCTTTGGTCCATGGTCCGCACGCCTGGTTTCGCCGCGTCTTTTCCCTCGATCAAAGTCTTGTTCATTTTGAAAATGCCGCTGTTGGAATGCAGCGCGCCACCACCTTCATGCAGCCACGCCCCCGTTACGGCGGGAATACAGGTCACAGCGTGCATGTTGGCAGCGCCGTTTCGCGAACGGGAGAAACCATAACCCAACCGGAAATAGGCTTTTGGCGTTTGCCCAATCAGTTGTGCCAACTCTTCAATTTTCGCGGTTGAAAGCCCGGTAATCCCGGCTGCCCAATCAGGTGTCCGCGTTCTCAAATGCAATTCCAGACCTTCTGGATCATCCGTGTACTGACGGAGATAGTTCCAGTTGGCATGGCCTTCGCGGAACAACACATGCATCACGGCGCAGGCCAATGCAGCATCGGTGCCGGGCTTGATGATGTATTTGTAGTCCGCCTGCTGCATGGTGCCGGTGTCATAGACGTCCACACAAGCCAGTTTGGCACCGCGGTTTTTGCGGGCCATGCCGATGTGGGTCATGACATTGACTTGGGTGTTCACCGGATTGCCGCCCCACACCACAATCAAATCGGATTTCTGCATTTCCCGCGGATCAACACCCGCGATGCGGCCAGTACCCGCGAAGTAGCCTGGCCATGACAGCGAGATGCAAAAAGTACCGTACATGCGTGAATAGTTTTTGACATGGGTCAGGCGGTCGATGCCATCACGCATCACCAGCCCCATGGTACCTGCGTACCAATAAGGCCAGATGGCTTCAGCCCCATGTTCAGCCTCAATCGCCAAGAACCGCGTGGCGATTTCAGCCAGGGCGTCGTCCCAGCTGATGCGCTCAAACTTGCCATCGCCTTTCTTGCCAATCCGTTTCAGGGGATAGAGCAAACGGTCCGGGTGATGGATGCGTTCGGCATAGCGGGCAACTTTTTCGCAGACGACGCCGAGGGTGTAGGAATTGTCCTTGGCTCCTCGCACCCGGCCAATGGTTCGCTCATCCAGAAGCTCAACATCCAGCGCACATGCTGAAGGGCAATCATGGGGGCAAACGGATTTGCCGATTTTGATGTTGGGTTTGGAATGAATGTTCATGGAGTAGAGTTTTGCATAGCATTGCCGCGGCGTCAAAGCCGCCCTTCGAGGGCCGCGAAGGGCTCTTTGGTCAACTCAAATGATGCACTTTACCCAATCCATATACCGGGGTTTTGATGGCTTCGAAGCGGGCTTTCAGTTGCAGGGACAGAAATTGCGAATAGTGCCTGCTTTGGTGCAAATTGCCACCGTGGAACCATAGGGCATCGACATTGGTGGGTTTCCACATGTTGCGGAGTTCGCCCTCCCAGGGTCCGGGATCCTTGGTGGTGTCGGAGCCTAGCCCCCAGCATTTTCCCACCTGGTCTGCCACGTCTTGCGAAATGAGTTTAGCCGCCCAACCATTCATTGAACCATAGCCCGTTGCATAAACGATGAGATCAGCCTGCAAGTCGGTGCCATCCGACAATACAACTGATTTGGGCTTGATTTCCTGCACTTCGACACGGGATTTGAGTTTGATTTTGCCATCAGCCACAAGTTCGCCGGCTCCGACGTCAATATAGTAACCCGAACCGCGGCGGAGGTATTTCATGAACAGGCCCGACTCGTCATCGCCCCAATCCAGCCAGAAACCTGCCTTCTCAAGTCGGGCATAAAAATCGGCGTCGAGTTCCTTCATCTTTGCATATACAGGCTTTTGAAAGCCGGCCAAGATTTTATAAGGTACCGATGCAAAAATCAAATCGGCCTTGTGATGATCAATGCCGTTTTTCAAGGCGCGTTCTGAATAGAGATCGCCCAGTCCCACTTCCATCAGCGTATCAGATTTGACGATGAGGGTGGGAGACCGCTGAACCATGGTGACGTCGGCCCCCTGCTCCCACAGGGCGGCAGAAATGTCATGGGCGGAATTGTTGGAACCGATGACGACTACTTTCTTTCCCTTGTATTTGTCTGGCCCCGGGTGCCTGGACGAATGATGTTGCTCACCCTTGAAAGTGGATGCTCCCTTGAATTTCGGCACGTGGGCAACAGCGGCCATGCCAGTAGCGATCACCAGATGCTGGGGCTTTACCGTCACCGCCTTGCCGTCGCGAACCAGTTTTACCACCCAACATTTTTTCTTGTCGTCATATTTGGCACTTCTGCAGTCGGTGGATGACCAATAATTCAACTCCATCACCTTGGTGTACATTTCCAGCCAGTCGCCGATCTTGTCTTTCGGGCTGAAGACCGGCCAGTCATCGGGGAACGCCAGGTAGGGCATGTGATCGTACCAGACGGGATCATGCAGGCAGAGCGACTTGTAACGCTTGCGCCAGGAATCGCCGGGCTTCTTGTTTTTCTCGACAATGATCGTGGGAACTCCCAGCCGCTTGAGGCGTGCGCCAAGGCCAATGCCACCCTGCCCGCCGCCAATGATCAAGACATAGGGCTGGACCTTGTAGCCGAGTTCGGTTTCTTCCTTTTGGCGTCTTTCAGTCCACGTCAAACGGTCCTTGATGGCACCATGATTGACGCCTTTGCTGCGGGTGGGGCCTTTGTGTTCTTCGTGGCCCTTGAGTTCAACCATGGTGGTCAGCAGGGTCCATCCCTTGCCGTTCTTGAGGCGAAGGTGGCCTTTTCCGCGGGCTGTTTCGCTTTCAAACAACAGCCAGGCTTCGGTCATGGCGACGTCGCCGGATGCTTCACCGTCAAGGGCCCATTTGGTTTTCCCGACCTGCGGCAGCGTAGCTTTCAGCATGTCGCTTATTTGCGCTTTGCCCTCGGATGTCTTGATGTTCCAGGTGAAGAAAACCAGATCGCGCCAATAACAATCGTCGTCAAACAATTCCAGAGCGCTGGGCACATCACGTTGATTCAAGGATTTCTCAAAGTCGGCAAGCCAGTTATTTGTGCGTTCTGTTACAGTGCTCATGGTGTCCTCCAGATGATACATCGGTATGCTGGCATGAATTTATGTATCTGAAAAGGCTCTGCTTGAATGGGGCGTGGAAGATCGCTACGACACGGCAATGTTGCCGATCACCTCGTTGCAAAATGCGCATATCAAACTCATCCGTTCGCTTTCAGATAAAAAGGCGCGCCGCGAGCTTGGTCTGTTTGTCGTTGAAGGGCTGTTGATGCTGGAACGCGCCTTTGACAAAGGCTGGACACCTGAACATGTGGTATCGACCAAACCGCAATCCCTATGGGAAGACGTAAAACCGTTGATTGTCACTGAAAAACTCATGTCCGAGTTGTCAGCCCAAAACAATCCTCACGATGTGCTGGCAACATTCCGGCAGAAATGGCAGCCCCACCCCGGCAAGACCGGATTGTGGTTGGCGCTGGAAGACATTCGCGATCCCGGCAATCTGGGTACAATCATACGAACGGCGGATGCAGCGGGGGCTGATGGCATCATCCTGGTTGGCGATTGTTGTGATCCCTATGCAATGGAATGCGTTCGCGCCACCACAGGCTCGATCTTCGCTTCGACTTTGTGCAGAATGCCAACGCTGCAATTTGGCGATTTCCTCAAGAGCTGGACGGGCGAAAGTGTGGCGACCTTCATGGCTGCCAAAACCTCCTATCGGCGGATCTATCAGCGACCAACCTTGCTTGTCATGGGTTCAGAAGCGCGGGGATTGTCACAAGGCATTGTCGCCGCATGCAATCGAACAGTCAGAATTCCCATGCGGGCCGGGGTTGAAAGTTTGAATGTAGCAACGGCTGCGGCCCTACTGCTTTATGAAGTGCAACATCACAAATCTTGAAATTTTTCAGCCGTCTTATTCGATTATTTCGCGGGCTAAAAACACGCGTTCAAGGGCAGCGGCGGTTGACTGAAGTTTTTCCTGGAACACGCTGGTATTGTCATAGGCACCTGTGCGATCACGTTCACGCAAGCTGACAAATTCCGGCCCACCGAAATCAAAGCGAAGGCCGATGAAGCCTTGCACGTCTTCAACGTCCTGTTTGAGAGCTTGCAGCTTGAAACTGCGATCCGCATATCGGGCGCCCGCGAAAACCGAGAGGTTTGAGTTGTCAAACTTGTATTCGGCTTCAGCACTGATGGCATAGCCTGACAATTTCAAATCGCCAACGCCCCTGATCTTGCTGTCGATCAGGTCGCCGCGCAGGGCAAAGGCCATATTGTCGTTGGCATAGAATTTCAAAGTGGCAAAAGCCTCGATGCCTTTTTCGCGCAAATCCGGATCAACAGTGGCGAACTTCAGCAAATCACCATTGATGTAATAAGCACCTGCACCAAGAGTAAAATTGTCATTGGCGAAAAATTCACCGTACCAACCTAGACGAAAATAACTGGCACTGTCCTTGAATGAAAGGTCGGGTTGGCCGAGAACTTCATCGAAATCCAGATTGCCATGATGCAGAACGCGTGAGGCTGAAATGCCGATCATTCCCGTATCTTCGTTGCGCTTGTAAATGCTGCCACCAATATGGCCCTGCCAAATGGCCAGACCATAGTCGCGCGTGTTGGAGGTGCCATCGTTCCAAAAACCATAAGCGGCGGCGTCGGCCCGGAATGTCCAGGATTGGCATTGCAGATCACTGGCAATTTCACCAAATGCCGTCAGGGTTTCAGGTGCCTTGCTCTTGTATTTGTAGTTGAAACCACTGGTGAGTTGCTTGGTATCGGTGAACATGCCACCGCCCTGTACCAAGGTTTCGATGTTGCAGCCCGCAGGCTCCACAATGTCGGCAGACCAAGCCGGAGTTGCCAACACTGCACATGTTGCAGCCAAGCTGACTGCCATTAAACCCAAAAACCGAACGCTTTACACACTGACACAAACTGAAGCCAGATTGGCTACCGCGATGTTCAAGCACAGCACGATTCAGTGATGCAAGAGATTATAAACAAAAGGTAAAGATGATAAAGGTATGTTGCTTTGGCGCAACAAGTTTACGGTAAATTAACCTATTTTCCACAGGTTTTAATTAATTGCTAACCATGGCAGCCGTTGTCTGCCGATTTTTTTCAAAAATGCCTTGTGGGGCATGCCGTTTGAAAATGTAAAATTTGGCCGAAGGCCAAGTTTGGGTTGCAAGTTTTGAAATGGCCTTGGCAAGGTTGGTTCACCCCATCTGTCCAATTTGAACCTTGAGACTTTCCAGTTTTGCGTGGAATAGTCGTCGCTGAAAACGCCTCTTTCGAAGGTTGGGGATTTGAAATGAAATCGCATGCACGTGTTGTGGTTGTTGGTGGCGGAGTCATGGGGGTTGGGTTGTTGTATCACCTGGCGCTTGAGGGATGGCGCGATATTGTGCTGGTCGAAAAAGGCGAGTTGACATCCGGGTCCACTTGGCATGCAGCTGGTCAGTGCCCGCATTTCAACAGTTCGTTGAACATGAGCAAAGTTCATGTCTATGGCACGCAACTTTATCCCCAACTGGAAAAACTGACGGGGCAAGCGGTGTCCTGGCATGGCTGCGGTGGATTGCGGCTGGCAACCACGACCGAGGAAGTCAACTGGCTCAAATATGTCTATGGGATTTCACGCCTCGCCGGGTTTGAATGCGAAATCATTGGCCCTTCGGAAATCAAGCAATATCATCCCTATCTCGAAACCTTTGGCGTCAAGGCGGCTTTTCGCACTGTCAACGATGGTCATGTCGCGCCTGCCGATATCACCAATGCCATGGCGGCGGGAGCACGCCAACTGGGGGCTGAAATCTATCGCCGCACCCGCGCGATGGACATAAAACTGTTGCCATCGGGCGATTGGCGGGTGTTCACCGAAAATGGCAACATTGACTGCCAACATGTTGTTAATGCTGCGGGTTCGTATTGTGATGTGGTGGGGGTCTGGACCGGGCATAATGCACCGATTGCCAACATGCTGCATCACTATGTCATCACAGAGCCCTTGCAGGAACTGGTTGACCTGAAGCAGGAATTGCCCGTGGTGCGCGATCCCTATTCCCACGCTTATTTGCGTGAAGAAACCAATGGCGTTCTGGTGGGCCCTTATGAAACCGCAACGGCCCATGTGTGTTGGGATGGTAATCAACCACGCTGGGATTATGAAAGCGAATTGGAAGCTCCCGAACTTGACCGCATCATGCCGTGGCTGGAAAAGGCCACGGAACGACTGCCGCTGTTTGGCAAGGCCGGCGTGAAATCCATTGTTTCCGGCGCCATCACCCATACGCCCGATGGGGTTTATCTTTCAGGCCCTGCCCATGGTGCGCCAAATTACTGGATGCATTGCGGTGCTTCAATTGGCATATGCCAGGGCGGCGGAGCTGGCAAATATCTGGCACAATGGATGGTGCATGGCCAGGCTGAGATCAACATGCGGGAATTTGATCCCCGGCGTTTTGGCAATTGGGCGACGAAGGATTATACGAAGGAAGTTTCCATCGCCGACTACCACCACATGTATTATTGCTACAAACCCGCCGAGCAACATCAGGTGGGACGCGGGCTTCGAAAGTCTTCGCTCTTTGACACGCTGAAAGCCGAAGGCGCGCAGTTTTCGCAAATTTTCGGATGGGAACGTCCGCGCTGGTATGACAAGATCGGGATCGGTGAAAGCTATTCCTTCAAGCGTTCAAATTGGTGGGATGCCGTGCGTGCAGAATGTCTTGCCGTGCGCCACGATGTGGGACTGATGGACCTTTCCACTTTCTCCAAGTTTGAAGTCAAAGGACAAGATGCCCATGCATTCCTTGACCGCATTTGCGCCAATAAGATTCCTGAAAAGGATGGCGGCATAATCCTTGGCCATCTGTTGAACGAGAATGGTTTCATCGAAAGCGAAATCACTGTCACACGGTTGGCGTCTGACCATTATTATGTGCTGTCGGCCGCAGTCGCGCAGCTGCATGATTTTGATCAATTGACATGGCGCAAGCGCGATGAGGAAATTGTGTCAATCACTGATGTCACAGATGACTATGGCGTGCTGGTTCTTGCAGGGCCAAAGTCGCGGGATGTTTTGCAGAAGATTTGCCATGACGATCTGGGTCGATGGTTGACAGGCCGCATCGCCACAGTTGCGGATGTGTTTGGCGTGCGTTTGCTGCGCGTCAATTATGTGGGTGAATTGGGGTGGGAATTGCATGTGCCCATGGCTGAGATGCCAAAGGTCTATCAAGCCCTGCGTCAACACGGCGATCCCCTGGGTCTGAAGCTGTTCGGCACCTATGCAATGAATTCCCTGCGCATGGAAAAAGCCTACCGCGGCTGGGGATCAGAACTCACCGCAGAAATCGACATGTATGAAGCCTCAATGCACCGCTTTATCCGGGAAGCCAAACCAGACTTTATCGGAAAAGCCGCGAGCCTGTCGCGCAAGCAAAAAGGCCAGCGCATGCGATTGGTTTATCTTCAGGTCGACAATGTGGATTCGGACTGCGTTGGCAATGAACCGCTTTATCATGATGGCAAAGTTGTGGGCGTCACAACTTCAGGCGCCTATGGCCATGGCGTCGACAAATCGCTAGCCTTTGCCTATGTGCCGCCAGCCCTGACCGCCGAAGGAACCGAGTTTGCCGTTCTGATGTTTTCAGAAATGCGCAAAGCCCGCGTAATTTCCGAGCCAGCCTGGGATCCAGAGAACATCCGACTCAAGGCATGAAAACAACTGAAACGCTGGCCATCGAAGCCCCGACCAGCCTATAGAGAGCCATGAGCATTCCTCCGCAAAAACCAACCCGCCCCTTTTCCAAAGATGGCAAGCGCCCCTTCGGCAAAGGTAAACCCGTCTTTGGCAAGCCGCATCAATTTCGCAAGCCGGAGAAGGCAGTGCCTGCCACGTTGACCGGTGATCGGCCCAAGGCCCTGACGCACCAGCCGAAACCTGAGAATGACCTGATCTATGGCATTCACAGTGCAGCGGCTGTTTTAAACAATCCCAAGCGGCAGATTGTGCATGTGTGGGCCACGGAAAATGGTTTCAATCGCTTGAAGGAGGAGGAAGGTGTGACGGTTCAAGTCACACCAGAAATCGTGCATCCGCGCATCCTTGATCATATGCTGACAGGCCAGGATGCAGTGCATCAAGGTGTCGTCGTCGAAGCCAAGTCCCTGCCCCAGCCGCAGCTTGACCAAATTCCGCGTGAAGGCCTGCTGGTTATTCTGGATCAGGTGACCGATCCGCACAATGTGGGTGCCATCTTGCGGTCTTGCGCAGCTTTTGGTGTCACTGCCATGGTGACCACGGCACGCCATGCGCCCCATGAAACCGGGGTGTTTTTCAAGTCGGCGTCGGGTGCCTATGAAACGGTTCCCGTGGTGCGTGTGACCAATTTAGGACGGGCGCTAGAGGAACTGAAAACCTACGGCTTCATGTTGTTGGGGCTGGACAGTGAAGCGCCGATTCCAATTGCCGATGCGCCGAAAACCCGGCCGTTGGCGCTGGTACTTGGTTCAGAAGGCAAAGGCTTGCGTCAGAAGACGCGCGAGACGTGTGATGTTGTGGCAAGGTTGGAAATGCCGGGCAGCATCAAGAGTTTGAATGTGTCGATTGCCACGGCGGTTTCGCTTTACGCTTTGCTGAATTGAATAGGGCGCTCCTTGCGAAGCGCCCCGTTTAATTAAAAGTGGACTGGTCAGATCAATAATCGCCGCCCTTGGTGACGATCGGGCCGTAGCCATCACCATAGCCGTAATCCGCGACTGGCTGCTGGATGACAACACGACGACGGTGCTTCCTGTTCTTGCGGGCCTTGCGGACCACAACTTGCTGATGGTCATCGTAACCTTCACCAGCATGGCCTTGGCCACCGCCATAGCTGTAGCCAAGTCCTTCACCGTAGCCATAGCTGCCGGCTTCATAGGCATAGGCTGCAGCTTTGCGGGCGCGTTTTTGCGCCTGCATCAAGGCGGCAGGGCTGGCGGGTGAATAATAACGAACGCGGCGTGGTTGGGCGTAGACGTAACCATAGCCGCCGCCTTCAACAACGATCTGCTGGCGAACCTGCAAACGCTTGCGATGCTTGCGCTTGACCACAACATACTCATCGCCACCATCATAGGCATAGCCGCCATGGGCATAGCCACCGTCCCTGTGCATCTTGCGAACGCCACATTCGTTACGGCGATAAACATAAAAGACGTAACCGCCAATGACGCAGCGCACTTTGCGCGGCAGCCCATAATCAATATTTCCATTGCTACCCCCGCCGCCGCCGAGATGAATGATCACGCGGGGTTTGTCAGGACGGGGTTCAGGATCTGGCTTTGGATCTGGCTTGGGATCGGGTTTCGGGTCTGGCTTAGGATCTGGCTTTGGGTCGCCGCCGCCATTTTTTCCGTCACCATCGCCATCGCCGCCGCCATTTTTGTCATGGCCATCGCCACCATTCTTGTCGTGGCCATCACCACCTTTTTCGTCGCCACCATTCTTGTCGTGGCCGGCGTCACCGTTTTCGGTCGTTGGTGTATCGCCGCCGTTCTTGTCTTCACCAGCCCATGTCGCGCTTGTCGCATAGAGACCAAGTGCTACAACAGCAGGAACCAATGCAAGTTTCTTCAGGTCCATTTGTATTCCCCTTGTTACCGAACCCTGAACGGCCTGTTCCGAAATGAAACAGATTGTTCCCGCTGCCGGGTACTTGCGAGAGGTGTTGCAGGGACCGCGCCAAATCGGCTAAGGTAACGCTTGTTGATCCAGTCTATGGTAAAGGCCAGAATCAACCATGCCGATTTAGCTCAGTTGGTAGAGCACCTGATTTGTAATCAGGGGGTCACAGGTTCGAGTCCTGTAATCGGCACCAGTTCTTTAAACAACAGTCCCCACCCTGCCCTTCCCCAAAGATTGGGGAGGGGTGAGATAACCTTCACCCCTACCCGCTTTTGCGGGGAGGGGTGGGGTGGTTTCAACTAGAACACCGCCCTCAACGCTTCCATCGCATCGACTTGCGTCAAATTCATATGCAGCGGCGTTACTGAAATCCGTTTGTTGAACACGGCGCCGATGTCGGTGCCGGGTGGTGGGGTGCCGCGTTCTCTGGCGAAGCCCAGCCAGAAATAGGTGCCGCCTCTGGCGTCGATGCGTTCGTCGACGGTGAGGTAGTTCTGGTCGCGTTTGCCTTGCAGGGTGACGTCGATGCCGGCCACGTCGTCGGGGCGACAATCTGGGAAGTTTACGTTGATCAGGGTGCCGGGGCCGAAAGTGAAGTTCAGGAGCTTTTTGATGATGGCCTCGCCATGGGCCTCAGCCACCGCGAAGCTTTCGCCGTTGCCGTGGATGCCGGTGACTTGTGAGAGCGCAATGGACTTGATGCCCAGTGACGTGCCTTCCATGGCGGCGGCGATGGTGCCGGAATAGGTGACGTCATCAGCGATGTTCTGGCCGCGATTGACACCGGAAAGCAGAAGGTCGGGCAGTCCCGGCATGATCTTGCGTACCGCCATCACCACGCAATCGGTGGGGGTGCCCGAGACTTCAAAACGCCGCTCGGCGATCTTGCGATAGCGCAGGGGATTGGAGAGCGAGAGGGAATGCCCTGCCCCTGATCTTTCCTCATCAGGTGCAACGACCCAGACATCGTGGCTGATGGCCTGAGCGATTTTTTCCAGCACAACAAGGCCGGGGCCATGGATGCCATCATCATTGGTGACGAGAATGCGCATTATTTCACCTCGATGCGGGACATTATTTGACCTCAATACGGTTCTGGCCGCCCATATAGGGCCGCAAGACTTCCGGAATTGTGACGCTGCCATTGGCGTTTTGATAATTCTCCAGCACCGCGACCAATGTGCGGCCGACGGCGAGGCCGGAGCCATTGAGGGTGTGGACATGGCGGGTGCCCTTGCCTTCAGTGGGGCGGTAACGGGCATCCATGCGGCGGGCCTGAAAATCACCGCAGAGAGAGCAGGATGAAATTTCGCGGAAAGCCTTTTGGCCTGGCAGCCAGACTTCCAGATCATAAGTCATGCGGGCACCAAAGCCCATGTCACCAGCGCAAAGGCGCATGACACGGTAATGCAGTCCCAAGCCTTGCAGGATGCTTTCGGCGGCTGATGTCATGCGCTCCAGTTCATCACGCGATTGTTCGGGCGTGGTAACGGAGACGAGTTCAACCTTGGTGAACTGGTGCTGGCGGATCATCCCTCGGGTGTCGCGGCCAGCCGATCCTGCTTCGGCGCGAAAACATGGCGTGCAGGCGGTGAGGCGCAGGGGGAGTTGCGATTCTTCGAGGATGGATTCACGTACCAGATTGGTGAGAGATACTTCGGCTGTGGGAATGAGCCAGAAGTCTTCCTTCGACGGCGCATCCCCTAGTGTTCGACGCACTAGTTCATCAAGACCGATCTTTTCTGCTTTGAACAAACCTTTGTTTTCGGCCGTAGCAAAATTAAGCGCATCATCAAGTAGTTGCTGACGAACCGCCATGCTTGTAACTGTGAATTGATCCTCTCTAAATTTAGGAAGTTGGGCGGTTCCAAACATCGCTTGGTCTTTGACCATCAAGGGGACGTTATGTTCAGTGTAACCGTTGATCTCGGTTTGGGTGTCGAGCATGTATTGTGCGAGGGCGCGTTCCATTTTTGCGAGGGGGCCCTTGGTGACGACAAAACGCGCGCCTGAGATTTTGGCTGCTGCTTCGAAGTCCATCAACTTCAGAGTTTCACCGACTTCGAAATGTTGGCGGGGTTCGAAGTTGTGGCCGGGAGGATGGCCCCAGCGGCGGACTTCGATGTTGCCATGTTCGTCCGTGCCATCGGGCACTTCATCGAAAGGGATGTTGGGAATGGCGGCGAGTTGATCATGCAGTTGTGCAGTGAGTAGGCGTTCTTCCTCTTCACCATCGGTGATAGCTGACTTGAGGGCGGCGACTTCGGCCTTGAGGGCCTCGGCGCGGTCCTTGTCGCCAGCTTTCATGGCGGTGCCTATGTCTTTGGATAGCCCGTTGCGGCGGTTCTGGGCTTCTTGCAGGCGGCTTTGGCAATCACGCTTGGCCTGGTCGATGGCAATGAGGCCAGACGACATGGCGGCCAATCCCCGGCGGGCAAGGCCTGCGTCGAAGACCTGGGGATTATCGCGAATAGCCTTGATGTCGTGCATGATATACTTCTCACTCATTGTCGTCGCCGCACTTGTTGCGGCAATCCAGGGTGCAACAAGCGGTATTTATCAGGATAGCACCGTGCTTGCTGAACCATGGATTACCGCAACAAGTGCGGTAATGACAATGCTAAGGTGAAGGTGGCGGCGAAGTCAGCTTGGCTTGTTGTTTCGCTTCTTCAGCGGCCTTTTCGGCAGCTTCTTCTGCGGCCTCGGCAGCGTCCTTCTTGGCGCGGGCGGCGTTGCGGCGCTTTTCGAGGAAGGCCACAGCGATGACGGCAATTTCATAGAGGCCGGCCAGCGGCACGGCCATGGCCAGCATGGAAATCGGGTCTGGCGGGGTAATCACAGCGGCCACGGCGCAAACGCCAACCAGCGCAAAGCGACGGCCCTTGCGCAATTGTTGCGCGGTGACGACGCCGATCTGTCCGAGTAACGTAAGAATTACAGGAAGCTGGAAAGTGAGTCCAAAGGCCAGAATCAACATCATGACGAAATCGAGATAGGCTTCGATATCAGGCATCAAGGTGATGCCGGGTTTCCCGTCAGTTCCAGTCCCAGCGGCGAGGCCATAGAAGAACTTGATAGCAACCGGCAGCAGGAAGAAATAGACCAGGCAAGCGCCCAATATGAAAAATACAGGCGTGGCTATCAGATAAGGGAACAGCATTTGCCGTTCATGTTTGTACAGACCCGGCGCCATGAAGCGGTAGATCTGGGTGGCGATCAGCGGGAAGGCGATGAACATGCCGCCAAACATGGCGATTTTCAGTTTGACCAGAAACACCCCCAGCAACTTGATTGAAATCAGGCTGACATCAGTTCCGGTGCCCCAGCGAAAGGGCTTGATGAGAAGAGCCAGAATATCCGACGAGAAATAAAAGCTGCCGATAAAGGCAATGGCAAATCCCGCCACACTCCACACCAGCCTGCTGCGCAACTCCAGCAGGTGATCCATGAGGGGCGCTTCTGATGCGTCGATATCTTCCTTGCTCATGGTGTGGGCGTGGGTTCCGCTGTGACCAGCAAGGTGCCCGCAACGCGGGTTTCACCCGTCGATCCCGTGCTACCGAAATAGGTGTCGAAGTCTTTCGACCCGCCTGACACATTATAGGCTGATGGAGCGGCGAATTTACCGGGCGTCATTATGCCGGACGCTTGTGTATTGATGCTGGATTTGAGGTCGCCCAAATCTTTTTTCAGGCTTTCAACCCCTGCTTCCTTCATCGCCCCATCAACATGACCCTGGAATTCCCGAGCCATGCCACGGGCCTTTTTCATGAATTGACCAAAGGTGCGCAACACCGCAGGCAAATCTTTTGGGCCGATAACAATAACCGCAATGATCGCCAAGACGAACATTTCCGAATAACCGACGCCAAAGCCAAAATCCATGATCACCTCCACCCCATGCCTTGAAATGGCACAAGGCCCTCCGCTCTGGATCAGCTCTTCACTTTTTCAGTGGTATCTTTCAGCGCTTCGCCAGCCTTGTCGTCCAGCGATTTTGCCGTTGCAGCAACATCCGATGTTTCATCGGCCAAGCCTTTTTTGAAGCTCTTGATGCCCTTTGCCACATCGCCCATCAGGTCAGAGACTTTGCCTTTGCCGCCAAACAATACCAGCACAACCACCAGCAGAATAACCCAATGCCACCACGCAAATGCACCCATGACTATAACTCCTCAAATCCGGTTTTGTGGTTTTCCCACATGCATGGTCTTCTATCGCAGAAAGCCTGCTGCGCTGCAACCATGGAACAACTTTCACGCCTGACCTGTGCCAAATTGATCATCCAGCAAATTGTTCCTGGGCGAAGATATGGGCACGGTCTGGCGAAACCACAAGCTTGCAGTCTTCCCCCGGCAACATGGCATTTTTCAGGTCACCATAAACTTCAACGCGCTCTTGGTGGCCCTCGATGGCAAAATAATAGTGGCGATGGTCCCCCATGAAGCGCTGTTCCACCAATCTGGCAGCAGCACCTTTGCCGTCTTTTGAAAGTGTGATTGCCGAGGGCGGCAACAGCACCACAACTTTTTGACCATCACGCAAGTGTGGCGTGGGAATTGTGCCAAGTGGTGTGGCTACTCCACCCTTTTGAACACGGCTGTTGAACTGGTTGTGGTGCATGAAAAACCGGGCGGCTGTGGCGTCCACCGGATTGGAAATCAAATGCTCAGGACTTCCCTGTTGCACCAGATGACCTGATCGCAACAAGAAAATGTGATCCGCGACAGCCAGGGCTTCATGGGGATCATGGGTGACAAGCAAACAAGTTGCTCGGGTTTCGCGCAACAGGGCAAAAGTCTCGGCACGAACACTTTCGCGCAATCGCTGGTCCAATCCCGAAAATGGTTCGTCCATCAAGATGACTTGCGGTCGCGGCACGATGGCTCTGGCCAAAGCAACGCGCTGTTGCTCACCGCCAGACAACATGGCGGGATAACGCTGCATCATGGCGGAAAGGCCCACGCGTTCCAGTGCGCGGGAGGCCACTGCTTCGGCTTCCTTTCGTTTCAAGGCATATAGTCCGTAAGCCACATTCTGCAAGGCGGTCATGTGGGGAAACAGGGCGAAATCCTGAAACATCAAACCGATGTTGCGTTTTTCCGGGGGCACAAACCGGTTGGGGCCAGCCACTTCCTGGCCATCGAGAAGAATACGGCCGGACGTCGGTTTTGCAACACCCGCCGCAAGCCGCAGCAATGTGGATTTGCCGCAGCCTGACGGACCAAGCAGACAGGCAATGCGGCCGGCTTGCAATTCAAGGGAGATGTTGGTGAGGATCGGTTTGTTGCCAACTGACAAACAGACGTTTTCGAATATGACGTTGCCTGCAAAGACGGGCCCGGTGGTGCCTTTGGTACCCCAGGGTCTTGTTCCATCCAATTCAGATATCTTCACTTGGTCGTCAGACATGCCCTCGCCCTTACACCAAATGTTGTGGATTATGGAAGGTGGGTGGCGATCGGACTGTCTACAACAGCCTTCAGGCCGCCAAGACCACGCGGTTGCGGCCTTCGCGTTTGGCTTTGTAGAGGGCCAAGTCAGCGCGTTTCAGCAGTTTTTCAAGACTGTCTTCAACACCCAACAATGTCGACAAGCCCAGTGACGCGGTGACCGGAACAAGTTGCGGCAGGCCGACGGCAAAGGATTTTTGACCGATGGCTTTGCGCAAACGCTCGGCGATAATCATGGCCAGTTCAGTTGACGTGCCAGGCAAGACCATGATGAATTCCTCGCCACCCACACGGCAGCACAAATCTATGCTGCGGGTGTTCTGGCGCAAGCGAACTGAAAGTTCCTGCAAAACCTTGTCTCCCACGTCATGGCCATAGGTGTCGTTGATGGCCTTGAAGAAATCCACGTCGACAGAAATGACCGACAAGGCTTTGCCGCGGTTGATATAATGCTCGATCATGTTGCCCAAATGGGTTTCAAGATAGCGTCGGTTGTAGAGGCCAGTCAGCGCATCGGTGATGGCCATTTCGATGGAGGCCTTGACGGAAGCACGCAGCCGTTCGGCATAGCGCCAGCGACGGACTTGTGTGTTGACACGGGCCAGCAATTCCTGGCGATCAACGGGCCGCATCAAATAGTCGTTCACGCCCATGTCGAGGGCGCGCAAAAGACTTTTGTGGTCGTCAGGTTCAACAATCACCAAAATGGGTGTCTGGCGGGTTGATTCCATGGATTTCAACTGCGAACACAACCGCAGGCCATCGTAGTGTTCCCTGTCAAAACTGACAATGACGAGTTCAAATGGATTGATAGCCTCCGAAGCGGCTTCCAGGGCCTGGGCCTGGTCTGTGACATGTTTCAGATTGTGCTTGCCGTTGAAAGTTGCAGCAATTCTTTCGGCAGCCGAAGCCCGGGGATCCACCAGCAAGATGCGGCCATCCCGGTCACCCTGATTGTCATGGGCATGGGCCACCAACCCCATTGAAACGCCGCTGTCGGACCGCACCCGCAATTCGTCGGTCAACATCTTGAGCCGCACAAGGCTTTTGATACGGCAGAACAGGGAAACATCATTGACAGGCTTGGTCAGAAAATCATCAGCACCAGCTTCAAGGCCACGCACCCGGTCTTCAGGTTGATCGAGGGCCGTTACCATGACCACGGGAATGTGCTGGGTGGCGGGATCAGCCTTGATGCGCTTGCAAACTTCAATGCCATCGATTCCCGGCATCATCACGTCGAGCAAAATGATATCGGGCTTGCAGCGCTGGATGGCTTCCAGGGCGTCAAGCCCGTTCATGGCCGTCACAACATCAAAATATTCGGCCGTCAGCTTGGCTTCCAGCAAACGCACATTCGCCAGAATATCATCAACGACCAGAACCCGCGCTGTCATTGCTTGGCTCGCAGAAAACCGTCGATGGTTTGCAGAAAACTCATGACTGAAATGGGTTTGGAAATATAGGCTTCGCAGCCGCCCTCGCGGATTTTCTGCTCGTCGCCTTTCATGGCGAAGGCAGTTACGGCGATGACCGGGATGGAGCGTAATTCGTCATCTTCCTTGAGCCATTTGGTGACTTCAATGCCGGAAACTTCCGGCAATTGTATGTCCATCAGAATCAAGTCAGGCCGATGCTTGCGGGCCATATCGAGGGCCGACAGGCCGTCGCGGGTCTGCACCACCTTGTGGCCGTGGGCTTCGAGCAAATCATTGAACAATTTCATGTTCAATTCATTGTCCTCGACGACCAGAACAGTTTTTTGCGCCGGCTTTTCAGCGGGATTGGCCATGTTTATGGATATTCCAGTTTGATTGACGGAGCCGCTACCCGACGATGTTATACTATCCATCTGTTCATCAGGATGCCCAAATCAGGTTGTGACTTGCGCATTTTTACCCTCTCCCACATAATTCTCGGTTACATAATGCCCGCAGAGCCGTAACTAACCCCTTAAACATCGCGAAAGTTGGGCGAATTGGTTAACCGATTAAAACAAACCAGCATTGAAGTTTCGCCGGAAAATCAGGAAGTTTCCATTATGGCCATGAATTGCATGGTTTTTCTGGCGATTGATGGCGAGCGTTTGCAGCGCTTTTGCAGTCTTTCCGGCATGCTGGAAAATGATATCAAGAGCAATTTGGGGCTGCCCAGCTTCCAGGGATTCGTTTTGGACTATATTTTGCAGGATGAGGCACTTTTGCTTGAGTTTGCCGCAGCAGAACAGCTAAAGCCGGAAAAAATTGTGGCGCTCAGGCGCAAATTGCCAGGTTTTGCAGAATGATTCCGGATTTTACCCGCCAACAACTCAATGCGCTGAAAATTGTGCCGGACCAGCCGTTGCTGATTTGTGATGTCGATGAAGTGGTGGTGCATTTCACCCGCAGTTTTGAAGACTATATCGGAAAACGATCATTATATCTTGAAACCACGAGTTTTGCCCTGAACGGCAATGTGCGGCGAATTGGCACTTCCGAGCGCCTGGATGAACCATTGCTCTCCGATCTGATTGATGAATTCTTTGTCGATTGCACCGAGCACCTGCCGCCCATTGATGGCGCAGTCGAGGCCTTGAATGTTTTGGCGGCAAATGCCTCAGTGGTGATGCTGACCAATCTGCCGCACCATGCCCGCGAAAAGCGGATCAGGAACTTGTTGGGACTTGGCATTGAATTCCCGGTGATTACCAACAGTGGTCCGAAAGGGCCTGCGATCCAGCACCTTGCGGCACTGACCACGGATACTGTGGTTTTTGTTGATGACAGCCCCGGTTTCATCGCATCAAGCTTTGAGCATGCTCCCGATGTGCACCTTGTGCATTTTCTGCACGACGAACGCTTTGCAAAACACTTGCAACCGTATCCTTTTGTATCGTTGACAACAGGAACGTGGGCTGACGCCCTGCCCCATATCAAAAACCTCTTGGGTTAGACCTCGCACTCTCTGGCAATTCGCGTTAGTTTGTGACGCCATGAATGTATCTGCAAACAGTATTGAAGCCGATGGTTTTTGTCGTGACTGTTTGAGCGATGCGAAGCCGGGAGATCGGCGTTGCGGCTCTTGCCGCAGTCCGCGCCTTGTGCGTCATTTGGAATTGCATGGCCTCAGCATTGCCCATATCGATTGTGACGCGTTTTATGCCGCCGTCGAAAAGCGCGATGATCCCAGCCTGGCTGACAAGCCGGTGATCATTGGCGGCGGCACACGCGGTGTGGTTTCGACGGCCTGCTACATTGCCCGCATCCGTGGCGTGAAATCCGCGATGCCAATGTTCAAGGCATTGAAACTTGCGCCAGATGCGGTGGTCATTCGGCCGGACATGGCCAAATATGCGCAAGCTGGAAAACAGGTGCGGGAGATCATGCTTTCATACACGCCAGCCGTGGAACCGGTTTCCATTGATGAGGCCTTTTTGGATTTGTCGGGAACCGCCAAACTGCATGGCCATAGTCCCGCCAAAACCCTGGCCAAGCTGATTCTGCAAATTGAGCGGGACGTCGGCATCACCGCATCGGTGGGCCTGGCGCCCAACAAATATCTGGCCAAAGTGGCATCGGACCTGGAAAAACCCAGGGGCTATTCGATAATTGGACAAGCACAAGCCAAGGAATTTCTGGCTGGAAAATCGGTTGCGCTGATTTGGGGTGTCGGCAAGGCCATGCAGGAAAAACTTGAGAAGGATGGCATTTTTCGGATTGGCCAATTGCAGGAGATGGAACGCAACTCCCTGATGCGGCGCTATGGCTCCATGGGTTCCAGACTGTATTTTTTATCGCGGGGCCAGGATGTGCGCATGGTTTCTCCCGACGATGAAACCAAATCAGTGAGTGCTGAAACAACTTTTAATTCTGATATTGATGATGCAGCCGAACTCGAAGCCATTCTCTGGACCTTGTGTGAAAGGGTGGCAGAGCGGGCGAAGAAGCAAGGACTTGCAGGAAGCACCGTCAACATCAAACTGAAAACCATGGATTTCAAGTCCCGCACACGGGCCACAAGTTTGGCTGACCCGACACAATTGGCGCACCGGATTTTTGATGCCGCACGCCCCCTGTTGCTGCGCGAAGCCACGGGTGCGAAATTCAGGTTGCTGGGTGTCGGCATTTCAAGTTTGCAAGTGGCGACACAACAGGCATTGCAGACACTGGATACCCGCGAAGCCGCCCAAACCAAGGCCGAGTTGGCAATTGATTCCCTGCGCAAAAAGTTTGGCCGAGATGCCGTAGAGCGCGGCATTGTTTCAAGGACAAAGGAACGCTAGTTCGCCGCTCTAAAACCCACCCCGCCATGCAGCCCGCCAGATCATCCATTGACGGCGAAGTGGGCCCAAGGATTGACTGGTCTCGGATTTCTTGAGCATGGTGGCGGTGAGTGCCACATGCAAAAAGGCTGGCATGGCGCCAGCATCAATTGTCGGCAGCAAATTGCGGGCCTCTTGCAGTCGTTTCTCAGCATGCAGGTGCAAGTCATTGATTGACATAGTTTTTGGCACAAACGCCTTCAGGCGCGGCTGATTGTGGAGAATTTCTGCCAGGCCAAAGGCCACACCAGCCAAACCTGCCGCCTCACTGGATTTTTGTGCGGCATCACCTGCCAGTATTTGGGCCGACATTTGAATGAGGGCAGATTGGGTTTCACCGAGGTAGGTTTCAAGATCATGCAAGCTTGGCATCACGTCATCATAGAGTTCGGCAGTTCGGGCTTTGACAAGATTTTCCAGCGGAGTTTTTGCCAATCGGGCTGCGCTGATGGCATTTGCCAGACCGATGGCAACGGGATGATCCTGGGGGTTTCCAGCAAAAATTCCATCCAGCGTATCCAGCCACCATTGAAAGCGGATTTCCCCGATTTGTGCATCACTGACCAGCGCTGGAATGCGCGTCAGTTCAGCGTCAAAGGCGAGCAGTGCCCACAAGTGGTTCTGCTTGTCATGCGGTGCAAACAGGCTGGCAAGATAGCGGTCCCGGTCATGAACCCGCACCAAGTCCCGGCAATGATCGGTTGTAGCAATCACGGTACGGCTACGAGCAAAGCAGCAACCCGGCGATTTTCTTCCAGCAATACATTATAGGTCCGTACAGCGGCGTTGGTGTTCATGGTGTCAACGTTGATGTTGGCCTCAGAAAACAACCTGGCCAGCGACAGCGGCAATCGCAACATATCCCTGCCAGTTCCCACCAGGAGAAAATCGATCTGGCTTTTTTCAGCCAAAACGGCATCCACCTCGATTGAAAATTCATCCAATGCAAGTGCTGCGGAGACCCTTACGCCGCTCGGCAAAATCAGGATCGAGCCGAGATGCGACATGTCGCCAAAACGAAATCCGCCATTGCCGAAACTGTCGATCAAATGGCGGCCGGGAAGGAATTTCATGGCCAAACCTGGCCTGTGCCGACTGTCACTTGATTTACCCTATTCTTCTCCCTCCCCCTTGTGGGGAGGGTCGGGGTGGGGGTCGCTCCGACGTTTGGTGAATTGTAAAACCTTTGAGCAAAATCAAAGAGCTGAGCGACCCCCACCCTAGCCCTCCCCACAAGGGGGAGGGGATTTTTGAGCATGGTCGCACGTTCTACGAGAATCATTTCAATGACCGATAGGCCGATTGTTACGGACGCTCAACACCCCTGCTGCGGTTGCCGTCGGCGGACCAATCGCGCTTCATGCCCAACAGAGTGAGGATGGGGGCTGCGACGAAAATCGACGAATAGGTGCCGACGAACACACCCCAGATCATGGCAAAGGCAAAACCACGGATGACTTCGCCGCCAAATATGTAAAGTGACGCCAAGGCGATCAGTGTACAGATTGATGTGAGCAGTGTGCGTGGCAATACCGAGTTGATGGAAAAGTCCAGCAGATCTGGAAAATTCATGGTTTTGTATTTGCGCAGGAATTCGCGGATACGGTCGAACACCACGACAGTGTCGTTCAGCGAATAACCAATGATCGTCAAAATCGCGGCAATGATTTGCAGGTTGAATTCAAGACCGATGAGGCTGAACAGGCCGATGGACAGCAACGTGTCATGCAGCAGCGATACCACGCCGCCCACAGCAAATTGCCATTCAAAGCGGAACCACAGATAGAACAACACAAAAATAATCGAAATGATCACGGCGAGGATGGCCTGTTGGGTCAGTTCGCCCGAAACCTTTGCGCCCACCGTTTCGACGCTGCGGACCTCAACTTTGGGGCCCAGGGCGGTTTTGACTTTGGCTTGTGCTGCAAGTTCGGCTGCGTCACCGCCGCTTTGGGCTTCAACCCGGATCAAAACATCACGCGGACTGCCGAATTCCTGGATTTCAACATCGCCAATGCCCAGATCAGCCAAGCTTTTGCGCAAGCCATCAATATCAGCGGCTTGTTCGGTGCGGATGGTGATGACGGAACCGCCCTTGAAATCGATGCCGTAGTTCAGGCCCTGATAAGCGAACAACAGAATCGAAAGCGTGCATAAAATGCCTGAAATGAAGTAGCCAAAACGGCTCCAGCGCATGAATGGCAGGTTGGTGCCATCGGGAATGAAACGAATGGGTTTCCAACGCATCAGAGGTTGATCTCCTTGGGCCGGTTACGTTTGACCCAGATCGCCACGACCATGCGCGTCACGGTAAAGGCTGTGAACATTGTGGTGAAAATTCCGATGGCCAGGGTGACGGCAAAGCCGCGCACCGGGCCGGAGCCCACACCGAACAAAACAACAGCAGCAATCAGCGTGGTGATGTTGGCATCCAACACGGTGCCAAGGGCTGATTTGAAGCCAACTTCCAGCGCCGACAAGGCTGTGCGCCCATTGCGCCATTCCTCGCGGATACGCTCATAGATCAGCACGTTGGAGTCAACCGCCATGCCGAGGGTGAGCAGAATACCGGCGATGCCCGGCAATGTGAGCGTGAAGCCGAAGCGTGACATAATGGCGATCAGCATCAACAAATTCACCAGCAGGGCGATGTTGGCAATGATGCCAAACCAGCCATAGGGCAGCAGCATGAAGGCCATCACGGCGATGAGTCCGATGACACAGGCCAAAAAACCGGCGCGCACCGAATCTGCACCCAAGCTGGGTCCAACCGTGCGTTCTTCGACGATAGTCAATTTAGCTGGTAACGCACCAGAACGGAGGACGATGGCCAGTGCCGCGGCTTCTTCGGTAGTGAAATTTCCGGAAATCTGTCCCGTACCACCGAGAATCGGTTCATTGATGGTGGGATAACTTTGCACGATAGCATCGAGCACAATGGCAAAGGGCTTGCCAACATTGTCAACCGTCAACTTGCCAAACCGAAGAGCGCCCTTCTGATTGAATTTGAAGCTGACGACGGAGCGGTTGTTTTGGTCAAAAGTCGGTTGAGCATCAGTGAGATCAGCACCGTCAACCAAAGCACGCGTGGAAGTTTGCACCCAAAGGCTTGGCAAGCTTTCCAATTCTTTTTCGGTCAACGCCTTGTTGTCACCCTTGGCCGTCTTGTCTTTGATCAACTTGTCTACGGCTTCCTTGAATGGAAATGACGCACAATCCTGAGGTGGGTTTCGGCTGGCACCAGAGGGCTGTTCTTCACATAGCAACTGGAATGCCAATTTGGCGGTTTTTCCAAGGATGTTTTTCACTTTGTCCGGATCATCGACGCCCGGCAATTGAACGGCGATGCGATCAAGTCCTTGCTGCTGGATCACCGGCTCCGTTGTGCCAAGTGAATTCACGCGGTTTTCAATGATGCGGAGCGATTGTTGAATGGCTTTGCCGATGCGGGCCTCGAGACCTTTTTCGGTTACTGTGAAAGTATAACCGCCTTCATTGGCCTTGAGGTCAAACAGGTTGATGGCAGCGCCACCCGACAAAACGTTGCCCGCTTGCGGCTGCAACAAACCAGCGAAGGCCGTCTTGGCTTTTTCCATGTCTTCAGGCTTGCTGATCTTGACCGACACGCCATTGGCGATCTTGCTCAGGCCACTGTAGGCGATCTTAGATTCGCGCAATGCTGCGCGCACATCGCCTGATTGTTGCAATTGCAACTGGCCAATCAAATCCTTGCGATCAACTTCCAGCAGCACGTTAGAGCCACCCTGCAAGTCCAGTCCCAATGTCATAGGGCGGATGCCGTAACTCGACCATTGTTCCTGCTGTGGCTTTGACAGCAGATTGGGGATCGACAAGACAGCCGCAACAATGACGGCCATCAGTATGGATATGATCTTCCAGCGGGGAAATTGCAGCACGGTGTGGGGCAGTCCTGAATCTGTTGGGGGGGTTACTTAACAGGCTCGCCCTTGGAACGCACCTCGGAAAGGCCTGAGCGCAAAACCCGCACTTTGATGTTCTCGCCGATTTCGACCTGCAGTTCATTGTCATCGACGATCTTGGTGACTTTGCCAATCAAGCCACCCATCGTCACAACCGTATCGCCCTTGGCGGCTTTGCGCAGCATGGCCTGATGTTCTGCGGCTTTTTTCTGCTGGGGCCGGATGAGCAGGAAATAAAACACGCCCATGATCAGAATGAGCGGCACAATCATGCCGAACATTTCGCCCACAGGGCTTCCAGCGGCTTGGGCATAGGCGGGCGTAATAAACATGGATAGAGGCTCCAATTCCGCTGGGGGCGGCAAAGTGTCGGTTTCAAGTTGCGCTAGATATAGCGATGGCATAGGGCTTTGCAAGTTTTCATCGGGGCTTATTTTGGATTGGTAAAATGACGCGAGAATTGGACAATTCCCTGCTGACGCGCATCGCCGAAGCGCTGGAGCGGCTGGCCCCTGCCCCGCCCTTGGCTGCCAGGATTGCCGATCACGAGGCTTTTGTTTGGCGCAGCCTGCCACCGGGGCTTGATCCGGTGGCGAAAGTGAACCGGGTTGATTTGGCTTTGCTGAAAGGCATAAACCTGACCCGCGACCAGCTATTGGAAAATACCCGGCGCTTTGCCAAGGGGCTTCCGGCCAACAATGCGCTGCTCTGGGGTGCGCGTGGCATGGGCAAGTCTTCGCTGGTCAAGGCCGCGCAAGCCACAGTCAATCAAGAAGTCGGCGGTGTTTTGAAAATCATCGAAATCCACCGGGAAGATATCAACAGCCTGCCCGCCCTGATGGCTTTGCTGCGGGTGGAAGTGGGTTTTCGCTTCATCGTGTTTTGCGATGACCTTTCATTTGATGGCCAGGACACTTCTTACAAATCCCTGAAAGCCGCCCTCGATGGCGGGTTGGAAGGACGGCCTTCCAATGTTATTTTTTATGCCACCTCGAACCGCCGACACCTGTTGCCCCGCGACATGATCGAAAACGAACGCTCCACCGCCATCAACCCCTCAGAAGCCGTGCAGGAAAAAGTCTCGTTGTCAGACCGCTTCGGCCTGTGGCTGGGTTTCCATCATTGCACGCAAGACGAATTCTTTGAGATGGTGGAGGGCTATGCGGATCACTACGGCTTGAAGATATCGCGGCCTGATTTGCATGCGGCTGCGGTAGAATGGAGCGTCACCAGAGGTTCCCGGTCTGGGCGCGTGGCGTGGCAGTTGATTCAGGAACTGGCGGGAAGGCTAGGGCAGCGGTTGGGATGAAGGTCATTGCTTTGCTCCTACCTCCGTCGCATCGCACCAACTCTGTCCCGCCGAAGGGGCGGGTTAGAGGGTGAATTTCAGGGGCGATGGTAGACCCCACCCTGCGCCCCGATTCCTCATCGGGAAGGAGGAGCCTGAAGGGCCGATCCGAAGGTGCGAAGTTCCGGACAATCGTAATTAAATGTACTGTCACCGTTTCTAGCAGTGTTTTCCCAACCCCGTTGCACCAAGTGTCGCCGTATCGCCACTGCAACGCTATAACAGCCAAAATCAAGACATGCTTTTCCGGCTGTAAAAGACTTCACAGGCCGGAAAAGACTGTTGCTATTCCCACGGTTGTTGTTCTGCCGCGATTACGCGACTTCGCGCTGTGCCTTATCACCCGCTGCTTCTTCGTGCTCGTTGGCAATGCTGTTGAGTGAACCCGCGGCCAAGGCTGTCATTTTTTCGTCAGCTGCTCGTTCCTGATCGCGGATTGTCGCCATTGTCGCTTCAATCTCAGTCCAGCCCAGCTCTTCTGCCCAAACACGCATTGTGCCATAACGGGTGATTTCATAATGCTCAACGGCCTGACCAGCAAAGACGATTGCAGCATCACAACCTGACGTATCGCCAAAGTCTTCGACGAAACTCGTGAGTTCTTTCAAAACGCCTTCTATTGCTTCGCACTTTTGGGCTTTTGGGGTCGTACCCAACTTGGCAAAAACACTTTCGAGGTGTTCAATCTGGCCCGCCGTTTCTTCACGATGTGCCGTCAGAGCTTGTTTCAATTCAGTCGACTTTGCCGTATCGATAAGTTTCGGAAACGACTTGTAAATGGTTTTCTCAGCATAGTACATGTCCTTCAAGGCGCGTTCAAACATCAACTCAAGGCTGGTCTTTTCGGAGTTGGTTTTATCGGTCAAGGTCATGGTCCACCCTCCAGGGAAGATGTGGTTTACGGCAATGGTTAAACAAGGGTTGTTTCTGGAGATTTTCTGAACAGTTAACTTTTTACCCTGGTCCGATCAGGCAATCTTTCTTCGCCCGCTTTTTTGGGGTCGGGTTCCTGACCTTCGGCACCTGCCGCGAGAAGGTTTTCCGCGACGTCGTGCTTGGTGGCGTTCCTGGTGGGAATGGGTTTAGTCTCGCGGCCGGCATTCAAATTCCGGACACCAGCTCCTGGAATTTCTTCGCGCGACGTTTTGGCGAGTTCGGCCAAGGCCTCTGGTTGCTGGCCGGAAATCATTTTATCATTTTCCATTTTTCATGTCCTTCAAAAATCCATGGGGTTGGCGGGAGTCACACTTCGAGATATTTGCGATTGTCTTTCACATAGACCTCATAATCCGGCACATAGAATAGCGGATCTTCAGCTGAATCAGTGGCCTGCCTCAAGACGTCGGCAACACCAGATTCTGTTTTGTAGATAATGGTGACGTTCAACTTCTTTGGCATCGGGATCAGAACTTGCGCGTCACTGCTAGACAGTGGGAAAACAACGTGTGCCACAACAAGAGGCACGGCCATGAACAACAAAATCTTGAAAGTCACCATGATTGACATCCTCCCAACTGCAAATCAGTCGTGTGGGAGCTAAACGCAGCAATCCAAAGTTTGTTCCCGTGCCGGGCCAGATTGGGATTTACGGCAACACTCCAGGTCCGTCTCCGAATTTCTGGTGGGGGTGAAGTTCGCGAATCCCTCAATTCTCCATCGACATGAGTGCCGCATTGCCGCCAGACGCCGTTGTGTCTTGTGACATGACGCGTTCGACGGCAAAGCGGTGGAGATAGTGGGGGCCACCGGCTTTCGGGCCAGTGCCTGACAGTCCTTCACCGCCGAAGGGTTGCACGCCGACAACAGCACCGATCTGGTTTCGGTTGACATAGAGATTGCCGACACGGGCCCTTTGGCGCACCATTTCCACGTTGGATTCAATCCGGGTATGAAGTCCAAGTGTGAGGCCATAGCCTGTGGCGTTAATGGCTTCGACGACGGATTCCATGTGGGAGGCTTGAAAGCGCACGACATGAAGGATGGGGCCGAAGACTTCTTGTTGCAGTGGTTTTAAGTCCGGCAATTCGTAGGCGGCGGGTGAAACATAGGTGCCGCGCTGGCAGGCCTCAGGCAGTGGCAATTCTGCAATGGTCCGATAGGATTTTGCCATACGGGACTTGTGGGCGTTGAGATTTGAAAGTGCGTCCGCGTCGATCACCGGACCAATATCCGTGGCGTAGTCCAACGGGTCGCCGATCTGCAACTCGTTCATGGTTCCGTGCAGCATCTCGATGACTTTGGTTGCCACATCATCCTGCACAAACAGAATGCGAGCGGCTGAGCAGCGTTGACCTGCACTATCAAAGGCCGAAGCCACGACATCGCGCACGGCTTGTTCGGCAAGGGCCGAGCTGTCCATGATCATGGCATTCATGCCGCCTGTCTCAGCAATCAGCGTGGCCATGGGACCGGAACGTGCAACGAGGTTTTGGGCGATGATGGTAGCCGTGGCATTGGAGCCGGTGAAGGCCACGCCAGCCAGTCTTGGGTCTGTCAAAAGTTTCGCGCCGATGCGTGCGCCATCACCCGGCAGAAATTGCAAGACTTCCGGCGGCACACCGGCTTCATGTAGCAGCTTGATTGCGATGTAGGCGACGAGCGGCGTTTGTTCGGCAGGCTTGGCGATCACCGCATTGCCCGCGGCAAGACTGGCGGCAACCTGGCCTGTGAATATGGCAAGCGGGAAATTCCACGGCGCGATGCAGGCAAAAACGCCACGGCCATGCAGGGACATTTCATTGCGCTCGCCCGTGGGTCCGCCAAAAACCTCTGCGTGTTCGAAGCCGCGTCTTGCACCTTCGGCATAGTAGCGCAGGAAATCCACGGCCTCGCGCAAATCGGCTTGGGCATTGTCGAGGGTTTTTCCGGCTTCGCGGATGAGCAAGGACAAAAGTTGATGGTTGTGTATTTCAAAAAGATCAGCGGATTTTTCGAGAATGGCGGCGCGAGCATGGCCTTTGAGATTACACCAGGATGTTTGGGATTTGGAGGCTGAGCCAAGGGCTTTGGCGATATCGTTGTCGGAAGTTTCGATGATGCTGCCAACGCGAACTGCTTTGTCATGGGGCGAGTATATTGTTCTTTCTTTGCCAGCGCGGGGTTTGCCATCCATCAAGGCTGCTGCGTCTGTTGGATGTTTAAGGGCTTTCAGAATACCTGCCATGGCTGCACGGCGGGCAGGTTCATGCCAGTAGGGTTGTCCGGCAGAATTTTTGCGCTCCCCAAACAATTGCCGGGGCGAAGTAATGCGGGGGTGGGGAACTTCTTTCAACGCCAGAACGGTTGCAACCGGGTCAGCGACGATGTCAGCAATCGGCGCGTCATCATCGGCCAGACGATTGACAAAACTGGTGTTGGCACCATTTTCGAGGAGACGGCGAACCAGATAGGCCAACAGGTCTTCATGGCTGCCTACGGGTGCGTAGATACGGCAAGGTTGATCAGCGATGACTTGCGCATACAGCGCTTCGCCCATGCCATGCAGACGCTGGAATTCGTAGCGCTTGTCGTCGCCAGCCATGACACTGATGGCGGCAACGGTTTGGGCATTATGGGTGGCAAATTGTGGATATAATAATTCACGCCGTTCCAGCATGAATTTCGCGCAGGCCAGATAACTGACATCGGTTGAAACCTTGCTGGTGAAGACCGGGAAATCCTGCAAGCCGGCTTCTTGGGCGCGTTTGATTTCGGTGTCCCAATAGGCACCTTTGACGAGTCTTACGGGCAATACGCGATTGGTTTCAGCTGCCAAGTCGGCAAGCCATTCCAGCACGGGTTTGGCGCGGCGGCCATAGGCTTGCACGGCAAGGCCCAAACCATTCCAGCCTGTGAGTTCATGGGCTTTGGCCAAACGCTGAAACAATTCGAGTGAAAGGTCGAGCCTCGCCACTTCCTCAGCATCAATGGTCAGGCCTGAATTGGACTGTTTGGCAATGAGAGCCAGTCTCAATATTTTATCAAAAAGTTCATCCAAACAATGGCTTTTGGTTTTTTCCTCATAGCGGGGATGAAGCGCTGACAGTTTTACGGATATTGAGGGTTGGGCATAAACCTCGCCGGCACTTGCGGTTTTGCCGATGGCTTTGATGGCGTTTTCATAGGACTGGAAATAGCGCTTGGCATCGCCAGCCGTCATGGCGCTTTCGCCCAGCATATCGAAGGAAAAACGCCAGCCTTGCCTGGTCAGTGGTTTGGCAATTTGCAGGGCTTCGGCAATGCTGCGTCCCAGGACAAATTGTTTGCCCATGATGCGCATTGCCTGCCGCATGGCAGTGCGCACCACAGGTTCGCCGGAGCGCGTCACCAGGCGTTTCAGAAATGAAGTGGCATCGGTTTTGGTATCGCGTCCCAGTTCGACAAAACGGCCAGTCAACATCAGGCCCCAGGCCGAGGCATTGACGAACAGCGAGTCGGATTTTCCGACATGAGTGGACCAATCACGGTCCCCCAGTTTGTCGGCGATTAGTTTGTCAGCTGTTTCGGCGTCGGGAATGCGCAACAAGGCCTCAGCCAGGCACATCAAGACCACACCTTCTTCTGAGGAAAGCGAGAATTGCTGCATGAAGGCATCGATGCTGCCTTGGGTTTTACGATTGCTGCGGACGGCTTCCACAAGTTTTATGGCTTGGGTTGTCACGCGCTGCATTTGTACAATTGGCAACGTCGCGGATGCCGCCAGTTCATGGACCAATTCGGTTTCCGGTCGAAACAGGTAATCGGCAATTCGGGTGCGGCTGTGGGACATTTTGGCGATCCTTGCAAAGTGGCTCCAAGTTAGCGCAATTTCGGATTCATTACTCACTTCAGTTGGTTTTAAATACAGCATTATATGCTATCTGCAATTTAATCATTGGTGATATAGTGCTGTCATGAACAAAATTGTGGTTGAAACAGACAAACTTGATTTGCAGATTCTTGCGGCCTTGCAGGCGGATGGTCGCATGCCGATCACCGAATTGTCGCGTCGGGTCAATCTTTCGGCCACACCATGTGCGCTGCGCATCAAAAAACTTGAACAGGCCAAGATCATTCAAGGATATCATGCCCGCATTGCACCGAAAGCCCTCAATGTCGCCTTGCTGGTTTTTGTGACGGTGAAACTCCGTGCAACCGATGAAGCAACACTGAGGGCATTCAACACCGCCGTAAAGCCGATGAAGCAAATCCTTGAATGTCACATGACGGGCGGCGGCTTTGATTACCTGCTGAAAATCCGGGTGCGCGACATGGAGGAATACCGAAAAATACTTGGCGGCGTGATTGGCGAACTTCCCATGGTTGAAGGCACGCATTCCTACTTCGTGATGGAAGAAGTAAAGGAAACCATGTTGTTGCCGATTCCCGCTTTCAAGGAAATTTCGCGTTGATGCCGCAGGTTGTTCACACGATTGCCGAGATGCGTCAGGTTGTGCAGGCTTGGCATTCAGTTGGTTTGAAAGTTGCTGTGGTGCCCACCATGGGTGCATTGCATGAGGGCCATTTGACATTGGTACGCGAAGGCTTTGCCCATGCTGACCGGGTGGTTGTGACGGTGTTTGTCAATTCCAAGCAGTTTGCCTCGACAGACGACCTCGCACGCTATCCGCGTGATTTGGATACTGATGTGGTCATGTTGGAAACCGTGGGTGCCAACCTGGTCTATGCGCCTGATCCAGCCTCGATGTATCCTGCAGGATTTGCAACAACGGTGTCAGTCAATGGTCCAGCCAAGGCAGGGCTTGAAGACAAGTTCCGCCCCCAGTTTTTTGAAGGAGTGGCAACTGTTGTAGCCAAGCTGTTCATCCAGTCGCAAGCCGATGTGGCGATGTTTGGTGAAAAAGACTATCAACAATTGCTTGTCGTGCAGCAGATGGTCCGGGATCTGGATATCCCCATAAAAGTGATTGCGGTTCCCACAATTCGTGATGAAGATGGCATGGCGAAATCTTCCCGCAACCGATACTTGACGAAGCATGAACGCCATCAAGCCACGGCGATCATCCGCACATTGGAGCAGGCAGCGGAGAAAATCAGGAATGGCATAAACCAGCAATCAGCCACAAGGGCAGCCTCACGTTCGCTGACGACACTCGGCTTCAAAGTGGATTATGTCACAGCCCGCAATGCCGAAACCTTGGCCGTGCCACAATCGCCAGCCGAGCCCATGCGATTGTTGGTGGCGGCGTGGATGGGCACGACGCGACTGATTGACAATATCGCGGTGGGTCAAGGGGCCTCATCCGCCCCTTTGGGGGCACCTTCTCCACGAAGGCGTGGAGAAGGGACAGGTTGCAATGTAGTCCCTTCTCCACCTCTTCGTGGAGAAGGTGGCGCAACGCGCCGGATGAGGTCCCTTCAAACAAACTCCATCATCACCGCATCTACCGCCAGACTTTCACCGGGTTTGGCATGTATTTTCTTCACCTTCGCATCACGTTCCGCCCGCAGCAAGTTTTGCATTTTCATGGCTTCGACGATGGCCAAGGTGTCTCCAGCTTTCACCACCTGGCCTTCCTTGACGGCGATGGACACCACAAGGCCCGGCATAGGGCACAGGAGTTTCTTTGACACGTCGGACCGTTTGACTTCCGGCCTGCGGCTGGCGAGGTCGGCTTCGCGTGGGGTGAAGACATGGGCTTCGACAGAATAGCCGCGCCAGGACAAGCGATAGCCATTCAGAACTGACAATACTTTGATGGTCACGTTTCCGGACGATGTTTGAATTTTGGCCAAGGCTTGACCTGGGCGCCATGGGTTTTGAGCGGCAGCGCGGTCCAACGCGTCATCAACCTCCAACACATGGGTCTGACGATCCAGCCTGACATGGCGGGCCTTTTCAAAATTTATTTTCCGGCTGGCCAGTTGGCCAGAAATCCGACGCTTGCGGCGGTTCTCGATATGGTCAAGCAGTACGGCAACTTCGGCAAACATGCGGGTGGTTTTCTCATCAAGGGCTTTGTTTTTGAAGCCTTCCGGAAATTCTTCGGCAATGAAACCGGTGGAAAGTTGGCCCGCTTGCCAACGCGGATGATCCATGATGGCTGAGACAAATGGAATATTATGTTGAATGCCTGAAACAACAAATTGGTCAAGGGCATTGGCCATGGCGGAGATCGCAGCGCTTCTCGTGGGTGCATGGGTGCAGAGTTTGGCGATCATCGGATCATACCAGATGGAAATCTCGCCACCTTCGAAAACCCCGGTGTCATTGCGTACTGTGAAGCCGTCGGCTGATTGTTCTGCCGGCGGGCGATATTGAACCAGACGTCCGGTTGAGGGCATGAAGTTGCGAACGGGATCCTCAGCATAAATGCGGCTTTCGACCGCCCATCCGTCAAGCTTCACATCTTCCTGCACAAGTGCCAACTTCTCACCCGCCGCCACCCGGATCATTTGTTCGACGAGGTCAATGCCGGTTACCAGTTCGGTGACTGGGTGTTCGACTTGCAGTCGCGTGTTCATCTCGAGAAAGTAAAACGACTGGTCCTGCCCCGCCACAAACTCCACGGTGCCTGCACTGTCGTAATTCACGGCTCTGGCCAAAGCCACGGCTTGGGCTCCCATGGCTTCTCGCGTAGCCGCATCAAGCAATGGCGACGGGGCTTCTTCGATAACTTTCTGATTGCGGCGCTGGATAGAGCATTCTCGCTCGCCAAGGTGGATGACGTTGCCGTGCTTGTCGCCCAAGACCTGGATTTCGATATGGCGGGGATTGGTGATGAATTTTTCAATGAACAGGCGATCATCGCCAAACGATGATTGGGCTTCGGCCCGTGCCATGGAAAAACCTTCACGACAGTCCTGGTCGTTATGGGCAATGCGCATGCCCTTGCCGCCGCCACCTGCCGAGGCTTTTATCATGACGGGATAGCCGATGGTTGCCGCGATGCGCACGGCATCGTCGGGGTCGGCGATGACGCCAAGATTGCCTGGCACGGTTGACACGCCAGCCGCAGCGGCGGCCTTCTTGGATGCAATCTTGTCACCCATGGCCTCGATGGCAGCGGGGTTGGGTCCAATGAAAACGATGCCCGCTTTGGCCAGTGCCTTGGCAAAGGCCGCTCTTTCCGAAAGGAATCCATAGCCAGGGTGGACGGCTTCAGCACCTGTTGCCTTGCAAGCCGCAATGATTTTTTCGATACTGAGATAGGAATCCTGGGCTGGCGGCGGGCCTATCAAGACCGCTTCATCGGCCATTTCAACATGCAGGGCCCGCGCATCGGTTTCCGAATACACGGCAACCGTCTGGATACCCATGCGACGTGCAGTCTTCAAGACGCGGCAGGCAATTTCGCCGCGGTTGGCGATGAGGATTTTTTTGAACATGGGACTTACTGACTGTTGATGGCCAAGGACGGAATTGTTGCCTTGATTCAAAGCATATCGCAATGCTTGTGCAAATGGGTTTCATTCGGGCGGTAAATGGGATATGGCCCGCGCCATGAATATTCATGTGCCAAAAGTCGGGCTTGTCCAATTGGGATGCCCCAAGAACCTCGTTGATTCCGAGCGCATCCTCACGCAGCTCCGGGCTGAAGGTTATGTGATTGCGCCGGGCTATGATGATGCCGACGTGGTGATCGTCAACACCTGTGGATTTCTGGATTCAGCCAAGGCCGAAAGCCTTGCGGCCATTGGCGAGGCCATGCAGGAAAATGGCCGGGTCATTGTCACGGGCTGCTATGGCATTGAGGCCGAAGCCATTCAAAAGGCCCATCCCGGAGTTTTGGCCATCACGGGCCCGCACCAATATGAAGCTGTAGTTGGCGCCGTGCACAAGGCCTTGCCACCCTTGCATGATCCCAAAATGGATCTGGTGCCGCCCCAGGGATTGCATCTCACGCCGAAGCATTATGCTTATCTGAAAATTTCCGAAGGCTGCAACAACCGTTGCACGTTTTGTATCATTCCGTCGATCCGTGGCGATCTGGTGTCGCGTCCGGCTGCTGCCGTCTTGTATGAAGCTGAGCGATTGGTGAAGGCGGGTGTCAAGGAATTGCTGGTGATTTCGCAGGATACTTCGGCCTATGGCATTGATGTTAAATATGCAAGTTCACCCTATCGCGGACGCCAAGTGAAGGCCAAGTTCTATGACCTCGCCAAGGAACTGGGTGAACTGGGGGCCTGGGTGCGCATGCACTATGTTTACCCCTACCCGCATGTGGATGATGTGATTGAGCTGATGGCGGAAGGCAAGATTTTGCCCTATCTCGACATTCCGTTCCAACATGCTTCGCCCTCGGTTCTTAAATCCATGCGGCGACCGGCCAATCAGGAAAAGGTTCTGGATCGGCTTGCCAAGTGGCGGAACATCTGCCCGGATATCGCCATCCGCTCCACATTCATTGTCGGTTTCCCCGGTGAGACCGATGCCGATTTCGAAATATTGTTGCAGTGGATGAAAGAAGCGCGGATTGAGCGGGCGGGTTGTTTCAAATATGAACCGGTGTCCGGTGCCACATCCAATGATCTGGGCCTGCCGCACGTGCCCGATGAGCTGAAGGCTGAGCGTTATGGCCGCTTCATGGAAGTACAGCAGCAGATTTCTGCCGAAGTTTTGCAAGGCAAAGTTGGCCGCGAAATCAATGTGTTGGTGGATGAAATTGACCTGGAGAATGAAGAAGCGATTGCCCGTTCTCCGTGGGATGCGCCGGAAATCGATGGCAATGTGTTTATTCCGGGTGCAACTGATTTGAAGTCCGGCGATATGTTAAAAGTACGGATTGTTGAAGCTGAGGAATATGATCTCGTGGCTGAGCGGATTTAGAAGTCCCTGCCCTCGATGAAAAATCCATAGAGGCTGGTCAGCAGGGTAATGTTCCAGATGGTGGAAACCCAGTTCACCGCCATTTGCACCGTGATGAGTGTTGAAAGTGCCGCGATGGACTCGCTGCGGCCCAAGACATAGGCGACGCCGCCGAATACAGTGCCAACCAGGATCAGAACCAAAAATACCAAAATATAAAGCCCGACAATCCGCCAGTGGTTGCCAGTTGAAGCACGCCATGCATCCGCAATGCCCAAATCGCGCCGCTCCAAAGCCACGGCAACCAGTTTCATGCTCCACCGGACGCTGAGTCCGATCATCAAGAGGAACCCGACAATTGCTGCAACCGCAACCAGCGCAATTGCCAGGCCGGTACTTGCGCTGTTGATGATGTAAAACAAGATGCCAGCCGGCAATGTGGCCCCCATCCCAATTGCCATGCTTAAAAACGCAATCATCAGCGTATTGCCGAGATAGCGGGCCACCATTGCATCCTGTCGCAATCGCTCAGCACCGTGGGGCACTTCATTGACCAGAATGTAGCGGTGCCAATTCACCGCGATGGAAGCAAAGGCTACCATGCTGGCCAGGGCCATCAACATCGTGACCACTAAAAACCGCGGATCAGCTGGTTTGGTTGGATTGAATTCTCCCAAGCCCAGATTCACCAGATAAATATTGCCGGCAATGTTGATCGGCAACAACACCAACATCCACGGCCAACTGGCATGGAAGGCGAATTTGATGTTGCGGAATGTGCTATCAATCGAATGAGACAGTGCAGCAGTAACGGGCAGAAGTCGCATGAACAATTCCCATGTAGCAATTTTCACAGCTTATATTTGCAAACCTGCAATTCCGGCAAGTTCAAACTGCTGCAATCATTTGACGTTATTGGGCAGGGCCTTTTCAGTCGCATGCATGTAGTCACGCGTCAGCGGCAAGGCCTCAACATTGCGGGTGAGTTGCAATTGGAAATTCATGTGTTTGCCATGGCTGAAAGCCAGTTCACTGGCAATCAGGTAAAATTCCCACATCCGGCAAAACCGTTCATCCATCATGGTGGCAACTTCGGCGCGATGGCATTGGAAACGGTTTTCCCATTCGCGCAAGGTCTTGGCGTAGTGCAGCCGCAGAATTTCAATGTCAGTCACCCACAGACCGGATTTTTCCACGGCAGCCAGGGTTTCTGACAGGGCAGGCGAATAACCGCCTGGAAAAATATGGCGTCGCACCCAGGCCCCGGTTTGGCCTGGCCCACCTTTGCGACCAATGGAATGAACGAGAGCCAAGCCATCTGGCGTCAGGAGATCGCGAATCTTGCTGAAATATTCCAGGAAGTGATCAATGCCCACATGTTCAAACATGCCAATGGAAACGATGCGGTCAAACGGCCCTTGCACATTGCGATAGTCCATCAGTTCAAAGTGTACGCGCTTTTCCAAGCCGCGTTCTTTTGCACGCAGTGTTGCCAGTGCATGTTGTTCCACTGAAAGTGTAACGCCGACGATTTCAACGTCTGCAACCGAAGCGATGTAGAGTGCATTGCCGCCCCAGCCACAGCCAATATCCAATATCCGTTGGCCGGGTTTCAAATCCAGCTTGGCGGCGATGTGACGCAACTTGTTTTGTTGTGCCTGCTCTAACGTGTCTTCTGGTTTGGCAAAGTAGGCACAGGAATAATTCATATCGTTATCGAGCCACAGGCGATAGAAATCATTCGACAGGTCATAGTGGTGGCGCACATTGGCGCTGGCGGATTTTTGCGAATTGCGCTGGTTCAAGCGCTTCAACTTCTTCATGGTGCCCCGCACCAGCTTTTGCAGGGGGTGATTGCGCACAGATTGGCGGTTCAGGGCAAACAGTGTGAGGACATCGCGAATGCGGCCTTGTGTCACCAGCAACTTACCATCCATGTAGGCTTCGCCGACATGAAGTTCGGGGTTTACAAACAACTTGCGATAGAGCCTTGCATCGGTGATTTGAATTGTCACGGTCGGACCGGGTTCACCACCAAAGCTGTGCAATTGTCCACTGGCATCAATCACATTGAGAGTACCCTTGCGAATGACGCGTTTCAGCAATCGACCAAATAAAAACAACATGCACCCCGGTTCTGTTCAGTTCAATTCGCCATTAGTTCACAGTGGAATATTATCGTGTTTTTTCCATGGGTTTTCCAGTTTTTTTCCGCGCAACATATCCAGCGCCCGCGCAATGCGGCGGCGGGTTGAGTGGGGCATGATGATATCATCAAGAAAGCCGCGCTCTGCCGCCACAAAAGGATTGGCAAAGCGGGCCTTGTATTCGGCTTCGCGAACGGAGATTTTGGCTTTGTCAGACGCCTCTGAACGATAAATGATCTCGGCAGCGCCCCGTGATCCCATGACGGCGATTTCTGCCGTGGGCCAGGCATAGTTGATATCGCCGCGCAAATGTTTTGACGCCATCACCACATAAGCCCCGCCATAGGCTTTGCGGGTGATCAAGGTGATCTTTGGCACGGTGGCTTCAGCATAGGCGAACAGCAGTTTCGCGCCATGCTTGATCAAGCCGCCATATTCCTGGGCGGTGCCTGGCAGAAAGCCCGGCACGTCGACAAACGTGATGATGGGTATGTTGAAGCAATCGCAGAAGCGCACGAAACGTGCGGCTTTGCGGCCGGCATCTGAATCGAGAACGCCCGCCAGCACCATGGGTTGATTGGCAACAATGCCAACAGTGCGGCCTTTGATGCGGCCAAAGCCCACGATGATGTTTTTGGCGTGGGCTTCCTGGATTTCAAAAAAATCGCTGCCATCCACGGTTTTCAGGATCAGCTCATGCATGTCATAGGGCTGGTTGGGATTTGATGGTATGAGAGTGTCGAGGCTTTCGTCCACGGCATCGAGGTCGCTGGAATCCGGCAGCTCAGGAATTTCGGCGGTGTTTGAGGCCGGCAGAAAATCTATCAGGCGGCGCATTTGCAACAAGGCTTCGACATCATTGTCATAGGCCCGGTCAGCGATCGAGGAGCGCGTGGTGTGAACAGTGGCACCGCCGAGTTCTTCGGCTGTGACTGTTTCGTTGGTAACGGTTTTCACCACGTCGGGGCCTGTCACAAACATATAGCTGGTGTTGCGGACCATGAAGATAAAGTCGGTCATAGCGGGAGAATAGACATCGCCGCCAGCACATGGCCCCATTATCACCGAGATTTGCGGGACCACGCCTGAGGCCAGAACATTGCGTTGGAACACTTCGCCATAGCCCCCCAAGGCATCAACGCCTTCCTGAATGCGTGCACCACCAGCATCAAACAATCCAATGATCGGTGCGCCATTGCGGATGGCCATGTCCTGGATCTTGGTGATCTTGCGGGCATGGCTTTCGGAGAGTGAACCCCCGAAAACTGTAAAGTCCTTGGCGAAAACATAAACCAGTCGACCGTTGATGGTGCCCCATCCAGTGACCACGCCGTCGCCGGGGGTGCGTTGTTTTTCCATGCCAAAGTCGGTGCAGCGGTGTTCAACGAACATGTCGAATTCTTCGAACGACTTGTTGTCGAGGAGAAGGTCGATGCGTTCACGGGCTGTCAATTTTCCCTTGCTGTGCTGTGCATCGACACGCTTTTGTCCGCCTCCAATACGGGCTTCGGCACGGCGCTGTTCAAGGGTGTTGAGGATATCCTGCATGGGAGACTCGTTCGGCTTTCTGCTGGTAAGTTGTTAAGCAGGTGCGATGGTGCTGGTCAAACGGGGTTGAAATACCTTACTCGCGTCCCCCACCACCGCCCTTCGGGCACCTCCCCCCCGCGAAAGGCACGGGTTGGAGGGCAGTGAAGTTTTGCGTCGGTGTTTGAGTTCACCCTCCAACCCGCCCCTTCGGCGGGGAGGAGGTGGCGCGACGCGCCGGAGGTGGGGGATATTCAACGACTTTCTTCCCTCCGGCTCAAACCGATTTCAGTAGATCAAAAAATCCTGCCAAGCCATCATACTCGCGTTTGCGCAAGGCCCTGCGGCGAACTGCTTCCACATCTTCGCCCCATTGTTCAATTTGAAAATCTTCGTCCACATGGGCGGTTTGCCAAGCGTCCTCGGGCTTGATGGCTGATGCTTGCAGCATCAACGACAACAGGGCCGAGCCCGTGAGGGTTGTCAGCACATAGACGGCGGTCAATTGCCAGGGATCAAATTGCGCGACATGCAGTCGAACCGCTCCAAGCGTTTCAGGCGGTTGAGCCACGTGGGTTACGCCCGCTGCCTTTCGAAATTCTGCGTTCAGTTTGTCAGCGGCCCAATCGAACATGGGTTGCCAATGTTTTTGTTGACGGCAGATCAACTCCCTGGGGCTTTCAGCAAAATAACACACCATGTCTGAACCCGCATACTCAGTGATTTCATCGACGATGGTTTGGTGCTCTGCCGTGGCGCGATCGATGGCGGTGTTGGCGAGTTTTGTGAGCGGCATCGTCTCAGCATCAATGAACTCCCTTTGCGCCTGCCATTCTGCTGCAACAGCTCGCCCCAAGGCTTTTGTGGGTAATTTCAAGCTGGCCTTCAGTGGTGTTTTGATGGGTTTTCCATCCAATAAAATACTATTATTTTCAGACACTTCCACCGATTTGTAAAAGCGCCGTGGCAGGACTTTGTTGAATTGGCCGGTGATCAGCCGCCGCATGCGCTCGTCAGGCGTTTCGATTTTTTCAGGTGGCATCGTCAAATCTCGCGGCATCAAAGCCAAAAATGCCAAATGTCTTGATCATGTGGTCCGGCAAAGGTGCGGTGACATCGACAGTGCCACTGCGGGGATGGGGAAAAATGATGCGGCGGGCATGCAAGTGCAGCTTTTTGGGCACGTCATCAGGCAATTCGGCATCACCACCGTATTTGTTGTCGCCCAGAATCGGCGTGCCGATATGGGCGGCGTGCGCCCGCAATTGGTGTTGGCGGCCGGTCACGGGTTTCAGCGACAGCCAAGCCGCTAAATTGGAGGCCTTGTCGATGACAGCATATTGGGTGACGGCATTTTGTTCGTCGTCTTCTTCACCTTCACGCGAGGCCCGCATGCGGTCACCATCTGGCCCTTTGGCTTTGATCAGGGCAACTTCAATTTTTCCTTGGGGCGGCGAAGGAACGCCTTTGACAATGGCCCAATAGGTTTTCTTGACATTGCGCGTTGCGAATAGTTTTCCCAATGCCGCTGCCACGGCACGGCGCTTGGCCACCACGATGACGCCTGAAGTATCGCGGTCCAATCGATGAACCAACAGGGGTCGCTCACCCAATTCAGCGCCCAAGCCCATCAACAGGCCATCGAGATGACGAAAGGTCTTGGTGCCGCCCTGAACGGCAAAGCCACATGGCTTGTTCAAAACGTAGATGTCCTGGTCTTCGTGGATGACCATCGAATCGAAAAGTCTGCGCTCTTCCTTGGTGAGTGGCGACACATCTGCTTTGGGTGTATCGGCGGGACGCTTGTCGAAGGCGAGGGGCGGGATGCGGATCTCATTTCCGGCACTCAAGCGAGAGTTGGTTTTGCAACGCCCTGCTCCCACCCGCACCTGGCCGGTGCGGGTGAGTTTGTTGAGATAGGCAAATGTCACTTGCGGAAAATGCAATTTGAACCAGCGGTCCAGCCGCATGCCTTCTTCTTCTGCCGAAACCTCGTGGCGCTTTACCTCGTTCACGCCGGACTGCCTTGTGCGAGGATATATCCCAGCAAGACAGCGGCCAAACCCAGCAACACCGAAGTCAGCACATAGACAAGGGCCATCAGGTTTTCACCGCGTTGCAATTGTTGCAAGATGTCGAAAGAGAATGCTGAAAAAGTCGTGAAGCCGCCGAGAAACCCGGTTACCAGAAGATAGCGGTAGTTTTCGGCATGGGGAAATTTGATGAGCATGAAGGCCGCGATGTAGCCAATGGCAAAACTACCCAGCACATTGACGATGAGTGTTCCGAACGGAAATGAAAGTCCGAGCAATCGATCGGAAGCATTGACGACCGAAAAACGCGCAACCGAACCCAATGCGCCACCAAGTGCGATCCAAAGATAGATCAAATCATTGACCTCAAAAGTGACATCACAGCCAGCCCTTCCTCTTGAAATACAGGAACGGCAAAATGGCCGAGAGGATCATCAGCCCAATGGCGAAGGGGTAGCCATATATCCACTTCAGCTCCGGCATGTGCACAAAATTCATGCCGTAGAGTGATGCCACCAAAGTTGGCGGCAAGAACACCACGGCGGCAACAGAAAAAATCTTGATGATGCCGTTTTGCTGGATGGAAATCATGCCAAGCACTGCATCCAGCAGAAAACTGATTTTGCTGGAGAGGAAACTGGCGTGATCGGTGAGTGACACAATATCGCGTTGCAGGATTTTGATACGTGCCCGGTTTTCGCGCATGTCCTTGGTTTGCTTGTTCTGGTCAACAATGGCTTGCAGATAGGTGACCATGCGACCGATGGAGACCAGACTTTCGCGCATCTTGGAATTGAAATCGCCTTCTTCACCCACTTTACCCAAGAGTTCCTCAAGGTTTTTGGGCTTGCGGCGGCGGCGTTCTTTTCGCGGTTTGCGATTGACAAACGACGTGTCGAAGACTTTTTTCGAGGTTTCATCAATGATGGCACTTACCCGTTCCAGATGATCGGCGGCCCGGTCCACCACTGCTTCAATCAAGCTGATCAACACGCCCCAAGCGGTCAAGGCGGTGCTCTGCGGTTTCATCGCCTGCTTGATGTACACCGGGAAAGCTTGCGGGTGATGATAGCGGATGGTGACCAATTGTTTCGCCGTGATAATGAAAGTGACAGCAGATGATTCTGGCCGGTCATCATCGCCGCGGCGAATGAGATTGGCCGTCATGAAGGCCGCGCCATCTTCCTGATACAATCGGCTTGATGCTTCGATTTCTTCCAATTCGCCACGGGTTGGAATATCAATTCCAAGGGCGGCTTCAACGGATTTTTCTTCGTCTGCCGAAGGTTCAACCAGATCAAGCCAAACCGCACTGGCCAGCGTTGCCCGGTCGGAACCTGGTGGATGTTCTATCAATCGGTCGTTTTCAGTGCCAAAAGCTGCAAGCATAATATGATCTCCGGCCCCTCTTTGCCTCACTGTGTGGGGCGGAGCAAGCAGCGAAAAGTCGGCAAACCCAAATGGCACTTGATCGACACGGCAACGCGGGGCAGAAGCCCCCGCATGACAAAACCAATTCACATCATTGGCGGTGGCATGGCGGGCTGCGAAGCGGCTTGGGCGATTGCCAACGCTGGTGTTCCCGTTGTGCTGCACGAAATGCGACCCCATGTGGCAACTGACGCCCATAAAACTGATGGACTTGCTGAACTGGTTTGCTCCAATTCTTTCCGCAGTGATGACCACGAACAAAACGCGGTTGGTTTGTTGCACGAGGAAATGCGCCGCGCCGGATCATTGATCATGGCGGTAGCTCAGAACCATCAAGTGCCAGCGGGTGGAGCCTTGGCGGTTGACAGGGATGGTTTCAGCCAGGAGGTGACGCGCCGCATTGAGGCCCATCCATTGATCAGGGTTGAACGGGGCGAAATGAAGGGCCTGCCGCCGGATGAGTGGGACAATGTGATTGTGGCGACAGGACCGCTGACTTCCCCTGCCCTTGCCGAAGTGTTGCGTGGATTGACGGGTGAAGACGACCTGGCTTTTTTTGATGCCATTGCGCCGATCATTCACCGGGAGTCAATCAACATGGATGTGGCGTGGTTTCAGTCGCGCTATGACAAAGTGGGGCCCGGTGGCACGGGCAAGGATTACATCAACTGCCCGATGGACCGGGAGCAATATGCAGCATTCATTCTGGCTTTGAATGAGGGTGACAAGGGCGACTTCAAAGAGTGGGAAAAATCAACCCCCTATTTCAATGGCTGCCTGCCGATTGAAGTGATGGCGGAACGCGGGCCGGAAACCCTGCGCCACGGCCCGATGAAACCCATGGGATTGACCAATGCCCACAATCCTACAGTGAAGGCCTATGCTGTGGTGCAGTTGCGCCAGGACAATGCCCTGGCCACGCTGTTCAACATGGTTGGCTTTCAGACCAAGCTGAAATATGCCGATCAGACGCGGGTTTTCCGCAGCATTCCCGGATTGGAAAATGCGGAATTTGCCCGTCTCGGCGGCTTGCATCGCAATACATTTCTAAATTCCCCCAAGGTGCTCGATGGGCAGATGCGCCTCAAAGTCATGCCACGCCTGCGTTTTGCCGGACAAATCACTGGCGTTGAAGGCTATGTGGAAAGTGCAGCCATGGGAATCATGGCAGGGCGCATGGCAGCGGCGGAAAGGCTGGAGCGGGTTTTTGTCATGCCGCCTGTGACAACTGCCCATGGCGCACTGATCAACCACATTACAGGCGGCCACATCGCCGTCACAGAAGGCAAGCAGTCATCCTTCCAACCCATGAACATCAACTTCGGCCTGATGCCACCGCCGGAAGATATACCAGTCCGGGGAATGAAACATGCAGAAAAAGCCGTGTCACGGAAGAAGGCCTACACGGCGCGGGCGCTAAAGGCTTTTGATGCGTGGTTGGGTGGGGGGCACATTGCGCCTGACATTCCTGTCTGAAGGCATAATCAGCAATAGTTTGTGCTATGCAATACTGCGCAAAGCCACCAGGCGGTCGGCATAGGTTGTGCTTCCAAACTGGTTACAAAACTGTTTGTCCGCAGTAACAACAATGCCACCAATCTGGATGGCGAGTGCCAGATAGATACAATCGAAAACTGGATGCTTGTGGGTAACGGCCAATTCCAGTGCATGATCGAGCAGCGATTCATCCGAATGCCAATAGGGGATAGACGTTTTCAATTGGCTGCTTGCGGCGCGCCAAGAATCGATTGAAGTTCTGCCTGCAACGCTGTGTTTCCAGTAGATGTTTGCAATCTCGATGGCGAGGAAGTTCGGCGCGTGGAACTCCGCCTTTCTTTCAAACAGCCGTTCTGCCAATTGGCTGTCAACCTCCGGCAGATACCACTTTGCCGCTACATTGGCGTCGATTACCAGTCGTCTCATTCCAAACCTTCGCGATAATCTGCCGCCGTCAGCGATGGCACCACGCCTGTTGTCATGGCGCGAATACGGCGCATTTCTTCCAACACCATGTTGGCGTCAGGTGCTCCCTCAGCCTCAATAAGTTCACGCACCACGCTTTCCAGCGATTTGCCCGTAAGTTGTGCCTTGTTGCGCAAAGCTGCCAATGCCGCTTCCTTGATGTTCCTGACCAGTATTTGTCCCATGATTGGCTCCGATGATATCGGTGATGATATCATAGTTCAGTGGTGTCTGCAAGAAATGCGCAAAGTCCTCTCGGTGTTGATGCCAACGCAGCTGATGCCATGATGCAATGCCTGCATTCTGCTGCCTTCAATATATATGCCTATAAAACAGAATTGCGCCATTGAGTTCGGCTAAGTGGATTGGATTGGACTTCACCCCAACCCGCTTCTCGCGGGGAGGGGCCGGGGGTGGGGACCGGTTGCGAAAAGCTTGAAGATTTCTCCCAGACCAACCACGCCACCCCTGGCCTCCCCAAAAGGGAGGGGTGAAGACAAAATAGATAATTGCAGTGTCACCGAAAACGACAAGATTTTTCTCCCTCGGCCCTCGGCCGGGGGAGTACGGCGAAGCCGGGAGGGGGTAGTTGACAGCAAATGACTGGCAGCGGAACTCGCGCAAACACCCCCTCCCCCTTCGGGTACTCCCCCACGCTACGCGCGAGGGAGAATAGAGACCGGGAATGGTTAAATGCAGTGTCACCGATGCCCACCACCGATGCCCACATCACCCGGTTCCACCTCAGCCTCAAAATTCTTGAAGCCATTGTTCATGGTGCGAAAATCGGCATTCTCCTCAAAGCTGACGACGAAACCAAGATCGTCCCGCAACGTGTCGCGCATCGAACGGGCGTCATTCACCGCTTTTTGCAATTGCCGGAAATCCGGCAGATTGGGATAGGAATTATTCCCGATCACCAGCGCCACCCGCTTGGCATATGCGGGAGTAATTTGCGAAGCGATCAGGCAGAGCAAGACAATTAAACAGCGAAGCATGACAGTGATCTCCTCAGGTGAAGCTAATGCGGTTTTTGAGGTGTGGCAATGGTGTATGAGAACCGTTTTGTGGCGCATGCTTCGAGGCTCGCAAGGGCGAGCGCCTCAGCATGGGGATAAGTGAGGAAAACACTCTCACACCTCACCCAGAGGTGCTCGCCCTTGCCAGCCTCGAAGCATCTGCCGCCAGCAAGTTGCCGCATTTTCGTCGTGTTGTTTCTGCTATGGAAACGAGATGAACCATTCAGTTTTGAAACTAGTCGCAGCCATTATTTTCGCTTTCAGCATTTGGTCCAACACCGCCCAAGCCCAAACCATCACCGCTTCCAATGTTCAAATCGAATGGAAAGTCATGAACCGGTTTCGGCTTTTCAGCAAGGCTGAGGCTTTCAAGGCCCATGAGGATGCGTGGCGGCAGTATTTGATTCATGTGGATCAGCTCAATCTTTCGCCCGAAGCGCGGGAACGGATGGTTTCCACGTCTTCGGTGTTGGGTTCCGAGCATGTTCTAAATGACCGCTACATTGCCTTCTCGCGGCATTTGAGAAAGAAATATGATCCCATGGGGTGGGCGGCAAAACAGATTGGTGATGTATGTTGGGATGCCAAGCAGCGGGAACATGCAGCTTGTGGGGGTGTCGAAAATTATGTGTTGCCGAAATCCCATGACATTCAAATATCATTGAAGCCGCTCAAAAAGAATCTGCTGTTTGCAGAGTATAATTGTGAGTGGCGGGTTGGTGAAGCAGCGGCAATCACCGCACCTTGTGATGAACCCGTCACCGCCGCCCTGCCCTATCCATCGGGGGCCACGGTCACCGTGAATGCTGTGGGCGAGACTGGCATTTCAACCGACATCAAAGTGCGCGATTTATTGATCGTCGGATTGGGCGACAGTTTTGCTTCGGGCGAAGGCAATCCCGATGTACCAGTCCAATTTTCCGACAACGGCAAATATAAAAACATCTATCCCAAGCGGGCTCGCTATGATGCTGGTGGAAACGCACAGTGGCTGGATGAGGCTTGCCATCGGTCACTGTATGGCCATCAATTGCGGGCGGCCTTGCAGATTGCCGTCGAAAATCCGCAGACCTCAGTGACATTCATGGGTTATGCCTGTTCGGGTGCGGCGGTGGATGAAGGACTGCTGGGACCGCAAAGTTATGTCGACTATGTGAGCGACGGTTCGGCGGCGCGACCTGTCAATGGCAAGAAGAAAGACACCCAATTGCGCTGGCTGTTGCGCGAACTTTGCATGGACAAGCCCAAGCTTGTGGATGATATCTGGACCTGTCCGGGTGGGGCCTACCGACGCCCTGTGGATTATCTACTGCTGTCGATCGGCGGCAATGACATTGGTTTTTCAAATCTGGTGGCTTGGTCAACGTTGCGCGACAATACATCGAGTGTGTTCGCCAAGTTTTTTGGCGCAACGGTCTCGCCCAAAACCTTTGCGGCCAACATGAGGGACGTGCTGCCGGGGGCTTATGGCCGTCTGGCAAAGGCACTTGAAATGGCTGTCCCACTGCGCTCTGGCGATCTGGCATTCGATGCTTCGCGAGTCATTCTCACGGCCTATCCGGATATCCTGGAAGATGAAACTGGCAAAGTCTGTCAGGCGGGCAAAGAAGGCGACGATGAAGACAGATATGCCGCCAATCAATCGCTGGACTTGTTTCAAAGCTGGTTGGTGGTAACGCCGCGAAAGCTTGAAGCGGCTCACCAACAGTTGCAAAAACTGCAAACCCGCATGGGTGAATTGGCCGAAGACCATGGTTGGACTTTCGCCGCCAGGGCTTACGCCGACAAGTCGTTTCGCGGGCATGGTTTCTGCGCACAGTCCAAAGACAACAAAGCCGATCCGGCTGAGCAATTGATCATGCCCTGTTGGGGCAAGGCGGATCGGGATACGTTGACGTGCGAAACCAATTGGGCTGGCAAAATACGCGATTGGCGACCCTACAATCCCGCCACCCAGAACTTCCCCTACGCCCTGCGGCAGCGCTGGGTGCGCAGTTTCAATGACGCGTTTCTGGTGATGAACACCAAGGTGCTGACGAGGGATGGCCATATCGACGAAGCTGCATCAGAAAGCGTTTTTGCAGAAACCACCGGCGCCATGCATCCGAATGCCGAGGGGCACGCGGCAATGGCCGATGCCATCCTGATTGATCTCAGGGCAAGGTTGGCTGAATAAAAAAGCCGACGATGATCTGGGCACCGTCGGCTCTCCCACCTCGCTTTGGAGCGCCCCCCATAAGCAAAGGTTTTCAACTACAGCAAACATCAGGATGCAGACCACCGTGCGTTTGGGCGGTCGACATATCCGGGGATGATGCGCTGTGATTGAAATGTCAACTCTCGTTGACTAATTTTAGGTAGGTGCAGTGCTGCATATTGTCAACTTCGATCGCCAAATTTATTTGCTGATCGATTGGAATTATCTTTTTTACCACTGGTTTTTGCAACATTTCTCCGTAAAAATATATAACCACGACGTAAATGCGTCGTTTTGGCATCAGTAAATACAAAAGTATCTTATCAAGCTCCTTCGGTTGTAAGTCACCACTGCTTGCAATCAAATACTTGCATTTGATATTTTTTGCAGTTATCCGTCAATTATGTATGACAATAATGAACCCATACCGTTGGATAATGTCCGCAGCCTCATTCTCGAACTTACTTTTGTATTGGACAGACATTTTGCAGCCCTCCGCAAAGGAACAAGCTACGCGGGCTTGCGAAAATCCGACATCAAGGTTTTTGTATTGGCTTCGCGACAGCCCAGCAGCATGGCCGCCTTGGCCAGGGATTTGGCAGTTTCGCGGCAGGCTGTACATGACTCGGTCAAGCGGCTTGCTGCACTTGATATTGTCGCGTTGGTCGCACTGCCCAACAATGCCCGCGACAGGGTTGTGACAATTACAGAGCGAGGCAAAGACGCCCAAGCCTATGCGCGCACCAACATTGCAAAGCTTGAGACGACGTGCAGTGAGATTCTGGGCAAAGAAGAATTTGAGTTGCTGAAAAAAATGTTGGGAACGCTGATGCTTGGTCTCAAGCAAATTCCAGTCGCGCAGTCTCAAGTGACTGGCGCAATTTCCTCGTCGTCCTGATTGCCATGGGCAAGGCCCACCAACCGATTTCTCGACGAGTGGGCCTGGTCCTGCAGGGGACTTGCTAAAACTTAGTTTGACGCCGTGCTTGACGAGATGAATTTCATCGGGTCAAGGGCTGTTGCACCTTTGCGCACTTCGAAGTGCAGTTGTGGGCTGGTCACCGCACCGGTTTGTCCGGCCTTGGCAATCACATCACCACGGGCAACCTTGTCGCCGCGCTTGACGAAGAGTTCCTTGGCGTGGGCATAGGCGGTCACATAGCCACCGGGGTGGCGGATAAGCACCAGATTGCCGTAACCTTTGAGTTCATTGCCGGCATAGGCCACGACACCACCATCCGCCGCACGCACACTGGTGCCTTCGGGTACAGCAATATTGATGCCTTCATTTTTCAAGCCATCAGGCTTTGCGCCAAAGCCAGAAATCACTTTACCCTTGAGCGGCCAGCGCAAGTTCATGCCGGGAAGCACAGGGGCCGCATCTGCCACCTGGGCTGGTTGTTCCTTGATTTTGGGCTTTGCGACTGCAACCTGCTTTGGCACTTCGCCAATGGCTGTTTCGCCATCGGTGTTTTCTGCCGCTGTGTCTTCTTCTGACAACGCCAATGGCGCTTTCTTTTTAATCGGCTTTGGCTTCGCCGGAACATCTTCAACGGCTGCCACCTGATCATCGGCAACAGGTTGTTCGATGGCCTTTCTTGCACCGGGAATGCGGACTTTCTGGCCGAGCGACAATTGTTTTTCGGCGGTCAGTTTATTGGCATCAGCAATAACGAAGGGTGACACGCCATATTTGCGGCCAAGGGAATACAGGGTTTCGCCTGAGACCACAGTATGGGTTGTGCCGCCTTTGAGAGGCTTTGGTATTTTGATTTCAGCTTCTTCGGTTGCTTCAGGTTCGACCAATTTGGCTGGCTTCAAGGTTTTCTTGGGTGCGGGAGCTTGGGCAACCGCAGCCCCTGGAATGCGCAGGGATTGGCCAATCAGCAGGGAATAAGGCCGGTTCATGCCGTTGGCGTCGGCCAACTCATCAACTGTCACGCCGTTGGACTTGGCAATTGAAAACATGGTCATTCCCTCAGCCACTTTCAATGTGCCGTCCTTGGCAATCTTGCCAAACTTTGGTGTTGCGGGCACGACAGTTTCGGCTTCTGCCGCGACCAAGGGGCGGTTGTATTTTTTCTTGCTGACTGGCTTGTCAAGAACCGGTTCAACATAGGATTCATCGGCTGATACCGCATCATAGCCTTCGTCAACTGGCGGCTTGATCAGCTTTGGCTTTTTATATTTGGGCTGCTTGTAGGCAGGTGTATAGGCTTGCGAATAATCCAGCGGCTTCTTGATTTGCGGCACGGCGGCGCGCTTCAATGGGCTTTCAATGATGGTGTCATCGTCGACCGATGCCACGTCATAGGATGGCTGCACGAGGCGCGGCTTCATCGGTTTTTTGATTTTGGGAATGGCGGCGGTGTAGACCGGATCCGCATCCGATGGATTTTTGTACGCTTCATTGAAGCGTTCGATTGAGTTTGAGCAACCTGCAAGAAGGGCTGCAACTGCAACTGTCATCATGGACTTCACGATGACGCGGCCAACAGGCCCGCGCGAAACTTGGGAACGCATACGCTTACTCCAGAACCAACACACAACGTGAGATCACAATGCCGGGTTTTGGTTAAGGGAGAGTTAGCGTTAGTGGCGTTGCGTCATCCGCATCAATAATTTTTTATTCGACGATGACTGTGGCACCAACTGCAACGCGCTCATAAAGGTCGATGACGTGCTCATTAAGCAAGCGGATGCAGCCCGATGAAACGGCTTTGCCGATACTGCTGGGCGTCGTTGTGCCATGAATACGAAATTCCGTATTGCCAATATACAGTGCGCGTGCGCCGAGGGGATTGTCCGGGCCGCCTTCCATGACTTCTGGAAGATCGTGGCCTTTTGCCGCTTCCCGCTTGATCATGACGGGTGGCGGACGCCACGTCGGCCATTCGGCTTTGCGTGAAATGCGGTTTTTGCCCGACCACTGGAACCCTTCGCGGCCCACACCCACGGGGTATTCAATGGCCTTGCCGTTGCCGAGGACATAATAGAGTCTGCGCAACCTGGTTTGTACAAGCACCGAACCGGCAGGCATGTTGCGGGTGAAATCGACGATATGTTTCTTGTAGCGATCCGACTTGGGCAATTGGCTCAAGGACCAGTCATCGGCTTGAAGTTTGCTCAGGCGTTTGCCGCGTGGCTTTTGTGGAGTGGTGTCATCATCATAAGTTGACATCGCGCCCAGAATTTCAAATGTGCCATAAGGCAAATTTTTGGGCGCGGCATGGCTGGAAGTCGTCCACAGCAATGCTGCTGTTGCAGCCAACAATAATCTCAGCATCTCAATCCATCCCCTGCCCCAATGCAAGGCAGACCCGTCGACAGCATGGCCCAAACACTGTTAAATTGAGTTTAAGCCATATAGTTTCCGAAGCATTAGAGCTGGCGTTTGGTGGCTGATCGGATGTTTCCACGCGGGCACGATTTCGGCCAATGGTTCAAGCACGAAACTGCGTTGGGCAATGCCGGGGTGTGGCAAGGTCAAGGGCTTGATGGAAGTGTGGGCGGGCTTGCGTTGAACGCCGTGATAGTCCAGCAAATCCAGATCGAGGCAACGGGCGCCCCAGCGGCGCAGGCGTTTTCGTCCTGCTTCACGCTCAATCTGGTGCAAGCAGCGCAGCAAGGCTTCAGGCGATTTATGGGTTGCGATGCGGGCCACCGCGTTCACATACATGGGTTGGTTTTGTGGTCCCATGGGAGGCGTGGCGACAAGTGTTGAAAGTGCAACGACCTTGATCCGCCGCCGTTGTATTTCAGCGACAGCGGCCATCAGGGTTTGCCGGGGCGATCCCCAACGGCTATCGAGATTGCTGCCCAGCGCAATCAGGATCACTTGGGATTGCCTTCAGCAAGCCTGGAAGTCTTTTGTCCCGTCAAAAAGGTTTTCGCGTCTGGATGGGGTTTTTCAGAAATCCCCTGCCACTTGTGGGGAGGGTCAGGGTGGGGGTCGCTCAGGCCATCGCAGTTGGAAAGGAATTCTTTCCGAGCCTCATAAGCCGGAACGACCCCCACCCCGGCCCTCCCCACAAGTGGGAGGGAGCCGAGGGGGCGATTCAACGGGCTGCTTGTCTTGAGAAATGCCAAGATGAAATCTGCATCCTCTTCTGGCGGCGAAAAGTCTATTCTATCAAAAATGATCTTTTGCTCATGCGTGATCAACGTGCGGCGCTTCAGATAGAATTTCCCGCCTGTCTCGATGTATTGAAGTCCCAAGGCCGCAGCAAAATGGCCTGCTTCATCTGACAACAGGGGAACCTTCAAACTGTTGCGCCGGACAAAATCCTTTTGCCATTCCAGGTCAAGTTGGCTGAGGCCAAAGCACTTCACATTCAGGTTGCAGAATGCGTCGTAATGATTTGAATAGGCTATGGATTGTGGCGTTGAGCCGTGAGCGCCCGGAATGTCGTCCCAGTTCTGCGGGTTGGGATGGCCCGGTTTTCCAGTCCAAGGGTAAATGAAAATGACGGATAGTCCTGTCAACTGGCTCAAATCTACAGATTGAGGAGCTGTGCAAGGCAATATCAAACTTGGCAAAAATTGCCCGACAAGACTAACCACGATCGCGCAGCACGCGGGACTTTTCGCGGTTCCAGTCCCGTTCTTTTTCGTTTTCACGTTTGTCGTGCAGCTTGCGGCCCCGCGCCAGGGCGATATCGACTTTGACACGGCCTTTGGTGTTGAAGAATATTTTCAACGGCACAATGGTCAGACCTTCACGCAATGTGCCAACCGCCAGACGGTCAATTTCCTTGCGATGCAACAGCAGTTTTCGCGGGCGTTTGGGTGAATGATTGAAGCGGTTGGCTTCTCGATATTCCGGGATGTTCGAATTGATCAGAAAAAGTTCACTGCCCTTCATGGCGGCATAGGCCTCGGCCAGATTGACGTGGCCGGTGCGCAGTGATTTCACTTCTGAACCAACGAGTTCGATGGCAGCTTCAAAGGTCTGGATGATCTCATAATCATAGCGGGCGCGGCGGTTATCACCTTTGACCGTGATGCCGCCAACTGCTTTTGATTTTTTGGCTCCGCCAGCTTTTGAAGACATTTGAAATTCAGGTGATCAGTTCAAAATACCGGCATGGATCATCGCATCGCGCACGGCTTTTCTTGTGGTGTCTTGAACCGGCACCATGGGCAAGCGGGCTTCGGGCGTACAAAGCCCCAACAAGCTGACTGCATATTTGATCGGGCCTGGGCTGGTTTCGACAAACAGGGCATGATGCAGCGGCATGAGCCGATCTTGCAGTTTGAGGGCGGTTTTAAAATCTCCTGTCAATGTGGCTTCCTGCAATTGGGCGCAAAGCCTTGGTGCCACATTGGCCGTCACGGAAATGCAACCAACACCGCCATGGGCGTTGAAACCGAGGGCTGTGCCATCTTCACCCGACAGCTGAATGAAGCCTTCGCCTGATTCAAGGCGCTGGCGTGAGGGCCTCGTCAAATCAGCAGATGCATCCTTGGTACCGACGATGTTGCGACAATCCTTTGAAAGTCGTCCCAAGGTTTCCACCGAGATGTTGGCCACGGTGCGACCCGGCACATTGTAGACAAAAATCGGGATGTCAACGGCATCGGCAATGGCCTTGTAATGGGCGTAAATGCCGTCCTGGGTTGGGCGGTTGTAGTAGGGCACCACGATAAGGGCTGCGTCTGCGCCAGCTTTTTTGGCATGCATGGCATATTCAATGGCTTCGGCAGTGTTGTTGGATCCAGCGCCGGCAATGACCGGAACTTTTCCCTTGGCTTCTTCGACGCAAATGGAAACCAGCCGCTTGTGCTCGTCAGGGGTGACAGTCGGACTTTCTCCTGTGGTGCCAACCGGCACCAGACCGTGGCTGCCCTCCTTGATTTGCCAGGCCACGAATTTTCGAAAGGCCGCTTCATCAACAACGCCATCCTTCATGGGTGTAATCAAGGCAGGCATGGAACCCTGGATTTTCACGGTAAACCTCTTGCGTAATTGTCATCTGTGGCGGGCACGCCACTTTAAGGAACTCTAAACCATAACGGGACTACGGTCTGTTTGAAAGCCGTTGTCCCGCATTGTGGCGACACCATAGTCTTTCGCGTGGGGATGGGCAAGCCAACTGCTGCGGTGAAATGGCCAATGAAAATAATTGTCCCAATCCCGTCGCAATTGAAATCTAGTTGTGCAGGCCTGTTCGCCGCGGTCTGTGTGTGATGAATTGAGGAGTTTAGACTGCAATGACGCTGAATGTTAACCGCCGTGCCTTGCTCAAGGGACTGTTTGCTGCAAGCGCCCTTGCCATACTTCCGTTTTCGGCCCCAGGTTCCCAAGCGGCTGTTTCAGCCAATGGCGTTGCGGCAGTGAAAGAAGCCTTGCGGGGCAATTTTACCGATGCGGGCAGTATTGCAGGTCAGTCCGGCGACCAGGCCGCCATCAAACTGGTAGAACTGATCTATCTGCGCGACCATGGCAAGGATGTGGGTTTTCAGCGCATCCGGGATTTTCAGACGGCTGCGCCCAAATGGCCCCTGTCTGAAACCATGACAAAGCGGGCAGAGCAAGCGTTGTTTCAAAATGCCGAGGCTCCCACAGTGGTTATCAGCTATTTCAAGGATCGTGTGCCGTTGACTGCGGAAGGTCATGCAGCCTTGGCACGGGCCTATTTTACATCGGGTCAAGATGACGAAGGAAAAAAATCCTTGCGCCGCGCCTGGATCAATACGGATATGGATGGTGAAGTTGAAAAGCGCATTGGCAGTGAGTTTGCTTCGCGGCTTACGACTGGGGATCATCGGCAACGGCTCTCTCGCTTGATCTGCGCCCAACAGGCCAACGGTGCGCTTCGCCACGCCGCCCGCTTGGGCGGTGATGGTTTGCGCATTGCCAAAGTCGGCCAAGCGCTATTGCGCGGTGTCGGGGGTGCCGAGAAAAACTATCTCGCCCTGCCCGCCTCCCTGCGCAATGATCCATCCCTGCGTTATGCGCTGGCCCGGTTTTATCGCAGACAAGAAAAATATGGCAAAGCCCGCGCCATCTTGCTTGATGCACCATCAGCTTCTGCAGAGATGGTCGATGCCAGTGCCTGGTGGGAAGAACGCCGCATCATTGCGCGTCGCTCCGTTGGACCCAATCACAAGGATACCTGGTCAGCTGCCTACAAGATATCCAGCCGTCATGGTCTCAATGAAGGTGATGATGCGGTTGATGCGGAATTTCTTTCTGGATGGATTGCGCTTCGCTATTTGAATGATGGTGAAACGGCGTTGAAGCATTTCAGCCGCCTGGTGAAATTGGCCAGCACCCGCACCGAAAAAGCCCGCGGTGGCTATTGGATGGGCCGTGCCCATGCAGCCTTGGGGGACAAATCATCAGCTACCAAAGCCTATAAATCGGCGGCCCAACATTCAACCATCTACTACGGACAGTTGGCACGAGAGCAGATTGGCCTTGGCAAAGTGCCTGAAGAAATCAACAGTGGCGCGTTTTCGGCTGGCGCGAAAACGCGTGTTGAATCGGATGAAGTGATTCGGGCCATGCGGATCATGCAACAGGCTTCGGGCAAGGCAAACCTGCACATGTTCCTGTGGTCGATTGCCAGCCGATTTGATTCGGCTGAAGAAATGAATGCGGCGGCAGACATTGTGCATGGTCTTGGTGGCACAACCTTGGCCTTGAAGCTTGCGAAAGCCGCAGGACAATTCAAGATCGACATCGATACCTGGTCCTATCCCTTGCGCGGCCTTCCCGATTGGCAGCAGGTGGGCAAACCAATAGAAAAGGCCATGGTGTTTGCCTTATCGCGGCAAGAAAGCGAATTCAATCCCGATGCAGGCAGCACAGCTGGTGCACAAGGCCTGATGCAATTGATGCCAGGTACGGCAAAAATGGTGGCGCGGCAATACCGCCTGCCCTTTGCGGTTTCCAAGTTAAAGGGCGACCCGGCCTTCAATGTGAAACTGGGTGCGGCACATCTTGCCGATCTGGTGGAGGATTTCAACGGTTCATACGTGCTTACACTGGTGGCCTATAATGCGGGCCCGAGAAGGGCGCGCGAATGGACCGAGGAATATGGCGACTTGCGTTCTGCCAATGTTGATGCGGTGGATTGGGTGGAATCAATTCCGTTCTCGGAAACACGGCAATATGTGCAGAAAGTCCTGCAAAACCTGCACGTCTACCGGTCACGATTGGCACCTGGAACAGTGCGGCCCATGTCGGCAGATTTGAAGCGCGGCAGGCCGGGATCGGTGACTGTTGCGCATAATGACCAATCCGCCAGTTCATCATGCGGTGGAATAGCAGGATTGATTGCTGGCTGTGACTGATGTTGCGCAACGGGACCTGTTTGTGACGGCTGCAGACGGCACTCAAATATTTGTCACTGACCGGGGCACTGTTGAGGGTCGCTCCACGCCGTTGTTGTGTTTACCTGGATTGACGCGACATTCGGGAGATTTTGAACCGGTATTTGATGTGCATGCTGGTTCACGCCGGGTGATTGGCATCGACTTTCGCGGGCGTGGAAAATCTGCCAACGCAACCGACCCAAAATCCTATCGGCCGGATGTTGAACTTGCCGATGTATTGTCGGTGCTGGATCATTTGAAAGTTGCGCGCTGTGCCGTGATTGGCACGTCGCGCGGCGGCATTGTAGGCATGCTGATGGCCAATGTTGCGCCCACCAGAATTGCTGGCTTGATGCTGAATGACATTGGGGCGGAACTGGAACCAGAAGGCCTATTGCGCATACTTGAACATGTGGGAAAGCCTTCCCGTTTTCGCGATTGGGATGATGCGGCAAGCAAGTTTGCCAAGGCATCGGTTGGCTTTGACAATGTCAGCCATCAAATGTGGCGCAGCGTTGTGCGGCGTATATTTCAATATTCAAACGGCGCATTCGTGCATCGCCATGATTTGCGTTTGGTGGATTCACTGCCAACCAAGGAAGCCATCAAGGTAGGCAAAGTGGCTAATCTCTGGAATTTTCTGCCGGCCTTGACTGAATTGCCCTGCGGCCTGCTGCGCGGTTCAGGATCGGATTTGTTGTCGCTTCTCACCGTCGGAAAAATGCGTGCTGCATTGCCTGGTTTGGACTGTACGGAAGTGCCTGGACGGGGGCATGTACCGTTTCTTGATGAAAGCGAAAGTCTGACCGCCATTGCCCGCTGGCTTGCTGCTGTTGATGCAATCGAAAAAGGCCAGCCGAAGCTGACCCTTTGACTATTTGACGCAAATACTCATTTTCAGTTGTCGCGGGTGCGTGAACCTGCGACTTGTTCGCCGCGCTTGTTGCGCAATCCGCCTGAGCCATAGAGTTTGGTGAATTCGGCGTCTTTGCCTTCAGCCAACAGGCGTGCCTGCCTGATCCATTCCTCGCGCTTGATGCGACCACCAAAACGCAGGTGATCATCAACCCAATTGACTTCGGTTGCTGTCCAGGCGGCGATCTGGTCGAAGTGGAAAAAGCCCAGACCATGCAGGATTTTTTCGTTCTTTGGTCCTACACCGCTGATGCGTTGCAGATTGTCGGGCTTGCCGCCGCGTGCCGATGTCAGGCCTTTGGGCTTTACCATCTTGCCAGATGCGGCAGCATTATCGTCATCGGCGGCAATCGGCTCAGGAGTTTTCAGTGCCACTGTCGGAGCAACGACTTTGGCTTGCGAAGCGACTAGTGGTTCGGTGGAACCAGAGGCCCGATGCAGTCCGCCTGTGCCATATAGCCTTGTGAATTCTGCTTCCTTGCCATCGCGCAGCAGGCCAGCCTGGCCAATCCATTCTTCGCGGTCGATGCGACCGTTAAAACGCAGGTGATCATCCACCCAGGCGACCTGGCCAGGTGTCCAATCGGCGATCTGGTCGAAGTGATAGAAACCCAGCGAATGCAGGATTTTCTCGTTCTTTGGACCCACACCAGCGATTCTGAGAAGATCATCGGCCTTGCCGCCACGGGCAGCGGCAATACCGCGGGGACGCTCCATGCGAACGCCAGTTGCAGCCAGCGGTGTTGAGGCAACAACCGGCTTTGGCGGCACCAAAGGTGGTGGCGTCACGATGGGTGTTACGGTACGCAATGCTGGAGCTGCCGCTGCAATCGTCGCTGCAGCCACTGGAACCACGATGGCTGCTTTCGGCAGTTCGACCGCAACTGTCGGTGATTCCACCGCAGCTTCGGCGCCAAACAATTTTCGCAACAGACAACCGATGCAGCAACCGGCAAAAAATGTTGCCAGCATCCACACGGCGAGTTCAATAAGATAATGAAGCATGTTCGTTCCCCCGCTTCCTAGTTTTTGGCCGAAGTTGAAGTGTCACACGTCGTCCAGCCCACCCAAGCGCCAATCAACAGCGCCAGAATGAACCAGAGCCAATTGTGTTGGAACAGGATGAATGTATCGTTCCAATTGAAAAATTCGTTCATCGCAATTCCCCTATTTCATCAGTACCATGTCAACACGGCGGTTTAACGTACGCGCTTCATCGGTCTTGGCAGGATCGATGGGCGATACTTCGCTATAGCCTTTTACCGAGAGTCGGGCGCCATCAATTCCCACAGCAATCAGCGCATCCAAGACACGTTGGGCGCGGCGTTCACTCAGGTCCTGGTTATAGGCAATGCTTCCCTTGTAATCTGCGTGGCCCGCAATTTCGACGCGCAACGCCTTGCAACGCGGATCGATCAACAGCGCCGCATATTGCCTGACTGATTGATCATACGGCGAACCAAAACTATCCAGATCAAAGGCAAAGCGGATCGGGAAAATTTCATGAATGCGGGTAAATGTTGCGGTACAATCAATCACCCGCGCTTCCGGCAACTTGCCGACAATGATTTGCCTTACGACAGGCGACAATTCAGTTGCTACAACAGGTGCTGGTGCGGGTTCTGGTTCAACAACAGGTGTTGGTTCTGGTTCAACAACGGGAGCTGGTTCTGCTTCAACAACGGGTGCCGGTTCTGCTTCAACAACGGGTGCTGGTTCTGCTTCAACAACAGGAGCTGGTTCGGGTTCAACAACCGGTGCTGGTTCAGGTTCAACACCAGGAGTTGGTTCCACAACGGGTGCTGGTTCAGGCTCAACCACTGGTTCGGGCGCTGGCGGCGGAGCTGGTGGTGTGGGCACAATAATCGCACCCCGGGCGACAGCAAAGGACTTTTGCCCCTGCTCTGCCGATGATGTGTAATAAACGTCATAGGTGCCGGGTGCCAGTTTGGCTGAAGGTGCAAAGGTAAAATTGCCTTTGCCGTCGGAAGTCAAGGCTGAGCCACGATTCAATTTGTAGATGCGGCCCTGCAAACGGGCGGTCAGATCATTGGCAACGCCTTCTGACCAGGTTCCGGTCAAGGCATAGGGCCAGATTGCACCAGCTGGTGCACCATTTGCCGTCAGATCAATGGTTGGCGGCGCAGGAGGTGGTGGAGGTGGTGGGGGTGGTGGTTCGGCAACCACGATTGCCCCAGCTGCCACGGTGGATGCTGTCCTGCCGTCATGATTGGTGACGGTATAAGTCACATCATAGGAGCCAGGGTCCAGTTTGGCTGAAGGCGCAAAAGTGAAATTACCCTGCCCATCGGAAACCAAGGCGCTGCCGCGACCCAAGATATAGGTTCGATTGCCAAGCTGGGCCATCAATTGAATTGAAGTCGCTTCCGACCATGTTCCAACGAGACCGTTGGCCGTGACCGTGGGATCCGGAAGAACTTGTGGCAGTGGTGAAGGTGGTGAAGGTGGTTCTGCAACAACGATTGCTGCGGCTGACACAACGGTTGTCGTCGTGTCATCTGCATTGGTGACGGTATAGGTCACGTCGTATGTGCCTGGCGTAAATTTTGCAGCAGGTGCAAAAGTGAAATTTCCCTGGCCGTCGGAGGTCAAGGCGCTACCGCGTCCCAGAACATAGGTGCGTTCACCAACTTGCGCCATCAGTTGCTTGGACGTGGTTTCTGGCCATGTTCCGGTCAAAGCATAGGGCCACGTGGCACCTGTCGGCGGTGCGACTGGCTTGAAATCTATTTTGGGGAGTGGCGGTGGTGGAGGCGGCGGTGGTTCGGCGACGACAATTGCAGCAGCTGCAACTGCAACAGCTATGCTGCCGTCTTCATTGGCGACAGTGTAGGTCACGTCATAGGAGCCGGGTGCCAATTTCGCTGCTGGCGCAAAGGTGAAATTTCCTTGGCCATCTGATGAAAGTGCACTGCCCCGACCGAACAGGTAAGTGCGGCCGGCCAATTCGGCTATCAATTGCCTGGACGTGGTTTCAGACCAGGTTCCGCTGAGACCATTGGCCGTAACCATTGGTGGTGGCGGCGGCGGTGGGGGCGGTTCTGCGACAACGATGGCGGCAGCTGCAACCGCTGTTGCCGTGGTGTCGTCGGCATTGGTAACCGTGTAGGTCACATCATAGGAACCCGGTTCAAACTTGGCCGCTGGTGCAAATATAAAGTTGCCCTGGCCATCTGAAGACAGTGCGCTGCCACGACCCAGAACATAGGTACGTCCTGCGACTTCGGCTTTCAATTCCTTGGACGTGGCTTCCGACCATGTGCCCGTCAATCCGGCAGCGGATACCATGGGGACTGGTGGGGGCGGTGGCGCTTCAACGACCAATTCAGCGGTTGTTGCATCTTCCTGGACGCGGCCGCGCTTGTCGCTGCTGCGGGCGATGACATTATAGGTGCCGGGAACCAGGGGCTTGGCGAGTTTCAAGGTCCAGTTGCCTGAACCATCAGTGGAAAGCCCCATGGCCGCATTGGCAAGGCCTGCCATGACGCCGGCTTCGGGAATCAAAACCGCAAGGCCTTTGGCTTCCTTGTGGTCCCAGGTTCCAGAAATTGTTACAGGTGATTCGAGACCGCTGTAGCTGACAACCGTCGGACTGTTTGGTGGCACAGCGTCGATTTCAATTTCAGCCACTGTCAAATCGCGGGCGTTGCGGCCCTTGTCATCCGTAATGTCAACCGTCACATCATGGAAACCCTCGCGCAACGACGATGCGGGCACCAATGACCAGATGCCGTTTTTGCTTTGCAAATTGGCGTCCTTGCCCAGCGTGTAACTGCGGCCACCAACTGTGACGGTCAAGCCTTTGGCAACGCCCTTCGGCCACGCCCCCTTGATGATCGGAGCGCTGCTCAACGAAACCTGTGAAAACACGGTTGCAGGTTCCATTGGCAGCAGAACTTCTGGTTCAACTTTGGGTGGCTCTGGAATCACCACTGCTGCGGTGAACAGGGTGCGGGTAATGTTGCCTGCGGGATCATTGGTGGTGAAATCGATATCATAGCTGCCGGGTGCCAGTTCGGCTTTCGGTCCGAAGGTGAAGTTGCCGCTGCCATCAGACTTCAGTTCCGGGGCCTTGTTGACTTCATAGGAGCGTCCGGCAAAAGTTGCTGTCAGGTTTGCACCGGGTTCCTCGGCCCATGTTCCGTTCATGACGAAGGGCCATGTAACGCCCGTTGGCACGGATATCTTGGGGGCGGCAGGGGGTGTGAGATCGACGATGGCGCGGCTGGGTGCCAATGCCATGGTATGTTCACCCAGTTCGTTGGTGATGGTGGGCATCACTGCCACTTCGCCTTCGGGCAGCGGGGCCGCCAGGGCGAGTTTCCAATTGCCTTTACCATCCGAGGTCAATTCCGGATTTTTGCCGAGCTCAAACAAAGTCTCGCCCACTTTGACGCCAAGGCCCTTGGCCAGACCTTCCGGCCAGGTGCCGCTGAAAGTGGGAGTGGCGGTATTGCCGATGAAGGGATTGACGGTGGGCGGGGTCAAGGGCTTTGGCAGGGCGATGGTGATGACGCCGGGTGCAGCGGCGGCCATGGTGACTTTGTCGCCATCCGACACTTCAACCGTCACTTCATTCTTGCCTTCCGGCAAGGGCTTCGCAAGTTTCAAGGTCCACTCGCCAGCCAAGGTGGTCAGCTCTGGCGCTTCACCCAGCTTGTATAATGTATCCCCCACGCCGACGGTCAAGGTCTTGGCCACGCCTTCCTGCCAGGTGCCTTTGATCTCAGGGGTGGCGGAAGCCACGGACATCGAATCGACGGTGGGTGAAATCAGCGTGATTGGTTCAACGATCTGTGATTTGACTTGGAGTGTTCGCACACCATAGGTGCCAGAGACGGCGGCAACGGCGGCATCCACTGCGGCCTGGCTTGGGCTGGTGCCTGTCAAGGTGAAATCGCGGCCGTCCTGGTCAACCTTGCCCCATGCTGTCAATTCATTGGCAGACAAGGCTTTTGCGGCACGGGTTGCAATATCGGATTTCAATCCTTCGGTGCTCAACCAGGCGGCGGCCAGAAATGGCAGCCCTGCCCCCACCAATGCCCATGGAACCCATTTGGATGGACGACATTTAGCCATAGAATTCTCTCCCCGAAACTGCATTGCCCAAGCGGGGACCGGCATGATTTTTTGCCCAGCCCCCTGAAATTAACGGGCTATTAGCATTTGATTCCCGGCTTGGCTATGTTTAATGATACGCTTCACGGTTGTGCGACTGTGTGTTTTGTGGCCGCTCTGTGGATAAGCCAGCCTCTGGTTAATGCTCTATGACTGGCTTCGGGACAAACTGTTGCAGTGCTGCCACATGTGGCGGAAATCTGGCCAAGATGTGGCCTTATGCGTTGACCTTAACGCGGGAACCGCACACAACACTCCCGAATGCAGCGACTCGTGACCTGCATTGCCTTCCCTTCAACAATGCAGGGGATCGGGGGGGCTCCTTTCAAACTCCAAATGAATTGGGAGAAACACTAATGAACGCAATTAAGATTGCACTTCTCGGTACAGCGGCTCTGGCTGCAGTGTCGGTTAGCGCTCGCGCAGATGACCTGGCTGACTTGAAAGCCCAGATCGAAGCCCTCAACGGCCGTATTTCACAACTCGAAGCATCCCCATCGGTTCCAGCTGGCTATCAGCTGATGTCGATTGGCAAAGCTGATGCCATCATCGTTCCAAGCTTTGATCGCAATGCGATGTTCTTTGGCGACAAAGCCACGACCATCGGCATTCTGCCAACCGCAGATGTTCCTGCCTCGACCATCATTCAGTGGTCCGGTTCGGTTGCTGCTGGCATCGTTTTCGACAAGTCGAAGACAGATACTGTTACGGTTTCTTTTTTTGATACCGATGATGGCTTTACCACAACAAATGTGTTTTCATCAGCCAAGACAAAGGCAGTTGACGTTCGTGCCAAGGCCCGTTTGGGCGTGACTGCAACAACCGATACCGCTGTTGGTTTGGTTGGTGTCAAGATCAACTTGCAAGCCAATGCAAACACCGCTGGTGCTTTCAACAAGCTCGGCAACCCAGTTACCGATGATGGTTATTGGGGTTGGTGGCAAATTACGCCTGAGTTGACCTTGGGCGGTGGTGTTGCAGGTTCGCTGGCTGGCAACGGTCGTGGTTTTGACGGCAAGGCAACTGCAGTATTTGCAGGCGGTGATGGCAACGGCGGCTACAATCATGCCGGTGGCGATCCAGCCCAAATTCGTCTGTCCTACGCTTCCGGTCCAATGGGCTTCGGCATTGCGTTGGAAGACGGCGACAATAATGCTGTTACGAACAAGAGCGGCCTTGGCGTTGCCGGCGAAGTTACCTATGCGGGTGACTTGGTTGGCTTCGAATTGAACGCTGGCTACTGGAACCGTACTGGTGGCGTTGTTAACTTGACAGATGATGACAATTGGACAGTCAACGCAGGCGCAAACATTGGCTTGGGTGACATTGCCAGCCTGTCGCTTGCTGCCGGTGTTGGTGAAGATGCAAACCTTTCATCGAACTTTGACCGTTATACAAAAGCTTCGGCACATTTGGGCCTCACCTTGTCTGAAAGTGTAAAGGCCGAATTTGGCGCGTCGTGGAAAGACTACAAGAATGCTTCCGCTTCGAAGTCGGTTGGTGCAGGCATCTATTACACACCTGTAACACAACTGACCTTGGGTCTTGAAGCTGGATACACATGGGATGCAATTGGTTTTGCTGGGACAGCTTCTACAGCTACAACACCCACAACGCTTAAAGTCACCGACAAGGATTCTGCTTCCTTCGCGTTGGTATCGGTTTACCGCTTCTCATCTAATTGAACTTGTCCAAGGACGGCCCGCTTCGGCGGGCCGTTTTTGTTTGGGGAGGGGGTAGAGTTATGCCCAGTTTCCCCCACCTCCGGCCTTTTTTAACGCGCCATAGCCCTCGGCGAAGGCGGGCGGCCACCTCCTCCCCGCCGAGAAGGCGGGGTGGAGGGTGTGTTTGAATACCGGTATTCAACCAGTGCCCTCCACCCCGATTCTTCATCGGGGCGAAGGTGCCCAAAGGGCGGAGGCGGGGGGCGGCGTGACGGCGACCACTCCTGCAGCGCCATGAAAATGGCATGCAGCACTCCATCGCGTTCTTTGTAAACGCCGTGATTGCTCACCCGCAAAACCCGATAACCCTGCCCCTTCAAAAACGCCTCGCGCCGCGTATCATAAGCCACCTCATGCGCGTCTCCATGAGTCGCGCCGTCAACTTCGACAATCAGCTTTTTCTCACGGCAGACGAAATCGGCGATGTAGGGACCGATGGGAATTTGGCGGAAGAATTTGAATTCACTCAAGCTGCGTTTGCGCAGACAACCCCAGAGAATACGTTCAGCCTCGGTGAGGTTGCGTCGCATGTGACGGGCATGGGTGAGGGTGTTCATGATCAGTAGACGGATTGCGAAGGAATTTCCGTCGGAGGTTTTTTCTGCGGTCCCCGCCTCCGGCCTTTTTTAACGCGCCATAGCCTTCGGCGAAGGCGGGCGGCCACCTCCGCCCCGATGAAGAATCGGGGTGGAGGGCGTTTATTAGATAGTGGTTTTCGATCAATGCCCTCCACTCCGCGCCTTTCGCGGGGCGCGGATGAGGTCCCTTTGGCGGCCAGATGGGATAGCCCTGCCCACAAGGGGGACGGAGAAGTATGGGTTAAATTAAATGACAGTGGAATACCCCAACCGATAAAGTGGAATTGACTTCATGTTGGAGACAATTCAATTGATTGCCTGCCAGCCCAACCACAAAATCAGACTGACAAGTAGAGGATCAGGTTTTGACGAATTTGCCACTACATCAGCTCCAAGCCATGATGCATGAAATCGAAACGCTATTGGAGGCAGACCAAAATCCTGAGCGAGCCCTCGAATTGGCTGTCTACGTGCAGCATCAACGACCCGATGACGGCAAGGCAAATTTCCTGTTGGCGCGGGCCATGGTTTTCAACGGCCAATATCAACAGGCCATAAAATTCGCACAACGGGCTGTTGATGTCTTACCCCATTCTGCAGAAGCAACTTACCTTGCAGGCCGACTTTATCTCGATCACAAATTATATGAGCACGCCGCCCCACTTCTGAGAAATGCGGTGCAGACCATGCCGCAATCTGGTGTCATACATTGGGCAATGGCTGATTTTCATGCGGAATTGCTGAACGGCGAACAAGCAATCTCACATTATGAAACGGCAATCAACTTGCTGCTCGGAACACCGCAGTACGATGATGTCAAATTTGACTACGGCAAATGCCTTGAATTTGTCGGCAGGCGCGTGGAGGCAGATAAAGTATTCTCAGAATTGCAACAATCGGCCAAGTTAGGAGAAGCCGCAACTGAACGACGCGCCATGTCTGGACTTCACGGACTTGAATCCAAGATTGCCGGTCAATTGAAATTGCAGATTGAAAATGATCAAAAACAAAATCAACAATCCAATGCCCATGTTTTGTTGGCGATGGGAAACATGTTTGAAAAAAACCAACAGTATGATCAGGCTTTTGAACACTGGCGAAAAGCAAGAAAAATCAGCCGTGGTGGCAAAGTTCACTTGAACAAAAATTCGGCCAAATCCATCAAACAGTTTTATTCACCAGGTTTGCTGCATAAATGCAAAGAATGGGGCCACACGTCCAAGCTGCCTTTGTTCATTGTTGGCATGCCACGTTCGGGCACGACGCTCACTGAGCAAATCATGTCAAGCCATTCACGCGTTGCTGGCGTTGGCGAGCTCGGACGCATGGCCCTTGGCGGCAGGTTGTTCACTGCGCGAAACAACATGGCAGGGCATGAAAAACAAATAATTCTCAAAGCGCAAGCTGACGACTTGAAATTGCTTGGGGAAGAATACCTCAAGCTGCTGGATTGCATCGTTGATAGGCCACATGACTATGTGGTAGACAAAACGCCAACCCATTTCGAAGTCATGGGCTATATTCACCTTTGCTTTCCGAACGCCAAATTCATCAATTGCCAAAGACATCCGGCTGACTCATTCATCTCCTCCTATCAAAACGGACTGAGCCAGTTCCATAGCTATGCCTATGATCAATTGGACTACGCAAACGCATTTTTGGCCAAAGAAGACATCATGAGGCATTGGAAATCAATTTTTCCCAATCAGATATTTGACCTGAAATATGAAGACATGGTTACAGACCCGCGTGGCACAGTCCAGAAAATGCTCGCGTTCATCGGCCTGGAGTGGGAAGAAGGATGCATGAATTTTTTTCAAAACACGCGCGCCGTTCGAACAATCAGCAAGTCTCAAGTGAAGCAAGATGTTTATTCGTCCTCCCAGGGACGCTGGAAAAACTATGAACGCCATTTGAAACCGCTTTTTGAGGTGTTGGGCAAGGCAGGCTTTAAATATCAGGATCCACTTGTCTCATGTTGAAGCCTTTTTTCCTGCTGCAACTGTTGCGCATCATCCACACTCCCGGAGATTGCAGCACCTGCCTTGTTACTGAAACAATTGGCTGCTAATTCGTGGCCATGAAATTTTCCCGTTTTGTACTTTCTTTCATGACCGCCATGATTCTTTCGGGCTGTGCGGGCAATACTGTGCCGCTGGATGTGGAAAGCCGTGATATTTCGGTTTTGGAAAATGCCAGTCCGGCTTCCACGGGTGGTGATACGCAATCGGTGTCGCATCTGCTGCCCGCCGTTGGGCCTGCCTATGTCACGCTGAATATTTCAGCGATTGACCGATTCGAGTCCGAAAAGAATGCCAATCGCGGGGCTATCACGTCGGGTAGTGGTTATATCGTCGATGGCAGTGGTTATGTCATGACGGCGGCCCATGTGGGTGTTGCCAAGGGCAATCTGGTTTCGGCACGGGCGGCCAACGGTCGGGTTTATTCCGGCAAGGTGATTGGCATCAATCCTGCCAATGACATGGCCATCATCAAGCTGCGGGGCTTTTCAGGCCGCGCGGTTGTACCCACGTCGCCCGGCTGTGTGGCCAAGGGTGATCTGGTGTTCACCCTCGGCAAGCCCCATGCCCAGGGCGACACGGCCCGCGTTGGTGCGCTTGAGGCAAGGCATTTTGGTCGCGCCGTGGCCTATGGCAAGTTTGGCTATCCCGATGCACTGGTGCTGCGCATGGGCACGCAAAAAGGCGAATCAGGTGGTCCGGTTTTTGACGGCAAAGGCAAACTCATCGGCATGGTGGTGAGCACATTGTCTGATGCATCGGGACGCTCGATAAATCTTGCCCATGCGATTCCAGCCAATACACTGGCGAGTTTTTTGTGCTCGCAAACCAGTTGCTCGGCCGACTGGGCGGCGATTGCCAACCAGTCGACGGATGGTTGCGGCGGGGCATAGGCACCTCATCCGGCGCGTTGGGCCACCTTCTCCATGAAGAATGGAGAAGGGACGGGATCAACACCTACTTCATTATCTATATTTGGATACCGGCATCAATATCGTCCCTTCTCCACGCCTTGGTGGAGAAGGTGGCCCGAAGGGTCGGATGAGGTCCCTTTGCTAAGGCAGCAACACCGTTGATCCCGTGGTCTTGCGGTTTTCCAAATCATCGTGGGCCTGGCCCGCATCCTTCAAGGCATAGCGCTGGTTAACCGGGATTTTGACTTTGCCGGATTTGACCATGTCAACCAGGTCTGCCGCCGTTGCCTTGAAATCGGCGTCGCTTGCCGTGTAGTTAAACAGGGTGGGTCGTGTCACATAAAGTGAGCCCTTGGCCGCAAGTTGCCCCAGATCAAAGGCCTTCACCGGGCCTGAAGCATTGCCAAAGCTGACGAGCAAACCACGCGGCTGCAAGGCGTTGAGCGAGGCTTCCAGGGTTGCCTGGCCAATGCCGTCATAGACCACGGGAACGCCCTTGCCCTTGGTGATTTCGCGGACACGGGCTGCAACATCTTCGGTGCGGGAATTGATCACATGGGCGCAGCCGTGGGCCTTGGCGATGGTGATCTTGTCGTCGCTGCCAACAGTGCCGATGACTTTCACACCCAGTGCCTTGGCCCATTGCGAGAGAATCAATCCCACGCCCCCTGCTGCGGCATGCAGTAATATTGTTTGCCCGCGTTTCACCTTGAATGTTTCGGTCAAGAGATAACGCACGGTCATGCCTTTCAGCATCATCGCCGCCGCAGTTTCATCGGAAATGGACTTGGGGATTTTAATGATACGGGCAACCGGAATGTTTCGGGCTTCGGCATAGGCGCCAATGGGGCCAGAGCCATAGGCCACGCGATCACCAACCTTGAAGCCCTTGACGCCTTCACCCAGCATTTCAATCACACCGCAGGCTTCAAGGCCAATGCCGCTGGGCATCGGCACGGGATAAAGCCCTGAGCGGTGATAGGTGTCGATATAATTGAGGCCAATGGCGGTGTGGCGCAAACGCACTTCACCGGGGCCGGGTTTTGCGAGACTGACGTCCTGCCATAACAGCACTTCCGGACCGCCGGTTTTTTCGAAACGAATGGCTTTCATGATTTATCTTCCCACATGCTTTGAAAGGCCACGACCAACTTGTTGAAGGCCAGTTCTTCCAGAGAAATCAAGCGCACGTCAAGGATCGCCGCCTTGCCCATCAGCGCATTATAGCGCGGGGCATTTTTAAGTTCATCGATCAGGTCAGTGGTGACCAGCACCGCGACGCGCTCTCCTGGTCTGCCAAAATGATCGGCAAGATTATCGGCTTCATGGACGGCGTCCATCAAGCGGTTACGGTGTTTGCGGTCGTGCATATCGAGTTCCGAGCGCAGGGCTTTGCAGGAGACAAAGCTGAGCGTGGAACCGCGCCGCATGATCAGGTCGATTTCGTTTTCGCCGTGGAAGCCCTTGACCTCCCAGCCAATCACCTGGCCATAAAAGGCTTCTTCGGCACCTGCTTCAATGGCCGCAAGCCACGACAGTTCCTCCAGCCAACCGCCCGACATATAGCGCCTGCCCTGAACTTCGCAAATGGCATGGCCATGTTCCTCTTCAATGACCATTTTTTGACGCTGCATTTCGGCCACCAGCACGTGGCCTTCTTGGGTGAGGGTTTCCGGAATGATTTCCACATGGCGCATGAAAGCATCGGTGGCGCGGAAAATCCGGTCGCGCACCTCTTCGAACAGCGGATAGTTTTGGGCCACCATACGCGAGAGCGTGGCGCGCTGGAGGGCAGCATCCTGATCGCCGGTATCGCCTTTCAGCCATGCGCCGCGATGCGACAGCAGGGCTTCAATCGAAGGCTTATCCATGGCATGATCGCCCTGTGTTCTTTGTGCAGATTGCATAAAGCAGAGTTATCGCCAATCAGACCCTCCACTTCAAGTTTAAAACCGACGAGTTATCCATGTCTTTGCCGCTTTCTTCCACAATCACCCAAATTGAGTCGCCGCCTATTGCTGAAGCCATGGGTTGGGTGCGGCCCCAAACCTCCAGTGGAGGCAAAAACCGGGCTTTCCTGAACCTCTGCCAAGCCGTGCCGAGTTATCCACCTGCGCCCGCCTTGCAGGATGAGTTTGCCCGGTTGGCCCGGGAACCTGGCACGGGTGGCTATACCAATATCTACGGCATTGAGTCGTTGCGAAATGCCCATGCTGCCGCCATGGGTGCCGATTACGCTGCTGGCATTGCCGCATCCCAGGTGGCGATTACAACCGGCTGCAATCAGGCATTTGCGGCAGCTGTCATGGCGGTGGCGAAGGCTGGCGACAATGTGGTCATGCCAGCACCCTGGTATTTCAATCACCAGATGTGGCTGTCGATGCTGGGAATTGGCATCAAGGCCATTCCGGCTTTTTCGGCGGAGGGCAATTACCCTTCGGTTGCTCGTGCGGCGGCGGCGATCTCCAGCAACACGCGGGCCATTGTGTTGTGCACGCCCAACAATCCGACGGGGGCGATTTATCCCGCTTCGGTCATCGGCGCGTTTTATGATCTCGCCCAGGCCCATGGTCTCGCCCTGATTCTCGATGAGACCTACAAGGATTTCAGGCCCCACCCTGCCCCGCCCCATGATTTGTTCACCCGGCCTCAATGGGATGAAACACTGATCCAGCTTTACAGCTTTTCAAAGGTCTATGCGCTGGCCGGCTATCGGCTGGGTGCCATGATCTCCGGCGAAAGGTTGTTGCAGGAGGCCGCCAAGATTCTGGATTGCATGACCATCTGCCCGCCGCACATCACGCAAGGCGGCGTGGTGTTTGCGCTGTCGCATTTGGCCAGTTGGAAACAGGAAAAACTTGAATTGATGGCAGGACGCCTTGCCGCCATTCGCAAAGCCTTCGAGCATCCTGACTTGCGGTTTGAACTGGTGAGCAGCGGCGCCTATTTCGCATATGTCAAACACCCTTTCGTCGGTGAAGCCTCAAAACCCGTGGCCATGCGGCTGGCGCAGGAACATGATGTGCTGTGTCTGCCGGGTTCGATGTTTGGGCCGGATCAGGACGATTATTTGCGCTTTGCCTTTGCCAATGTGGATGGCGCGTTGATGCAGCCGCTGGTGGAGAGATTGATTGGGGCGCTGTGAGGGGGCGGTGCAAATAGTTTTGTGGAGTGTCACCGTTACCCCAACAATCTCCTCGCGCAACCAAATGCCGGGGTGGACTGCGAAAAACGGCGATAGCGTGATGGCCATCAGTGATGATCCTCCAGATCGAGATGAATAATTTCATTTTTTACGTTCACCCGGAAAGTGAGCCGCCAGTTTTTTGTAACCGTCATTGAAGCAGTGTCTGCCCGGTTTCCCGTCAACCAATGAAAACCAAAATTCGGCAGTATCCCCAGTTCGTCCACATCATTTGCCGCATGCAGAAACGCGACCATGTTGCGAAGTCGCCCAACCAGCTGCGCACATCCAACCCACCAGTCTTTCCGCTCTCCAGGAACGCGCGCAAGGTCTTGTGCCGCACTGATTGAATGATCATGCAGTCAACACAAGTTGAACTGGATTTACTGTCAATCGTAAGCTGACACGCGACGGTTGTTCTCCAGCATGCTCCGTGTCAGGCCCTCACCTGACGCGTTTCGCGTCGTCCTCTCCCGCTTGCGGGAGAGGTGAAGTGGACTTGCGAAAACCTTTGAAAATGGCGGAAACGGAGGGATTCGAACCCTCGATACGCCTTGCGACGTATGACGATTTAGCAAACCGTTGCCTTCAGCCACTCGGCCACGTTTCCTGCGAGGGGGCTTTTGCCGTGATTTGTTGATGTGTGCAAGCCCTGCGAGCCGTTCAGGTAAAATAGAAGTTCAAAATTACCTGAGTCCATTGATCGGAATAATTGACAGTTTCGTTAAACTCGGATATGTGAAAGCCGACTTAAATACTCGGAGAATGGAAATGAAGATTTCACGGCGTTTTGTTGTTTCAGTTTGCATCGCTGCATTGTCGTCGATTGCGCCAGCTTGGGCGACAGGTGTGGTGAATGTTTACAGTTATCGACAGCCGCAATTGGTGGAGCCGCTGTTCAAGGCCTTTACAGCTGAAACAGGCATTGATGTCCGGATGGTATTTACCGAAAAGGGTTTGATCGAGCGACTGGAGCAGGAAGGCGAACTCAGTCCGGCTGATGTTTTCATGACGGCCGATGTGGGCCGACTGGTGGAAGCGGCCGACAAGGGTCTGGGCCAGCCAGTGGTTTCCGAGACCATCGATGGCAAGGTGCCGGAAGCGCTTCGCTCAAAGAACCACCTGTGGTTTGGATTGACCATGCGGGCACGGGTTTTTTATGCTTCGCGGGATCGGGTGGCGCAGGATAGCATTTCATACGAAGAGCTGGCCGATCCGAAATGGAAAGGCAAAGTCTGTACGCGGCCCGGAGACCATCCCTATAATCTTGGATTGGTGGCGGCAATGATTGCCAAGCGTGGCGAAGCCGATACCAGGACATGGTTGGCAGGCGTAAAAGCCAATCTGGCGACCAAACCCAATGGCAATGACCGCGCCCAGGCGAAGAGTGTTGCGGCGGGTGAGTGTGATCTGGCGATTGCCAACACTTATTACATGGGTCTGATGATGACCAATGAAAAGGAACCAGAACAGAAGCAATGGGCTGCGGCTTCAAAAATCCTGTTCCCCGCCTCGCCTGCCATGGGCACCCATGTGAACATTTCAGGCATGATGCTGACCAAATATGCACCGAACAAGGACAACGCCATAAAATTGATGACGTTTTTGGCCAGTGACGCGGGACAATCACTTTATGCCGCACAAAACTTTGAATACCCGGTCAATCCTGCCATCAAACCCTCTGATGTGGTTTCAGGCTGGGGGACATTTACCCCTGATGTGCTGAACCTCAGCGAAATTGCCAAGAACCAGGGTCTGGCGGCTAAACTGGTGGCTGAAACAGGTTTCAATGATTGAACACAAAGGGCTTATGCTTAACGGTTTCTTGTGGCATTCGGTCGATGATTGTGCGACATTCGGAACCATGATGATGCACATTTTCAAGTTGGGTTTGGCAATCGGTTGTTTGGCGGGAACCGCCCTGCCCGCCTCTGCTTATGAGACGTTTATACCATCGGGCACTGGCTATTCCACGGAGGTGGACAGTCTGCCTGCCCTTGATGGTGAGCTGGGTCAGGCAATTTCCCAGGCCGACATTTATGAAACCGAGCTTAATCGCAAGGCCCGTGAAGACGCCGAGTTTGACAGCAAGATGCGGCGTTTTTTCATTGATAACAATGCGCCCAGTGGTGACACGTTTATTGATTATTGAAATCGGTTTTCAAAATTAAAGAACCCCGCGGAGCCTTTGGCATTCTCGCGGGGTTTTTTGTTTGACGCCTGTTTTTTAGTGTACTGTCAGAAAGGCCCTGGCTTGGCGCTGGGCTTCAGCAACTTCTGCTGCCGTCATTTCCTGGGCCAGCTCGAAGCGGTAGCTGCGGGCTTTGTCATTGCCTTTCATGGCTGCGATATTGAACCATTTGTGGGCAATGATGTTATTGGCCGCAACGCCATGGCCAATGCAATACTGCATGCCAAGGGCCAGAAATTCTTCCGAAGAAGCGTTTGCAGACATTGTATTTTCGATATTCGAATTGATGTTGTCCCAGATCATTTGCAATCCCCTGTTTTTTTGCGTTGGCCGGCGCTGGTTTTTTTGCGTCCGGTTGGACGTTCCGTTTGGTTCGTCTCTGGAAGTGATATTGCGCCAAGCAATAAAACAGGAACTTAAACAGCAGGCTTAACCGAGTTTGAACAGCAGCGGTGGGCTGGCCAGACCTGAAAAATAAGTTCAATGAGATTCAACATGTTACGGCATTATTCAGGCTGAATTAACCGTGCTTGATTCACCAGTCGTTCACCGCGCCGGCAAAACTACTTCGGTGTGTATCCCAACGTCATGACAATAGGGAAATGATCGGAACCCGATGGATTGCCGACCTGTTGATCGGCCAAGACACGGATTTTGGGGCTGACGAAGACATGATCAATGGCCAACTGCGGCAAACCGTAGGTTGCTGGCCAAGTCGGCATATGGGTGACGCGCGAAAGGCCTGTGCCCTGTTCGAGAGTTGTGGTGATGCGCGAAAACGGTGTTGCGTTGAAATCGCCCATGACAATCAAATCGTCGGATTGGCTTTGCAACAACTGAACCAAGGCGTTGATTTGTTTCAACTGCGCCCGCGACCTGGGAAAACGGGTGGTGTGAACGCCAAAAACTGTCAGGCCTTGCATTACACCTCCCAGTTTTGCACTGATGTAGGCGGGCCCCACCCAATGGGCCTTTGCGGAAACCGCCAGTATTGGGTGCTTTGAAAGAATGGCCATATGGCAATACCGCTCGTCATTGCAATCATACTGAAAAGGATAGGTGCGTTGAAGGCTCAACAGGACTGATTTCTTGGTGTCGTCAAATTCAATCAGCGTTATCACGTCGGCATCAAGACGCTCGATTTCCTTGGTCGTTGCGGCCAGATCGTGGTTCAGAACAAATGTATTGAAGTGTGCGACCTTGAAGGCACGTTCACCTGCCGCCATGGGAAACGGACCTTTGGTAACTTCGCCTGAGAAATAAATCGGCCAAGCGCCGTAGGCAACGCACATCATGATAAACAAGACAACGCCGATCAGGGCTTTGTATTTTGGCATGAAGGTGGCGAACGAAAAGGCAAAGACGACAAAAATGAACTGGGCGCTGAACTGGGCAAAAACATCGAAGGCGGGATAGAGTTGGCCAAGCCGGCCCAAAGCCAGGCCACCCATGCCAAACAACAGCCCCAGAAAAGCCCCACCCCATTGGCGATGCTTGCGGCGCCTTGGCTGCGCCAAATCGGCAACTTCGCCTTTGATTTCGAGATCAACGACGCCGGGCGTAATTTGTTGTTTCAAGAATTTGCTTTCGGGATTCGTTGTGACAGATTGGTTTACTACACCAGTCTGCTCTGCATTGGCAAAAGCTGTTCAGGTACGGTAAATCCCGGCAGGGCCTCAAATTGCTGCTTCCATTTCACCACATGGGGATAATGGGCCAACTCAATATTGGCATCGGGCGCATAGCGTAGAATACCGTAGATTGCGACATCGGCCGCCGTTGGCTTCTTGCCTGCAATCCACTCCTGCCTTGTCAAATCCTGTTCCAACACAGCAAGCGCTGCCTTGGCTTCGGTGTCATACATGACGCGGACTTCATCGCTGAATTGGCGAAGACCCTTGGCTCTGGCACGCAGGCGGATGATGGGTGGGGCAAGCTTGTCCCACTGCCAGAACATCCATTCGCGAATGCGGGTGCGTTCAGGCAGGGTTTTGCCATCGAACTTGCCGAGCGCTTCAGAAATGTGAAGCAAAATGGCGGCAGATTGAACCACGTAGTTTTGTCCGTCGCGCAAGGCAGGCACCTGGCCATAGCGGTTTTTGACCAGGTAATCGGGTTGCTTGTGGGCACCATCGCGCATGCTGATGTGGATATAGGAATACGGATGACGACACACCGACAACATCAACGCTGCGATATAAGTTGGCACTGATCCTGCCGAACCATAGAGCGTAAAACGGTTTTTTTCAGCTGCCGTTGGTCCACGTGCAACGGGTGCTTTGGCTGCTGGTTTGGCTACAACTTTTGCAACTGGCTTTTTAGGCACGATTTTCTTTGCAACTGGTTTTGCCTTGGCGGCGATTTTGGATGGCTTGGCCATCTTTGTTCTCCCGATACTCACAACAGGGCCGTAGCGGCATTTGGACAATCAATTCCAAACAGCCGACAACAACCCCAACAAACGATTATGCCCAGCCCCAACGCAGGATGTTACCAGACGCCCCCCAAGCATGCCAAAAAGTTCAGCGTACGGAGTATAGCTGATCAGCGGTGATATGCAAATACTGGTATTACAGATTTGAATTTATTGACTAATATTTATTTTTTGCCGCAAAATATCATTCACTGCCTGGGGATTGGCCTTGCCGCCGGTGCTTTTCATGACTTGGCCGACAAACCAGCCGAGCATGGAGGGTTTGGCGCGGGCTTGTTCGACTTTATCCGGGTTTGCGGCGATGATTTCAGCGACGGCTTTTTCGATGGCGCCTGTATCGGTAACTTGTTTCAGGTTGCGGGATTCAACAATCTCGGAAGGCACGCCGCCTTTGGTCCAGAGGATTTCAAAAACGTCCTTGGCGATTTTCCCTGAAATGACGCTGCTTGCAATCAAATCGACAAGGCCTCCGATTTGCGAAGCAGAGACCGGAGAATTGTCGACTGTTTTGCCTTCCTTGTTCAAGCGGCCGAATAGTTCGTTGATCACCCAATTGGCGGAGATTTTGCCATCCCGGCCCTTGGCCACGGCTTCAAAATAATCAGCGGCGTTGCGCTCGGCAGCCAACACTGCGGCATCATAGGTGGAAAGACCATAGGACGCGACGAAGCGGGCTTTCTTGTCATCGGGCAGTTCTGGCAAGCTCTCCTTGATGGCGTCAACCCAGGCCTGTTCGAGTTCCAAAGGCAGTAAATCCGGATCTGGGAAGTAGCGATAGTCGTGGGCTTCTTCTTTGGAACGCATCGAGCGGGTTTCGCCCTTCTTGGCATCATAGAGGCGGGTTTCCTGGCTGATGGAACCGCCATCCTCCAGGATGCCGATCTGGCGACGGGCTTCGTATTCAATGGCCTGACCCATGAAACGAATGGAATTGACGTTCTTGATTTCGCATCGCGTGCCGAACGCCGCGCCCGGACGGCGCACCGACACATTCACATCGGCCCGCATGGAGCCCTGCTCCATATTGCCATCACAGGTGCCGAGATAGCGCATGATCTGGCGCAGCTTGGTGACAAAGGCCTTGGCTTCGTCAGCTGAGCGCATATCGGGCTTCGAGACGATTTCCATCAGCGCGCAGCCTGACCGGTTAAGATCGACAAAACTCATGTTGGGGTGCTGGTCATGCAAGGACTTGCCGGCATCCTGCTCCAGATGCAGACGCTCGATGGAAACCTTGACCGTTGCACCGTCATCCAAATCCACCAGCACTTCGCCCTCACCCACCACAGGCTGCTTGAACTGTGAAATCTGGTAACCTTGCGGCAAATCCGGATAGAAATAGTTCTTCCGGTCAAACACCGAATAATTGTTGATCTGGGCCTTCAGGCCCAGACCTGTGCGCACGGCCTGTTCTACGCAGAATTTGTTGATGACGGGCAACATGCCGGGCATGGCAGCATCGACAACCGAGACATGATCATTGGGGGCACCACCGAATTCAGCTGAGGCGCCGGAAAAAAGTTTGGCTTTTGAGAGAACTTGCGCATGGACCTCCAGGCCAACGATGATTTCCCAATCCCCGGTGGCTCCCTTGATCCAGTCCTTCTTGTCGGCAATGCGCTTGGCGGATTCCATGGTGGTCGTAAGTCCTTGCTAATTCTGGTGCTAAGTAACTGTTGATTGATCCAAGTTCAACCTTGTCATTTATTCGCTGGAACGATTGATTTCCTTGCCGATGGCCCACACCAAATAAACGGCCAGTAGCACCAGAAGGCCAATAACGGCCAGAAAGCCGTAGTCCTGGCGCGACAACAATAGTGTACCATCAGGAGTCATGCGCTGCCAGACCAGAATACCAGCAAACACTACCAGCAAGAAAAGCGCTGCCCAGGAACCACTGCGCAGGATGCCCATCAACAGCTTGGCGAGGGGTGACATTTCGGACATTTGACGTTTCCTGGTTTTGCGGCATGTTGGCCCCATGATTAGCTGAAAGCCATCCATGCCCAAACTTATTTCTGACCGCAATAAACTCCAGCCCGCGACGCGCATTGCAACGGCAGCGCGGGAGTTCAACGAACATGGGGCCGTCAACCCGGCTGTTTATCACGCCTCCACCATCACGTTTCCCGATGTGGCGACGCTGAATGCCCGGAGCCAGCCCTATACATATGGCCGAAAAGGCACCCCGACGTCGCGGGCGTTTGAGACGGCGGTTGCGGAACTGGAGGGTGGATTCGATTGCAAGGCTGCTCCTTCAGGACTGGCCGCCATCACAGCAGCATTGATGGCGTTTCTGAAAACCGGTGATCATCTGTTGATGGTGGATACAACATATTGGCCGGTGCGCCATTTGTGTGACACGCTGCTGAAAGACCTTGGCATTTCGACGACCTATTATGACCCGATGATTGGTGCCGGCGTTGCGGAACTCATGCGACCCCAGACGCGGGTGGTTTATTGCGAATGTCCAGGATCGCAAACCATGGAAATGCAGGACATCCCCGCCATTGCCAAAGCCGCCCATAGCAAAGGGGCGATTGTCATGTGTGACAACACCTGGAGTGGCGGATATTATTTCAGGGCGTTTGAACATGGATGTGATGTTTCGGTGCAGGCGGCTACAAAGTACATCGTCGGGCATTCCGATGCCATGCTGGGTACGGTAGTTTGCAACGAAGCGACTTGGCCGCAATTCAAGGAAACATTTGAAACCATGGGCCTGTTTGCCGGGCCGGATGACATGTATCTGGGTTTGCGGGGACTTCGCACTATTGACCTTCGTTTGCAACGCCATCAGGAATCATCCCTGGCGGTGGCACAATGGCTTCGGGCACGACCCGAAGTCGAGACCGTGCTCTACCCTGCCCTGACCAATTCACCGGGACATGACATCTGGAAACGGGATTTTACAGGCGCATCGGGGCTGTTTTCAGTGGTGCTGAAACCTGCTTCAGAAAAAGCTGTTGCAGCCATGCTGGATGGACTTGAACTGTTTTCGATGGGCTATTCGTGGGGCGGATTTGAAAGTCTCATCGTACCGTTCAAACCGATCCGCAGTGCCACACGCTGGCGGGCTGAAGGTTCTGCCTTGCGGTTGCATATTGGACTGGAACACGCTGATGATTTGATCAAGGATTTGAAGGCGGGGTTTCAACGTTTGGCAGCGGCTGGAAAATGAAAATATGCGAGGTTAGAGATTTATCCTTGTGTTTGCCGGAACATCGACCTTGAAATTCCGGCCTTCGTACCCATTTCCTGTGGCGGATGGAGTGACCATGAAAAAAATTGCAACTGCCTTGCTCACCACGGTTTTGATGTGCGTTCCGGCTTTTGCCCAGGAGGCGGATGACCCTGAACTGATTTTCAAGAAGACAACGGTCTGGCGTCTGCTTTCACCTGATGCGAAACTTGCGACTTATGTGATTGATGATCCTGGCGTTGAAGGCGTTGCTTGTTACTTTACAGTGCCGGAAGTTGGCGGATGGTCAGGTTGGGCGGGTTTTGCTGACGAGCGGTCAGAGACCTCCATTTCGTGCCGACAAGTCGGACCGATCACCGTCAAGGCGAAATTTGAGCAAGGTGAAGAAATCTACCGCCAGCGCCGTTCGTTGTTTTTCAAGAAAATGCAGATCGTGCGGGGCTGCGATGTGAAACGAAACGTGTTGGTCTATCTTGCCTATACGGACCGCTTGATTGAAGGATCGCCGGAAAATTCCAACTCGACTGTCCCGATCATGCCTTGGGGTGCTTCAACTGCGCCGAAGTGTGGGGATTTCGTTTCGCAATAGTCCGACACAAAACGCTCTTGTTTGATTTGCGAATATCCCGCAAAACACGCCTCAAACGGGAGCGCACATCATATGACCAATCCATCTCAGGGTCTTAACCTCGGCGGCCAGCCGCAGGCCTATGGCGACACGTTCAGCGCATTGGATTTGATGCACGGGGCCGACGCCTGGATCATCGTTGATGAACAGGGAAATGAAACGCGAAATGCAGTTGCCCTTGATGACAAGGGCTGGCCCACCGCCTTGCCGCTTGTCGATGGCCAGCCCCATGTGATCGCTGCCAATGTTTTTTACACAAAAATCATTCCTGCCGGGGACTACATTGTGGAATGGCAAGGCGAAGGAACGCTGACGACCTATTCACCCTACGACAAGATTTCTGACAACAAATTCGTCATTCATTTTGATGGAGATTATAGCAAGGGCGACAATGGTATCACCCTGCTGATGGAGGCCACGGACCCCAACCATACGGGAAACCACCTGCACGATATAAAGGTCTATGACGCGAAGCACGCTGACCTGATCGCCATGGGAGAGCATTTCAATCCGAAATGGTTTCAACAGATTGATGACTTCCGGGTACTGCGCACCCACGACTGGCAAGGCACCAATTCCTCTCAGGTCACGGACTGGGGGCAAAATGTGGTGACGGCAGATCAGGCCTTGTGGATCAAAGACGGGCGCGGCATGCCCTATGAATTGCTGGTGGAAGTGGCGAACCAGTCGAAATCAGATCTCTGGATCAATATTCCGCACATGGCGACGGATGATTACATTCGCAATGCTGCGGCCTATGTGAAGGAACACCTGGACCCCAGTCTTCGGGTTTACGTGGAATACACGAATGAATATTGGACTGACAGTTTCGGACAGCACCAGTATCTGATCGACAAGGGAGCAACACTTTTTGGCAATGCGGATTTTGCCAATGCGCAGGCCTATGGTGCACGCGCATCCCAGATGACATTGATCTTCAAAGACGTGTTTGGCGATCAACAGGCGCGGCTGTTTCCAACGGTGACGCTCAATCACGACGCCTTCAACAATGCCGAAGCCATCACCATGCTGACAACGCCTGCCTATGTGGCGCAGGGCGGTGTGTCGCCGCTTGATGCCGGCATCAGGTTTTTGGCCACGGATGGATATCTGACCTGGTATAATACCAGCCCTGAAACCGATGCCATGGTTGATGACTGGATGACCCACAAGGATGGTGGATTTGGCAGCGCAAGGGACTTTCTTCTGGACCAGCTCAAAAACAACCTGGCCCCTGCCTGGGCCATTGGCCGCAATCTGGCTGACAAATATCACCTGGGCTTTGGCGTTTATGAAGGCGGTGCGCTGCTGATCAATGGCAATGATTTTGCCACGGCCAATCCAAAATACACAAATTTCAACGAAGCGGTGCAACTTTCGCCGCAAATGAAGCAAGTCTATGAGGCCGAACTTGCGGCCTGGCAAAAGGTGGGTGGTGGGCCTTTTGCCTGGTATGCCGACACGGGCCGCTGGGGCTTTTCGGGCGACTATGGATTGTGGAACGCGCCGGACTTCAAACCCGAGTTGCGCACTGAAGCGATCATTGCCGCCAACAAGAACTATCCGGCCTGGTGGACGGGCGACACGCGGCCTGCTTCAACGTTCGATAATGGAAAGTATGATGCTGGAACGGCGAAGGCTGACAAAATCAACGGCACGGCGCTGGATGACCGGCTTTATGGCCTTGCCGGCAACGACAAATTGAGCGGTTTGTCCGGCAAGGATATTTTGGTTGGCGGTGACGGCAACGACAATGTTTCAGGTGGCCAGGGCGATGATGTGCTTGTTGGCGGTGCTGGCGCTGACAAACTCGATGGTGGCAAGGGTTTTGATTTTGCGTCCTTTCAAACCTCGACCAGGACGGTCAGTGTTGATTTGCAATCGCGCAAGGGCCAGGTGGGTGATGCAAGTGGCGATGTCCTCAAAAACATCGAGGGCCTGATCGGTGGAAGCGCAACAGACATGCTATTTGGAAATGCCTCTGGCAATTGGCTGGATGGTGGTGACGGCAAGGATCAGTTGACAGGGCGTGCGGGTGATGATCGCCTGAATGGCGGCAGCGGCGATGATACTTTGAGCGGCGGCAAGGGCAATGACTTATTCTATCTCGGACCAGGTCAAGACAAAGTCACGGACTGGCTGGAAGGCGACCACATTGCCGTTGCAACGGGCAACGGCTGGAGTTTCGGTGACCCGACTCTGGTCGTGATTGAACAGATCGGTGCTGATACACATGTGAAGCTGGTACATGGCGCGGAGATTTGGGAACTATCACTCCAGAACACTGTTTCCAGCACGATTTCCGTCAGTGACGATTTCTTGTTCAGTTGAGATTGAGGCGAAATGCGAACGGGGCTAAGAAATCAATCGCCGGCGCGGGTCGTTGCTTTTCAAGAAAATTCGGATTGTGCGGGAATTTTTTGACGTCGTAAATCTGGCCTGAATTTTTTGACTTTGGGCTTGCAGTCTTTCAATCCCTTCAGCCACCCCTGTTCATAGCCGGGGCTGTATCCTTCCTTGAACGCTTTGATATATTCCGCAGGTCTGATGGCGCGCCTGAGGTAGGCGGCGTTAAAATGCGCATGATAGGTCTTGGCCAGGCCATCCACGTGGCCATCTGTATTGCCCTGCTCAAAGCCACATTCGAATCCAAATGTGCAGTAACGTGACTGGGGGATGTCATTCGCTTTTACAGCCGATGGGAATGCTGCCAGTGCGGAAGTCGTGAAGACGATCGTGCACGCTGCGATGTGGGATAATTTGTTCATGTTGCGTGGCCCTGGTTTCAGAAGTTTGGTTTCCAAGGTCGGCAGCTTGAATAAAACTTGTCTATGGCGTTCACTAAGGGTCTATTTTGCATGGCATTTTGACAGCTGGATTGGTTCGTCAAATTAAAGTGCAGCATGGCACAATTGTTGCAGTTTTGATCAACAACCATGAAACCTCGCCCCTTTAAAGCATCTGAAATGTCATTTTTGGCAGATATTGCTGGTCAAATTGGCACATCAGAACTTTGCGTTCGCACACTTGTTTCCATTGGGGACATGGCCAATGCAGCAGACATGTGGCGTGCACTGGATCACACCACGACTGCGTCAAATTGTTTTTTCCAAAGCTATGACTGGTGCATTAACTGGCTTCAACACCATGGTGGTGAAAGCCACCAGCCTGTTATCCTGATGGTGACGCAAGGTGATCAGGCGTTGGCCGTTCTGCCGCTGATGCGGATGAAGGCCTGGGGACCCATCCATGTGCTTCGTCCATTGGGCGAACCACATACGCAGTATGCAGGGGTGTTAACGCCAAGTGGCAGCATTCCTTCTGCTGCGGTAGAGTTGTTGCGCCGGACACTGCTGGAATTGACCGACGTTGATTCAATCGTGGTGCAATATTTGCCGCGTGGTTCGCCGTTGCGGTTGGTGCTTGGTCCGGAAAGTGAAGTTCAAACGCTGGCGAATGCCGCTTCGCAATTTGATCTCAGCGTTTTTGCAAACGCGATGGATTTCACCGCGTCGATGACAGCACGGCGCAGACAGGCCAAGCGTCGGGCCGTGGCGGCATTGCAAGAAGAAGGTGACTTGCAACTGAAAGTGATTTGGCCGGACCAGCCCGCGTTTGCGGTTGCTGTCGGACAATGCCTGCACTGGAAGAACGAGTGGATTGCCCAAACCGGGCGGATGAATTCTGGCCTGGGCGTGAAAGGCCACGAAGCATTCCTGGCTTCGATACCGGGATCAAAGGACAATGGCGGCGCAGTGATTTTTGCACTTTGTGCCGGTGCGCGGCCCATCGCCTATCAATTGGGCTTTCTCTACCGAAAGCAGTATCACTTATACACCGCCAGTTTCGATTGGAGTTTGCGGCGTTGGTCGCTTGGCACCGTTCTCATCGACATGACCATAAACTGGCTAATTTCGCACGACGTTAAAATATTTGATCTGATGGGTAATCCTGCACCCTACAAGGAAAACTGGACCAACCAACCGTTGCAGCTGTCGGGCCACATCATCAACCTGAGCACGCGGGGCAAAATCTATTCCACGCTGTGGAGCAAAACACTTCGCCCGGTTTTGAAAACCGTCTACTTCCAGCTGCCACAAGCGCTCCGCACACAATTTGCCAGCCTGCGCGGCAAAAAGGCCCATGTGCCGTGACGGAGTGAATTGCAGAAGTATGGCGACCCCGGTTGGACTGCCACAGTCCAGCAAAATCAATACTTTAGGGCTGTCTAACCCTATCAACCCTGCCATTGATATTCAAGGGAAATTGTTGGGTTTGTCTAACCTTAAACGGCAACGCGACCTTGATGAACTTTTTGGATTTTCTCCGCTTGACCGTCCCCTTGCCATCACGCGCTTCAATTCGAAACAGGCTGACCAGAAACGGGACGTAACCACGTCGCTTCGACAACTCGAATCCAAGATCAAGACTATCGTCAAGCCGGACAAAGATTCCTGCCCATGGGTGAAGCTGGCGCGGTTTGGCAACACGAAAACCGATAAAAACTCTTTGCGCCATGACGCCAATGTGTTGCAGATTGATGGCATCGAAGGCGACTATGACGCCGGGGACATGCCCATTGAAGTTGCAGCGGGTAGATTGAAAGCGGCTGGCCTTGCCGCCCTGCTCTATGAGTCCGCGTCCAGCACCCCACAAGTGCCACGGTGGCGCGTTCTTTGCCCTACCGCTACCTCACTGCCACCCAAAGAGCGGTTGCGCCTCACGGCACGGCTGAACGGTTTGCTGGACGGGTCGCTGGACGGAGTTAGCTTCAATCTCTCGCAAGCCTTCCTGTTTGGCGGCATTGAAGGCAAGCCAACACCCAAGACCGTGTTGATTGAGGGGCGCTACATTGATCAAGCCCATGACTTGGACGCGACGGCCATTGGACGCCGTGCCAAGGCAACACCTGAGGGCGATACGGTTGCAGTAAGCGACGAGTCGGGCAGCGGGGCCGCATTCCGCAAGGCCATGCAGTTGCAGCTTGCCGGGGAAACGGTGGAAGCGTTTGAAGAATGGGCAAGTGACAACCCATGGAATGACTATGGGCAGGACTCAGACCGCGCCATTGAGCGCACATGGGAACGGGCTGGCATTGAGGCTGGCAAGATTGCCTTGGCAGAACGGGCAACCGGGGCATTGGACTTTGACGATTTGGGCGATGATCCTGCAACAGCGACCAAGCCCAAAGAGGGATTGAATGTCACTTGTTTTGCAGACATTGAACCTGAGAACATCGAATGGGTTTGGCCGCAAAGGCTTGCCCGTGGCAAACTCACAATGCTTGCGGGTGATCCCGGCCAAGGTAAATCCCAAATCTCGCTTCACCTTGCGGCAGTTATTTCAAGAGGGGGCATGTGGCCTGATGGCGGGAAGGCCCCAAAGGGCAGCGTTGTCATTCTTTCGGCAGAAGACGGCGCAGCAGATACGACATTACCCCGACTTATGGCAGCAGGGGCAAACCGTGCCAAAATCTTTTCCGTTCGCAGCGTTGCAGAGAAGGGGAAAGAACGAACGTTTAATTTGGGCGAAGACATAAAGCAGCTTGATGACCTTTGCACCCGCATAGGCGACGTGGTGCTTGTCGTGATTGATCCTGTCACCTCTTACCTTGGCGGCATCGACTCGCACCGCACCTCAGATGTGCGTTCAGTTTTGGAACCGCTTTGCAACTGGGCTGAAAAAACGAGGGTTGCTGTTTTGACAATATCTCACCCGCCCAAAGCTGCTCAAGCCAAGGCAATCAATGCAGTCACGGGCTCACTTGCCTTTGTTGGCGTCGTTCGGGTTGCCATGGTGGCAATTGCAGACCCGGAAACCAAGGGCCGCTCTTTGCTGTTGCCTGTCAAGATCAACATAGGGCAATCGCCCAATGGTTTAGGATACCGAATTGAAGGCCGCACGGTGGACGGTGCCAAGGGGCCGATAACCACCTCTGCAATCGCATGGGATAGCGACCCTGTTGCCCTTACAGCCGACGAAGCCATGAACGCGGGCCGTGAGCCGGGGCGACCCTCAAAGGCTGGCAAGGGGGCTGAGGCCTTCCTGAGGGGACGCCTTGGCTTTGGCCCAGTGGCGGCAAAGGACGTGCTGAGTGAAGCTGAGGCTGAGGGTTTCTCACACCGCACCCTTGAACGCGCCAAGGCCAAGTTGGGCGTAACAGCCAAGCGTGACGGCTATGGTGGTGAAGGCGGCTGGCTTTGGCAACTGCCAGAAAGCGGGTCGCTATGAACCAAAGGCCGCCAAGTCACTCGCCCAAAGGCCGCCAATCATATAATTATGGCGGCCTTTGGGACTGTAGTTCATTTTTTTGTTGTTCTTTGAAGGCCTTTGCCAAAGGCCGCCATGTTGAACAATATTGGCGGTCAAAGGCCGCCATAATTATAGAGTTGGCACCCTTTGGGCCGACTAAGACCGCCAGAACTATAGAGTTGGCGGTCTTAGAGTCTGACTCATAATGATTTGGCATGAATTCATGCACTTGCGATTCTGCGGGTGATTTGCTGGACTGATGCAAGGTAGAGCCACGCGGTTGCGCTTTTGATGGTTCGCTCGAAGTCTTTGGCGAGGCGGCGGTTGCG
>JANOXA010000071.1:0-6191 GCA_031418195.1 Hyphomicrobiales bacterium | reverse complement strand
GGCAGGGGTGAAAAGTATCTCACCCCAACCCGCTTGCGGGGAGGGGCAGGGGTGGGGCCTTCTGTTTTACTTCGCCGGATAATCCTTCAACACCGCAATAGTCTCCGGCGTGAATTTCCCGGCGCTCACCACAAACACTTTGCCCTCAGCTTTCAACTGCGCCTGAATCGCATCAAGTGTCGCAGGTTTTATGCCCTCTCCCGCCTTGTCAATCAGCGCCGTTTTGGCTTGCTCGCCGTTGCGTTTCAACCCGAGGAGATAGTTGAATGCAGCCTTTGTGGCATCAAAGGGAATTTCCTTGCCCCGATCATAGGTTTCAGCAAGTGTGACAGGGGCGTCTTCACCGTCTGCATCAATGGACTTTTTCAGATAGTCCATGCCAAGTGGAATATCCTGATTCCCGTTAATGCCCTCAATCAGCCAGTTGCCATAATTGTTCAAGGCAACCACGTCACCAAGTTCAACGGCTTGTTTGTAATAGCCTGCTGCACGCCCAAGATCCTTGACCACCCCGGCAGCGTTTTCATACATATCCGCCAAATTCGTCATGCCTTCAGCATCGCCAATATCGGCGGCTTTTTGATACCAATCAAATGCGATTTTGAGGTCTTGTGCAAATCCCACGCCGGCGTCATGGGCATAGCCACAAGGTACATAAGCCAGTGCGAGGCCTGCCCCCGCAGCTTTGCAGTGCAGCAAGTTGGCTGCGACCTGATCCTTGTAAACACCCTCCCGTTCGTGCAGGCGGGCGAGATTAAAATAGGCAACAACATAATTCTTTTCGGCAGCCTTTTTGTAAAACTCAAATTGCTTTTCCGGTTGTTTTTTTGCAGCGTCAAATGCTCGGGCCAGTTCAAAGAGAATCCTGGGATGATCAGGGTTTGATTGAAGCGCGAGGGTGCAGGCGGCAATGGCTTCATCGCCTCTCACATCATCAAAAACCACGCCCGCAACATTGCCCGGTCTCTGAAAATCTTTGGGACTCGCCGCCAGCGCATCGCAGGCCGCTGCATCAGAGGCCGCATCCGCGAAGGCATCTTGGGGGGGTGAAGAAAGTAGCGTAGCCCCACTTAATACCACGGCTAAAAAAGTTTTGTTCATCGTCAAACTCTTTCATCTGTCGCCACCACCGGATGAAGATGACGTGTTGGCGGTTGCGATGTCAAGTTGGATTGGCATCAGCGGGAACTTGCAACTCATCTGCCCATGCCGCAAAGGACTTGGCAGAGCATTGTGGAATATTGCAACCCGACGTAAGTTGATCTTGCAAAACAAGGAGCAACATCATGGCGTATTTCGATTTCATGGTTATCCCCGCCAAGGCGGACCGGATGGACGAGTACAAAAAACTCGTGGCAAAATCAGCCAAGGTCTGGAAAAAATGCGGCGCACTTTCCTATATGGAATGTGCCGCCGATGACGTGAAGCCAGGCAAGTCCACATCCTTTCCGCAAAGTTTGAAACTGAAATCAGATGAAGTGGTTGTGGTGGCTTTCATCGGTTTCAAATCCCGCAAACATCGCGATCAGGTTTGGGCCAAGATGATGAAAGACCCCTTCATGGCAACCTTCGACATGAAAACCGCCCCCTTCGATGCCAAGCGCATGTACTTTGGCGGCTTCAAGTCGATCGGCGGTTACTAAGCCCCCACCCCCGGCCCCTCCCCAAAGATTGGGTAGGGGTGAAGTGACTCACCCCAACCCGCTTGCGGGGAGGGGCAGGGGTGGGGCCTTCAACAGCTTGTGATTGGCATGTGTTTTCGCATTTGGTCATGATGGCCAAATGGAAAACCTGATCAACCGTCGCAAAGCCCTCGCATGGGGTGCCGCAACTCTCATGGCCCCCGCTTTCACATCTGCTGCCAGCCCAGCCAAAACCTCCGTGCTGGTTGAGCTGTTCACCTCGCAAGGCTGCTCGTCCTGTCCCCCGGCCGATGAACTGGCGGGCGAATTGAGCAAAGACCCGAACATCTATGTCGTCTCACTGAACGTCGATTATTGGGATTATCTCGGTTGGCGCGATACCTTGGCCAAACCCGAGTATACCCAGCGCCAATATGCCTATGCCGCCAGCCGTGGCGATGGCCGGGTTTATACGCCGCAAATGGTGGTGAATGGTTTTGATCATGCCGTCGGCAGCAGCCGGAGTGCCGTACAGGCCAAAATTGTCGAAGCGCGGCTCAAACCGTTTCAAGTGCCGTTGAAACTCACCATCACCGACAAGGAAATCAAGGTTGATATTCCCGCATCAACTATCACTGCGGAAGCCACCTTGTGGCTTATGGCCATCGAACCCCAAGTCGAGCAAAAAATCATCCGGGGCGAGAACAGTGGCACTTCAGTCATCTATCACAACGTCGTCCGCAATCTGGTGCCCGCCACCATGTGGAAAGGCGAAGCCTATCACGGCAACTGGATGCGCGACACCGTGATGACCAAAGGCAGCAAAGGCTGCATCGCCGTGTTGCAGACGGGCCAGGCTGGCGAAGTGTTGGGGCTGGCGAAGGTTTGAAAGCAACACGCAGGCTACCAGAGGGACCTCATCCGGCGCCCCATTTTAAATTTGGGGCCACCTTCTCCACGCGATAGAGCGCGGAGAAGGGACAATGACGGTAAACCTACCCAATGTTGTCCCTTCTCCATCGCAGATGGCGAAGGTGGCGCAACGCGCCGGACTGTGTGCGCCGTAGCCCTCTTGGGCGTAGGGGCATGAGGTCCCTTTGGCCACGAGCTTCAATCTGTACCGCGACATTTCCGACCACTATTATTCGCATAAACATAACGCCTTTTCACGAAGCCGTGAGACCAGCCCAACTTACCATCTTGTAATCAACCACAATTCATTTTCGTGCGTTAATTCCATACGACACCGCGATGAACGCGGCGTCATCATTCAATCGGGAGATTTCCTATGCGCAAAACAATCATCGCAACCCTCGCACTTGGCTTCGTCGCAACTGCCGCATTTGCTGGCCCCATGGTCGGCGGTGCCGAAATGTTCGCTGAAAAGAACATTGTCGAAAACGCCATGAACTCCAAGGATCACACCACGCTGGTCGCCGCCGTTGTGGCAGCAGGCTTGGTAGACACTTTGAAGAGCGCTGGTCCCTTCACGGTATTCGCCCCCACCAATGAAGCCTTCGCCGCTTTGCCAGCGGGCACCGTTGACAAGCTTTTGCAGCCCGACATGAAGGACACACTGACCAAGGTTCTGACCTGCCATGTCATTGGTGCCAAGGCCCTTGCTGCTGATGTGATGTCGATGGTCAAGGCCGACGGCGGCATGCACAAGGCCAAGACGGTTGGTGGTTGTGAATTGACGTTGAAGCTCGATGGTGACAAGGTTCAGGTCATGGATGAAAACGGCGGCGTTGCCACCGTGACCATCGCCGATGTGCTGCAATCCAACGGCGTTATCCACGTGATCGACAAGGTTCTCCTGCCGAAGTCGTAATACGCCAAAGTCGGAATATAGTGGGCCCCCATGTTCATCATGGGGCATGGGGGCCTTACAAATTTTCCAGTTGCGGAATGTAATTGGGTTTCGATGGATCAACCAGTGGCTTGCTGGGCAAGGTGTCTTGATCCACATCCGATGTGAAAGACGTCTCCTTCGTATCAAGCACCACCCCTGCCTTGTCCAAGGCGCGCAACGTCACTTTCAACGGCACACCTTTTTTGATCCGCGACAAATATTTGCTTTCCATCTTGTACGTCAGTTTGCCTGCAATCACCGGGCGGCGCACGCTTTCGCGCGTCGCTTCGCCGGGAATATCAAATATTGCTTCCACTGATCCACCTTCTGGCAAAGGCCGCATGGCCCGCGCTACCAGCACCATGGTGGCTTGCGAATAACGGTAGTTGAAGGTGATGCCGCCGCCCGCAATGCGCAGATATTCGCCACTGGTTTCTTCCGCACCACAACCCGCAAATAAAACTGCCAACACCACAAAAAGCTTCTTCATGGCTGCTCGCTTTCCCGTTCCCCCTGCAAGCCCGCCAGTCCCTCAGGCCGCAACACCAACACCATAATAATAATCATGAAAACCGCCACATCGCGGTAGGTGGTGGAAAACAGCGCCGACCACAACACCTCGATCACCGCCAAAGTGCAGGCCCCGACAATGGCGCCGCGAATACTGCCAAATCCGCCAATCACCGAGGCAAACATCGCTTTGAACCCGACCAGAAGGCCGGTGGAAAAATTTGCCCCGCCATAGAAAATTGCCGACGTCCAGCCAGTCACCCCGGCGAGGGCGCCAGCTATGGCAAAACTCTGGTGCGCCACCATAGATGCGTCCAGCCCGCACAGCGCTGAAAGCTTGAGAGATTGCGCACAAGCTCGCCAATGCAAGCCAAAGCGCGTATAGCCCAATAACAGGCCAACCAGCACCACAGCAATCAATCCCACGGTAATCGCATAGGCCGACATCACCGAAAGCCTCACCGGAAAATCACCACCCACTGAAAAAACAGCAAGTCCCGCCATCAGCGGCGGCACCCACACTTCGCGGCTTGACGATTGCAACCGCATCACTTCCTGCAGGGCAATTGAAACACCGATGGAGGCAATCATGAAAGCCAGGGGATTTTCCAGCAACTTGCGGCCCATGACAGCCTTCGCCACAATTGCCCCCAGTGCCGCACCCGCAGCGATGGCCAACAGCAACGCCCAGAGACTGGCCACGAAATCCCCATCACCCCGCACCATGGCTGCAAAGCAGGCATAGATCGCCGCAAAGCTGCCAAACATGGCGAAATCACCAAACGACAGGAATATCCGCCGGGTGATCCCCTGGATCAAGGCAAAAGCCACTGCAAGCGGCAAATAAAAGCCCGCCAGTTGCACGATGTTCAAACATTGCTGAAACCAGAAGCCGGCGCTCACTGTGCCAACCCATGGGTCATCGCGATCACGCCGCCTGTTTGATCAGGCCACGGTTGATGATGGCTTCGGCAATCTGCACAGCATTCAAAGCTGCACCCTTGCGCAAATTATCCGAGACCACCCAGAAATTGATGCCGTTTTCGATCGTCGAGTCATCACGTATTCGGCTGATGAACGTTGCGTAATCGCCCACACATTCCACGGGGGTTACGTAACCGCCATCCTCGCGCTTGTCGATCACCATGCAGCCCGGTGCCTCACGCAAAATATCGCGGGCTTCATCGGCCGAAAGTGGTGTTTCGAATTCCACATTCACCGCTTCCGAATGGCCGACAAACACCGGCACGCGCACGCATGTGGCGGTCAACTTGATCTTGGGATCAAGAATCTTCTTGGTCTCCACCATCATCTTCCATTCTTCCTTGGTGTCACCGGAATCCATGAACACATCGATATGCGGAATGACATTGAAGGCAATCTGCTTGGTGAATTTGCGCGGCGTTGGTGAATCCGTGACGAAAATGCCCTTGGTCTGGGTCCACAATTCATCCAGACCTTCCTTGCCGGCCCCCGACACCGATTGATAGGTCGAGACCACCACGCGGCGGATTTTCGCCACATCATGCAAAGGCTTCAAAGCCACAACCAATTGCGCCGTCGAGCAATTGGGATTGGCAATGATGTTCTTGCGAACATTACGCGCCATGTATTCGCCCAGCACATGGGCATTCACCTCAGGCACAATCAACGGCACTTCAGGATCATAACGCCAGAACGACGAATTATCGATGACGATGCAACCCATGGCGCCAATCTTTGGCGACCATTCCTTGGAAACCTGCGAACCCGCCGACATCACGCAGAAATCCATTTTGGAGAAATCAAACTGCGCCAGGTCTTTGCACTTCAGGGTCTTGTCACCATAGGAAACTTCCACGCCCATGGATTTGCGCGATGCTATGGCATGAACCTCATCGGCAGGAAACAAGCGCTCCGCCAGAATGTTCAACATCTCGCGGCCCACATTACCCGTGGCACCAACGACTGCAACTTTATAACCCATGGATGTGTCCTCTATGTCCGCCCCCCGGGAAGTGAACTTCCGTCATCGGGCATTTGTCCGGGCCAACTCCCCCGCAGGGAATTGACCGGGGAAGGGCTTCAGGCGGTTTTCGTGTGTTTTGAAGCGGTTAAATACATGGACTGGCTAATAGCAGCTTGGGGGGATGAGTCAACACTCACCCCAACCTGAAGTCCCCACCTCCGCCCTTCGGGCACCTCCTCCCCGCCGAAGTGGCGGGTTG
>JANOXA010000070.1:0-11664 GCA_031418195.1 Hyphomicrobiales bacterium | reverse complement strand
CGGAAATTGCCATCTACACCCCCTCCCGGCTTCGCCGTACTCCCCCGGCCAAGAGGCCGAGGGAGAAGATGATTTTTCTCCCACGGCCTCATGGCCGGGGGAGTACCCCGCAGGGGGGAGGGGGTGGTTCACCTTGTTTGAACTTTCAACCCACACAACCGACAAATTACCTTCCACTCTTCCGCTGTCACAGGTTGCACGGACAACCTTGAATTTTTCACCAGCACCATGTCTTTCAATTCCGGCACCAGTTTGATTTCATCGAGTGTCAAAGATTTCGGCAGGTCCGCAACAGCGCGGATGTCAACACATTCCCAGGCGGGAATATCTGCCGTTGAATCGGGATGGATGAGCTTGCAGACTTCAACGATGCCGACCACCGCCTTGCCGATGTTGGAATGGTAGAAGAAGCCCCGGTCACCAAGTTGCATAAGGCGCATGTTGTTGCGGGCCTGATAGTTGCGGATGCCCGTCCACTCCTCGCCCATGGCACCCTTGGCTTTCAGCATGTCAAAGGAGAAAACATCAGGCTCGGATTTGAACAGCCAATATTGCATCATGCAGCTTCCGGATTCTTCAAGGCCCATTTCCATGGGCGGATGGCAACGGATTGAAACAAGCCTGCCTTGGCATAGGGATCTTCTGCCGCCAGCGTTTCAGCAGCGGCACGGTTTTCAGCTTCGATCACCACCAGACTGCCAACCGGGCTTCCCGCATCATCGGTGAAGGGGCCAGCAAATTTCATGGCGGTACCGAGGGAGCCGAGGAATGCCAGATGGTCGGCACGAACTTTCAAACGCAATTCAAGGCTGGCAGGCTTGTCGTCACAAATCAGGGCAAACAGCATTTCAATTTTCCTTTGAGATGAATTCATGGCCAACCGGCCTCGCAAGCAAGGCGGTGACAACATCTTGCGGCGTCGCTCCGCCATCAACAACGGCATGAACGGCACGACTGATCGGCATGTCAACAGCGTGGCGGTCGGCCAAGGCCACGGCGGCTTCTGCCGAATAGACGCCTTCGACAACACCATTTGCGGCGGCGAGTGCGGCTTTGACCGTTTGGCCCTGCCCCACCCTGAGGCCGAAACCATAATTGCGTGATTGCGGGCTTGAGCAAGTAAGCAACAAATCCCCAAGGCCTGAAAGACCCATCAGGGTTTCTGGTCTGGCACCCAGAATGTTGCCGAGCCGCTGGAGTTCGGAGAAGCCACGGGCGATGAGGGCGGCTCTGGCGCTTTCACCGAGTCTGCGCCCATCGGAGATGCCACAGGCAATGGCCAAAACATTTTTGAGCGATCCGCCAAGTGCCACACCCATCAGATCATCGGAACCATAGATGCGGAAGTTCGGCATTGACAGTGTCCTCGCCCACATCGTGGCATCTTCAAGGTTCGGGCCAGCCAGGGTGACGGCAGTGGGCAGTTTTTTTGCCACATCGCTGGCAAAGCTGGGGCCTGACAAGATGTAGGGAATGCCTCGGGGTGCGGCAGCGCGGACCACATCCTGCATGAAACGCAAACTGCCGCGTTCAATACCTTTTGCCGTTATGATCAAGGCTGTTCCCGGAGAGATGTTCAAGCCTTTCAGCACTTCGCCGACGGCTTGCGCCGGCACGGCGATGACCAGGGCATCGGCCCTTGCAACGGCGGCAGCATCAGGGGCTCTGCGGCTCCATATCGCAACATCATGGCCGCCGTGTTTTGCCATGGCGGCAAGGGCTTTTCCCCAATGACCGTCGCCCAGCACCGTGATTTTCTTGATCATGCCTTTGCCCCCATACGGCCAGCACCATAGGCCGGGGCGGACACCGTATCGAGGGGCCAGCGCGGACGAACAGCAGTTTCAAGACTGTCAGTCAGTCCAAGTGCCAGCCGTTCGGCGCCGGCCCAGGCGATCATTGCCGCATTGTCCGTACACAGATTAAATGGCGGAACTGAAAGCTTGAAGCCATGGATTGTCGCCGCGGCTTCAAGTGTGGCCCGCAACACTTTGTTGGCTGCCACGCCACCTGCCACCACCAGCGTCGGTGTTAGCATGCCGGAGCAGATTTCGCGGAAAATCTCGAAGGCGTTGCGCAAGCGGTCATCAATGGTTTCGGCCACAGCTTTCTGGAAACTGGCACAGATATCGGCGCGGTCCTGATCTGAAAAATTGCCCAAGGCATGGGCGGTTTCGCGCACGGCGGTTTTAAGGCCAGAGAAAGAAAAATCGCAGCCCGCCCTGCCATTTAGCGGACGCGGCAGGTCAAATCGTTTGGCGTCGCCCTTGTCGGCCCAGGCTTCCACCTGAGGACCACCCGGATAGCCGAGGCCTAAAAGTTTTGCTGTCTTGTCGAAAGCTTCGCCGAGGGCGTCATCAATGGTTGTACCAAGGCGTTTGTAATCACCAACGCCGCGCACCAGCTGAAATTGCGTATGGCCGCCAGAGATCAGCAGCAGCAAATACGGAAATGGCTGCTCCCCCAACAAGCGCGGGGTAAGCGCATGGCCTTCCAGGTGGTTGATGGCCAGAAACGGCAAACCGCGAGCCAGTGCCATGCCCTTTGCCATGCTCATGCCCACTATCAAACCACCGGAAAGCCCCGGCCCGGCAGTGGCAGCTATGGCATCAAGTTCTGACACTCGGACTTTGGCATCGCTCAAGGCTTTGACAATCAGTTTGTCCAAATGGCGGATATGGGCACGGGCCGCCACTTCCGGCACCACGCCGCCATAGGGCGCGTGATCCATGATCTGGCTCAAAACGACATTGCTCAATATCTTTCCCCGACCATCATGATTGCGGCGCACCACGGCGGCGGCGGTTTCATCGCATGAGGATTCGATGCCAAGGATGGTTGTGAAAATATTCATGTATTTGGTGGTTTGAGATTCTGTTTGACTTCGTTGATGGCCGCTGTAGCACTCAGCCACCGGAACATGCAAATGACCACGCTTCGCATCGGCACCAGAGGTTCGCCCCTCGCCCTGGCCCAGGCCCATGAAACCCGTGACCGTTTGGTTGCGGCCCATGGTCTTGATCCCCAAGCAATCGAAATAGTGAAAATAGTAACGACGGGGGATCGGATAACGGATCGACCCTTGGCTGATATTGGCGGCAAGGGGCTGTTCACCAAGGAAATTGAAGAAGCGCTGTTTGCCGGGACGATTGATCTTGCCGTGCATTCCATGAAGGACATGCCTGCCATCGTTCCATCCGGACTGGATTTTGCTGCCATTCTGCCCCGTGAAGATGCGCGGGATGCTTTCATCAGTTTATCCGCCAAGAATCTGCAATCCCTGCCACGCGAAGCCAAGCTGGGTTCTTCCTCAGTGCGGCGCAATGCCCAAGCCTTGCGGTTGCGGCCCGACCTTGTGCCGGTGCAATTTCGCGGCAATGTGGAGACACGGTTGCGAAAACTGGCTGAGGGTATGGCGGATGCAACCTTTCTGGCCTGTGCCGGACTTAACCGGCTTGGTCTTTCGAGGCACATCTCAGCCATCATGAGCATGGATGAAATGCTGCCTGCCGTGGCGCAAGGGGCCATTGGCATTGAAATCCGGGCCGACAACAATCACATGCGCAGCATGTTGGAAGCCATCAACCATGCTGATTCATGGGCTGCCATCCAATGTGAGAGGGCTTTCCTTGCCGTGCTTGAAGGATCCTGCCGGACACCGATTGCCGGACATGCGATTTTGACGGGCACAAATCTGGCGTTTCGCGGCCATGCTTTGACGCTTGATGGAACAGCGGTTTTCGAACATTCTGTGGCGGGTACAAACCAGGATGCCACTGCCATGGGCCGCGAGGCGGGCGAGCGGGTCAAACAATCGGGCGGAGACAAGTTGCGTTACGCATGAAACTGCTGGTGACACGTCCGCTTGAAGACTCTGGTGCCTTGGCTGCCAAACTGGAAAGCCTTGGCCATGAACCAGTGATAGTGCCACTGCTGGCCATTACGGCGCGGGATGCCGTGGTCATCCCCGACATGCCATTTCAAGCGCTTTGTGTGTCAAGCGCCAACGGATTGCTGGCAAAGGCTGATCTTGCCGCCTTTAAACACCTGCCTTTCTTCGCCATCGGTCCACAATCTGCACTGGAAGCCCGCCGACATGGTTTTGATCATGTGCATGACAAGGGCGGCAATGTGGAAGGTCTGGTGCGCACCATCGTCAAGCAGGCCAAGCCTGGAAATGGCCCTATTCTCTATCTATCGGGTTCGGAAACAACCGGGGACCTGGAAGGCAAGCTGAAAGCCAACGGCTTTGCTGTGTCCAGACTAATTGTCTATGATGCCAAACCTTGCACCGTCGAAGGACTGGATGGGTTTTGTGATGGCGCAGATGGTGTGCTGCTCTATTCCCCCCGCTCGGCGAAGCTCTGGACCCAGCAAGTGGCACTTGCCCATCTCGATGGACAGGTTTCCGGTTTGCAACATTTCTGTCTTTCGGCAAATGTTGCGGCGACTTTGCCACAAAACTGGCGCAAGACCATCAGTGCCGCACCCGATGAAAACGCCATGTTGCAGCTTCTCGATCTCCCTGATCAGGCCCTTGATTGACGGCTGAAAGCAGAATAGGCCTCACTCCAACATGACAGCTGACTCGCATGACACCGCCACAATTATCGAACTTGAACCTGAACTGGTGACAGTGGAACGGGAGAACGTTTCTTCAACCTCGCCATTGCCTGTGACGCGGCGCAAGTCGGCACTTGCCCGTTGGGCCTTGCCTGCGGCCGTGCTGTTGCTGGTGGCTTTGGGTGGCGGTTGGCTTTATCGCGATGTTATCTCGGATTATTATCCATCAGACAAGGTGACGGCGCTGATTGATCGTGCCGCAGTGCTGGAAAAATCCAACGTTGAATTGCGGACCCAGGTCGCAGCACTTGAGCGATTGACTGCGCAGCTGAGCGGCGATCTCAATGCCATTGAAACAAAATCAACAACAGTCGGTACTGTTGCGGCAACAGTGCGCGATGGCCTGGTGGCAACAGACGCCAGGGTTGCCGGGCTTGAAAGTGGATTGCAGGAAATCAGTCAACAGGTTGCGGACCTTGCCAAAATTGCGCCAGTGCCCAGCCTTGGCAACAGTGCTGGCGACAGTGCTGCTGTGGCGGCGCTCATCGCCAGACTGGCCACACTTGAAAAAGATGTGGAAAGTTTGAAAGCCCAGAAAGGCCAATCACCGGATTTCACAACGCTTTCCCAAAGCCTTGCCGACCTGAAAGCCAAAATTGCTGCCGGAACGGGATATGCAGCAGAATTACAACGCATTCAGCGCATGGTTCCCGCCGCAGCAGGACTTGAGGTTTTGGCAACCCATGCTGACGCCGGATTGCCGGATGCCAAGGGGCTGGCCAGCGAATTGGCCACATTGGCCGCCACATTGCCCAAGCCGCAAGTCGTCGAAACCACGTCCGCCGGTGACAGTTATTTCACGCAAGCGTGGAACGCGGTATCTGACCTGATCAAGATACGCAACACAGGCGAAGTTGACTGGCCAAGCGCCGCTTCCACCGCCAGCAGTTTGGCAGAGGCGGGTAATTTGCCGGGGGCAATCGCAAGTCTGAACGTATTGGAAGGCAGCAAACCCTTGGGCCTGCAACAATGGCTGGATCGGGCTTCGGGACGGATTTCCCTGGAAGTCGCTCTGCAATCGGTTGAAGAAGGTGTGTTGCGCACACTGGCCAGCCAGAAGGCCAACTGATGATCAAGTTGATCTGGCGATTTGCGCTGGTTGTTGCACTGGGATTGGCCTTTGCCTGGCTGGCCGACCGACCCGGCAGCGTGACCATACGCTGGCTGGGCCGTGAAATTGAAATGTCGGTGGTGGTTGGCGTGGCGGTTTTGCTGGTCAGCCTCTTGGCGTTGCTGTTCCTGTGGAATCTGCTGCGGCAGGTTTGGCGCAGTCCACGGGCGACGCGGGAATTCTGGCGGTTTCGCAAGCATCGCAAGGGTTATGAGGCCCTGTCAAAAGGCATTATCGCTGCTGGGGCGGGTGATGCCTTGTCAGCGGCCCGCCATGCAGCAACGGCGGGCAATGCGCTTTCCGATGAACCCTTGGTCAATGTATTGGCAGCGCAAGCCGCCCAATTAAAAGGCGACAAGGAAAATGTGCGTCGGATTTTTGCCGAAATGGCAAATTCGCCCGATACCGAAGTCTTTGGCTTGCGCGGTTTGTTTTCCGAGGCCCGTGCGGCTGGTGATCTGGTAGCGGCCTTGCAGCATGCCGAGAAAGCCTTGAGCCTCAATCCACGCCTGCCTTGGGCATCGGCAGCCGTCTTGCAAGTGCAAACGGCGCGCAAATCCTGGGAGGCGGCAGCCTTGACCCTGGATCAGCAGGGCAAATCAGGTTTGCTGGAAAAACCAATTGCAAAAACCCGGCGGGCCGCGCTTCTCACTGCCGAAGCCTTGCGGCTTGAAGGCAGCAATGCCGATAAGGCCTTTGATCTGGCCAGCAAGGCCCATGAGCTTGATCCTGGACTGGTGCCCGCTGCAGCCGTCGTGGCGCGGATTCTCATCGCCCGTGACAGTTCCCGCAAGGCGATGAAGCTGTTGCGGGCATGTTTCGAAAAATCTCCCCATCCCGATCTCGCCGACTTGATGGCTGTCAGCCATGGTGCTGAAGATGCAGAAGCCCGCTTCGAACGGGTGCGCGATGGCGTGGGCGATGCCTCGGAAAATCTCGAAGCCGCCGTTGCCTTGGCGCGGGCAGCCATTGCGGCCCAGCGCTTTGATGTGGCGCGGGCTGGCCTTGCCAATCATATTCTGGACCGACCGCAGGCGCGAGTCTGCGCTCTAATGGCACAAATCGAAGATGCGATGCAGGACAAGGGCCGCACCCGCGAATGGCTGGCCCGGGCCATCCACGCGACGCGCGATCCTCTGTGGGTTTCCGACGGTGTGGCCAGCACGCGCTGGGTGCCCGTCTCGCCGGTTACTGGTGAAATCGTGCCCTGCCAATGGCGCGTACCCTATGATGTGCTGCCTGTTGCAGAAGGGTTTCTTGCCGGACCAGATGTCGCACAGAATGCAATAGCAACAAACCCACTGCTCACCACCTCGCATGCCAACACCACAAATGCCGTCATCCCCCATCGCCCACTGCCCGACGATCCAGGTGTCGGCAACGACGACAATGGGGCATAAGCAATAGGTTGAATTATTAACCGAAACCGTCTAACTGCAGCTCGATTCCAATGAATTGCCGCTTTAGCTCAGTTGGTAGAGCACATCATTCGTAATGATGGGGTCAGGTGTTCGAGTCACCTAAGCGGCACCAGTTTTTTGATCGGTGGTTTTCGTTCGATTGCCAAACCTGTCGTAACGGCGGATGTTTTCAGCTACCATCGCTGGCAAGTTGCGCGAGAGTTCGGTTTCCTTGTTCCCGGGTGCGTTTTGGAGTTTTGAGAGCATGAAACTTTTTGGCTATTTCCGCTCGTCTGCGGCTTACCGCGTGCGCATTGCCTTGAACCTCAAAGGCATAGCGGTTGAGCATGTGGCGGTGCATCTGGTGCAGGATGGTGGCCAGCATCGTAACGCTGACTATCTTTCCCGCAATCCACAAGGACTGGTGCCGACACTGGAACTTGATGATGGCACTTTGCTCACTCAATCCACCGCCATCATTGAGTACCTGGACACGCTGTCACACTTGCATCGGCTCGTTCCAGATGATGCTTTGCTTGCTGCAAAAATTCGCGCAGTGGCACAAACTATCGCCTGCGAAATCCATCCCTTGAACAACCTCCGTGTCCTGAACTACTTGAAAGGAACTTTGCAACTGCAGCAGGTTGCGATCGACGCTTGGATGAAGCAGTGGATGATGAACGGCGGTCTGGATGCCGTCGAAGCCCTGCTGTCGGGCGGTGACTATTGCTTTGGCAACGCGCCCACACTGGCTGATTGCTGCCTGATTCCCCAGCTGTTCAACGCCAGCAGATTTAAAGTCAGCTATACTCACCTGCCAAAAATATGCCACGTTGAACGCAAATGCCTGGAACTGTCTGCCTTCGCCGCTGCCCATCCGTCACAACAGCCGGATGCCGAATAAACGTTTCGAAATTTCAAAACAGAAGCCTTAAGAATTTTTGACGGGACCGGTCGAGTTTCGCAAGACGAGATCGACAGGCCATACATCCTGTGCACAAGGTTCGCCGGGTTGGCGCAGGTGTTGCACAAGGATTGCGACGACGCGTTTGCCGGCTTCAGCGATGGATGATTGGGTTGCGGTGAGGGGTGGATCAAAAATTTCGGCGCGAATGTCCTGGAGGCGGTCGTCATGGGCAATCAGGGAAACATCCCGGCCAATTTCAAGACCCATATGCCGGATGACCCGGGCAACACCATCGGCCTGTGAAATCGACGAGCACAGAAAGGCGGTTGGCTTTTGTTGTGGTGGCAGCATGAGAAGTTGCCGTGCTTCGGATTCGCCATGCTCTTCATTCATGTAACCTTCGCGCACCAGCAGTGGATCCACTGGAGCCCCAACGGCGGCCAGGGCTTTGCGGTATCCGATATCGCGGTCCTTGGCAAAATTGAAAGCGGTGTCGCCGTTCAACAAGGCAATGCGGCGATGGCCAAGGTCGGTAAGCAATTTTGCGGCCTGGAAAAATGCCCCTTCATTGTCGATATCGAGGTAGGGGAACGGTTCCGACGAAACTGTGCGACCATGCAACACAAATGGCATGTTCAGTTTGCGCAACAGCGGGATGCGGGGATCTTCGAGCAGGGGAGTGGACAGTATCATGCCATCAACGCGTGCGGCGCGCACGCTGCGGCGATAGACGTTCTCCTCGTTCTGTGTGCCGCTGGCCATGGCCAAGGTTATGTCATAGCCAAGGTCCGAAGCCTGCTGCACGGCGCCGGAGAGAAATTCGGTGAAGCGCAGGTCACCCAGCAAATTTCGTTCACGCGGAAAGACAACGCCCAATGTGCCAGATTGACCAGTGGCCAGACGCCGCGCTGCTGCCGAAGGCCGATAGCCATGCAGATCAGCCGCCGCCTTGACACGTATCCGGGTTTCTTCCGATACTTCCGGGAAACCGTTTAAGGCTCGGCTAACCGTGGTTTGGGAAAGTCCAAGCAGTTTTGAAAGGTCGCGCAGATTCATGATTATGCAGTCTAGAGAACTACCAAAGCGCTTTCAAGTCTTGTATGATAACTTGACAGGCGCGACCTTCGCAAGTGCGGAATAAAATTTTGCATTGCAGCAAAATCACAATAAAACAGTCGTCGTTTTCTGCATTTCACTTGACACTGGTATTTCTCCCGACTATGAAAAATTATCCAAAGCGCTTTGGAAATTTGAAAATGCACGGCGCCTGGACCTGAAATCTGCATAAATCATCACTGGGAGGATATCTGATGAAATTGCGTTTGGCTTTATCGGCAGCAATGTTTGCCATGGCGTTGGCCGCGCCTGCCCTGTCTGCTGACTTGAAATACAAGCCAGGTGAAGGCCCAATGACTTGGGCAAACTTTGATGAACTGAAAAAGGTTGACCTCAAGGGTGAAACCCTGACGATTTTCGGACCTTGGCGTGGCGAAGATGATACCCACTTCCAGGTGATCCTCGAATACTTCCGTCAGGCCACTGGCGCTGATGTGAAGTTTGCATCATCGGAAAACTATGAGCAGCAAGTGGTGATCGACACGCAAGCTGGTTCGCCCTCCAACATCACCGTCCTGCCGCAACCCGGCCTGATCGCTGACCTTGCCGGCAAGGGCCTCATGTCGCCGCTCACCGATGCCGACAAAGCCTGGATGGTCGAAAACTATGGTGCCGGCCAGTCATGGGTTGATATCGGCACTTCCAAGGACAAGGATGGCAATCCCCAGTTCTTTGGCTTCTCGTACAAAACTGACGTGAAGAGCCTCGTCTGGTACGTTCCGGAAAACTTTGCCGACGCTGGTTACAAAGTGCCAACGACAATGGAAGAACTGATCGCTCTCTCCGACAAGATCGTTGCCGACGGCGGCAAGCCTTGGTGCATTGGTCTGGGTTCAGGCGGTGCCACGGGTTGGCCCGCCACCGACTGGATGGAAGACATCATGTTGCGCACCCAGAAGCCCGAAGTCTATGACGGCTGGGTCAACAACACTGTGAAGTTCGACGATCCGGCAGTGATCAAGGCCATGGAAATCTTTGGTTCCTTCGCCAAGAATGATGCCTATGTGGATGGCGGTGCGGCAGGTGTTGCCTCAACCGATTTCCGCGACAGCCCCAAGGGTCTCTTCTCGTCGCCTCCGAAGTGCTACATGCACCATCAGGCTTCGTTCATTCCCTCCTTCTTCCCCGAAGGCACGAAAGTCGGAACCGATGCCGACTTCTTCTACATGCCGACCTATGCCGCCATGGCTGACCTCGGAAAACCTGTGCTGGGTGCTGGCACACTGTTCACCATCACGAAGGACTCAAAGGCGGCGCGCGCCTTCATCGACTACTTGAAGATGCCGCTGTCCCATGAACTTTGGATGCAGGACGGTGGCTTCCTGACCCCGCTCAAGACGGTCAATCCCGCAGCCTATATCAATGACGCCGCCCGCAAGCAGGGTGACATCATGGCAACGGCAACAACCTTCCGCTTCGACGGCTCCGATCTGATGCCCGGCAAAATTGGTGCCGGTGCATTCTGGACCGGCATGGTTGACTTTGTCGGTGGCAAGTCCGCCGCTGACACAGGTGCAGCCATCCAAAAGGCCTGGGACGAAATCAAGTAACCAGACAAAGCCTCCGCGTTCGGCACTGGACGCGGGGGAAATTTTCGAATTTCCTCCTGAAAGATTGGCGACGGGTGCTGCATGGTTGCAGCGCCTGCCGCTTGTCCAAATTCAAGATGGCCGCAAAGGCTGGTTCATAAACTGGGGAGGCAGACCATGTTGTCGCAAATCCTGTATGCAATTTTCACCGTCATTGTCGGTGTTGGCGGTTGCATGGGCTATTTCTACGGCTCGAATCTGTTACTCGACAAGCTGCTGCCTGCCAACGCCAGCAATGATGCCAATGCCGTGCGCAATCTGAAGCTCCAGTCCACCATCAGGCCGTGGCTGTTTCTTGGGCCCGCCCTCATTCTTCTGACACTCTATCTGGTCTATCCTGTGATCCAGACCATCTGGCTCGCCTTCCATGACAAGGCGGGTGACGAGTTTGTCGGACTCAACAATTTCGCCTGGGCGGCCAAGGACAGCCAGTTCCGGCAATCCATTTTCAACAATTTCCTCTGGCTCCTCGTAGTGCCGGCGGCCTGCACCTTCTTCGGCCTCGTCATTGCCGTCCTCACCGACAAGATTTGGTGGGGGCAATTGGCCAAGAGCCTGATCTTCCTGCCGCTCGCCATTTCCTTTGTCGGAGCGTCGGTCATCTGGAAATTCGTCTATGACTATCGTGGCGAAGGCCAGGAGCAAATCGGCCTCCTCAACGCCATCGTCGGATGGTTTGGCTTTTCGCACAGGTGTGGATCGCCACGCCCTTCTGGAACAATTTCTTCCTGATGGTGATCCTGATCTGGATTCAGACAGGTTTTGCCACGGTCATTCTCGGAGCCGCATTGCGAGGCGTTCCCGAAGATACAATCGAAGCCGCCGTCATTGATGGTGCTGGGCCGTTCAAGATTTTCTGGCGCATCATGGTGCCGCAGATCATGTCCACCATCATTGTCGTGTGGACCACCATCACCG
>JANOXA010000069.1:0-37132 GCA_031418195.1 Hyphomicrobiales bacterium | reverse complement strand
CTCCAACCCGATTCTTCATCGGGGAGGAGGTGCCCGAAGGGCGGAGGTGGGGGATCGCGGTTGATTTTGCAAAAAAACCCGGCTTTGCAGCCGGGTTTTTTCAAATTGTTGTCGTCGGAAAAGTTTTAATTCCCGGCAGCTTCCTCAGCCATGCGTTCGGCTTCGGCTTCTTCGAACAAAGCTTCGGCGGCGGCGCGGACTTCGGCGCGGTCGGAAGCCGGGCCTGTCAGGTTTTCGCCACGCGATTGCGCAGCGGCTTCTTCGGCCGAGCGAGCGACGTTGACGGTGACTTGCACGGTAACTTCCGGATGGATCGACACATCGACCGTGTAAAGACCAATGGTCTTGATCGGGCTGACGAGTTCCACATGGTTCCTATGCACGGCAACACCGGTTGCAGCAGTTGCTGCATCCGAAATGTCACGCGGCGACACGGAACCATAGAGCTGGCCCGATTCACCGGCCTGACGGATCAGGGTGAAGCTTTGGCCGGCAATCTTGGCGGCTTCGATCTCGGAGAGTTTCCGGGTATCGGCGTTCTTGGCTTCCAGCGTGGTGCGCTGGGCTTCGAACTTGGCCTTGTTAGCGGCGTTGGCGCGAAGGGCCTTGCCACGGGGCAACAGGAAGTTACGGGCGTAACCGTCCTTCACCTTGATGGTTTCACCCATGTGGCCGAGCTTGGAGACGCGTTCGAGTAGAATGATTTCCATTTTACTTTCTCCTTAACCGATCACGTAGGGCAGCAAGCCCAGAAAGCGGGCGCGCTTGATGGCACGGGCGAGTTCACGTTGCTTCTTCGAGCAAACTGCCGAAATGCGGGCAGGAATGATCTTGCCGCGTTCAGAAATGTAACGCTGCAACATGCGAATATCCTTGTAGTCGATCTTTGGCGCGTTGGTGCCCGTGAAAGGGCAGGACTTGCGGCGGCGGAAAAACGGCCGACGGGCTTGTTGTTCAGCCATCAGTTGAACTCCTCTGGAACGAAATCATCATCACGGCGACGGTCGTCGCGGCGGCGCATCATGGCGGAAGGACCAGCTTCAAGTTCTTCCACGGCGATGGTCAGGTAACGGATGACGTCTTCGGAGATTGACATCTGGCGTTCCATTTCAGCAATAGCTGCATGGGGACCGGAGATGTTGAGCAAGGTCATGTGGGCCTTGCGGTTCTTGCGAATGCGGAAAGTGAGGGACTTGATGCCCCAACTTTCGACCTTCTCTACTTTGGCGCCACCAGCGGTGAGAACGCCTTTATACTGCTCCACCAACGCTTCAACCTGCGCTGCCGTCGCATCCTGGCGAACCAGGAATGTGTGTTCATACAGACCCATGAGGGGGGTGTTCCTTTCATTTTCAATCCATTGGGCACCGGCGCGAAGCCTCTTTCCACCTGGTGAAAGGTCTGAAAGTCCGGTCTGACAAGAGCAGTAACACTGGAAGCCGGGGACGATCCCCTACCTGTCCTCTCGGACAAGCCCTCCTTTCAGCCACTAGCACGGTGCCTTTGGAATGGGCGGCTTATGGCGGAATGGGCAGGGGAATGCAACGGGGGAGTAAGAATTTGCAAAAAGGCATTATGTCGTGCCAAGTTGCTCACGACTGCAACACATTGCGATTGCCTTGCGCACGCGACTTCAGTTCGATGCATGTTCAAAAGCCATGGGAGAATTCATGTGTTCCGCAATTTTCTGATCACGCTATTGGGTTTCATTGCAGGTGCCGTTGTCACCTATCTCGTGGTCGTTGTCGGCACCCTACTGGTTTGGGACTGGCAAGGTGTGCATGATCAGGATGGTGGTGGAGCCATGGCCTTGGGGCTGGTCATCGGGCCTGCTGTTGCGATTGTGGGCGGAATTGTCAGTGCCATCTTTGCCTTGCGGTTTGCGCTTCGACGGGCAAAGTCTCCGGTCGCAGGTGACAATAAACGTGACATCGGCCGTTTTTTGATCGTTGGTGGGGCTGTTTTGGGAGGATTGGGTGGGTATAATCTGGCTCAGTTCGGTTTCTGGCTGGCAAGCCCCATACAATTTGACAGCTATTGGAAAGCTTGGGTCGTTTCATGGTTGCCAACTCTATTTACTTTGTTTGGCATCGCTGTGGGTGGATTTGTGGTAAGCCGTATGAAGGCACAGAAATGATTGCAGTGGTCTTACGTCGTTCCCGGCCCGGTAATTTCCTTCACCAGCTTCCGTTGCATGGCGGCGGCGAAGTCGTCGTAGTTGGTGGCTGTTATGACGAAGCTTTCGCCGCCGCCGATGACTTGTTTTTCGAGGTAGGTGGCGAGTTGGGCCCATTCATTGGTGACGGCAAGACCGTTGATTGTAATGCCTTTTGCCACCAGCGCATCGCGAGCTTGATTGGCAGGTTTACCGGCATTGTTGCGGCCATCGGTGGAAAGATCGATGACGTGGCGCGGGCTGGTGGGAGCTGACGCAAACAGTGTGCCGCCATAGGTCAGGGCGGAGGCAATTGCGGTGCCGCCTTCGGCGACACTCCGGGGGCCTTTGGCCAAAATGCTGGCAACACTGCGGGCGGAAGCTTCGTCGGCAATGATGGTCCAAGGAACGATGATGCCCTGGTTGTCTTCGCCGGACCATTCGAAAACCACGATGGCGATTTTTCGTTGGCGACCACTCTCGATAGCGCCCAACACCTCCTCGCTTTCGAGGGCTGTGGCAAAACCTTCCATTTGCAGGCGGTGTTCAGTTGAATCAACGCTGAAGGAAACATCAATGGCAACAACGAGGGCCACATCGACCGTTTCGGCCGCGTCGGTTTGTGCGGGTGCGGCGTGGCTGAGCGTTGTGGCAATCAGGGCCACGGCGGCAAGACGGCTGATCCTGTGAAAGTTCATGGGCAGCATCCGGATTTGATTCAGCTTAACACGAGGCTCACCCAATGCAACCCAGACAGGACTTTCATCGACTTGACCTCATGGCATTATCCGCCCACATTGTGAGAATGACCAAGTTTCCTGATCTGATTGATCCCTTTGGCCGGCATGTCAGTTATCTGCGTGTTTCGGTGACGGATCGCTGCGATTTCCGCTGCACCTATTGCATGTCGGAAAACATGACGTTTTTGCCGAAGAAGGATTTGTTGACGCTGGAGGAGTTGGATCGGCTGTGTTCGGCTTTCATCGAGCAGGGGGTGCGGAAAATCCGGTTGACGGGCGGCGAACCTTTGGTGCGCAAAGGCATCATGTCGCTGGTGGAATCGATGTCGCGGCATTTGCGGTCGGGTGCGCTGGAAGAATTGACGTTGACCACCAATGGCAGCCAGCTTGCCAAATATGCAAGCGAGTTGGTGGCCCATGGCGTGAAGCGAATCAATGTTTCAGTCGATACGCTGGACGAGCAGAAATTCCGTACGATCACGCGCTGGGGCGAGTTGTCGAAGGTGAAGGAAGGCTTGGCAGCGGCGAAGGCTGCGGGACTTGCGCTCAAGATCAATGCCGTCGCCTTGAAAGGCGTGAATGATACGGAAATCCCGGAGATGATCCGCTGGGCCCATGGCGAGGGCATGGATTTGACCTTGATCGAAACCATGCCACTGGGCGACATTGACGGCGACAGGACGGACCAATATTTGCCACTGTCGCAGGTGCGGGCGGGGTTGATGGACCAATTTACGCTGGAAGACATCAGCCACAAAACCGGTGGGCCTGCGCGATATGTGCGGGTGAAGGAGACGGGCGGCAGGCTTGGATTTATTACGCCGTTGACCCATAATTTCTGCGAGAGCTGCAACCGTGTCCGGCTGACATGTACGGGTACGCTCTATATGTGTCTGGGCCAGGAAGATGCGGCGGATTTGCGAACACCTTTACGGGCTTCAGAAGGCAATGAGCTATTGCGCGATGCCATTCTGGAAGCCATCGGACGCAAGCCCAAAGGCCATGATTTCATCATCGACCGGGACCACAACAAGCCAGCGGTTGCCAGGCACATGAGTGTGACAGGGGGGTGAGGTGTGAATGATTTGCAGGTGGCAGACGTGTCATCCTAGATCCCTCTTCCGTCTCGCGCTAACGCGCGATCCACCTTCTCCCGCAAGCGGGAGAAGTGAAGAGCCTTCACCTCTCCCGCTTGCGGGAGAGGACGACGCGGAACGCGTCAGGTGAGGGCCGGTTAGCGCGTTTGCAGACGTCACGGCTTAATACCCGCCGTCGGCCCTTTCAGTCCCGTAATCGGAACTGCGATTTTCAATATGCCGAATTTTTCAAACGTCACATCAAGTGTCAAACTCTCACCTTCCTTGAGTGGGGTTTTCAATCCGGTCAACATGATGTGCAATCCACCGTGCGAGAATGTGATTGTTCCGCCTGATGGCACTTCAATGGCGTCCAGCATTACCATTGTTGCAATATCGTCGACAATTTTGCTTTCATGTATCATCGCTTGCTTTGCGGCTGGTGTTGATATTGCGATGATCTTGTCGGCAACTCCGGTGTTTGAAATTGTGAAATAAACGGCAGCACTTGTGGCTGTCGGCGTCAGCGAACGGGGCGCATAACCTGCGATCACCGTCAGTTCACCAGCCCACCCCTTGCCCAAGGTGAGTAGGAGTGCGAACATTATGATTGTGGAGCGTGTAAACATGAGGCACCCGATAGTTGGCATTTGTGGCGTGGTTTTGGCGAGTGTTGCCATTGTCGCATCACGGGTCGCAGCGCAGGCTGAGTCTGGTGTTGAGGTTGCCGTGGAACTACTTCTGGCACTTGATTCATCTGCCAGCATGAATGCCGACGAGTTTGATTTGCAGGTGCAGGGGATTGCCCAGGCCTTTCGCGATCCTGAAGTTTTGAATGCCATCAAAGACCTTGAACCTTTGGGCGTGGCACTGGCGGTCAGCCAATGGGGGGGGCCGGGTGAAAGCCGACTGGTGGTGCCGTTCGCGCATGTGAAATCGGCGCGAGAAGCCAAGGCTTTTGGTTTTCGCGTGGGCTTGGGCACGCGCAGTTTTGTGGCGGCTTCCACGTCGATTGCTTCGGCGATTGACGATGGCGTGGCGCTGCTGGCTGACAATGGCTTTGACGGTCAGCGCCGGATCATTGATGTTTCTGGTGACGGCATTGACAACAGTGGACTTGACCTCAACGCAGCGCGGGAAAATGCCCTGCAAAACGGTGTGGGCATCAACGGATTGGCCATCGAGTCGGAAGATCAGGGCTTGACGGAATATTACCAGGAGAAGGTCATTTCGGGAGCTGACAGTTTTGTAATCACTGCCACGGATTTTTCCGATTTTGCGAGGGCGATCAAGGAGAAACTGTTGCGCGAGTTACGTCCGCTGGGGTCGTAGTTGTAGTTGCAGGACGGCCACAAGTTTTGCAACGGCCTGCAAAAGTTCCTTTTCGGTAAACCCGGCAAAACTCAACAACAACCCTTGTTGGCGGTTGCGACCACCGTAGTGGGATGACAATGCCTGCACTTCGACACCTGCTGCAGCCAGTTTTGCGACGAGCGTTTCGTCATTCTGTTGCTGTGGAAGCCGCAACATGATGGTTAGCCCGGATGGTGGCGCATCGACTTTGAACAGTTCGGGATCATGGGCTTCCAGTGCCTTCATCAATAGGCTGCGGCGGTTGGCATAAAGCCTGCGCATGCGCCGGATATGCACAGCGAACTGACCCTGTTCCATGAATTGCGCGAGAGCGGGCTGTACCAGAAGTGAGGGTGGTGCGCCATAGTTGCGGCGCTCATTTTGAAACATCGTGATCAAACGTTTGGGCGCCACAATGAATCCCAAGCGGATGATGGGTGAAAACACCTTGGAGAAAGTGCCGGAATAAATGACGCTTTCAGATCGATCAAGGCTCATGAGCGCGGGCAGGGGCCTGCCAACGTAACGATATTCACTGTCATAGTCGTCCTCGATGACGATGGCTGATGCGTTTTTGGCCCAGGCAAGAAGTTCCAAACGGCGCGAGAGCGGCATGGTGACACCCGTTGGATATTGCCGTGCCGGGGTTACAAAGGCGCCTCGGGCTTGCGGTGCTTTGGCGATGGCTTGGGTTACGACGAGGCCCTCACCATCAACTGCGACTGGAAACACGGTAAGGCCGCCGAGAGAAAAAACCCGACGCGCTGTGGCATAGCCGGGTTCTTCCAGCCAAATTGTATCACCCGGCTTGAAGATGGCACCGCGGATGAGTTCAAAAGCATCGGCGCCACCCGCAGTCATGACGACCTGTGTGGCCTCGCATGCAATGCCGCGCCATTCAAAAATATGGGCTGCGATGGCTTGCCGCAAAGGCAGCCAGCCAAAGGGATCGTTGTGTTCCAGCAGGGCAATCGGCGGGTTTCGCCAATAGCGGCCAAGAATCCGGCCCCATTCGTCATGGGGGAAGTTTTCCCAATCCACGAGACCGCTGCGGAAAGGTTTGGCAGGTTCGCGGGAAAGGCGTTTGGCCGCGACGGGCGATTTTACCCGGCGTCCTGTAGTCAGCAGGTTCTCGGGGAGTTCGGCAGATATGGCAGTGCCGGAGCCCAATCTGGTTTCAACATAGCCTTCGCCAGAGAGTTGTTCGTAAGCTTCAACCACGGTGGCGCGAGCGACACCCAACTGTTCGGCAAGGGCACGGCTGGAGGGAAGGCGTGAACCTGGCTTCAGGCGGCCTTGCAACACGAGCTCACGGATTTGCTTGGCAATCTGGGATTGGATGGCTTCTGCGTCGCTGCGATCAATGCCAAAATCCAAAATTGATGCGGTGTTAAGTGGTCTGTTCTTTGGTGGCATTATTGGACTTTCAGCCATACCATAGATGGACTAGTCATCCGAGGCAACAGCACGAGGATTCCATGACATCTGCACCATCCGAACTCACCCGTTTGCGCCGCATGAACAAGCGGGCACATTACGACGAAGCCACCATTCACCCGATTTTGGACGCACAACCCATGTGCACGGTGGGCTATGTTTTCGATGGCAAGCCGGTGGTGACGCCAACCCTGCAATGGCGGGAAGGCAATCATATTTATTGGCACGGGTCTTCGGCCAGCCGCATGTTGGCAAGCTCTGAGGATGCGCAAGTGTGTGTCAATGTAACGCTGTTCGATGGCATGGTGATGGCGCGTTCGGCGTTTAACCACTCCTGCAACTATCGCTCGGTGATGGCGTTTGGCAAAGCCTTCAAGGTCAAAGATGTAGCGGAGAAAGAAGCGCACCTGCGGGTTTTTGTTGAGCACCTGTTTCCCGGGCGCTGGGATTTGCTGCGGACCATGACTGCCAAGGAATTGAAAGCCACCACCATGTTGGGACTTGAACTCAATGAGGTCTCAGCCAAGGTGCGGCAAGGCCCACCGGGAGATGATGAGGAAGATTATGCATTGCCAATCTGGGCAGGTGTGATTCCGCTGACCACGGAGACGGGGCAATTCATCGATGATCCACGCCTCTTGCCGGGATTGGTGATGCCTGATCACGTGCGGGATTTCAAAATCGGCTAAGCTGCCATACCAACTCCGCAACCCTTGCATGACGCGACAACAATGATTGCGCCGTGTAGGGAAGATTGATGAAAAAGTTTTCTGACGAAGCGCGATTGGTAGGCTATGGGCTTACTGCGGTGGGTGCCGCACTCTTTTCAACCAAGGCGATTTTTATCAAACTGGCTTATCGGGAAGAAACCAACGCCACTTTACTGGTGGCTTGGCGGATGATTTTTTCCACGCCAGTGTTTTTGCTGATCGGGATTGTGGCCTTCGCGATGCAGCGCAGGCGCGGCGTGGCGCTGCCAAGTTCTCGTAATATGTGGGGCGCCGCATTGGCCGGAGCCCTTGGTTATGGCCTTTCGTCGTACCTCGATTTCAAAGGGTTGGAATTCATTTCGGCCCAGCTTGAGCGCCTTGTGTTGTTTACCTATCCGCTGTTTGTGATGTTTCTGGGCGCGGCGTTTTTCGGGCAACGCATAACGCGATATGGCTTGGTGGCCTGTGTCATCAGCTACATCGGGCTGGCCATCGTTATTGGACTGGATTTGCCAGGCGGCGGCATTAACACGCTGATCGGTACGGCACTGGTGCTTGGCTGTGCCATCACGTTTGCGCTGAACCAGCTCTATGCCAAGCAACTCATCACTGTTCTGGGATCGATATTCTATACAACGATTTCGATGTTTGCCGGTGGCTTGGCGTCGGTCGCGATTCATGCCGTTAGCGATGGTGATTTTGGTGCATCGCCATGGTTCTTGTGGATGGCTTTGGGCTGTGCCGTGTTTGCAACATTGCTGCCAATATTTTGCATCAATGCCGGACTTGCACGCACATCGGCCCAGACGGTGGCAATGATCTCAACCATCTCGCCAATCGTGACAATTGTTTTGGCAATCCTGATTTTGGGCGAGCCGTTCACGCTGCCTGATGCCGTCGGTTCAGCCTTGGTATTGTTGGGGGTTGGCTATTACACCTGGGCCGACATGCAAACCCGGCGAGAACAAGTTACCCCGCTTTCTTGAGCCATTCCCGCAAGGCATCATTGATCCGCGTCTGCCACTTCGGACCTTTGGCCTTGAATTGGGCGATGACGTCAGCGTCGAGGCGCAGGGTGGTGGAGATTTTGGGTTGTTCGAGCCTGGGGCGACCACGGGTGACGATTGCAGCATCCATCTTCACTCGCCATTCTGGCAACGTGAGGTCGGGCACTTCGTCTGGGTCAACCCAGTCTTGGGCCATAAGTTTTTTGTTCGCGTTCATTGGCTTTCCTCATGCTGATGATACGACGACGGCCACCTCGCGGTGTCCAAGCCAAAACCACCATGCGTCCCAAAAGTTTCCCAAAAGTGACAAACCGTGTTTCACCGTAGTCCTTGCGACCATCATCAATAGTAATTACTGGATTCTCAAAGACCAGACCTGCATCCGCCATGTTCACGCCTCGTTGCTCCAGCGTGACCATTTGCTTCACAGGATCGTATTCGATCTCCATATTTTATTGTTACTACATTAATTTGCACATTGCAATCATCAGCTCACATTATCCGGCAGCACTTCCTTGCGTTTGGCCATGAAGCTTAACAGGGCTTCGTCGATGCCTTGATCAAGTGGTGGGGATTCGTATTCGCGTAGCATCTTTTTCCACTGGGTGTTGGCGCGGACGACGATGTCTTTGGAGCCTTCGTCCTGCCATTGCTCGAAGGAGTTGTTGTCAGCTAAACCAGAACGCCAGAAGGCGGTTTCGAAATTGGCCTGGGTGTGGGTGGAGCCCAGATAGTGGGAGCCGGGGCCGACTTCGCGGATGGCATCCATGGCTTGGCCATTTTCTGAAAAATCAACACCTTCGGCGAATTTCTGGAACATGGTGAGTTGATCGGCATCCATGATGAGTTTTTCATAACCAGAGGACAAACCACCTTCGAGCCAGCCTGCGGCATGCAGGCAGAAATTCACACCCGACAGGATGGTTGACCAGAGTGTATTGGCGCTTTCATAGGCGGCTTGGGCATCGGCAACTTTTGAACCACAAAGGCCGCCGCCAGATCGGAAGGGCACACCCATGCGCCGCGCCAGTTGGGCTGCTCCAAATGTGACATGGGCGGGTTCTGGCGTGCCGAAAGTGGGCGCACCTGATTGCATGGACATGGAGGCCGCGAAGGTGCCGAACACCACAGGTGCGCCAGGGCGACAAAGCTGGGTTGTGGCAATGCCCACAGAAGCTTCCGCCAGAATTTGCGTGAGGGTCCCCACGGTTGTTGTCGGTGACATGGCACCTGCGACGATGAAGGGCGAGATAACGGTGGCCTGATTGGCGCGGGCCAATACTTTGAGTGCGCCCAGCATCACGCCATCCCAGACCATGGGAGAATTGGCGTTGATGAGCGAGGTCATCACGCAATTCTGGTCAACAAATTCTTTGCCGAAAACCATTTCAGCCATGGTCACGGAATCGGCAGAACGTTCACCCGCTGTCACCGAGGCCATGAAAGGTTTGTCGGAGTATTTGATGTGGGTGTAGATCATGTCCAGGTGGCGCTTGGCCACGGGAATGTCGACGGGTTCACACAAGGTGCCGCCTGCATGGTGCAGGCTTGGCAGCATGTAGACCAATTTGGCGAAATTGCGGAAATCCTCAATGGTGGCGTAGCGGCGGCCCTCATCGAGATTGCGGATGAAGGGCGGACCATAGACTGGCGCAAACACTGTATTGTTGCCGCCGATCACTACATTGTTGGCTGGATTGCGGGCGTATTGAACGTATTCGCGCGGCGCTGTCTTGATCAGTGAACGGACCAATCCCCGGGGGAAACGCAAGCGGAAGCGGCGCGGGTCCAAAGGCGATGCCTTGACATCGGCACCAGCTTCCTTCCACATCTGGACAACTTCTTCGTCTTCGTAAATATCGATGCCAGTTTCCTGCAATACTGTGTCAGCGTTGCGCTCAATCAATTCAAGTTGGTCATCAGAATAGGGTTCGTAGAGCTTGATATTGCGGCGGATATAACCTGCATGTTTGACAGCTGTGTTGGTTCGCAAGGCACGACGTGCATCTGCACCACCGCGTGCGCGGCGACCGGTTGGAGCAACAGTTGAATCAGCATCGGTCATGTTTGTGCAGCCCTGTTGAGAAAAGTTCACCTGCCTTGTGTTTAGGCGAGGTGGCCACTGTTCAAGCGACAGCAAACGTCAAGCGGTGGAACGGAAACGACGGTCTGTTGCGGCGGCTATTTTGTTGACGCAAGCAATTCGGCATCGCTCAAAATCCTGAAAAGGCCGCCATGAGGCTCTTCCTCGTCGGTTAGAACGAAAAGATGACCTGTTGGACCTTGCACGATGTCGCGGAACCGGGCGAAGCCGTCAAAGAGTTTCTCTTCGGCGACAACAGTATTTCCCGTCACCTTTAAACGGGCGATATGGGAGCCTGCCAGTGCGCCAACAAAAAGGTTACCTTGCCAGTCAGGGTAAAGATTGTCGGCATAGAAGATAAGTCCGGAGGGGGCGATTGAAGGGTCCCAATAGTACAAGGGTTGTTCCATTCCCGGCTTGGCGGTGCCTTCGCCAATTTTTGCGCCATTGTAATTCTTGCCATAGGTTATGATCGGCCAGCCGTAGTTGCGGCCCGCTTTTGGCGTGTTGATTTCATCGCCGCCCATGGCACCATGCTCGACAGTCCAGAGATCGCCAGATTCGGGGTGCAAGGTTGCGCCTTGGATGTTGCGATGTCCCATCGACCAGACTTCGGATGCCCAGTCTGGCAAATTTGGATTTCCAGGGGCGGGGGAGCCGTCGGTGGTGATCCGCAAAACCTTGCCGAGATGGGAGGCCGGGTTTTGTGCTTCCATGGCGTGGGAACCCCGCTCACCTGTGGTCACAAACAAGTTTCCAGTACGGTCAAAAACCAGTCTGGAACCAAAATGCTTGTCGCTTTCTATGGCCTGATTTTGGCGGAAAATCACTTTGCCATGCTCAAGATTGGTGAAGTCCACGTTCAATTCTCCGCGAAACACCGCCGTGGCATTGCCGCCATCGCGCCGTTCGGAAAAGGCCAAGTATACCCGGCGGTTGGTGGAAAAGTCTGGATCAATGGCGATACCCAACAGTCCACCCTGGCCTTCGGCATCAACGGCTGGTGTTCCAGCGATAGCAGGCCCAAGGTTACCGTCGGGAAAGGTGACACGGCGCAACCTTCCGGGTCGTTCGGTCAACAGCAGTGAGCCATCTGGCAGGAACGCCATGCCCCAAGGATTTGCCAGCCCCGTTATGACGGGATGCAAAGCTGGTGCCGGTTTTTTGCGAACAGGCAAAAAAACAAGTGGGGCCAAGGCCACAATCGGCAAGGCAATCAAGGCAGTGCGGCGTTTCATGATGCTGGTTTACGCGATTTTTTTCAGCTTGGATTGTTACATTCCTGTGAACACATGCAAAGCCTCCAGGCCATGAAAATGATAGGCATCGCGGTACTGTGGTTTTGCCACCAAATGCAAGTTCGGCAGGCGATCAAACAACACCTGCAGGCCTATTTCCATTTCCAACCTGGCCAATGGCGCACCAACACAAAAATGGATGCCAGCACCAAAACTTGCATGAGAATTTTGCTCGCGTTTTGGTTCGAAGCGATGCGGATCGGCAAATCTTGCGGGATCGCGGTTGGCGGCGCCCAGCATGAGGCCGACGACTTCGCCCTTTTTGAGTTCGAGGCCCTGGTATTCCAAGTCTTCCAAGGCATAGCGGGTGAACATGTGCAGAGGTGCATCAAAGCGCAGACATTCTTCGACATGGCCAGGCGTGATGGTGCCGACCATGCCGTTTTCGAACAGGGCCTTGATGGCGTTGCCCATGGAATGGACGGTTGCTTCGTGGCCTGCATTGAGAAGCAATATGGCTGTGGTGACCAACTCATCTTCAGAAAGTTTCCCGCCTTCATCCTTGGCACGGATCAATTCCGAGAGAAGATCGTCGCCGGGGTTTTTCTGCCGTGTACGGATTAGATCACGCATGTAATCGGAAAATTCCGTGACGGCTTTCACAGCTTTGTCTTCAATGCTGCGGTCACGTTTGGCCATGTACATGGCGACGTGATCATGGGACCAGGCGAGAAACTGAGAGGCCATTTCGAGGGGTGCACCCAGCAGATCACAAATCACCCGGAGGGGAATCGGCGTTGCATAGGCAGGCAATAAATCCACTTCAGGTGCTGAATCAAAATCATCAATCAACTGATTGCAAAGCTTGAATATTCGTGGCTTCAACTTCTCTACATGGCGCGACAGGAAGGCGCGGTTGACGAGGCCGCGCAATCTGGTGTGCACGGGTGGTTCAAGCTCCAGCAGGGAGTGGGTTTCGTGCTCGGCGAATGGTTTGAGATGATCGGCCACATCTGGCCAGCCCAGTTCTTGCCGTGATGCCACATGCAGAATTTGGCGGCCAAATCTTCTGTCCCGCAACAGGGTGTTGACGTCATCAAATGTGGCAAAACACCAATGGCCATATTGTTCCCATTTGAACACGGGACAGGCCTTCCTGATGATGTCATAGGCTGCATAGGGGTGCTGCACGAACTGCGTGTTGCGCGGGTCTAGGTCGACGGTTCGGGTGTATCTATCAATTTTCATTCGGTCTATGTCTCCCGCTCAACAGTTTTCCACGAGTCCCACACATATGCAAAAATCCCGTCCGGCGGAATTTATCGCCCTCGTTGCCTTTCTAACTGCTTTGGTCGCCATGTCGATTGATACCATGTTGCCAGCCGTTGGCCAGATGGCAACGGAGCTTGGAGCAACCCACCCGAATGATCGGCAACTGATCATCATCGGGTTCTTTGCCGGACAGATGTTGGGGATTCCGATTTTTGGACCCTGGTCGGATTCAATTGGCCGCAAGCCTGCAATCTTTATCGGATTGGCTTTATATGTTGCGGGGGCTTTGCTTTGCATGCTGTCGGGCAGCTTTGCGGTGTTGATCGCTGGTCGTGTCATTCAAGGGATTGGTGCTGCCGGCCCCAGGATCGTTTCAATGGCCATGGTGCGGGATGGTGCCAAGGGTGCAGCCATGGCGCGCATCATGTCATTTGTCATGTCGGTGTTCATGCTGGTGCCAATTTTGGCACCGTCAATTGGTCAATTGGTTTTGTATGTGGCGGACTGGCGCTATATTTTCGGCGGGTTGATGGTTGCAGCGATTATTGGCGGTGCATGGCTTTCATTGCGCCAATCGGAAACACTGCCAGTAGAGCGCCGCCAGCCATTCTCGGTCGCCAAACTTTGGTCCAGTGCTGTTGAGGTTGTCAGCAACCCTGTTTCGCTCGGTTATACGCTGGCCACGGGCTTTGTTTTCGGCATCTTCGTGGCATATCTGGGTGTGTGCCAGCAAATTTTTGCCGAGCAATACAAGCAGGGCGACAAATTTGCATTGTGGTTCGGTGCCTTTGCCGTCTTCATAGCCTTGGCCATGATCACCAATGGCAAACTTGTCGGCAAACTCGGCATGCGCAAGCTTTCGAAGTGGGCAATGATCGTCTACACTGTTGTCTGGATTATGATTGCGATTGTGTGTTTGTTGACAGCGGGGAATCCGGCCTTGCCGCTCTTGTCGGTGCTTTTTGCAATCTGGTTTTTCTCGGCAGGCTTTACCTTCGGCAATTTCAACGCCATGTCGATGGAACCCATGGGACATATTGCCGGGATGGCGGCTGCGGTTTCCGGATTTATTTCGCAGGCCATGGCCATTGGCCTCGGTGGATTTGCAGGTCGTTTCTATGATGGAACATTGACGCCACTTGCCCTGTTTTTTGCGCTCTATTCCATCTGTGCGCTTTTGTGCGTGGAATGGGCAGAGGCGCGGCGCAACAGGGTGAAAAAATTGGCTCTTTGACGCGCCGCAATGCTCGGTTATTGATCCGCCATGGCCAAAGGTTATTCCATATTCTCATTGGCGCGCCATGCTTTGCGCCCGAACGAACCATGGCCGGAGGCTTGGGCCAAACCTGAACCCAAGCCAAGCTACGACGCGATCATCATCGGCGGCGGTGGGCATGGATTGGCCACGGCCTATTACCTGGCTAAGAACCATGGCCTGCGCAACGTGGCGGTTCTGGAAAAATCCTACATCGGCTCGGGCAATGTGGGACGCAATACAACGCTGATCCGCTCCAATTACATGATTGGCGGCAACACAGCTTTCTTCGAGTTTTCAATGAAGTTGTGGGAAGGGCTTTCCCATGAACTGAATTTCAATGCCATGGTTTCGCATCGCGGGCAGGTTGTTTTGGCGGTTTCGCCGGTGCAGGTGGACCAGTTTGCCAGACGCGGAAACATCATGCGGCTGAATGGCATTGATGCGGAATTGCTGGACCGGGGCGAAGTGATGAAGATGTTGCCCTATCTCGATTATTCCAAAGATTCACGTTGGCCGATCTGGGGTGCCATTCACCAGCCACGGGCAGGCACCGTGCGACATGATGCAGTGGCCTGGGGTTATGCGCGTGCGGCTTCCGGGCTGGGCGTTCACATCATCGAGAATTGTGAAGTCACAGATATTTTACGTGATGGCGATAGAGTCGTTGGCGTTGAAACATCGCGCGGAAAAATCCTGGGCGACAAGGTAGCCATTGCAGTTGCCGGACATTCATCCCATGTGGCCGCGATGGCCGGCCTGAAACTTCCAGTCGAAAGCCATGTTCTGCAAGCGTTTGTTTCGGAACCCATCAAGCCCATTGTGCACCATGTGGTGTCCTGGGGGGCCGAGTTGTTTTACCTCTCGCAATCCGACAAGGGTGGCTTGGTGTTTGGTGGCCATATCGACGGTTTCAATACCTATACACAGCGCGGCCAGTTTGCCCGCATGCAAACCGTGATGGAATGTGTTTCATCGCTCATGCCATTTACACAACGGCTCAAGCTGTTGCGGCATTGGGGTGGCATCCAGGACATGACGCCGGATGGCTCGCCGTTCATTTGCCGCACACCGATCCGCCATCTCTACCTGAATGGTGGCTGGTGCTATCAAGGTTTCAAGGCCACACCTGCTTCCGGCTATACTTTCGCCCATACCATTGCCCAAGATCAAGAGCACGAATTGAATCGCTGCTTCTCCCTTGACCGCTTCAGAAAAGGTGGCGAACTCGACGAACATGGCGTTGGCAACTGGACTTACAAGCAATGAAAATTCCTTGCCCCTATTGCGGAGAACGGGACTGGAGCGAATTTCGCTATGGTGGCGACGCTTCCAAGCAACGTCCTGCGCATGGCACCGGTGATCTTGATACTTGGCATGACCATGTGTTCCTGTTTGAAAACCCCAAAGGTCCGCATACGGAATATTGGCAGCATGTGCTGGGTTGCCGGCAATGGTTCAAGCTGAAACGCAACACCGCAACCAACCAGATTTCAGGAAAAGCATGATGGCAGGCTTCAAGAGAATGGATAGTGGAGGCCGTATCGACCGGACAAAAAACTTGTCATTTACCTACAACGGCAAACCGCGAAGTGGCTTCGCCGGAGATACAATTGCTTCGGCATTGCTGGCCAGTGATGACCTGATCATCGGGCGAAGTTTCAAGTACCATCGGCCGAGGGGCTTCATGTCGGCGGGGCTTGAAGAGCCGAATGGCTTGTTCACGCTTGGCACGGGTGCCAAAACCACGCCCAACATGATTGGCACAACAACCCTGCTTGAAGCGGGCATGGCGGTGCGCAGCCAAAATGCCTGGCCATCGCCGAAGGTCGACGTGATGGCAGTCAACGGCATGCTTGCGCCAATGTTTTCTGCGGGGTTTTATTACAAAACTTTCATGGGCCCGTTCAAAAAATCCTGGATGTTCTACGAGCCAATCATACGCCGTGCTGCCGGACTGGGCGCAGCCACCATTGATCAAGGCGAAGCCCGATATGACACGCGCAACAGCTTTTGTGATGTGCTGGTGATTGGTGCGGGGCCGGCTGGCCTTGCAGCTGCAATTACTGCGGCGGCAAGTGGCGTTCGGGTCTTTCTGGTCGAACTTGAGAATGCTGTTGGCGGCAGCTTGCTATCGTCGCGGCACTTAGAGTTGGAAGCATGGCGCAAGACCCAAGCGGATGCCGCAGCAGGGTTTGCCAACTTGCGCTTGCTGTTGAATTCTACTGTCCAAGGCATTTATGATGGCAATCAGGCCGTGGTTTCCCTGGGTGCAAACAGACTGGAAATCATCCGGGCACAGACCATTATTTATGCGACGGGAGCCTTTGAGCGTCCCTTGGTGTTTGACAACAATGACAGGCCGGGTGTCATGTTGGCGGGTGCCTTGCGAAGCTATCTCAACCGCTATGGCATTGCACCCAAACGTCGCGCCGTGATTGTGGCCAACAATGACAGTGCATATCAGGCAGCCTTTGATCTTTCCGAAGCAGATGTGGCCGTAACGATTGCGGAACACCGGGCGGTGCCGCCAGTGGATTTGTTGGCCAAGGCCGCCCGACTTGGCGTTGCGATATTTGCTGGAAGCGGTGTTGCCGATGTGTTGGGCGGCAAGCAGCTGCATGCCGTGCGGCTGGCCGGCCGCCATGCTGTGACGATTGAATGCGATGCCCTTGGCATGAGTGGCGGTTGGAATCCGTCGGTTCATCTCACCAGCCATGGCGGCATCAAGCCGCGCTACGAGAACACGATTGCTAGTTTTGTGCCGGGTGGATTTGCAGCAGGCCAGTTCGGTTGTGGCGCTGTGATGGGGTGCTTCGGACTGAATACTTGTGTGCATGATGGCAACGCTGCCGCAGTGGCCGCTTTGACTTTCATTGGAGCGAAGTTGCCCAAGCAAATGGTCGCACCACCAATTGCGCGGGACGACACGGTCTTTGGCATCGCACCTGTTTGGCAAGCGGCTGCTGGAAAATCCAAGGGCTTCGTTGACTTCCAAAATGATGTGACATTGAAGGATCTGCAACAGGCCCATCAAGAGGGCTATGAATCCGTCGAACACCTGAAGCGCTACACCACGCTTGGCATGGGCACAGATCAGGGCAAGACGTCCAACATCAATGCCATCGGCATCATGGCTGGGTTGCGTGGTGTTGACATGGCGGAGGCTGGTACAACAACTTTCCGGCCGCCATTTTCGCCCCTGACTATTGGAGCCATTGCAGGGCGCAGTGTAGGCAAACATTTTCGTCCGACACGCCGATCGCCATTGCATGCCTGGCATGAAAGAAATGGTGCAACTTTTATAGAAGCGGGGCTTTGGCAGCGGGCCTGGTACTATGGTTGGGCGGGGCAGACTGCCGATGCCGCCTACATCAAGGAAATGGAATTGGTGCGGCGAGGTGTTGGCATTGCCGATGTTTCGACGCTGGGCAAAATTGATGTACAGGGGCCAGATGCTGCGGAGTTCCTCAACCGCATCTATGTCAATGGTTTTGCCAAGTTGCCCATTGGCAAGGCGCGCTATGGTGTCATGCTGAATGATGATGGTCTTGTGCTGGATGATGGCACGACATCGCGGATTTCTGAGACACAATATTACATGACAACGACGACGGCCCAAGCGGGTGAGGTCATGTCATGGCTTGAGTATCTGCTGCAGTGCCATTGGACGGAACTCGATGTGCATGTTGCATCGCTCACTGATGAATGGGGCGGCATGGCTGTGTCCGGGCCTGGATCGCGGGAGGCCTTGCAACTGGCTTTTTCGGATGTGGATGTGTCGAATGAAGCCCTGGCTTACATGGGCGTCAAGGACGTTTCATTTGGCGGCACAACAGTACGGCTGATGCGTCTCTCCTTCTCAGGTGAACTGGCTTATGAAATCCATTGCCCGGCGAATTTTGCGCAGTCCTTGTGGGAGCACATCATCAAGTCTGCGGAACCGTTGGGCATCAAGCCCTATGGGCTTGAAGCACTGGCCAGCTTGCGCATTGAAAAAGGTCATGTGGCGGGATTGGAGCTTGATCATCGCAATACATTGGATGATCTCGGACTTGGTAAAATGGCGGCGAAGGAGAAGCCATTTGTCGGCAAGGAATTGCGTTGGCGCGAAAACCACATGACGCCGGAGCGTTGGTCACTGGTTGGGCTGGAATTGATGGAACCAGACAAGAAATTGCGCGGCGGCTCCATACTGTTTGCCGCCACAGATGAAATCAAAGGGCATGGTCGGGGCTACATAACCTCTGTGACATGGTCTGTGGAATTGCAGAAGTTCATCGCGTTGGGTCTGTTTGATGGTGGACTGAAACATCAAGGCGAAGAAATCATCGCGGCCTTTCCCCTGAAAAATGAGCAGGTGCGATTGAAAATCGTGTCACCGCACTTCATCGACAAACAAGGGGAACGCCTGCATGCTTGAAGCGCGTTCACCGCTTGATCATGTCGCGGGTTTCGAAGCCAATGGCATTTCAATTGCCGAGGATGGTGGATTTAATCTTTGCCAGTATGCTGGCGATGAAAAAATCCTGAAGACGTTGTTCGGAAAAATTCCAGTCAAAGTCGGCGTTGCGATGGTGCATGAAGATCGCACCTTGTTTCGCATTGCGCCGCAGCAAGTTTGGGTTTTGGGAAAAGAGGAACCGCCAGCGGCTGGGCTCTATGCCACACCCCTTTCTTCGGGGCGGTGCCGCTTGCGGCTTGAAGGTCCGAAAGTGCGAGACCTGCTGTTGACTTGTGTGGCCATTGATTTCCATGCCAGCAAATTCAAGACCGGACATTTCGCAATGACCGGCATTCACCACACACCGGTGATGATCCATTGCATTGGCACTGACAGTTTTCATGTTTATGTATTGCGCACATTTGCCCAAGCCGTTTGGGAATGGTTGACGGATGCAGCGATTGGACTAGAAGAATGAGCATGCGTGATATTCTTGATCTTGATCGATATCCGCTCGATAAAATAGGTTCGGTCCCTTGGAATGCGTTGGTTGAACGCTGCAAGTCTGATCTGGCCCGCGATGGCATGTTCAATCTCGACAACCTGATGAAACAGGATGCAATAGAAAAGTGTCTTGATGAGGTGAAGCCCGTCATCGACACGTTGTCTTTCACCCACACGCGCCAACACAATATTTATTTCATGAAAACCATACCGGGTTTGCCAGACGATCATCCGGCCCTGACCAAAGCCAAGACCATCAACCACACCGTTTGCGCCGATCAGATTCCCCACAGCATCGTCATGTACATCTATGAATGGGCACCCCTCATTGTGTTCCTCGCTGCGACCATGGAAAAGCAGGCGCTTTACCCCATGCGCGATTGGCTGGCCCGTGCCAATGTCATGACCTATCGTGATGGCGAACAATTGAACTGGCACTTCGACCGCAGCGAATTCACCACCACTTTACTGTTGCAGGCGCCAGACGAAGGCGGTGATTTTGTCTATCGTTCAGACTTGCGCACAGCTGATGATCCGAACTATGAAGGCGTCGCCAAGCTGCTCCGCGGCCAAGACCCCGATGTGAAAACCATGAGCGTGTCTGCTGGCACACTCAATGTTTTTCGCGGACGCAACACCGCCCATAAAGTCTCAACCGTCAAAGGCCCGCGCGACCGCATCATCTCGGTATTCACCTATTATGATAAGCCCGGCGTGATGTTCACACGCGAGGAACAGTTGGGTTTTTATGGGCGCACTGCCTGAGAACTATTTTTGGTTCAGTTTAAACATCACAGCTTTTAAAGCAGGCAAATGATCGACCATGATGTCCCAAATCATGAATGCCCTTAAGTGGGAGTATTCGTGACGTGTGTGATTGCCGATGCCACGGATGTCGCGCCAGCGGATATGTGGAAATTCGGTCAACCATTCAGCAGGCAGATTCTTTGACGCTTCCGAGACACATTGAATGGAGTAAACTGCGGCACGATACAAAATCGGATCGTTTTGAAATTCTTGAAAACTTGTTTTCAGAATAATGCCTTGCAAAACTTGAATTTCAGTCAAAATATGACCGACATATAGTTTTGGATTGTCAACCATCAGAAAACGCGAATGGCGTCTTTCTCGACATGACCCTTGATGATTGGATGTAGGCTGTCGCGCGTGGTCATGTGGACCGGAATGCCAATCGCATCCCGAACGTCATTTTCAAAGGCAATAATGTCCAACAATGACGGTCGTTTGGGTTTTATACGGTAGTCAATAAATAAATCCAAATCGCTATCAGGCCGATTGTCGCCGCGAGCCCGTGAACCAAACATATACAAGCTCGTCGCGCCGATGGCCTTCAGGACATCGGCACGCTGTAGCAAAATAGCGGTGATCTGTTCGCGGTTCATGTCGGGTCTGCTATCACGTTTTGCACCGGACTGCAAAATCAACCTCGCATCCGCTCGCCCTTCGGATCAAACAGTGGTTCACTGATGATTTTCGCTTTCTTCATCTCGCCGATGATCTCGATCTCGAAACCTGTTTCGCCCACCAGCTCCTTCGGCACATAGCCTTGGGCCATGGATTTATCGACGTAGTGGGCGAAGCCACCGGAGGTGACCCAGCCTACGACTTTGCCATTCAGCCAGATCGGTTCATCGCCCAGCACATCGGCATCGCCCGCTTCAACCATCATCGAAACACGGCGCAGTTTTCCGCCAGAGGCTTTTTCAGCACGGGCTGCTTCATGGCCGATGAAATTATTTTTGGTGAGATCAACGAAGCGATCCATGCCGGCTTCGAAGGGACCATAGATGGGACGCAGTTCGCGGTACCATGTCGGGAAGTTTTTTTCCAGGCGCATGGTGAGCAGGGCGCGCATGCCGAAATGCACGATGTCGTGGTCTTTTCCTGCCGCCATGATGCCTTCATAAAGACGTTTCTGGTATTCCGGCTTCACCCAGATTTCATAGCCGAGATCGCCCGTATAGGTGACGCGGTTGACCAAGGCGGCGCAGCGGGCCACGTCCATTGCGCGGAAATCCATGAACTTGAAACTGGCGTTTGAAACATCTTCATCGGTGATGGCTTGCAACACAGCACGGGATTTTGGCCCGGCGATTGAAAGACCCACCAGTCCCATATCGAGACGATTGATGGTCACGCTCCCATCTGTCGGAACATGCTGTTCAAACCAACGCATGTGATATTTCTGGGCCTGTGAAGATCCCCACATGTAAAACAACTCATCGCGGGCCTTGGCCAAGGTGAAGTCGCCAATCAGTTTGCCTGCCTCATTCAGCATGGGTGACAGAATGATCCGGCCTTGTTTTGGCATTTTGTTGGTGAGGATGTGCGAAAGAAATTCTTCCGCACCGGGGCCTGTAAAACAATACTTGGCGAAATTTGCAATTTCGGTGACACCCACGCCGTTGCGTGTTCCCAGCACTTCGGACTTCACATGGGGAAAATCATTGGAGCGGTGGAATGAGACGATGTCTTTAGGTTCAACACCTTTTGGCGCATACCACAGCGGCGTTTCCATGCCCCATGAATCGCCCATGACGGCGCCTTCGTTCAGCAGTGAGCCATAAATGGCGGTGGTTTGCTGGGGCCTGGCTGCTGGCAATTCTTCGTTGGGAAAGCGGATGGAGAAGCGCTTGGAATAATTCTCGCGCACCTTGGCGTTGGTATAGCTGCGGGTGGCCCATTCGCCAAAGCGCGCCACATCCATGGCCCAGACATCAAAGCCCGGATCGTTGTTGATCATCCATTGCGACAGGGCAAGGCCCACACCGCCGCCTTGACTGAAGCCCGCCATGACGCCACACGCACACCAGAAATTCTTGACACCTTGCACGGGGCCAACCAGCGGGTTGCCATCGGGCGTGAAGGTGAAGGGACCGTTGATCACCTTCTTGATGCCAGCCTTGGCAAGCGCCGGAAAATGCTTGTAGCCCATTTCCAGATTGGGGGCGATGCGATCAAGATCAGGCTGCAACAATTCGCGGCCAAATTCCCACGGGGTATTCTTGGGGCTCCAGGGGCGACAATCCTGCTCATAGGTGCCGAGCACCAATCCATTGCGTTCCTGGCGCATGTAAATCTCGGACTTGAAGTCGATGATGTGGGAAACTTCTTTCCCGTGTTGCTGGTTGAACTCGATCACTTCAGGCACATCATCGGTGACGAGATACATGTGTTCCATGGCGAGAACCGGCAGCTCAATTCCCACCATGCGGCCCACCTCGCGGGCCCACAGGCCGCCGCAATTCACCACATGCTCGGCGTGGATGTTTCCCTTGTCGGTAATTACATCCCAGGAATGATCCTTGCGTTGCTTGAGTTCCTGTACGCGTGCGCCCTGATAGATCTCAGCACCGCCAATGCGAGCCGACTTGGCATAGGCATGGGTGGTGCCCTCAGGATCAAGATTGCCATCGGCGGCATCCAACATGGCGCCATAGAAATGCTTTTCATCGAACAGCGGGTTAAGTTTTTTGGCTTCGCTCAGTGTGAGGAGTTCGGTTTCCAGATTGAGATAGCGGGCCCGGGCATGGGCCATCTTCAGCCACTCCATCCGCTCCTTGGTATCAGCCAGAAAAAGTCCGCCAGAACGGTGAAGCCCGCAGGCTTGGCCTGAGATTTTTTCAAGTTCATCATAAAGCTTGATGGTATAACCCTGCAGCTTCGCCACATTGGGATCGCCATTCAGCGTATGAAAACCACCCGCCGCATGCCATGTGGAACCGGAAGTGAGAATGTCGCGCTCCACCAGCACCACATCTTTCCAGCCGGCCTTGGTGAGATGGTAAAGAACGGAGCATCCGACTACGCCACCGCCGATGACGACTACACGCGCCGATGTTTTCATCACGTTCCCCCAGAAAATCTGCTTGCGCAAGCAATAGCTTTACCGGAGCCACTTCGCAATCCCGCAGAGAGTGAGAAAGCCTCACCCTTTTGGAGAAGGTAAAGGTCAGTCGGGACAAAACTGAGGAGGTGAAAGGCAACGAAAAAACATAAAGGTAAGCGTCACCTTTCCCTCTGTTTTGCAGAAACGTTGAGTGACCCAAGACTTTAAAAAGTCACTTGCCGAATGCTGCACGTTCATCCTCCTCCAGCAATTTCTTGGCCAGCGCCAGTTGTTCAAGTGTGATTTCAAATTGGTCAAGCTCTGGCCCTGGCGGAAAAGCCACCTTGTAGGCTTCTGGCCAGAGAATATCAGAGTCGTCAAGCGCCGCAACAATGTCAAGGTAGCGCTTGCCAAGCCGCGGGGTTCGCCTCGTAAGGCGGGCGGACTGGGATTCGCGCCAGACTTCAAGCGCGACGCGCCAAGGGCCGTTGCTCAGCGCGACCTGAGATACTTCCCGGCGCAATTCGGCCAAGGCCATGCGGACAGCGGCTTCATCGTCAACGTCTGCCGGTCGCCTTCCAAGACGCAACTGCTCGTCGCGCCACTTCTGTTTTGGCGAAATCATGAAGTGGCCCCAGAACGCGAGGAAAAAGCCAAATGCCGGAAGAATCCACATCCATGTCATTATGTCCATCATCACCACTCCTGACTGTTCCCATTTCTTGACAATCATAAAATCTAGCTTTGAGAGTGCCAATCAAGCCGCCAGCTTCTCCCGCGATTTTTTCACCGTCATCTTCACCGTCAATCCTGCACGATGAGCCAACGCCGTCAATGCCTCCAAACTAAACTTGCTGATCTTGCCGCGCAGCAGGTCATTCATGCGGGGGCGTGTTAGCCCCAAGCGTTTGGCGGCTTCGGCTTGGGTGACTTTCCATGATTTCACGGTATTCTCAATGGCCATGAAAAGGTCTGAGCGCATGGTCATGTTGATGGCGTCTTCGGGTGTTTTTTCAAGCGCGAACCATACATTGTCGTAAGTCTCATGTTCCATTTCAACTCTCCTTCACAATCAGTGCCAAGCGGGACTTGGCCAATTCAATTTCGCGCTGCGGCGTTTTCTGACTCTTTTTGTGGAAAGCATGCAGCACATAAACGGCGCTGCCAATACTTGCCACGTAGACAACGCGAAACTCTCCCGGTCGATCCGTAACACGAATTTCCCGCACAGCTTTTCCAATGCTGGGCATTGGTTTCCAATCCAGTGGCTCGCCACCAAATTGCACCCGCAGCAATTCCTGTCCGGCATCATGCCGTGCGCCATCTGGAAACTCTCGCAGCCTCACCTTGGAGTCACCGAGAAATGTTACGGGTTTGAATTCCACTATTGCCAAATGTATCTGTTCCGATACTTTTATGCAAGGCCCAGAAGCAACAAAAAAACCCCGCAGCTTTCACTGTGGGGTTCAGTTTGTTACGCACGTCTTGGGAGGATGGGTTAGATGGCTTCCTTGACTTCCTTGGCGGCGCGGAAAGCCAGTTTCTTGGAAGCCTTGATCTTGATTTGCTCACCCGTCAGCGGGTTGCGGCCCAAACGGGCAGGGCGCTTCTTGACCTGGAAAATGCCAAGGCCGGTAATGCGGACCTTGTTGCCCTTTTTCAGATTTTTGACGGCGAGTTCAACGAAGTTGGACAAAATCTCGCCCATGCCCTTTTTTGACATTTCATGCTTTTCAGCAAGTTCGGCAGCGATCTTTGACAACGCAACGGTGAGCACTTTTTCTTCAACCATGGTTCTCTCCTAAAGGTTTGGCGAATCAACAATGGTACTCTGTTACAACACGTTAACAACTGTGAAAACCCTTTATTTTCGGGCCTATTTTGAATCGCGATTGAGAAAAGCCTTGTAAACCGCAGTTAATTTTTTGTTAACGATTTCATCATCGATGTTTTTCCAGCAAATACAATGATATATGTCGATCATGGTTTATCGTGCAAAGTCAATGTGTGACTTCAGAGGGATTTTTCCAAGACGGTGTTTTTTGGCAAAATCATCAAGGTTGGCGGCGCGCGCATCGGCATTGGTCAGGCCCGACATGTTATTTTCGTGGATGCGGATGTTGACGACCGGCCTTTCGATTCGTTGCAGTCTGGAGCCGTTTCGGGCGACGCGGAGATACCAATCCCAATCCCAATAATAGGGCAGGGATTGGTCAAAGAGCCCAAGTTTGTCGTGGAGCGATTTCAGGTAGCAGGCCGATGAGACAAGAATTGTATTGTCCTTGGTCAGGGATTTTTCGTCAGCATCTTCGGCAAAGCTGCGGTGGGACTTTCCATCTGGGTATATCAGCATGCCGTCGGCGAAAATGAAGTCAATAGTGGGTGACAGTATGGCCGCGGCAATCGTCAGGAATTCTGTGTCCGTCCACACATCATCATCATCAAGCCAGGCGATAGCGTCACCTTTTGCGGCGCTAACACCCATGTTGCGAGCGGGCACGGCACCACTTTGACCACTCTCCAAAATACGAATGCGGTGGTCAACTGGCAACCTGACGGGCGTTGAACCATCGTTGACGATGATGAGTTCAAGCCCAGCATGGGACTGGGCCAAAACACTCGCTGCGGCTTCTGCAAGATAGTCCGGTCGGTTGCGTGTGGGGATGATGACCGAGATGAGCACGGGGTTAGTCGGCGTCGGCCACTTCGATGTGAATGCGCTTGCCGAGTGCAGCAAAGGCAGATTCAATTTTGCCGATACTTGTGGAGTGGCTAAACTTCAGCAATCTATCAATCTCTTGGCGATGTAAATTCATCTTCCGGCCAAGTTCTGCTTTTTTCACTCCGGAAATGTGCATTTGCTGATACAAAAGTATCTTCACTTCTGTCTGAAATGGCAGAGACACACGGGGTTCGGAAGGCTTTCCTTTGGAAGGGAGCGGGACAGGCTCGCGGTAGGCAATGCGTGCTGCAATTGCTTCCTCAAAGGCTCCAATGGCATAGGACAAAGCATCCTCCCGCGTTTCGCCAAACGTCGTGAGTTCAGGAAAATCCGGCGACGTCACAAGAAATGTGCCTTCATCCGGTGTCAGTTTGACGCGATATGCGATCACTTCAGTCCCAAGTCCTTCAAAATTTTGTGGACCAGTCCCTTACTCAATTCCTTGCTGCTGCCATGGGCAGGTATCTGAGAGCTCTTGTTTCCACGTTTCACAGTCATATGGCCACTGCCGCCTTTGTGGGTTTCAAATGTACAGTCTTGTTTCGAAAGTAAACGGCGCAATTCAGAATAATTCATTACATCTCCAATTTGAATTTAGAAATAGGAAACCAACTCGTAAAGATAACGAGTTTGCAAATGTCCTCCGCAGATTCCGCAACTTCCAAATTTGGCGACGTAACATCGCAGACTTCGACACCGAACGCTTCCGTTCGATTCCCCAAGATATCGCAGTCTTGGCATTCTCATACACCAACAAGACACAAGCGTCAACAAAAACGTTGACACCTACTCCATCCGGTCCAACGCCCTTTGCCGTCCGATCAGCGGCAACAACGCCGCCAATTCTGGCCCGTGTTCCATTCCGGTAAGAACCATGCGCAAGGGCATGAAGAGGGATTTGCCTTTGCGGTCGGTTGTTGCTTTCACCGCCTCGGTCCACTGTTTCCAGGTGGTGCTATCCCAGGGTTCGGGCGGAAGGGCGGCGCGGGCTGTTGCAATGAATTCGACATCTTCTGCAATGGGTTCGATTTTCAAATCCTGCTGAATCACATCGTCCCAGAATTCGGTTTCCGAGAATTTTTCGATATTGCCGCGAATGGCCAGCCAGAAGGCTTCGGTCTGATCGGGCAGGCGATGCTTCACGGAGTCCCATCGCAGCATGTGCAGCAACTTGGCATTCAGTGTCTCCAAATCTTTTTCGTCGAAGCGGCCGGGGGCGCGGGAGATTTTGCCGAGGTCAAAACCATCGACCAATTCCTGAATATCTGCACACGGATGAATATTGTCGGAGGTGCCGAGCAGGGCCGCATGGGAGACAACCGCCATGGCTTCCAATCCGGATTCGCGCATGGCGGCGATGGAGAGGGAACCCAGGCGCTTCGACAAGCCCTTGCCATCGGCACCGACAAGCAGCGAGTGGTGGGCATAGATCGGGGGCTTGCCGCCCAGACTTTCAGTGATGGCAACTTGCACGCCGGCATTAGTTACGTGATCTTCGCCGCGGATGACGTGGGTGATGCCGAAGTCGATGTCGTCAATAACTGAAGGCAGGGTGTAGAGATAACTTCCGTCTTCGCGCACCAGAACAGGGTCGGACTGGCTGGCCAGATCGGTGTGCTGGGGGCCACGAATGAGGTCGTTCCATTCGATGACCCGATGATCGAGCTTGAAGCGCCAGTGGGGCTTGCGGCCCTTGGCTTGCCATTCGGCGCGTTCTTCTGGCGTAAGTTTCAGGGCGGCGCGGTCATAGGTGCGAAGGCCACCCCTGGCTTCCTGGCGTTTACGACGGCGGTCCAGTTCGTCGGCGGTTTCATAACAGGGATAGAGTTTGCCCTCGGCCTTCAGCTTGGCCACCACGTCGTCGTAGCGGTCAAAACGTTTGGACTGCCATTCGACACGATCCGGCACAATGCCCAGCCAAGCAATGTCGGTGGCGATACCGTCGGCATATCCTTGTGTGGAGCGGGCCATATCCGTGTCGTCATAACGCAGGATGAACTGGCCGCCGGATTTGCGGGACATTAGCCAATTCAAGACAGCGGTACGGGCATTGCCGATGTGGATGCGGCCGGTGGGCGAGGGGGCGAAGCGAACGATGGTTGTCATGGAAGCGAGGGCTAGCGGGATGGGAAGGTGGCGTCAAGATTGGGAGCAGTTTGGTCGCTCATTGATACTTGACTGAGACTTGTGCGTCGAGAAAACTCTTGGCCTGCAGAGAGATGGCGTTTTTGTCGACATCTGAAAATTTCGAATAGGTGTGACAAGTTTGGGCCATGCGCGGGTTTTTGCTGAAGTGGTCATGGTGGCGGGCGATGAAGTCCCAATACAAGGCGTTGAAGGGGCACGCCTCTTTACCAATGCGCTGTTTCACATCATGGCTGCATGACTTGCAGTAATTCGACATTTTATTGATGTAGTTGCCGGAGCCCGAATAAGGTTTGGAACCGAGCACACCGCCATCCGCATGGAGAGCCATGCCAATGGTGTTGGGCAGTTCCACCCATTCAAAGGCATCAATATATACCGCAAGATACCATTGGTGAACTGCTTTGGGATCAAGCCCAGCGAGCAGTGCAAAGTTTCCCGTGATCATCAGGCGTTGGATGTGGTGGGCATAGGCCTCTTCGCGCGTTTGTTGAACGACCTGCTTCACGCAGTTCATGGTGGTGTTTCCGTCCCAATAGAAATCCGGAAGCGGGCGTGTTGCGTGAAGTGCGTTTGCATTCACATAGTCTGGCATTTTCAGCCAATAAACACCCCTGACAAATTCACGCCAACCAATAATTTGGCGAATAAACCCTTCCGCTGCTGCCAAGGGAACGCGGCCTTCTCGGTAGCGCTGTTCGACGCGGCGGCAGACGTCAAGCGAGTTCAGCAAGCCGATGTTGATGTAGGGGGAGAGCAGGGAATGGTGCATAAAATGCTGGTCTTGCACCATGGCATCCTGGGTCTCGCCAAAATGCGGCAATGCGTGATCGAGGAAATGGCTGAGCGCTCGCTCAGCCTCGTCGTGAGTTGTGGCAAACCAGAAAGGCGTGATTTCGCCAAAGTTCTGGCTGAATTTATTTGCGACCAGTGCGATGACTTCAGCTGTGATCTGATCAGGTTCATGCCGCAGGGGTTGCGGCAGGACAAGATCAGCACGCGCAGACTTGCGGTTTTCGGAATCGAAATTCCATTTTCCGCCTTCCGGCTTGTCGCCATCCATCAGCAAACCTGTTGACCGGCGCATGTCGCGGTAAAAATACTCCATGCGCATTTCCTTGCGGGAACGCGCCCAATTGTTGAAAGTGGCGTGGTTGCAAATGAACCTCGTGTCTTCCAGTTGGCGGGTGTGCTTCAACGCTTCCCGCAAACGCCACTCGGCGGGTTCGGTCATGACGACGTCTGAAATGTGATGACGCTGACAAGCCCGTTCAACTTCACTTTCCAGAGCGCCTGTATTTTCCTCATCCGTCAGTTTCACATAGTCAACACGCCAGCCTTGGCTTTTGAGGCTCTCACCAAAGTGCCGCATGGCTGAGAGCACCAGCACCAGCTTCTTTTTATGATGGGCGGCATAGGTGGTTTCCTCCGCCACTTCTGCCATCAAGATTATGTCATGTAGTTTATCCGCTTGGCGCAGCGACGAAAGATCGAATGACAGTTGATCGCCGAGAATGAGGATGATGGTTCGATCGGGTTGTGTCATGCGGCTTGTACGAACGTGAATGGGGTGTCGGATTATCTGGTATCGGTGACAGTCCAAGAGTGTCAACTTGACTCACCGCAAGGCCACCGAAACCCTCCAAGAGCTTGCGTTTGTGGCGAAGACTCCACCCCTGCCCCTCCCCGCAAAGTAGCGGGTAGAGGTGAGATAACCTTCACCCCAACCCGCTCCTTGCGGGGAGGGGCAGGGGGGTGGGGTGTTTCAGCGAACTCCGTCGCCAATCGTTCTGTGACCTAGACCCAATCCATCACCGGAAACCTGCCGTGCAAAGCTTCCAGCTGATGTTCTGCGAGGATCGCCTGCCAATCAAGGCCATGTAAAAAGCCGCCCTGACACAGTTTAGCTTACAGACCGTTGCCATTGGCGTCAAAACTGCAGCTGCTATCCTCGACAGCAAAGATCAACAGTTTTGTGGAGTGTCACTGAAATCGCACTGACATCGAAGTACCCAACTTGAAATAGTTTAGTGGAGTGTCACCGTAACTCCACTGTAATTCCATCTCTCACCCTGAGGTCCACGTAGCGCAGTGCAATTCTTCCACATTGTTGCTGAAGGATTGTTGCCAAGTGAGGCGATAACCATCCCGTGCAAATTTCTTGCGCTTTTCGTCGAATTCATTTCTTGTCATGCCCGTAAAGCTGCGAAATGAAAATTTCCGCCCCGGAAACTTTTCAAAGCGTGCACGCACCAAGTACTGGAAATCGACATACGTGCATTCGACTTCGCGCGGATAGGCGTTTTTCTTTAAATTTGTATCGAACAATTTTTGATAGGCGGATGGATCCTGCCATTGAGAAAAGCCTTCTCTTGCGCCAGGTAACGTCACTATCGGCGATGGCAGATTGCCAACGTCCTTCGTTTTTGGAGGCTGTGCGCCGTTGCCATTCTTTTGAGCAAACGCTATTTGTAACTCAAGTGTAGCAACACGAGAAGCTGCCATTTTACCCCAAATGGCTTTAGAGTATTCCTCGGCCACAGTACGTAGCATGTTGATGTCATCGCCCGCCGCATCGAAGGCTGCCTTGGCTTCGGCATTGCGATCACCAACGGGTGTGACATCGGCGGGCGCCTCATTGGGTGCCAAGAAGTAGAACGTCCCCTCAATTGCAGAACTGTCGAATGGCACCTGTGCACCATTGGTCGTCGTGCGTACTTTGGTGCGCGTCTGCTTGAACACTTCCTCCAGTGACAGGCCGGGAACGGACATGCTGGTTGCCAGGGCTTCGGTGAAGGGGCTATTGTTGCCGTATCCGTCTACTGCAACGGCACCCGGCGCAGTGGCATAAGCCACGTAACTCCCCACAGGTGCACGTAGCGGAGCCAAACCGCCGCCAGTGGCCCGCATGCTGCGAAAAGGATTGTTGCGGCATGCGTCCAGCACAATGATGTTAAAAGGGACGCCTGAATTTTCCATCATCGCTAGAAAGTTGTTAACGTCAAAGTTGAAGACGTCTGCTTCCTCCTTTCTTTGCATATTGGAGTCAACGGGAACAAGATAGTTCTTTCCGTCAATCTCAATGCCATGTCCGGCATAATAGAACATGCTGGCTTCGGCCCCTTGCTTTAGGTTACGGCTAAATTCAACCAAGGCCAGTTTCATACCTTGCAGATCAAGGTTGCTCTTGCGAATGACTTCAAACCCGGCTTCCTTGAGGGCTTCCTCAATCCGAGCTGCGTCATTGACTGGATTCTGAAGTTTAGTGACAAACTCGTAATCGGCGTTGCCAATGACCAACGCTAAACGTTTTGCCACGGCGGGTTGTGCCAGCATCGTTACGAAAATACATAGGCTGGCCAGAATGCGGATCATGTCGACCTCCCTCAGTTCCCCCGCTTGCGAAGTTGCCATAGAATTCGGAGTTGGGGAAGGGGTGTTGGAGGACCTCTCCCTTTCGTTTCGCGGGACTCTTTCTCCTCGATCAGGAGGGGACGTTATGCGCATTTAGTATGAAGGTTAGTCGTCCGTGAAATCAGACGCACTCCCCATTTTATGGTATGGGTGATACTCCACATAACCTTGTCACACCGTCTGGTCCCTGAACCCATTGGTGATCGGATACCTTCTATCCCGCCCGAAATTCCGCCGCGTAATCTTCACTCCCGGTGCCGCTTGTCGCCTTTTATACTCGGCGATGTAGAGCATGTGCTGGATGCGTTTTACCAGTGTGATGTCGTGACCGCGCGCGACAATTTCGCTTACTGATTGTTCGCGTTCGACGAGGCCGTCGAGGATATCGTCGAGTACGTCATAGGGGGGGAGCGAATCCTGGTCTTTCTGGTTTTCGCGCAGTTCTGCTGTGGCGGCTTTGGTAATGATCCGTACAGGGATGACTTCGCCGATTGTGTTGCGCCAGGCAGCCAGGCGGTACACCTCGGTTTTGTAGACATCCTTGATCGGATTGAAGCCGCCGTTCATGTCGCCATAAAGCGTTGCGTAGCCGACGCTCATTTCGCTTTTGTTTCCCGTGGTCAACACCATGGAGCCCAGCTTGTTGGAGATGGCCATGAGGATGACGCCGCGGGAACGCGATTGCAGATTTTCTTCGGTGGTGTCGGCTTTGCGGCCTGCAAACATTTTGGCGAGCGCGTTTTCAAAGCCAGTGACGGGTTCTTCAATGGGGACCACATCATAACGCACGCCCAGCCGCTTGGCGCAGTCTTCGGCGTCTTCCAGACTGTCGTTGCTGGTGTAGGCGAAAGGCAGCATGACGCAATGAACCTTGTCGGCCCCCAACGCATCAACGGCCATGGCGGCGACAACCGCCGAATCGATGCCGCCGGACATGCCGAGCACAATGCCGGGGAAGCGGTTTTTCAGCACGTAGTCGCGCAGGCCCAGCACGCAGGCTTGCCAGGTTTCCTCCTCGCGTTCCGGCAAGCGGGTGATTTCGCCCTTGTCCATCACCCAGCCTTTGGCGGTTTTGTGCCATGTGGTGAGGGCGAGGGCTTCTTCGAACATCGGCATTTGCAGGGCAAGGGAGCGGTCGGCGTTCAGCACAAAAGATGCGCCATCAAACACCAGTTCATCCTGGCCCCCGATCTGGTTGAGATAGACGAGGGGCAAACCGGTTTCGGTGACACGGGCGACGGAAAGATTCAGGCGCACGTCATCCTTGTTGCGCTCGAAGGGTGAGCCATTGGGGGAGAGGAGAATTTCGGCTCCGGTTTCGGCGAGGGTCTCGCAGGTTTCCTCGGTCCAGATGTCTTCGCAAATCGGCACGCCCAGACGCACACCCCTGAAGGCGATGGGGCCGGGGGCGGGGCCTGCCTGAAACACCCGCTTCTCATCGAATACGCCATAGTTGGGCAGATCAAATTTATGGCGCAGGGTTTCGATTTTACCATGGTTGAGGAGCGCCATGGAGTTGTAGAGATTTTCACCATCGCGCCACGGCAAGCCCATGAGAATGGCGGGGCCGTCCCTGAAGGTTGTGGCCAGTTCTTCGCAAGCAGACTTGCAGGCTGCGACGAAAGCATGGCGCAGCACCAGATCTTCAGGTGGATAACCAGCGATGAAGAGTTCGGGGAACAGCACGATGTCGGCACCCGCCAAACCTTCGACGGCTTTTTTGGCCTTGGCAAGATTTTGCGCGATGGCACCCACGGTGGGATTGAGTTGGGCGAGGCCGATATTGAGCGTGTTTGTCATGGCCGCTGTTTAGGGCAAGACTGAACAGCGTTGCAACTGTGGCCTTGCAATTGCTGCAATGAGAGGCCAAATTCTCGCTACCAAATTAAACAGACCGGGAGAAGACCATGCGTTTCGACAAAGATTTGAAGCCGAGCGGCCATGTTGAAGACAGGCGCGAAGAAAGCGGCGGCATGGGCATGCCGGGGGGCAACACGGGGGGACGCCGGATCAATTTTCCAATCGGCGGCGGGCGTGGCGGCGGATTTTCGATCAAGACAATCGTGCTGTTGGCTGTTGCATATCTGGCGTTGAAATTCCTGTTCGGCATTGATCTTCTCAGTATGGTCAATGGTGATGGCGTGCAGCTTCCGCGTGGCAGCACAGAGTATCAACTGCCTGAAGGCTCAACTGATGTGGCTCAATCGCCATCGCCGAAGCCCACAGCACCGGGCACCACGGATGTGACGGCGGATGCCGGCAAGCAGTTTGTCGATAACGTTCTCTCATCCACGCAAGTTGTATGGAATGATGTGTTCAGCAAAATGGGCAAGACCTACAAGGAGCCAGACCTCGTGATGTTTTCCGGTTTTGTGCAATCGGCCTGCGGCATGGCCCAGTCCGCCATGGGACCGTTTTATTGCCCGGGTGACCAGAAAGTCTACATAGATTTGTCTTTCTATCAGGACATGAAAAACAAGTTGGGTGCACCGGGTGACTTTGCCCAGGCCTATGTGGTTGCCCACGAAGTTGGCCACCATATCCAGAACCTGTTTGGCATTGCCCAAAAAGTTCAGCAGGCAAGAGCCACAGCCTCGCAGGAAGAAGGCAATGCTTTGCAGGTGCGCATGGAATTGCAGGCGGATTGTTTTGCCGGAATCTGGGCCCAGGAAGCCAGTGCCAAGGGAACGATCATTCTGGATGACGGCGATGTCAACGAAGGCCTCAACGCCGCATCACAAATCGGCGATGACCGCCTGCAGAAAAAATCACAAGGCTATGTGGTGCCGGAATCCTTCACCCATGGTTCATCGGAACAACGGGTGCGCTGGTTCAAGGTAGGCATGGCGGCCAAGAGCCTGCAGGATTGCGATACGTTTGCTTCGGACAGTCTTTGAGGTTTTAATTCCTCATATAGGAATATTTACTTGACGTGACGTTCATGCCCTGCTAAAGAGTGGGGCATGACTTTTGTTTTGACCATACTCAGCCTACTCCTCTCCGCCCTCATCGGCGACGGCGGGAAAGCTTTGCGTGGGGAGGTGAATCGCGTAGGGTTTGGCGGGATTGGGGACGCAATGAATCAAGGCGGTTTGTTTACACGCGATTATTTGACTTATGGCGTCAGGGACACGGCTGCGTGGAAAGCTTTATCTGATGCGCACGTTTCAGCTATCGCGGCTGAGTTGAAAGGCTGGTTTGACACTTTTCCAAAAGATGACAAAACCACCGAAGCCCGCACGGAAGATGACTTGATTTGGAAGGTCTTGCCGCGACTTGCGTGGGCCGATTGGGTGCGCCAGCAACCTCTTTCGGTCAAGGGCGATGGCAACAAGCCGGATGGTTTGATGTTTGCCGATCTTGATGCAAAGGCGCGGGCGGATAAGCGCATCTCATTCGAGAAGTACGAAGAAGGTGCTTATGTTGTCGAATCGAAGAAGTGGAATTTTCCGCTTGACCGCGCTGGAAAAAGCAAAAACGAAACCGAAGCACCGTCATCGCAAATGCTGCGCTATTTGCAGCGCTTGGAAGACTTGACAAAATCAAAACTGCGCTGGGGTATTTTGACCAATGGCCGGATTTGGCGGCTCTATTTCAAGGGTGCAAAATCGGTTGCCGAGGGTTTTTGTGAACTGGACTTGGCGGATATTCTGGGCATTGAAGGTCACAGCTTACCACTGACGTCCACAGAAGACCGCGCCCATTGGCTGAAGGTCTTTATCCTCGTCTTCCGCCGAGAAAGTTTTTTGCGCATTGATGGCAAAAGCAGCTTTCATGAAATTTCGCTGGAGCAGGGCAAGTTTTATGAAGAGAGTGTTGCCAAAGATTTGTCTAAAGTGGTGTTCGATGACGTGTTCCCTGACTTGGTCAAGGCCATTGCCAAGCATGATCCGAATGCGCCTGAAATTCTGAATGCCGCATATTTGGTAGAGGTGAAGGAGGGTGCTCTCATCCTGCTCTACCGCCTGTTGTTTGTGCTTTATGCCGAAGACCGGAATTTGTTGCCGGTGGAAGACAACCGCTACGATGACTATGGACTGCGCAAAAAAGTGCGGAATGACATTGCGGATCGCTTGGACAAGAATGACGGGTTCTCGGACACGCGGACGAGTTATTGGAACCAGGCCAAGGGCCTGTTCAAGGGCATTGCTAAAGGCGACAAATCCATTGGTCTGCCGCCCTATAATGGCGGGCTGTTTGATGAAGCTGAGACCCCGATTCTGGCCCGCGTGGAATTGCCGGATGATGGCTTTGCAACCATCATCGACAAATTGTGCCGCGTAAATCGTGACGGAAAACGCCGCTATATCAATTACCGCGATTTGTCGGTGCAGCAATTGGGTTCGATTTATGAGCGCTTGCTCGAACATGAAGTCGTTGATGGTGAACATGGCCTCGAAGTTGGCCTCAACAAATTCGCTCGCAAGGGATCAGGCTCTTACTATACGCCAGATGAATTGGTGCGCCTAATTATTGAACGCACGGTGGGGCCGTTGCTGAAAGAACGCATGGCGACTTTCACGGAAAGTGCTAAAAAACTAAAAGACAAGGCGCTGGAAGCGTTTGATCCGGCAACGGCCATTTTAGAATTGAAGATCTGTGACCCTGCCATGGGGTCCGGGCATTTTCTGGTGGACCTTGTGGATTACCTCGCAGACGCAGTGATTGATGCCACGCTGGCGGCACGCGAAGTGGCGGAGGATTACACTTCACCCTTGATGGCGCGGATTGCATCTATCCGCGCCCAAATCATGGAACAGGCCCTAGCGAACAAGTGGGCCATGAAAGAGGACCAGCTTGTTGACAAGGTGATTGTGCGCCGCATGGTGTTGAAGCGCGTGATCTATGGCGTCGATAAAAACCCCATGGCGGTGGAGCTGGCCAAGGTGGCGTTGTGGTTGCATTCGTTCACGGTGGGAGCACCCCTGTCTTTCCTCGACCACCATTTGCGCTGTGGTGACTCGTTGTTTGGCGAAACCGTGCGCGGTGTGATGGATAAGCTGGCCAAGCGCGGGGCGTTGCTCAACAACGCGGCGATACAAAAAGCCCGCGCTGCCAGCAAAGGCATGGAAGCCATTGAACAGAATACCGATGCTGATATTGCTGGCGTCAAGGACAGCGCAAGCAATTTTGCGGTGGTGCAAGAAGCAACGGCACCCCTTGCAGCTTTTATGAGTGTGTTTCACGCCTTTGAATGGCTGGACCCAGCCGACAAGAAAGACGCACAGACAGTGCATGAATGGCTGGATGGCAATTTTGGTGATAGTTTTGAAATTGCGCTAGGCACGACGACACCCAATGGAAATACTGCTGAACGCTTTTCGGCCTTGCTTGCAAAAGCCCACGACTTGGCGAAACAGGAAAATTACCATCACTGGCAGATTGCCTTTCCCGGCGTTTGGACGGATTGGCAAAGCAATGAACCTTCAGGTGGTTTTGACGCGGTGATTGGCAACCCGCCGTGGGACCAATACGAGTTTGACATCACAAAATGGTTTGCGCATCGAGACCCACAAATTGCGCAAGCTGATCGCAAGAATCAAGAACTCCTCATTGACAACTTGAAGAATTCAAATGTTCAATTGTTAAGAGTCTGACTCATAATGATTTGGCATGAATTCATGCACTTGCGATTCTGCGGGTGATTTGCTGGACTGATGCAAGGTAGAGCCACGCGGTTGCGCTTTTGATGGTTCGCTCGAAGTCTTTGGCGAGGCGGCGGTTGCG
>JANOXA010000068.1:0-10682 GCA_031418195.1 Hyphomicrobiales bacterium | reverse complement strand
CTTCGGGGTACTCCCCCACGCTTGCGCGTGAGGGAGAAGGTTATTTTCTCCCTCATCGCCCTTGCGATGGGGGAGTACCCCGAAGGGGGGAGGGGGTGGTTGACACAGGCTCTCTCTCGAAAGCAAATCATCGAAGGGGGCCGGATGTAAGACATCCGGCCCCAATGACGAAGCTTACTTGTAAACCTTGTCGGCTACCTTCTGGAGACGTTCCAGAATGGCGTCGATGTTTTCTGGCTTTGCCATGAACTCCTGGAAACCTTCCATGCCGGCCTTGGCCATGTCGGCTGGCGCGTCACGGTCAAAGAACTGGGCAAGGGCATAGGCCGATGACAATTCTTCAAAACCTGCCTTGATGAACGGGTCGTCACCGACTGTGGACTTGTTGTTCACAGGCAGCTGGCCAAGTGTGGCGTTCATTTTGGTCTGGGCATCTGGCGAAGCGATATAAGCCAGGAACTTCTTGGCATCGGCCTTGTTCTTGGCGCCCGACGGAATGTGGAAGGTATCCGTTGGGGCTTCTTCGGCGCGAGGAATCCCGGCAGTGATTTCCGGGAATACCAGGAAGCCCAAGGTGTCGTTGGTCATCCCGCCTTCCTTGAAGGTGGCAACAGCAAAGTTGCCCATGACGTAGTTTGCCGCCTTGCCTTGCGACAGCAATGCCGCAGCGTCTTGCCAGTCAATGGCAGCGGCGTTGGCTGACATGTAAGGCACAACCTTGGCCCATTCAGCGAAGGTGGCCTTCACTTTCGGGTCCGTCCACTTCACCTTGCCGGCGGTCAAGTCCATGTGGAACTCGTAGCCGTTGGTGCGCATGTTGATATAATCGAAAATGCCAGCGCCAGGCCACAGGGCCTTGGTGCCCGTGGTCAGGCAGTCGATGCCGGCGGCTTTGAACTTTTCACAATTGGCAATGAATTCAGCCCAGGTCTTTGGCTCGGTCGCGCCAACCTTGGCATAGACCGTCTTGTTGTAATAAATGCCCCACTGATAGTAGGTATAGGGAACGCCCCACTTCTTGCCGTCCATGGTCATGGAGGCAGCAGCTGACTTCAGCTGATCATTCAGGCCATTGGCTTCCCAAACGTCCGATACATCTTCAAACAGGCCAGCTTTTACAAATGGCGCCATGCGGTTGCCTGCATACCAGGCTGCAACGTCTGGCGCGTCAGCGGTCAGGAAGTTGCGGATGGCTGATTTGTAGCCTTCGTGGTCAAAGTTGTTCCACTTTACCTTGATGTCTGGATTTGCGGCTTCAAAACCGGCAATCAGCTCTTCCATGGCTTTCTTTGGCGCTGGATCAGATTGGTCCGAGTTCAAAACAATTTCGCCAGCCATCGCCGTGGAAGCGGAAAGCGCAAATGCAAAACCAAGCCCCAACAGGCTTTTCATGATTGTCATATAATATCCTCCCTGGATCGCCGCCACCATGGCAGCGGAAACTCTACACAGGGCGTTTATTGTTGAGCTCCTGCACAGATCTTGACCTTGTCTTGTTTTTCAATAAGGTTCTACCGAAATCTTACTGCCGACTTCCGGATTCCTAAGTAACAATGACAATCTTGACAAGTCGATCACCTGCCTACGCGGATGAGAGCGTTCCAGCTCACCCGGAAATGGATCGGGGCTATCCTGTTGTGGTTTTTGGTGATCACCGCTTTTGTGCAGGCAGTTCACTGACCGTGCAGCCGATGCCCGGACCCCACATGCACAGCCAGGTTGAGTTGAACTTTGTGTTGAGTGGCAGCATGACCTACTGGTTTGACGGTCGGTCGCTAACGCTTTCGGCGGGGCGGCTGGCCTTGTTCTGGGGCATGATCCCGCATCAGGTGACGGAATGCGATGAAGGGACAAGTTTTGTCGTGCTCTACATTCCCATGGCAGTGTTTCTTGAACTTCCGACCTTGAGCGAACTGCGGGCTGCCATATTCAGGGGTGCGGCAATTGAAGCCTTGGACGTCACGCATTACGACAAGGACATGTTCCTGCGCTGGAGAGAGGATCTGCTGCAAGGAGACCTGCAGATGGAGCCCATCGTCAAGGACGAATTGACCGCCCGGGTCCGCCGCATTGACCGGGCGGGCTGGCACGATTTACGTGAAATTTCGCCGCTTCTACAGCGGGCAATCCCGCTGGGCCATGATCATGACCGGGCTCTGAAAGCCGAGGCCATGGCGCAATTCATTGGCGAGCATGCACTTGAGGATATTGCCGCCGGAGATGTTGCCAAGGCGGCAAAGCTTCATCCCAACTATGCCATGACACTCTATAAACGTGCCATTGGCCTGACCATCAAGCAATCGATTACCCGGCACCGGCTTGATACAGCCCAATCCATGCTGATTGCCTCAGATTTGCCGGTGGCTGCCATTGCTTTTGATTGCGGCTTTGGTTCACTTTCAAGTTTTTACGACGCGTTCGAGCAACGCTTCCACAAGAGCCCGGCAGCCTTCCGGCAATCTTACAACAAGATCATTAAAGTGGCGTGATGCCTGCTCGTGATACCACACAGTTTCACATCAACTTGGTTTGCAGCCCCGGTGGCTGACGCCAGTGTGGCAGCTTCAGCGTGGGCTTTTGCACATGCCAGTGCTTATGAACCCAAGCCGTAGCCGCGTGTGGCGTCACGCATGATCGTCAGTATCTTGTCCTGCTCCGGCGTCGTGCTGCGGCTTGCTGCTTCGGTTGTACCACTCGTTGTGGCCGCCAGAGGAATATCGGGATGACCGTGTTCACCGACCATGGCCATGGCCCAGCGTGAGAAGGCGCGGGGCTTTGAGCCGCCTTCTTCACACAATTGTACCGAAGCATGCCGCTGGTCTTTTTCAATGTGCGCGTAGAGGGAGCGCACGGCCTGCTCGTTGCCTTCAAGGGTTTGTGCAAACCAACCGTCGTAATACAGCAAAGCACCGGTAATACCGAGACCGCCATTCTTGGCACGTGCAATGCGCAGAATATTTCCAAGTTCGGCATCAAGTTTTTCGGCAGCCAACTTGCTTTTGCTGCGATAAATCAACCTGAAAACCGTTTCAGGAGCCGTCTTGTTCACTTTGGCATTTGCCACGTCAGCGTTGGTCACAGCATCTCTCCCCTGTCTTAAAGCTTACAACAATTCTGCACCACCACCCAGAGCCGGGCCGGAAGTTGGATCATAATCATCTGGCTTCTTGGCAATCAGTGTTTGTGTGGTGAGTATGAGTCCGGCAACTGAAGCCGCGTTGCGCACAGCGCTGTATGATACTTTCACGGGGTCAATGATGCCGGCCTTGACCATATCAACCATTGTGCCATTGCGGGCATCCAGTCCTTGGCCATCGGCGCCTTTGGAAACTTTCGCCACCTCTGCTGCACCGTTCAAACCGGCATTGGCGGCGATGTAGAACAGTGGCATGCTGAGGGAGCGTTGCAGAAGTTCGGCACCCTGCTTTTTGCTGCCATCCAGGCTTTTGATCAGATCATCAAGTTGTGGGGCAATTTTCAGCAGCGCCAAGCCACCACCGGGAACAACGCCTTCTTCGATTGCAGCGCGGGTTGCATTGATCGAATCTTCAATCAACTGGGTGCGGCGCTTTTGTTCGACAGGTGTTGCTCCACCTGCCAAAATCATGGCGGTGCCGCCGGACAGCTTGGCAATGCGCTCCTGGAACTTGTCACGCTCGATGTTTTCAGGGGCTGCATCATATTGGCGCTTCACCTGTTCGCGGCGGGCCAGGATTTTTTTCGGATCGCCATTGCCTGCGGTGATCAGGGTTTTGGACGAAGAGATGCGGACTTGCCGGGCATTGCCCAAATCATGCAATTCGGTTTTTTCAAGCTTGCCGCCGAGATCAGCAGAGACGACGCGGCCACCTGTTGTAATGGCAATATCTTCCAACATGGCTTTGCGCCAATGGCCATATTCAGGTGGGTGGATGGCGGCCACCTTGAAGTTATGCCGCTCACGACGCTCCAGCAATTGCATGATAACAGGCGGAGAAACCTCTTCGGCAATGATCAGCAATGGGCGACCGCTTTTCTCGATCAAAGACAACACGCCATGCAACTGATCCATGGTCTGGATTTTGTGGTCAGTCATCAAGATGAAAGGGTTGTCGAGGACAACCTGCATCCTTTCGACATCCGTCACCATGTGATGTGAGAGATATCCGCGTTCGAAGGCCATGCCTTCGACCACTTCCAATGTCGTCTCAACTGTATTGCCAAATTCAACGGCAACAATGCCGTGGTTGCCGGCCCGCTCAAAGGCTTCGGCCACCATGCTTCCGAGTGCAGCATCATTGGCAGCAATGCTGGCCACGGCCAACAAACCGGCTTTGCCATCGACGGCCTTGGCAGAACTTTTCAGCGCTGCAATGGTTTCAAGCACGGCCAATTCAAGCCCTTCGACGAGCTCCACAGGATTGGCGCCTTTCGACAAACACTTTAAACCATCCTGCACCAGCACATCCGCAAGCACGGTTGCCGTAGTTGTGCCATCACCAGCTACTTCATTGGTTTGCTTGGAGACTTCGCGCAACACCTGCGCACCCATGTTTTCAAATGGACATTCCAACTCGATTTCGCTGGCAATGCTCACACCATCACGCGACACGATTGGCGTGCCGATGGGCCGGTCCATGATGGCGTTCATGCCTTTGGGACCCAGGGTGCCGCGCACCGCTTTGGCAAGCTTGGCAACTCCGCGCCCCAGAGCTTCGCGTGCGGCTTCGTCATGAAGCATGATTTTGGGCATTGGATGTCCTCACTTTACAAATTTTGATGTTGTTCTGCGTTATGTCGCAGTTTGAGCAGTCACGGATCGTTCCGAGAGTGGAACATAAGGCGTGTCGAGATCAAAGCGCACGGCCAGAAGTCCACGGCACAAGGCACCATTGAACTCCGCATTCACACCAACCCGCCGCAATCCCGAAACATAGCCGGCATAAGTTTCGCTTCTAAGTGCTGCACCCTCACAGGTGATAAATGCCAGCGCATCCGGGCGAATGGGACCGACCACTTGCCGCCGTTCAAAATAACGTCGCACCAGTTTCTGGCCTTCCGCATCAAGCGCCAGACATTCGAGATCACTCAAGGTCAACGCGATCAGCTTTTCGGGAAGATATCCATTTGAACCGAGGTAATTGAGCAACGCCACTTGCCGGCGCTGAAAAGCCTTCACCAAAAACGTCTGGCGCAATTCGTCGAGATTGCCATCGGCTTCATCGCCAAAGGTTTCTTCAAATGAAAGACCCTGTGAAAGGCCTGTGTTGATTTTGTCAGCATACATATGCTCGCCCAAAACCACATGAACCCCTTTGACCCAGTCCAGCGTTGTCACCGCCTGCCGCATGTCGTCGGCCATCAGAAATGAGAAGTTGGCGGCACACCAATAGGTCGGCAAGCGAAACCCGATGTGAACGTGGTTGTTCTCATCGACATCAGCATGGGTGACAAACTTCAGTTCAACAACTGATTCATCAAGCTCAGGATCAGTCACCGACTGAAGACAAGCCCAAACCTGGGCTTGTCTGTCAGGAATCAACGAACTCGGATCAACAAACACATTCATGCTGTTCAGCCTTTTGTGTGTACAGCTTCTGAGAGATGGGCATAGCCACCGCCTGCCTTGATCTTCTTCTTCTGGGCTTCGATATCGATACCGTAAAGTTTTGCGGCATTCAGACCGAGGATCTTGGTCTTGATTTCCTGCGTCAAAACCTGGCCTGTTTCCTTACTAACGTCATCAGGAATTTCGAAAGCCATGAACTTGTCAATCAGCCACTTTGGCGTCCAGATGCCATAGTCACTGCCATACAGAATTTTGTCTGGCCCAAGCCAGAACAAGAGTTCGGAAATGATATGGGCAAAATAGGCTGGACGTGAATGGATGAACGGCAGTGCCACGGCAAGGCCGGCGTAGACATTGGTTTCCTGGGTGGCAATCCAGCAGAAATCATCAAGCCGCGGCAGCCCGCAATGCTCAATGATGAAATTCATGTCCTGGAAGTCGGTTGCAGCGTCATCAACATCCTTTACGTCAAACGCATCGCGGTTGAGTGGCAAGATCGTGGGGCCCTTGTGGACGTGCAAATTCTTGATGCCGAGCTTCTGAGCGGTTTCAATGAACTTGTAGGAAGCCTTGTCCGTGAGTTTGTAGCCCCTGGACTCGCCTTTCCATTCGGCGGTGTAGATTTTGGCGCCCTTGACTTTGTGTTTCTCCACCATCTCGTGCATGTGCTCGAGACCCTTGTTGCCATCACGCGGATCAAAGGCGGTGTTGAGAATGAAGCGGTCGGGATGGGCTTTCTTCATCGCTGAACTGCGTTCTGTGGTGTTGAAGCCGTTTGTGTAGAAATCAGTAAGATAGGTCGGCTGCAAAATTGCCATGTCGTCATAACCCGAGACAAACAGATCGTTGTACATGTCCGTGGAGCTGTACTTCTCGAACTTGTCTTTTGGCCAACGCTCTTCGGCAGGACTCAAGCCGTTGTGATAAGCATAAAAGCATTCGATAAACTGTTTGCCATGGACGTTTTTCTGGTTGGCGGGGCTGCCATCCCAGAAATGGGTGTGGCCGTCGATGACGAATATTTCTTCGCCTTTGGCTGTTCTATACATGAATGACCTCCCGTTGGATGGCTTGGATTATTTTTGTTCTTGATACGAAGGGTGGAACGGCAATTTTCCGTTCCACCCGATTTCAATATTCTCAGACGATATATTCCATCATCTCGTTCATATCGCCAAAGCAGATGATGGTGTTGTCATCAACCATGACCATACGACCATAATGGGTCGAGGTAGAAATTTCGAACAGATGCGGGGTCATTTCACGGCCGAGTTCTTCAGAAATTTCGTCCATTTTGAAGATCATTTTGCCGTCGCCATCAATGCGGATCATGGCTGGCATGAATGTGACGGATGTATTTTTATGACGCGACATCACAGCAGCAATGGCACGCGCCTCGACGCTGTCATTCATGGTGACACCGCATTGAAATGATACTGTGTCTTTAAACTCAATATCTTTCATGGCTTTGAAAATATTGGTGGGTTCTTGCAACATGATTATCTCCTCAGATTCTGCATTTTCAGGTCTTGATGCTGGACTATTTCAGGCTGGCTGGAACTTTGAGATTGAGTTCGGAAGCAATGCCCTTGATGCGGTTCTTGGCGCGTTCAAGTGAGTCAGCAAATGTGACGACCTTGACACGTGGTTGCGACCAAATCGGTTGCAACTGGTTGGCAGCAGCAAGCGCCAAATCGACATGCTTGGCAAACCATTTATTGAACAATGTCGTGTTTGCCTTGCCGTGCTCTGGATCCACGTCGAGCAAATGGAACAACTCCACCGTGTTTGCGAGGTTGCGCTCATAGTCAGCTTCTGCGGCGGACACCACGGCTGGTGTGATGAAGTCGTTTTGTGCAGCAGCGGCCTGCATCAGGAAGCCGGAGCGGAACAATTCACCCACAAGTGGTTCAAACACCAGGTTGGTGGCAAAATATTGCTCAAGATAATCATCGGAGCCCATGATGGTTTCGATTGATTTGCGCGTACCCTGCCAAATTGGATCTTCCATCCAGTTCTTCTTGCCAGCTGCATTGTCGAAGCCTTCGATATCAAGACCGATTTCACTGAGATACAGCGTCAAGTCTTGGGCAAAGCGCAACTTGTAAGACGAGTTGGTGAGAATGGCGTTGTTGATCATCTGCGTATAGCCATAACGCTGGGCCTGCATGGTCGAGGTGCCCAAACCAAATTCAGCATGCTTGTAGGCACCCAAATGGTTTTGCAGGATTTTTACCCAAGCCTTGTCGAAACGCGCTGGAGCGCCGGATTTGCGGCCATTTTCAATGGTGTTCTGCACCATGCCACAGATTGTGGATTGACGTTGATAATGGGTGCGTTCCCATTCCTGGTCAATGGCGCGGAATTGATGCCAGTTGGCGCTTTTGGCTGCGGTCCAATCCTTCGAATAGGTTGGGGTTCCATCAGGGAAGGAGATAATCCAGTCTTGCAGGAGATAGCGTTCTGGATCGGGTTGCACGTCAACCGTCATATCTTCGTAATGGCTGGCTTTACGGCCCTTGGGTTCAAAGTAATTGTATTTGCGGCTGTCGGAGCCCGGAAAAACCGCTGATCCTGCGGCACCTGATTTAATCGGTGCGGTGGCTTTTTGTGCTTGTGCGCTCATGTAATCCTCCCAAGTGGTTCAGTTGATTTAGCGATGTTTAGGAACGTGCCGTCACCGCGTTGCCGGCGTAAATTTGTCGAAATAGATATGTTCGGGTTCAACCCCGTTCATTTGCAGTACAGGCAAGAGAGCATCGATCATCGGCGTGGGGCCACATCCGTAGGCATCGATGGTTCCGGCCAGTTTTTCTTCACGCAAGTGACGCAAGACAACTTCGTGAACAAATCCTGTTTCACCCTCCCACTTGTCTTCGTCAGTGGCGTGCGACAAGGCGGGAATGAATTTGAAGTCTTTGAGCTTGGCAGCAATGGCCGCCAGTTCTTCGAGATAGAACAGATCAGCACGGGTGCGTGCGCCGTAAAAAAACCGGATGGGCCGTTGTTCTTCGCTGGCAATGTGATCCGACAGTATCGACCACAAAGGCGACATGCCGGAACCGCCACCAATCAACAGCATGGGGCCCGGCCGGGCTTCGCGCCTGAAGCAGGTGCCATAAGGCCCCTTGGCCAAAATGCGGTCACCAACAGTCAAGCCGCCATCCAGCAGGGATGAGAATGCGCCGTTGGGATATTTCTTGATGATGAATTTCAGTTTGGTGCTTTCACCCGGCGCATTGGCCATGGAAAATGCCCGGGTGATGGTCTTGTCCGGCAGAGTCAAATCTACATATTGACCGGCCCAGAATTTCAACGGCTTTTCAATTTCAATTTCCAGCAACCTGATATCTTGCGTGAGCGCACTTATGCCGACCAATTTGCCTTCAAACTCTTTCACCGCAATGGAGCGGCTCAGCAGGTCTTCATCATAGTTCAGCAGTTCGACCGTGATGTCGCTGTAGGCGTGGGTGCGACAGAGCAGGACGTGGCCGGTTTCACTCTCGTAATCAGGCAAGGCAAACGTCGAATATTTCAGCAGTTCAATATCGCCGTCGACCAGTTTGCATTTGCAGCTGCCACATTGGCCTTCCTTGCAGCCATGCATGAGGGAGATGCCCTGACGGAATGCAGCATCAAGGACGGTCTCGCCTTCTTCGACTTCCATCTCGATACCAACAGGTTCAAACCGAACCTTATGAACCTGCACCTCGGACATCAATTCAACCTTTTCAACCAATAATTTTTGTGGATTTGGAGGTGGTGGGGACCGCCAAAACGATCCCCACGCCTTTACGCAACTTAATTGCAGGGATTAATCTTAAAGCCCTTGCGGTATTCAACGGCGGCAGCTTCCTTCTCAGTCGCTGACAACGCCCGGAAGCCACGAAGCGGGCTACCCAGTTGATGTCCACGAATGTGATCAAGCGTCCACATGTCTTTTTCTTCAAAGCGCAGATGGGGTTGAGCCACCATGGTCTTGCCGTCGGAACGGACAAAGCCCAGGTCTTTCACGGCATCAGCAATATCCCAGCCGTGGTAGCAATCTTCCCACTCACGACGTCCGCTGAAGCGGCCCATTGCAGGGGTGGCACGTCCTTCGTACTCGGCGGCGAAAGCCACCTTGTGCGTCCAACGGCAACCTTCCGAGCAATAGGTATAGGTCTTGCCGTCGACTTCGTCGTAGCAGAAGTCTTCACGGATCAAGCAAGGCACCATGCAGCTCCAGCAACGATGAGGATAGGCATAGCCCACATCAGCATTGAACAGGATTTGGGTTTCGCCTGGAACACTCAGCTTTTCATGCCATTTCCAGAAATCGCCGAACTCAGCGTACCAACCTGGATACTTGTGTTCGAACCATTCGAAGTCTTTTTCCTTCTGCGATTCAATGCGCCAGAAGTTCACCGACCAGCCAACTGTGAAGAATTGCGCAGTTTTATGGACGTAGTTCTTCTTGACGATGCGATCCCAGGCAGCGGCCACGTCGTCGTGATGGATTTTGATCCCATACTTTTCCAGTGGCAGCATGTAGGTGCGATAGTAGTCTTCGTAGATCCAGCGGTGCCAAAGCTCTGCGTAAGACTCCTTGTTCTTGTCACGGTTGGTTGTGCCGTATTCGATGAATGTACCGATGGCAGCGTCAACAATTGCGTGGTTTTGCCAGAACGCATATTTCAGATCGCGCTCAAGCAGCTGATGGTTCGATGGATCATTGATCATCGCCATCAACATGGAGTGGCCATTGCCGATGTGGCGTGACTCGTCGGACTGTACTGACAAGAACACGGTTGGCAGGGCATAGTCACCGTTACGGGCGGCTTCCGAAGGCATGGCCACAAACAAGGTGTTTGTGAATGCGGTTTCGGCAACCACTGTGAGGTAGATGTTGGCAGCGGTAATGGCATCGCCGGTCAAGAAGCCTTCAGCGAACTGACGGCCGATTGTCGTGGCGTAGCACTTGCCGAATGCAGCTTCCGTGATGTCAAAACCTGCTGGATCGATGTAGTTTTCCATATACCACTTCTTCAGGTTCATCTGAATGGTGGAGTGACGGAATTCATCAACCATCTGCATGGTCATGCCGGTGCGGAGTTCTTCGCCTGGTGCAAGACGGGCAACCATGGCCATGGAG
>JANOXA010000067.1:0-10220 GCA_031418195.1 Hyphomicrobiales bacterium | reverse complement strand
CAAACTGAACGCCATCGACCCAGAGGCTTACTTCCGCGACATTCTCACCCGCATCGCCGACCACAAGATCAATCGCATCACCGAACTGTTGCCGTGGGTCTGGAAAACCAATCAGGCCGCGTAGCTCACCGGACGCTTACCCATCAAATGCCGGGACTTAAACAACTAACCTCGCGTCCCCAAAGATCAGGTATGTGCGCCCGGCGCGCTACCGTTGTCGACGTTGGTGTCACTGTTGTTCGTGCTATCACTTTTCAGCGTCATCTTCCTGATGTCGACAGGCGTCCAACTCTCGGCAGCTGGATCAGTAAACTCAATGCCAACGGGTTTCTGATCACTCATCTGGTTTTGGTTTTGACAGTCAAAAACCCTCGGCTGGCTATTTCGACTCGAGCAAAACTTCAAATCCGCCGTGGATCATGCGCTTGCCGTCGAAGGGCATGTCCTGCGACGTCATGCGTGGGTCTTTCATCATCTTTTCGTTGCCAGCATCGCGCACGGCTTTGGAGGGCCACTCGATCCATGAGAACACGATGACTTCCTCTGCCTCGGCCTGTACCGAGCGCCTGAAATCAGTGACTTTCCCATCCGGCACATCGTCGCCCCAGCATTCCACAATACGTGTTGCGCCATATTCCTTGAAAATTGCCGCCGCTTTTACCGCAAGGGCTAAATATTCTTTCTTCCTGGCACCAGGAACAGGAACAACAAAACCATCAATGTAGCTCATAGAGGTTATCCTTTTGTGCCTCCATAGAACGAAGAGGCGGTTGGAAAGGTTCCAGTACCGCACAGCGGCAGAATGACTTGGTTCCTGTCGATTAGATACCCTTCGCCTTCGCGGACAACAAAAAGTCATGCAACGACGTCGTGGTCTGAGGGCAATATAGCGCTGTCGCATCCGACTGATGCACCGATGGCCCGACAAGCAGACTTTCACGCGGGTAAATCCAGAAAGCCCACTCCCTCGCAATCCACACGCTGGTTTCAGCGCAGTTGAATAGCCGGGGTTCGACTGCATAGGCAGCGGCCACCCAGTCGAAAGGATAGAAGCCTGTTTGTCCGATGTCGCGCTGCCAAAACTCCAGCCATCCCTTTGCTGTTCCTGCTACCCAACTCAGAGCCGCCCCTTGTCGCGCAAGTGCTTCAAGATTGGTTGCTGTTATGCCGGCATGAATCGATGCATCGTAGGGGATCAACGTGAGTGGCAAATGCATTTGGAGAATGGACCGGGCAGCCGCCTCGTCCATATCGAAGTTGAGATCACGAAAAATCGGGCCGTGACCCATGAGCATGCCGCGCCCTGACGACTCGGAAGGGTGGAAGAGATGGCCAGGCTGATGGCCCATGACCGCCACGAGCCGCATTACATTGTGTTGCAGGTCTGGCCGACCATCAAGGGCATCCGCGACATTGGTCAAAGGTCCGAGGGCCAATATGGTGAGTGGTCCGTCCGCCAAGGCTGCACGGAGTGCTGCGCGGGATACGCTGCTTTGTGCGTCAACAATCGGACCAGCCCAACCGTGCCAAACGGGAATGGCCCGTTGGCCATCCTCTACGATTTTTGCGACAAGGGTCTTTGTCGTTTGCAAGACGACTTCACCGCTGGCATTGCCAAAACCCGTCGAGATGCCAACAATTCGTTTGTCATGTTCAACCAGCCAGGCAATTGCGAAACAGTCGTCGGGATCGGTTGTCGGTGTAACACCACAAGCTGCATCAGTGTCGATCCAAAGGCGACTTGTTGGCAAAACCACAGGACCGCCAAGCGTAAGACTGAGGGGTGGGGCCATCTCCCGTCCCGTTCGCCATGGATGTACAGGAGCCGCCAACGTCAGGACGACGGGGACACCCAACGCAACAATCACCAATGCCCAAAATTTCAGCTTTTGGTGACGCCTGACCTTGTTGGAATTGACAATCACATTAGCGGCCGCCTTTCAGCTTTGGGGAACTGAGACATTTACATCTACTTCTGGCTCGTGAATTTTTTTGCCATCTTGATGCCAGATTTCCACTTTCATCCCCTGCCTGCGAAATTCGGAGGCTTTTTCCCGCGCCTCTTTCCAGTCGGTGGCGTTGGCCAAGACTGAACTTTGACCTTGCGTATCCATTAGTCCTCTGACGGTGTACATGGCGACATCCTTTTAACTTCTGCCAAACATATATGAAGTCGAGACAAATGGCGACCGCGCAGAATATCAGACCGCGACGCCGATTGATGATTTCGACTTGTAACGGTTTGGTTCTGGTCACCTGCCTTTCATTATGCCACTTTAGCTTCGAAAGCCGAGGGCAGCATGAATGAGCAAACGACACTCTGGGGCGTCCACATGGATGCCAGTTTTGGCACCGACCCAATTGACAAAGGCTATGTGGCCATTGGCTGGGCAGAGTTGGGCAATCTATCAGCAATCCCCGACAATCGTGAAGCCTTCAAAAAGCAAGTTCTCGAAAAGATCGCTGGTGCCAAGCCGGGCAGCATTCCTGTGCAGGCGGGCGTGCTCTATCGGTTTTTGCACGAGGTCAAAGAGGGTGACCTTGTGGTCTATCCCTCCAAGGTGGATCGCATGGTCAATCTGGGCCGTATCGCTGGTCCCTATCGGCATGAACCCAAACAGAATGCTGCCTATCCCAATTTCCGCAAGGTGCAATGGTTGAAGCACATGCCCCGCGAGGATTTTTCGCAGGAAGCGCTTTATGAAATTGGCTCGTTCATCACGCTCTTCTCTGTGCGCAACAACACGGAAGAATTCTTGGCCCGTCTTGAAGGCAAGAAGGTCATTACGCGCCCCGATGAAGGCGAGGGGAAACAGGAAGACGCCGAAGTCTCACGCGCTGTTGCCTTGCGAGCCGAAGAAACAGCACAAGATTTCGTCATCCGCCAACTCAAGTCCACCATAGACCCCTACCAGTTCGAGCACTTTGTGGCGCATCTGCTGAAATGCATGGGCTATCACACCCGCGTCACAGCAAAGTCAGGCGATGGTGGCGTTGATGTGATCGCCCATCGTGATGAGCTTGGCTTTGAACCGCCCATCATCAAGGTGCAATGCAAGCAAGTAACAGACCCCATAGGCCGCCCCACTGTAACGCAACTTCTCGGAAACGTCGAAGCGGGAGAATACGGATTGTTCGTTACCCTCGGCAGCTACAGCAAAGACGCCAGAGAACTGGATCGCTCAAAACCAAATCTGCGATTGATTGATGGCGAGCAGTTAGTGGAGTTGGTGTTTCGCCACTACGAAAGCTTTGAGCCGAGATATCAGGCACTGTTGCCGCTGAAGCGGATTTATGTGCCCGCACCAAAGGTTCGTGAATAAAACTCAGGTTGCGGTGGAGCATGCAAAGCCCGCCGACACTGACCATTGAACGCGAGTTGCGTCATTACTTTCATGGTTTTTGTCTCCTGTCCGCTATCGCCGACTACTGCGCCAGCACCGACAAAATGTGCCCGGCGGGGTCCTTGAACCAGGCGATAGCCTTTGGCCCTGGTTCTCCGGCCTTTGTCCGCATGATGCCTTTGGCGTCGGTTTTCATGGCCGGCAGGTCATAGTGCTCCATGGCGATGCCGCGCTTTTTCAGGTCTTCAACTGCGGCATCGATGTCATCGACGATGAAATTCAAAACCGTGTGTTCTGGTGCGTGATAATCGTCGGAGGGATAGATGAACACCGGCATGCTTCCGCCCGCGAGGTGAAGTTCAAGTCCTTCCGGCGTCTCTTTGACCTTCAGCCCAAGGGTCTCACCGTAGAATTTTTTCGCTTTGTCCAGATCATTCACTGAAAAACTGGAGAAGGCCTTCGAGTTTTTGAATAGCATTGGAGTTACTCCTTCTTGCGGTTGCGATTAGGCCATGTTCTGTTCGAGAAAGTCGTCAGGGCTTCGGACTGTGCTTGGTATCGTTGTTTTAGGCCGTTCAAAAAGGAAGCGTCCGCTTTCCTCACATGCTGTGTTTCCGTCCTGAAATTTCGGGGAAATCAAAGTGCTGCCCTCGGAAGCTGACCAAAGCTGTTGTTGTAGACTTTGCCTTGCTTGGGATGCGTGAACTTTAACGCCGACCATGTGTCGTCAATACTCAGGGCGGTGCTTTCAACGAGTCCGTGGCTGTAGCCGATCCTGATGACCTGCGGCAGCGTGAGATCGGTATCCAACTTTCGTGCCTTCGGCCATGACACCCAGAGCATGCCCGAAGGCGCTAAATGGGCTTTCAGTTTGGGAAACTTGTCGTCCATCTCGGCCTGAGTAAGCGCGAAGAAATGGACATAGCCGAAATCTCCGTCAAGTTTTGCGCTGATATTGAGGCTGGGATGGGCAATTGCTTTCAGCGACGATGCGGGAGCATTCACAAAATGTGTTCGTGTTTCCTCCTGAATTCCCATCTTCTGCGATACGGATCTGGCCATGTCGGCTCCCATGTGGCCTGGTTTTTCAGGCATCGGTTAGCTGGTTCTCCTGCGATCACTTCGTCCCTGTTATGAGCGTTTGCAGGTACTGAGGGCTGTGCATCAAGCCGAGAATGTTTCCAAAGGGGTCGATGATTCCCAACTCGTGCTGGTAGTCGCCGAGTCGGAACTCGACATATGCGGGATTGTCTGCATCAAGACGCTGGAAGTAAGGCTCGACGCCGAGAAAACGCGCGTACCAGTCGCGCGCTTTTTTCACATCAACGGCCGAGATGTTGACTTGAGCGATACCTCTCAGGGGGTTGCCCGCAGGGTCGGCAATGCTCTCGCCAGCGTGAGCCATTCCAACGGCCAAGCCTGTGGCGACCGCCATTGCTGTGAGAGTGGATGTGAAGGTCATTGCGGCACTCCTGGTTTTGAGTTGTAGACTTACAATTCATTCACGCCCCGCATTGTTCCGGCAGGGAACCTTCGTTGGTCAGGCTCATTGAAAAGTTCTGGTTCGAGAGTACTTCCCGATTCGTCGCGCTTCAAAATCCTTCTCGTCGGTTTGTACGGGTGGACCCGGCGGTTTCCTCTATTATCGCTGACTGGATCCCGCAGCTTGTGTAGGGCGACGGGACCATCAATCATCGTGCTGTGCTTTCAATTGGCGGCAGTCGCGTCCTGCAGAAAGGTTTCGCTGTGGGCGTGGCATTCCCAACCATCCGCGCCGCGCAGCCAGGTTGAACTTTCGGCAGCGCGACGGTTCTGTGACTTACCGTCCATCTTGACCTTCTGCTTCACTGTGTAGGCGATGATGGCAACGTCGGGCGTCGGCGTCGTCACTTCGACGTCATCGAACGCATAGGACTCAAGCGTCCACTTTCCGTCCTCCGTCATCTTGCCCATCTTGCTCTTGGCGATGCTCATGACGCCCTGTGCGCCGGTCACAAGACTGACCTTGCCAGCAAGCTGAGACGTGCGCTCGCCGTCGTTCGCCTTCATTGCGTCCCAATAGGATTTCTCCAGGGCGATGATGTCTTCCTTGGTCGGTTTTTTGTCGTTAGTCATGTCGGTCTCCTGAGCGGATATGGGGTAGGCCGGAAATGTATCCGCGCTGCATTTTCGGTTATTCATCTATTCGCGTTGCGACCAGATCGCACGGCGGCAGCCAATTGCTGCCGTCATTACGCCATTCCCAAGTCATGGGTTGTTCCTTTGGTTTCGTGGATCACTTCAAATGCGGTCATTCATCAATGTTTCAACTCACTCACGCCCGCATTGTTCCGGCTGGGAACCTTCGCAAGTCTTGTTCGTTGAATACTTCAGGATCGAACAGCAAACTCGAGAGGCACTCTCATGGATCACCGTGATCGGTTGATTTTGGCATTATCTGCCCTGCTCCGTTCGGAGCGGCAGACGCGATTTGCGTTTGAAACCTGCATTTCTCATGGTGTGCTGGAGCCGGAAACACTACAGGCGCTGGTGAGTGATCCCGTTCCCGTTATTACGCGCGAGGATTTGAACTACGCAGAGGAATTCGCACTCAATCAGTACAGTGTTGGGGGGAATGCCTGATGGCTGTGCGCCCAGCATGGAAAGGTTACCTGAAGCTATCGCTGGTCACCTGTGGCGTGGAACTTTCAAACGCCACGACCCAAAGCGAAAAAGTCTCATTCCGCATTCTCAACCGGGCCACTGGCAACACTGTATCGCGTCAATACACTGACTCTGTGACAGGAAAACCCGTCGATGAAAAGAACGAGGTCAAGGGTTTTGAAATCGAAAGCGACAAGTATCTGCTGTTCGAAGATGCTGAAATTGAATCCGTCAAAATCGAATCCTCACACACCTTGAGTCTCGAAAGTTTCGTTAACAAATCTGACATTCAGCAAATCTATCTCGACACGCCCTATTACCTCGCACCGTCGGACAAGGTTTCCGAGGAAGCTTTTGCGGTTATCAGGGATGCGCTTTTTGAGAAGAAGATGGCGGGCCTTGCACGCATGGTGCTGTACCGTAAAGAGCGCCCGGTGGTGATAGAAGCGCTTGGCAAGGGCATGTTGCTGACGACGCTGCGATACGACAATGCTGTGCGCCAGCCCGATACGGTTTTCGACGGTATTGGCAAGGTCAAGGTCGATCAGGAGATGATCGATCTCGCCAGTCATATCATTGACAAGAAAAAAGGCCGCTTTGATCCCTCGAAGTTTGAGGATCACTATGAAGAAGCACTCCTCGAGATGGTCAAGGCAAAGAAGTCCGGCAAGAAACCACCAATCGTTTCGTCTGCGGCACCACCTTCGAATGTCGTGAACCTGTTTGATGCCTTGAAGAAAAGCCTCGCGTCAGAAACGGGAGGCCAAGTGAAAGGCGTCAAGCCCAAGTCGAAGGCCAAGTTGGTCGGTTAACGCTGATAGCCAAGAGTGCACAAATGGCAGATGAGCTTGATCGATATAGACTGAAACGCAATTTCAAACACACAAGTGAGCCCGTCGGCCACGAGGTAATTGCTCGCAGAAAGTCAAAATCTGTCGGTGGTCTGTTCGTCATCCACAAACACGATGCACGCAGACTGCATTATGATTTGCGTCTCGAGTATAACGGGGTGCTTTGGTGCTGGGCCGTCACGCGCGGGCCAAGTCTTGATCCTCTCGACAAACGGCTTGCCGTCCATGTCGAAGACCACCCTCTCGACTATGCGGACTTTGAAGGCACAATTCCCGAAGGTTCCTATGGTGCGGGTGCCGTGATTGTTTGGGACCGTGGAACTTGGACGCCGGAGGGTGGTGCGGACTTTGGCATAAAAAAGGGCCACCTCAGTTTTACGCTTGCAGGCGAGAAACTGAAAGGCGACTGGCACCTCGTGCGGTTGAAGCCTCGCGAAAAGGAGAAGCACGACAATTGGCTGCTGATCAAGGCTGAAGACGCGTATGCCGCAACGGGGACAGACATTCTGGAAGCCGAACCACAATCGGTGACGTCCGGCCTTACGATCGCAGACATCAGTGCTGGAAAAAAATCCACGGCCAACTTGAAGGCCAAAGAAGTGCCACCCAAGTCCAAGGCTGCCCCATCTTCGCAGTTCATTGCGCCCGCACTCGCCACGTTGAAAGCCGCCCCGCCGTCTGGCGACAATTGGATCCATGAAGTCAAGTTTGACGGCTACCGCATTCAGGCCCACATAGCATCGGGGAAAGTCAAACTGCTGACGCGATCAGGACTGGACTGGACGACGCGCTTTGGTGATGCCATTCCACGAGAACTTTTGGCACTGGACTGCAAACAAGCCATCATCGACGGAGAACTGGTGGTGCTTTCTCCGAAGGGCGTTGCATCGTTCTCTCTGCTGCAAGCGGACCTTTCCGAGAGTCGCAGTGACCGGATGGTTTTCTATGCTTTTGATCTCCTGCATCTCAACACCGCATCATGGTTGAGTAAAACTCTGGTAAAACGCAAAGCGCGGCTGGCAGCATTGCTCTCGCAGCAGACCGCCAATGCAGCCGTACGCTACAGCGAAGACTTTAACGAAACTGGAGATGTCATGCTGGCCCACGCCTGCCGCATGGGGCTTGAGGGTGTGATTTCTAAACGCATCGACGCACCCTATCGCAGTGGGCGCACGCTTGACTGGATCAAGTCAAAATGCACGCAGCGCCAGGAATTTGTCGTCATCGGCTATCTTGCCTCAGCAGCAACGGGACGCGGATTGCGCTCGATTCTGGTGGCCTATCATGAAAATGGCAAACTCAAATATGGCGGGCGGGTGGGCACTGGTTTCTCAGTCAAAAGCGGTGACGATGTCAAACGCCGACTCGACAAACTCAAGACCAAAACACCGACGATTGATGGACTGGACCGCGCGGAAAGAACCGCAATTTGGGTGCGCCCAGAACTTGTAGCTGAAGTGGAGTTCCGGGCTTGGACATACAGCGGAATTTTGCGCCAAGCCTCGTTTCAGGGCTTGCGTGAAGACAAGCCGGCAAATGACGTTGTCAAAGAAGTGCCGGATGCACCATCAAACAGAAAGACGCCTGTGAAACAGAAAAAGCCTGCCCGATTGCCCATGCCCGCGACAAGCGTGCAACTCAGCAATGCGGACAAACTGCTGTGGCCGAAAGCCAAAGTCTCAAAACAGGCGTTGCTCGAATACTATGGATCCGTATGGCCGCGCATGGAGCTGTTCATCATCAACCGGCCTTTGAGCCTTTTGCGTGCACCCGACGGCATTGGCGGCCAGCAGTTTTTTCAGAAACACGCCTCACCCGGCATGCATCCCGCCATTTTCACCATGGACGATCCCGTGGACAAGCAACAACACCTTTACATACGGAACTTTGATGGTCTCGCAGCGCTAGTGCAATTGGGTGTCGTGGAAATTCATGTCTGGGGTTCGACCATCAATGCTATCGAAACGCCTGATCAAATTGTGTTTGACCTCGACCCCGATGAAGGGCTGGGGACTGAGCCTGTGAGGGCTGCTGCTTTTGATGTCAAAAAACACTTAGGTGAACTTGGCCTCCCGGCATTGCTGAAAACATCGGGTGGCAAGGGGTTTCATGTTGTAGTGCCGCTGAAACCGAAGGCCCGCTGGGATGAAGTCAAAACCTTTGCGCATGATTTCGCCCATGCCCTCACACAATCAGCGCCAGACCTTTATACGGCTACGCTTGCCAAGAAAGCCCGAAAGGGAAAAGTATTCATCGACTATCTGCGCAACGGCCGAGGTTCAACCACAGTGGCACCCTTCTCATTGCGCGCCAATGATGACGCTGCCATATCCATGCCCATCGACTGGCAACTCTTGGAGGCAGGTGTTCATCCAAAGTCATTCACAATCAACAGTGATGCCACTCGAAATGCAGTCTCCCAACTTGATCCATGGAGAGATTTTTTCAAGATCGGAAAGCCATTGCGTCGATAGCGCTTCATCACTTTCGTGTGCACGTCCATTTGCTGTTGCAATACCAAAATACAGTTTTTACGAAGCGTCATTCCGTTGAGCAGGGCATTGATCACTGCATATATTCACAAGAGTGCCGACCCAAAAGCGGTATGTTTGAACCTCACCCACACAAATCGCACGACATGGTCGTGGTATGACGCTTCACGTCTTTGATGGGGTGAGTCTCATTTCTTCCTGCTTGGGGTTCAACCGATCTGTCATGCTGGCGGCGGTGACATGGCGATGGGCTTTTGCATGTTGGCCAACATTGCAATTGCTGTTGAAGTGGCAATCATCAAACATGGCCTCACACCCATTGCCGTTTTTGGACTGGGATGTGCATCACGGCAACGGCAATGAAGCGATTTTCCTGAATCGCCCCGACGTGTTGGCAATATCGTTACACCAAGAAAACTGTTTCCCAATTGAATCTGGTGCTGCCAGCCAGCGCGGTGAAGGTCCGGGCAGAGGGTTTAATTTGAATGTGCCATTGCTGCCCGGTGGCGGCGATCAGGCTTACCGCGATCTGTTTGATTTGTTGGCGCTGCCAATGCTTGACGCTTGCAAACCTGAACTCATCATTGTGGTGCGTGTGATGAGTCCAACTTGTTCCAGGTTTCCCGGTGTCACAGTTGTCGGTGAGGCCAACAAGGCAGAGTTGGAATGGCAAGCCTTCTGCTTCAGCCCATGAGGCGTCGGGGGCAAGGGCTGCCGACTGGTTGCGGCCGTTGTCCTCCGACTTTCCCTAAGAGTCTGACTCATAATGATTTGGCATGAATTCATGCACTTGCGATTCTGCGGGTGATTTGCTGGACTGATGCAAGGTAGAGCCACGCGGTTGCGCTTTTGATGGTTCGCTCGAAGTCTTTGGCGAGGCGGCGGTTGCG
>JANOXA010000066.1:0-7739 GCA_031418195.1 Hyphomicrobiales bacterium | reverse complement strand
TCAACAACGATATGATCTCTCGAGATATGTCCAGACATAGGCACAGAACCATTTGAGAGACGACAAAATCACCGTCTCAATCACGTTCCTTCAATCCCATCCGCCAAAACCAAACAAGGCGGGTGAGACCGAACGCTTACCAAAATGCCGATCATTGATTTCATCGGTGAGGCCAAGGCCTGCAACGCGACCCACAATCCGGTTGCTGGGTTTGGTCGTGTCGAACATGGCAAAGTTGCCTGCAGGGCGGTCAATACCGGTTTCACGCATGACGCGGTGCATCGTCTTGATGATATCCCCGCGCTGTCCAAGAGATTTTAACTTGGTTTCGATGTCGGGCCCAATTTGCCAAACGCCCGTCTGCTTTTCTTCAACAAGGCCAAGTGACTGCAATTTTTTGAGCCTGCCCATATGCGAAGCATGGGTGGTCCAGTCTTCGGGCGGCATAGCGCTGATCACGAGAAAGCCTCGGTCAGTGTGTTTCAGGAGAGCACGGTCAAGTCGCGTGAACCGCTCGGCATTTACTTCTCTCGCTAGTTTGAGCGTCATGTCGTGTTCAATCTCGGGGCCAAGTTCCAAGGTCAGGAACTCTCGTGCCCGCGTCCTTAAACCATGGGACATGTAGTCCTTGGTGATAATCAGATCGTCGCCGTGGTCATCTTTGCCTCGAATGACGATATGGGTGTGGGGCTGGCCTGTGTTGTAGTGATCAACTGCCACCCAATCGAGTTTGGTTTCAAGGTCGCGTTCGACCTGAGCCATGAAGTCCCTGATGAAGGGTTTCAGGTCATGCAGCTGTGCGCCGTCTTCTGGTGACACGATGAGCCGGAACTGGTGGCGGTCATCGCCGCATCCATCAAGAAAGGCCGTGCCGTTGGCCACATCGGTTTCCGGACCATAGAGCTGACCGGGCTCTCCTTCAGGCGTAACACCATCTCGTTGGATGTAACGGAGATGGGCACGGGCTGCGCCCAACTGACCAGTCTTAAACTTGGTGATGCGTGCCTTGACGATAACGCGGCGCTGGCCACCAGGATAGAGTCCTGCTGCAGCAAGTGTACCAAAGGCGCTACCCCTGCCAATTCTCGAACCTGAGAATGAACTCTTCCTGCTTCCGTTAACGTGGCCAGCAGTGTGAACTGCGCGCGTGACCTTGTTGATGTAGCTGTCGAGCCGTGTCCCTTGCTTCCAGCCAATACGGCCAAGCTTGGGTGTGAAGGAGTTTGACATAAGAACCTCGCAAAGATGATCAAGTGGCAATCAGGGGTGCACATCGTTCTTCGCGTTCTGGATTCAAGGCTGCATGATAACTGCGGCGATATCAAGACATTGCCAGCCATCTACTGGCATCGGTGTTTGTGGTACTGGTGTTCCGAGTCAATCTCTTCAAAGACTTCTCACCACCTCACCATAACGCCTTTTATCTTGCCCTCCCGAAAATCCCGCCCAAACCCACTCCAAACTTCCCGGAACTTCACTTGAACGGACCAGAGAGTGGAAAGGCAGTGCCAACAACTTGACTCTGTTCGACGTGTCCAAAGTAACGACTGTCGAATGAATCGCGATGTCGGCCCAGCACAAAATACTGGGTCGAGGAGAGCACACTACAGCCTTTCCAAACTGGCAAAACGCGATGCATTTTGTCTGTGAACTTGGCTCTCGCGACCTGTTTTCCATCGACAAAAATATGTAACCCGAAGCGACAAATGATCGATGGATGGATTGCATAAATTGGTTTCAACAACCATACATCTTGGGGCAAATATCCACGCGACGAAGCATAAAGTTGTACCCAACTAGATAGTTTTATGACTCCGATTTCGCCAATTTTCGGTTGACGTTTTGCAACAATATACCAACCAATCGGAGCGCTTTCAGAGGCATTCCAGATGACCAGTGGCACCGGATTAGTGAGTGGTTTCACCGCAAGAAAGAAAAACCCAACGGTTGCGATTGCAAACAAGATTTTATGATTCCTCGTGGCCATCTCAATACTCCGACGTTGATTGACGACGGCTATTGAGCGACCATTCTTTGAGTTCTTCTTCATGGTAATAAATGCGTCCGCCATGTTTACGAAACTTCGGTCCTGTTCCCATCCAACGCATATTGTCGAGAGTGCGTTTTTTAAGGCGGAGGTAGGTGGCGGCCTCTTCAACTGTCAGAAATGGCGTCTTAAGCGTGTCGATCATTTTAGTTACTCCTGCATTTCTTTGCGATGCTTGGAGTGTCACGCAGCTACATGATTGGCGGGAGTGTCGAAAATGTCGACGGCCGTTTTCGACACCTCAATTCAGTAGTTTGACATAGCCACCATTCATCAATTCAATTCCAGCTTGAACAGCCCTCCGCACCTTGTCTTTCAAATGACGGGTCTCATTAGTCCAAACCTCTTTAACGCGATCTGAGCCATATAAAACTTCGGCAATATCACGATACGACCGTTGTGCAAGGTAGCCATCCAAAGCAACCAGATAGTCTCGATACTTAGTGTCGGATGGCCAATTCAGAGACACTGAACTCTGAGATTTGCACATGAGTTTTTTTAACTCACGAAGGGCAATGAGGCCCGAAAGTGCGTTTTGAATTCCCTCAAAATTAAAACTTAAAGTGCTATCGCCAGACAGAAAACTTTTACCTGTTACGATCATACGAGCAGCGGAGCGTGAATCCTGAATGACGACATATTCACATGAGTTGGTCACTAAAACGGATTTATGTCCCCTGAAATGAGATAAGTTCACAGTCTCTGCATGATTATCGTTTGAAGCTTTTGCAGAACAGGAGATGATTGAATTCATATGCGACGGCAGCCAGAAAATTGTGCAATCGGTTGCGCATTTTGTTGGATTGACAAATGTTGCAAGGCCCCATTTTTCAGCTGGTATGACCAATTGGTGCAGCTTGAAAACTTGTGTTCCATTTGCGCTCGTGTTGGCAATGGGAATGCTTTTGGAATTTTCCTGCGCATCCCGAGCATAGTTTGCATTGCGCCGCAAAAATTCCCATGCCAAACCGGGTCGATCCAGACCCACGGTATAGGCATAATCCTCCAGTCGCCGTTCCCAAGCCGTCCCGGTCAACCGGACCTGGGGCATAGGCATAACTCCGCCAACCACCGTTTTCACGGCGGTGGTTAAAGTCACAGAGACACAACAATTTTCAAAACATCCGCTGATGCGGACGATTGATAAATGTTTCAGAATTGTGGCGAGTATGAGTCGTGCAGGTTGTGTGAGTAATCGTCACTCGCCTTTCGCTGAAGACGATTGCCCCCGTGCAAAACCTGCCCGGGGGCTTTTGTTTAATCGGCGGGGTTCCAGATCACTGCGTAGAGGTCTTTGTCGTCTGACCCCGCTGCTTTACCGAGATTGGCGTAGAGTTTCTTTGGTCCAAACTCTGGGGCGGCGATGGACAAGCTGACATATTCCTTGTTGGATGTTTCGCCTTTGCGGGTCCAGCCCGCGCCGATTTCGATGCCTTCGGTCACCACGCGGAAGTCAGGTTGGGTGTCAGATGTTTTCTGCGTGTTGGGCAGGATGTCGATGTCGGCCTTGATGCTGACAGTACGCAAAGTTCCCTTGTAATGTCCGTCAGCTTGCTTCGTTACGTATCCGATTGCAGTCATGATATTCTCCATTTGGTTTCGCTTCGAGGACTGTTCCTCTGGCGATGCCTGACCGTGCATCTGCCAAAATGGACCTGAACCCCTTGGCCGCAACGCAGTGGAGGACCGTGTCACAACAGTTTTTTGGAGCGTGAGCGTCCGCGAGGAGCAGCAACGCTGCGGGGAAAAAACTGGGGCGACAGGGTTTCGGGACCGGCTTTGGACAGATGTAGGTCTCTGAGGGCACGCCTGAGAAACAAAGCTTCGAGCAAAGCCAAAAGGTGAATGTTGAATGCTGTTAGATATGTGATCAAGCAAACTGATGGACGTTGCAAGGAAACTTTACGCATTGCCAGCATCAAGGCCGACATCGATACTTTGCCCAACATGTAGAAGTCCGCCGACACGAAATCCAACTTTCGCATGATGACCGAAGAGGATGAGATTGGTGTAGACTAGCTCGCAAAAGCGACACCTCGAACAAGTGAAATGTGAGACTGTCCATTGCCGCTCCTGAGTTTGGACCCAAGAAACTCTATTGCAATTTTGGCAAGGCTGCGGGTTTAGATGACAAGGATTTATATGCTGTGATCTAAAATCGTTTCGCTCAAACAAAAGCCCCCGCGCAAGATTTGCACGGGGGCAATCATCTTCAATGTCAATCAAGTATTGGTGTTCTCAAACAACGCGGCAACTCTGTTCCAACTGTCGCCACAACTTGTGCCGCCCCGTTCTGTGTAGGACTTGGGCGGGAACTGAAAATAAGGCGAAAGCCAATCCATTTTATGTTCACGGCCATTTGTTCCATGCAGGAAGTCTTTGATAATGTCCTTCTGCACTTTGGTGGTTTCACCCTTGTTGCCATCGGCAACAGCGGGGGAGGCGATGTCTGTCAGCATGGCTTGCACCACATCTTTTCCAGCCAAAAGATCAAAGAATGTGTCATCGGGACGCCAGTCATTAAGCGTGGCGCTGGTGACCATGGCTACGGCCTCTACCGTGGCTGTGCCACAGGCCAAGGTTTCGGCCATGGCCAAGGCCAGAAGACGCAACATGTCATCTTCGGGCAGATTGAGAAGGCGGGCAAAGAGGTGGGCTAAGCTGTAATCGTCGCCATTGGGTCTGACCAATTCGCTGCGGTCTTCTTCAAATCCGCAAAGCACTAATAACTCTTTGCGCCTTTCTTCGAAGGCTGCGTTTGCAGGATTGGCAGCAACAGAAGCGCCGATTTCAGGCTTTACTGCTTTCATCGGCTCGGGCTTCACCATCCACAGATTTGAACCCACAATCATGTGCGACAGCACAAGACGCAAAGCAATTTGCGGATGGTTCAAGAGTTCGAGACGGACAGCGGCAAGCCTGTGCAGTTCAACATAGTTCTGCATCGGTTTGGTCAGTTCCGGTTTTTCGGATTTGACTTGCGGGTCTGACGTTCCCGTGGCTCTCGCCTCCGCTTTGCGGACTTCGGCACGTGTGAGATAGCCCTCATGGGCTTCGACTTCACCACGATCTGAAACGGAGATAAACACCGCACCTCCCTTCTTCTTGGCGGTCTTCTCGTAGTCCCATTCGTTAAATCGTCGATCTTGTTCCATGACTTCAACACGGGTCCAACCATTGGCCTCAAAGCTGGCTTTGAGTTTGGTAATAGCCTCAAGTTGAAGCGGCCAAAACGTGTCGGGGTTGGCGAAATAACTTTCTTCGCCAAACAAATCTGAGACGATCTCACCTTTGTAATTGGCAATATCAAAGATGGCATTGGTGATGGGGATTTGAGAACCACCAAGCAACCAGCGTTTGAGATTGGCTCCCTTTGGTGCATGTTGTTCGGGGTCTTCGAATAGCAGAAGCCAGTCCTTTTGCTGTTGCTTTGAGGCAAGGGTCAGTGCCCGCAGCGTCTCGCCGTCGATCTCCTCGGCACGGTAAGCCGTCCTGATCTTGGGTGATAAATTGGCAATGGCCAAGCGGCGCTTCACCATGATCTCGGTCACGCCAAAGGTATTGGCGATGTCTTCGATAGTGCGGCCTTCCTTGAGTAATCTTTGGAAGGCTTCAAACTGGTCCATGTCATCCATGGGAAGGCGGGCAATATTCTCAATCAATGAGGCTTCAACTGCTGCCGCATCATCGCCCTTGGCCATGATGGCGCAAGGGATGGCTTCAATCTCCATGCCTTCCTTTTCCAAAGATTGCACCGCGAGATAGCGCCGCCGCCCAGCGACAATCTCGTAGCCTTTGCCATTCTTGCGAACCAAAAGCGGTTGCAGAATGCCGCGCTGGCGGATGCTGGGGATTAAATCTTCATAGTCTGCTTTCTTCACGCCATGCCTGACATTGGTCTTGGCGATTGAAAGTTCACACAGGGGGATATGCATCAAATCCATGATCTTGGTCCTTTCGGGTTGGGGAATTGGCGCTGAACAGGTCCATCTGGTTCCGTGCCACATCGTCAAAGAGACCGATGTCACAGGGCTTTTGCAGCCTATTGGAACCAAGGGGATGCGCGGCCAGCACCTCTAGCCGCGCTTTTATCGAAACGGGTCGCACTCCAGGAACCAGCGTTTGCGGTCCTAGTGATGTGGCTTCGGTTTCGAAGGGGATGGGAGCAGAGGCAGTCATGCCGCCTGCTCCAAATCTGAATTGTTTTTGTCTGCCGCTCTGAATTGCAGAATGAAGTCGCAAGCTTTGGAAGCAAGGCTTGCTGCCCTCACAATGGCGCGGGCGTCCTCTTTCAGGACTTGCAGCCAATTGCCGATATAATCGGCATGGCGCACGGTGGGAACAATGCCAAGGCTTGCGCAGACAAAAGCGGTTGCCAACTCCGCAACAAGTTCCTCGCGAGCATAATCTACCGTTCCGAATTTGGTAGTCAAACTGCGGTCAAGGCGGGTCTTGTGGCCTGTCCAATGACCCAGTTCATGGAAGGCAGTGCGGTAGTAATTGATCTGGTCGGAGTAAACTGTTTGGTTTGGAATACGGATAAAATCTTCGCTCGGTACATAGAAGGCCTGATCGCCACCAACACGGAAATCAGCCCCTGTCGCCCCTATCAGGGCTTCGGCTTCCGGCACAATCTCGCGGGGCCGGCGCGGTTCAACTTTGCCAAACAAACCAGCGGGCAAGCCCTCGCATTGCTCAGCATTAAAGACCGTGTAACGCTTCAAGAAATGGATTGCCGACGGGTCTGTGCCTTCGTCCTTGGCCCGCTGTTGCTCCTTCTGGGGCACAAACTTGTCAGCAAAACAGACATGCGTTCCGTGTTCGCTCTTACGGACACTGCCACCGATAGCAACGCATTGTTTGAAGGTCAGCCAATAGGGTGAATCAAAGCCCTTTTCCTTAAGAGCAGACCACAACAACAGAATATTGATGCCAGAATAGCTGCGGCGGGTCAGGCCATTGACAGGAAGCCCCAAGGGGCAAAGCCGTTTGCTGCTGCTCCAAGGCTGAACCCATGGCACGATACCGCGTTCAAGTTCGGCAATGATCTTGTCGGTGATCTCACGATAGATATTGTCCCTTCCAATGGCCTTCGACATCTCGGTTCCCTCCTTCGCATCCGAACCCCGGAGCGGGGTGGGCGGTGCCTTGCGACTGAAGAGGCCCGCTGAATGAGGCGGGCCGCACCGAAGGCCGAAACGGCAGTGGAGGACTGCGCTCTTGAGAACTTTGTCGATCCTTGAAGGCTTACAGAACTTGCGCAGTTGCGGCCCCCCGCAGCGGGCCTAGAAAGGAGCGCCGCCCACCCAGCGAACGAGGTCGGACCTTCAAAAAATGTCGGTGCGCAGCACCGTCCAAGTCAGAACATTGACGAACCTGCGCCAGGGATGGAAGCCCGAAGGGCCGAGACCATCGAACTTAAAAAGATTAGAGTGAGAAGTGATGGGCTCGGTTCACGACAGCCCGGTCCGCGATTGCGGAGGCGTCCCTAGTTGTTTGCAATCAATTCAAATCGCGTTGCTGCAGAACTAATTTTCATGTTGTCATTTCGTTAGAGTCTGACTCATAATGATTTGACATGAATTCATGCACTTGCGATTCTGCGGGTGATTTGCTGGACTGATGCAAGGTAGAGCCACGCGGTTGCGCTTTTGATGGTTCGCTCGAAGTCTTTGGCGAGGCGGCGGTTGCG
>JANOXA010000065.1:0-20432 GCA_031418195.1 Hyphomicrobiales bacterium | reverse complement strand
GACGCAACCGCCGCCTCGCCAAAGACTTCGAGCGAACCATCAAAAGCGCAACCGCGTGGCTCTACCTTGCATCAGTCCAGCAAATCACCCGCAGAATCGCAAGTGCATGAATTCATGTCAAATCATTATGAGTCAGACTCTCATGTCAGCTTCATCGCGGCGCAAGTCCCGGCACTTTTGAGTTTGCAATCATATCAGCACAAAATGCCGCAAAGGTATCAACCGTCAACGTCGGCATGGCATTGTCGGTTTGCAATAAACCAATTTGTAACGCCCGCAAATTTCCGGTCAGCGGAATATAGCGCAGCTTCTTGCCATCGGGCGAACGCTCGGTTGTCAGGCGCACATTGGCGAAGGAAAACCCAACCCCATTTGCCACCAGTGACTGCATCACAGCCAAATCCTGCGTGCGCTCCACCACACGGGGTTTGTGGGCGCTGTTCGCGAAAAACGACAAAAAATAATCTGCACTGATCGGCAGATCGAGCAGCACCATCGGATGGTCGATCAACTCCTGTGGCGACACGGAAGGCTGCTTGGCCAGCGGATGATCCGCCGCCACCAGCGCATAGGGCGGCAATGTCGCCAGGGGCTTGAACTTCAAGTCAGCCGGAATATTCAAATCATAGGTCAGCGCCACATCCAGCGTTGCGTTGCGAAGCCCCTCAAACAATGCGGTTTGCGAACGCTCATATTGCCGGAATAAAACATCTGGATATTTATCTTGAAATGTCCGCCGCAGCTGCGGCAGCACAATTTGTGCCACCGACAACAGGCACCCCACATTCAGCGGCCCCCGCACCTTTTGCGTCACATCATTGGCAAGGGTTGAAAGCTTGGCCGCCTCCTGCAAGATGCGCCGTACCTGAATGAGAAACTGCGCACCCCCCGGCGTCAACGATAGCCCTTGCGCATGTTTTCGCACAAACAACTGAATGCCAAACTCCTCCTCAAGCTGCGAAATCGCCGCCGAAATCGAAGGCGAAGACACACTCACACTCTCCGAAGCCGCAGCAATAGACCCACGCTCCGCCACCGCCTGAAAATACTCAAGTTGGCGCAGGGAAAAGCGAAGGGGCATAATCTAACTCTCCACCATGATGGGTTAGGGTGAGACTAAGCAATTGGGGGGAGGTTGGGAAGGACTCAAAGCAACGACCGTCATTCCAGCCAAGCGTAGCCCTTGCGGAGCGCGAGCTGGAACCCCGCTTTTTTTTGAAGAGCAATGTCTGTAGTCGACTAAGCGGGGTTCCAAATCGTCCGCGATAGAGCGGACGTTTGGAATGACGGATTTTGGGTTGGGTTCAAATCTTCGATAGGGGTTTCGCTCGACCATGATAAACTGATCATTATGATTCAAGTAATTTCCACAACCGAGATGCACCGGAGTTCAGCAAGATGGCGGCAGGAGTAGATCCGCGTGACAATCCTCAATGGCATTCGATTGGGCGTGAGGCGAATTTGGCATGCCAGCTGATTGGATCGGGTGCTACTGCCCTTGGGAGGGCCAACTACGCTGATAACAAAGGCGAATATTACTCGGCATTTTTCGGCTTATCTGTAGGACTGGAACGGTTAGTCAAGCTGATTGTTGTGGCTGATTTCGCGATATCAAATAAAGGGCAAATGCCGACAACTGATGAACTGCGGAAGTTTGGGCACAAATTGTGCGAGCTAATCATTAAAGCTGACACACTAGCGAAGAAGCATAGATTGAATCTCACATTCCGCCGCCCTAAAACTGAGATCAGCAAACAAATCGTGAAATGCCTTGATGAGTTTGCAGATGCGGGCAAGGGCCGTTATGCGAACTTTGAAGATTTATGTGGTTCAAAGTCCGGCAGCAATGAACCCATCAGGCAATGGTGGAGCGAAGTTGCCGAGTTAATCCTCAAAGAAAACTATTTTGGCAAGCGAATTGAGAAGCGAATCGTTGCGGAGGCCAAAATTGTTGACGCGTCATTGTCACAGAATTCGACAGTGCTGTACTTCAATGAAAATGGCGATGCCATTCAAGACATTTTGTCTTCTTCAATCCGAACAGGGCAAACTAATATTGTGCAGAAATATGGTCGCTATCACGCGCTGACAGTCGTGCGTTGGTTGGTTTATGTGTTTTCAGAACTTTCTAAAATCGCGTACAATAAACACAATATTCGTGCGTTCTCTGGTGCTGGGGATTATTTTCAGACCTACCGTGTCAATGACGACTTTCTAAAAACCCGCAAGGTATGGCCATTAACTAAAGTTTGATCAGTCAAAAAATGCTCTGCTCGTTAGCGCTCATGCCCTCACAAATCCCCTCCCCCTTGTGGGGAGGGTTAGGGTGGGGGTCGCTCGGACCACTGAAATTGGAAAGAATTCTGCCCTTTGTTCAAACGCGTGAGCGACCCCCACCCCGGCCCTCCCCACAAGGGGGAGGGAGAAGAAGTGGCAAAACGCATAAGGAGGCTTCACAAATCCCCCGGCACTCCATAACTCGGTGCCTGTGTCGGGTCTAGCGCCCGCTGCACATAGGCCCCCGCTTGGGGTTTGTAGACTTCCCATGCGGCGCGTAAATCGGCGATGGGGGTTTCGGACCAGTCGGCGCGGAGTTCGATGTAGGGCCACGACAGTTGATGGGCCACTTTCAAGCCAGCCGAATGCACGGGGCCTGCTTCGCCGCCAACAGCTTGTGCGGCTTCGAGGGCGGATAACAAGCGCTCGGCCAATGGACCGCGTCTGGTCTCGAAACATTTGACCATCACGCCAGCGATCTCGGCATTGGCCAGCAGGTTTCCAGCCGCAGCACAATCCACACCCTTGGCTTCGCTCCATGTGCCAAGCACGTGGCTTCCCGAATGAATGGACACACCTCCATGCTTGTCCACGGCGAGCAATTGACGATATTCCGTATACAGACGATCTTTCAACACGGCTGCGATGGCATCAGCGGATGACAGCCCCCTGGCCATGGCATCCAGCGTGAGCGTTCCCAATTCCGGGTCGGTGATGTTTTGGCTGGCCACCACACCAACGCCCGCCCTGACATGGGCACAGCGGGCAGCAACGGCAGGGGATGATGATGAAATCGCCATGCCGAATTGGCCTGTGACGGCGCAGCGCCCGACGATGGAAAATGTCATTGGGTATAGTCCTCATCAGGGATCACGGCGGTGCCATCAATTTCCACCAGCCAATCCGGCCGCGCCAAAGCCACAACGGTAAGGCCCGTTGAGACGGGGTGCACACCTTTCAGATATTCGCCCATGGTGCGATAGACAGCCTCGCGGTTGCGAACGTCAGTAATGTAAACCACGATCTTCACCAGATGCTGCATCGAGCCGCCCGCCTCTTCAATCAGCTGCTTGATGTTCTGCATCACCTTGTGGGTTTGCTCCGCTGCATCATGGCTGTTGATGTTTTTTCCGGTCTCCAAATCCTGTGGGCATTGGCCGCGCAAATACACCGTGCGCCCGCCGCGTGTGACCACGGCCTGGCACAAATCATTGTCGAGGTTCTGTTCAGGATAAGTGACCTTGGTGTTGAATTTTCGAATGCGGGTGTGGGTTGTCACGGGCGGTCTCCTGAAAAAACATTTGGTTTTTCTTAGCACGGCTTCGAGGCGTGTGAAGCCCATCCTGCCCTCGGATTTTCCGAAGCAATGGACAATCAAATCTTTCTGTGTCGCCTCGGCCTCTTCCTATATGATCGCTGCGAAAATGCTGTGGGAGCGGAATATGCAACACGAAAATGTCGCCACGCTGGTGATTGGTGCCGGACAAGCAGGTGTGGCCATGAGCGAGCATCTGAGCCTTGCTGGCATCCCACATCTGGTGCTGGAAAAAAGCCGCATCGCTGAATGCTGGCGCACAGGCCGCTGGGACTCGCTGGTGGCAAATGGCCCGGCCTGGCACGACCGTTTTCCCAACATGGAATTCAGCACCGTTGGCCCTGACGAATTTGCGCCAAAGGAAAAAGTGGCGGATTATTTTGTCGAGTATGCCAAGAAAAACAACGCGCCCATCCGCTGTGGTGTTGAAGTAACGTCGCTTGCACAAAAGCCAGACGGCAAAGGTTTCCGCGCCGAAACCTCAACCGGCACGATTGATGCTGACCATGTTGTGTTGGCCACAGGCGCGTTCCATCATCCGCTCATTCCAAAACTTGTTCCCGCTGACGCTGGCATTCTGCAATTGCATTCCCACGATTATCGAAACCCCCAACAATTGCCTGAAGGTGCCGTGCTGGTGGCGGGCTCTGGTTCATCAGGTTCACAAATTGCTGCCGAGCTGCAAGCCGCTGGCCGCAAAGTTTTTCTGTCCATGTCCTCGCACAACAAACCACCCCGGGCTTATCGCGGCAAAGACTATGTTTGGTGGCTTGGCGTTCTCGGACATTGGAAAGCCACAGCCCCAAAACCTGGCATGGAGCACATCACCATTGCAGTGAGTGGTGCAAACGGCGGCCACACGGTTGATTTTCGCAAACTCGCCCATGATGGCATGATGCTGCTGGGCCGCACCCAGTCTTTCAATGCTGGCATATTGCAGATTGCCGACGACCTGCAATCAAATCTTCGCCGGGGCGACGCAAATTACCTGTCGGTGCTGGCCGCCGCAGACGCTTATGCACTGGAACACAAGTTGGACATGCCAGAAGAACCAGAGGCACGCGCAATGCCCGCCGATCCTGAGTGTGTGGTGAACCCGATTTTGCAACTTGATATGAAGGCCGCAAACATCACATCCATCATCTGGGCCACGGGGTTCACGCAAGACTTCGCCTGGGTCAAGCTCAACACCTTTGACGCACAAGGCCGCCCCAAACATCAACGCGGCGTCGCAGACGTGCCCGGCCTGTATTTCCTCGGCCTGCCCTGGCTCTCCAACCGCTCGTCGTCATTCATCTGGGGAGTGTGGAATGATGCAAAATATCTGGCCGACAGGATCGGGCTGAACAACCCCTGGATTTGAAGACACTTTGCTCCATAAAAATGAGGCAATGAGTCGATCATGAAATGGAGATCGCGCGCCCGAAACAATTCGAACCACTGACCCATGGATTCGTAGTCCATGTTTGATTGAAACCGTGCAATTCACGAGTTTACCAAGAAACACCTGAATGAGCTGAGCCGGTTTCATGGATACCGAGTTGAATTGTTTTGGATTTCAATTCTGCGAATCGGATGGCAATCAGAATGGAAGCCATTAATTTTGCCCAGTTCTTTGTGCGTTTCAGTTATTGTCAGAACGTAATGAGCAGCGCCAAACGTGCGGGATCACACATGTCAGCCAATCGACCCCCTACCAACAAGAAGTTCAAACCGACTGCCCCCAAAGTCGAACGTTCCGGCCTGACAGATCAACGGGTTCATGCCCAACTTTATGCTGCGATTATAGATCATCATATTCCACCTGGCACGGCTCTTCTTGAAGACAATTTGGCCAAAGCATTTGCAGTGAGTCGGACAGTTGTACGTAAAGTGCTGCAACAGCTTTCGCACCAGAAGCTTGTTGATATTGTTCCAAACAAAGGCGCTTCGGTGGCCAAGCCAAGTGCCGAAGAGGCCCGCGAGGTATTTGAGGCAAGACGCGCAATCGAGCGCATTCTTGTGGAAAGTGCTGTGCGCTCCGCCTCCGATGCGGAACTGAAAAATCTTGTGAAGCTGTCGAAGCTTGAGCAGCAAGCCCATGCACGCGGACGAAAATCAGAGCGGCTCAAATTGTCGGGCGAATTCCACAGGCAGCTGGCGGCCTTGGCGAAGAACGCTGTGCTTGAAGGGTTCCTGGCAGAACTCGTCTCTCGCACGTCGTTGATCATAGCACTCTATGAGTCACCGGGTGCTGTGCCGTGTTCGCACACTGAACATCTCGAGATCAGCAATGCCATGACATTGCGCGATGCAAAAAAGTCCGTCGAATTCATGGAGCACCACTTGCGCCATATTGAAGCACAGATCGACCTTACATCTCATGCCGAGGCACCCGATTTCCAGAGCCTGTTTTCCAAGCGCGTTGCGGGGCGCAAAAGCTAAACGGGTCGGCTCACCGGGGTTGAAGAAAACCAATTGCACGTGGGCGTGGCGCATAGGCTGCGAGACTGCCCCTGTACGGTTTGTGAAGCGGGTAGGCCAAGTCACCACGTTTGCTGGTCTTGAGTCCAAGACCCACGAGAGCTTCGGCAAATTTGACCGCCGCTGTCACACCGTCAATCACCGGTACGCCGAGCTTTTCTTCAAGAAACTGGTTCAGATCTGCCATGCCGGCGCAGCCCAACACGATGGCGCCGGAACCATCTTCGACAATGGCCCGTTCGCATTCTGCCAGGATCATGGCCCGTGCATTTGAATTTGGGTTTTCCAGTTCAAGGACCGGGATATCGGTGGCCCGCACGCGGCGACAATGATGTTCCATGCCGTAGTTTCTGACGAGGTGTTCAGCAATAATGCGTGTCCGCTCCAATGTCGTCACAACCGAAAATCCTGTCGCGATGAAACTGGCCGCATGCATGGCCGCTTCAGCAATGCCCAACACCGGGCCTGCCGCAATTTCCCGCGCCGCCAGCAAGCCCGGATCACCAAAGCATGCAATGATGTAGGCATCTGCCTCGGGCATTTCGCTGATGGCATCAACGAGCCCTACAATGCTCATGGCTTCATCGTAATGCCCCTCAATTGAGGCTGCTCCCGACTTTGAGGTGGCAGCGATGATCTCGGTCCCTGGTGCAGCAACAGCCCGGGCCGCAAGGGCAATCGTTTCAGTCATCGAAGACGTCGTGTTGGGGTTTATGACTTTGATTTTCATAGCTTTCACCTTGCGACAGGCAAATTGCCTGAAACTCGACCAAATGACGCATAACAAATCGGCAGTCAGCCTGTTCTCGCGCCAACTGTATACAATCTTGTTTTTTCATTGCATGAAATTGTTTTTAAGTCCAATCTCTTTGCAGTTCTGTGGCTTGAAGATCCCTTCCAAAGGGGGCGAGAGGCTGCCGAAAGTAACGGGATGACAACGATTTCAAACAGGAGGACCAAATGAAAGACTTTGCAAAACTTACCCGCCGCACTTTGCTCGGATCAGCTGCCATATTTGCGTTGGCTGCCGGATCGCTGACGGCGCATGCGGCCGACGAACTGAAGATCGGGTTTGTTGGTGTCACCAGCGGACCAGCCGCTGCCTGGGGTACGTCCAACGTGCGTTCCATGCAAACACTGGAAGCAATTTATAACGCCGCAGGCGGCGTAAAGATTGGCGACAAGACCTATATGATCAAAATTGTCACCTTTGACGATCAGAAAGATCCAAAGCGTGCCGTTGAAGGCATGGAAAAGATGGCCCAGGAAGGCATCCACTATGTTGTAGGTCCAAACGTTGATGACGGTGCGGCAGCCGTCCGCCCGGTCGCGGAAAAGAATGGCATCATCTATTTCCCCTATGCCTTTCCCAAGGAACTTTACACCGCACCGGCCTCCAACGCCGTGTTGGGCATGATTGCCAACTATCAATCGGGACCGGCCATCTACAAATATTTGATGGAAAAGAAGGGTGTAAAAAAAGTAGCATTTGTTGCGGCCAACGAATCTGATCCGCTGAGCCAGCGTGATGGTGGCGTTGCTGCCGCCAAGGCGCTCGGGCTTGAAGTTGTTGCTGCAAACGATACTTACCAGAACGACACGCGTGACTTCACACCGGTGTTGACGCCGATTGTTGCGCTGAAACCAGACTTGTTGGTTTTGTCAGGTGTGGCACCCGGCAACGCGCCGTTGTTAATCCGCTCGGCCCGTGAACTTGGCTACGAAGGCCTGATCTCCACCGAGACGGCTCAAGATGCCAAGGTTTTGGCCGAAGGTGCTGGTGAGTTGGCCAATGGCTTCATCTCGGTTGGTGGTGCTTCCACGCCGGAAATCGCCTCTGACCAGATGAAGGCATTTGTTGCCAAATACACCGAAATGTTCGGTGAATATAACGACGAGTCCAACACCAAGGTTTATGCTCTCGACTACATTCTCGAAACGCTGAAGGCCAATCCGGCAGCAATCGACAATGTCGAGGAATTCAAGAAAACCATGGACACGTTCTCGGCACCCAACCCTTATCTCAAGGGCGATGCAAAGCTGAGCTACGTGGGATCAACGTCATTTGGCCAGAAGCGTCAGGTTTCTGTTCCAATGGTTGTAAACGAATACAAGGACGGTGCTTTCCAAACCCTGTTCGTCGGAACGGTTGACTAACCTCCCATCAACCAGCCGGAGGGCCTGACCAAAAGTCAGGCCTTCTTTTGTCAAATTGGGGCGAGGTGGCACCATGGAGCAGGTAATAGCCAACGGACTTTATCTGGGTGCGCAATATGCGCTCATCGCACTTGGCCTGACGCTTATTTTCGGCCTGATGAATGTGCTCAATTTTGCCCATGGCCAAATGTATGTACTCGGTGGATTTATCACATATGCGGTCTATGGCCAATTGGGACTTCCGTTTCCCTTGGCAGTGATTGCTTCAGGTGCCACGCTGTTCGTCATTGGCGGTTTGATGGAGCGCTATTTGTTCCGGACCGTTATCAAGCGAAGTCATCGCGAAGAAAGCACCATGTTGCTGGCTGCTGCCACGGCCTTCTTTTTCGATGCTGTTATCCTGCTTGTATTTGGCGAAAAGCAGCGCGGCGTACCTAAAATCGTCAAGGGCGTGTTCAATGATTTTGGAATCATACTTCCCTATGATCGCCTTCTCGTTGGATTGATCGCCGCAATTTTTATCATCGGGTTTATACTTTTGATGAAATACACCAAGCCGGGTCGTGCCATGCGAGCCCTTGCACAAGATCGTGTTGCCGCGCAATTGATGGGTGTTGAAGTTGAGCGCTACACCATGCTGGGATTTGCCTTGGGTGCGATGTTGGCGGGTATCACGGGTGGATTGCTGGTGACCATCACTGGCGTCAATGCGGGCATCGGCGGCCCCATCTCAATCAAGGCCTTCACCATGATCATGATCGGCGGTGCGGGTGTTGTTGGCGGTGCCATCGCGGGCGGTTTTATTCTCGGCATGATGGAGTCTGTAGGCCTCACTGTTCTGCGTGAATATGGCGACGTCACCTATCTCGTGATTTTTGCGACACTGATGGTGTTCCTCAGCATCAGGCCCAACGGCCTGATGGGCAAGCCTTGGGGGTGAGTTGATGATGACGAAGACCCAGAAAATCAGCGCCGCCGTAGTCTTCCTGCTGGCTGTCTTTGTGATTGTGCCACTGCTCATCGGCGTAACGGGCCGCAAGGACTTTTACTATACGCTTACCTCCGTAGCATTGCTGTCAATTGCCAGTGCCGGCGTATGGCTGACATTTTTTATTGGCCGCATCAATATTGGCCAAGGCGCCTATGCCCTCATGGGGGGTTATGTCTCTGCTGTCCTGGTGATGACCTACGGTATGTCATTTTGGTGGACGCTCCCCCTTGCAGGCATTTTCTGTGCTATTGCCAGCATGCTGATCGGATTTCCGATTCTGAGGTTGCGGGGCGTTTACTTTGCCATGGTCACCCTGGTTCTGACTGAAGTCACACGGCTGCTCGCGTTGGCGTTGCCGATTACCAGCGGCGCCAAGGGCATCACCAGCATTCCGTTGCCCGGCGCCCTGTCCCTGTTTGGTATCACAATCATACCTGATTTTGCCGGCATGGAGAATCCGCGCATTGCGTTTTATTATTTGGCGGCTGTCCTGATGACCCTGTGTTTCGCGGGCATGTATCGGCTGGTGAATTCACGCATCGGCCATATCTGCATGTCACTGCAACAGAATGAGGAACTTGCGTCATCGATTGGCGTGAACATTTCTTATTTGCGACTCATCGCCTACGCCATTTCATCTTTCCTGGGCGGCATCAGTGGAGCTGTATTTGTGGCCGCCACCCAGTCGGTTTACCCCTCCAGCTTCACCGTGACTGACTCCGTTAACTTCATGCTCAACTGCTTCCTTGGAGGCCTTGGCTATGTCTTCGGGCCGATGCTTGGAACACTGGTATTGTATTTCGGCTGGAACCTTTTGTTCGAAACAGGCAAATTCCAACTGCTGATCTATTCAACCTTGATGATCATCCTGATGCTGGTTTTGCCCAACGGTATCCTGAGCCTGCGTTCACTCTGGAAGAAGGGTTAACGCATGGCGCACATTCTCGAAGTCAAAGGTATGACAAAGCGCTTCGGCGGCCTCACCGCCGTGAACGACGTCAGTTTTGTTGTGAACGAAAAAGAAATCCTTTCCGTCATCGGCCCCAATGGCGCTGGCAAATCAACCCTGTTCAAACTGATTTCCTCATTCCTGAAGCCCACGTCGGGAGAAGTCACGTTCAAGGGTGAACGGATTTCAAACCTGGCACCGCATATTGCTGCGCGCAAAGGTGTGGTGCGCACATTCCAGGAGACCACCATCTTTCGCAACATGACCGTGCGTGACAATGTCATCATCGCCCATCATCTGCGCTCGAAGGCTTCACTGCTGGGATATTTCTTCGGAACAAACGCAGCAAGGCAAGATGAAGCGGATTTTGGGTCATCTGCCGATGAAATCCTGGGGTTTCTTGGCCTCAATGCAATTGCACATGAGGTTGCCAAGAATTTGCCCCACGGCCATTTGCGCGCACTTGGTATTGCCATAGGCCTCGCCACCAGCCCCACCATTTTGCTTCTCGACGAACCTTTTGCCGGCATGAACCATGATGAAACCATGAAGGCCGTGGCCATGGTTCGAAAACTGCGGGATAGGGGATTGACGGTGCTTCTGGTTGAACATGACATGCCAGCCGTCATGAAAATATCGGATCGCATTGTCGTACTGAATTTTGGCGAGAAAATTGCCGAAGGCACGCCTGCCGAAATCCAGAATAATCCTCGCGTCATCGAAGCCTATCTAGGTGTCGAAGACGAGGCGATTGGACTTTGACCATGAACCATATTCTCGACTTCAAAAATGTCAAACTCTATTACGACCATGTCTATGCCCTCAAAGGTGTGTCACTCAATGTCAATGAAGGGGAGACAGTTGCGCTCATCGGGGCAAATGGTGCTGGAAAGTCCTCCATCCTCCGCGCCATCACAGGACTTCGAAAAATAAAATCTGGCGAGATCTATTATAACGGCAAGCGGATTGATGGAGCCAATCCGGCGGAACTCGTAAGGGCAGGTATCGCCATGGTGCCCGAAGGTCGCCGCGTATTTCCTTACATGACCGTCAAGGACAACTTGCTGATGGGTGCTTTCACGCGAAGCGACAAGGCCGATATTGCCCGCACACTGGAAATGGTGCTGGGCCGTTTCCCGCGTTTGAAAGAACGATATTCGCAAGCAGCAGGAACCATGAGTGGCGGCGAACAGCAAATGATGGTCATCGGGCGAGCGCTTATGGCGAAGCCAAAATTGTTGCTGCTGGATGAACCGTCGCTCGGTGTCGCTCCTAAACTTGTGCAGGATATCGCGCGGTCAATCGTCGCTATCAATCGTGACGAAAAGGTGAGCGTATTACTGGTCGAACAAAATTCCCGCATGGCGCTCCGCATTTCGCAACGTGCCTATGCCCTGACAACGGGAAGCATCGCCCTTTCAGGAAAATCAGCTGAGCTGCTGAAGGATGATCGCGTCAGAGCGCTGTATCTTGGCGGCGAAGTCTGACGGCATTCAAGAGAACGAGCAGATTTATCCAAGGGGGCTGCGAGGTCCTTCGCCTATGTCTCGATGCGGTGTGGTGCTGTGCCGAATGTTGCAAGGCCATGTCCGCGTTTGTCATGAAGAATGATGTTGAACCCGGAGCCCAACAACCTGGCAACTTTATGCCAAATCCAGAAGTCGGTCCCGAGGGAATTCACAAACACCAGTGTTTGACGAGTGGTGAGAATTTCAGTTGCCTCAAAATGAATGAACGCATCACCGTTCTGAAATGAGTTCATTGCATTCTCCTAATACTTCGACCCGGTTGTTGACAGTGTACTCACGTCCGGTATTCCCTCCGCCGCTTGGCGCAGCTCCATTTCGGCATAGCTCATGATCGCTGCCAGCAAGTTTGTTTGATTGTCGCGACGGAAACCCATGATGACGGGAGACATGATTTCAGAATCTGCAAGTGTCAGAAAAGCCACGTCCCCCAGACGCAAACGAGAAACCGACTGCGGGACAAGCGTCACGCCAATATCTGCGGCCACTAGTCCAAGAGCTGTCTGAATTTCATTGGCTTCCAGAACAATTTGGGGTTTGAGCTTATGCCTGTTGAACAAGTCTAGAACCTGATCAGCGAAACTGGGCCTTGGCTTGCTGGGGTAGAGGATGAAGGGTTCTTTCGCGACCTGCTCCAGCCAAACGGTTGAGGCATTGCGCAATTTGTGGTCTCTTGGAACAGCCAAAACCAGCGGTTCATTCAACAACCTGCGGCGTTCGATATCTGGATGGTCGGCAAGTTCAAGCCGACCAAATCCCACATCAATCCGGCGCGTTAGCAAGGCTTCCTGCTGCTGCAAGGTAATCATTTCACTCAATCCGATTGCAACGTCCGGAAAGTCGACCTTGAACCGGCGAATGATGCTGGGAAGAAAACCGTAGAGTGTTGAACCGACAAATCCGATATTGAAGTACTGGCGTTTGGTTTTGCCAAGTGCCCGTGTCGCCAGTTTGACTTCCTCGGCACGTTGCAGAAGCTGCTGGCCCTGTTCATAAAGAAAACGCCCCGCCTCAGTCAGTTCCAAAGGCCGCACAGTGCGATCAATGAGTGTGACCCCAATTTCAAGTTCAAGATTTTGAATGCTGCGGCTCAATGGCGGCTGCGCCATGTTGATGCGCTCAGCCGCATGCACAAAGCTCTTCGCTTCACACACGGCACTGAAATAGCGGAGTTGCTTCAGATCCATATCATACCTTTAAAGTATTATATCAGACCCAGTCAATCTTGGACTCGAAATAGGTTCTTGCCGCAGTATGGCCGCATGAAGATTGTTTCGCTCGAGTCTATTATTGTCGATCTGCCAACCATCCGGGCTCACAAGCTGGCGCGGCAAACCGTCATGCAACAGACCTTGGTTGTGCTTCGGGTACAGACAGATACCGGGTTGGAAGGCCTTGGGGAAGCAACAACGATTGGCGGGTTGTCTTACGGCGAGGAATCGCCTGAAAGCATAAAATCCGCATTGGACAATTACATTGCACCTGTCGTTGCAGGCCTTGACCCTTGTCATGTGAATCACATCATGGCCGAAGTTGAACGTCATGTCGTGGCCAACCGCCTGGCCAAATCGGCTCTTGAAACGGCTCTTTTGGACCTGTCTGGCAAGACACTTGGCGTTCCCGTGCATCAACTGCTGGGCGGTCGGCAGACGGATGCCATGGAGTGTATTTGGGGATTGGCCTCAGGAGACACTGGCAAGGACATTGAAGAAGCGGAGCGCGTACTCGCGCAAAAACTGCATCGCGGGTTCAAGATCAAACTTGGCAGCCGGGCCATTGAAAGTGATATTGAGCACGTTGCTAAAATTGCAAAGGCTGTCGCAGGTCGTGGCACGTTGCGGGTTGATGCCAATCAGGCTTGGGATGAATTGACAGCGACGCGGGCGATTGCTGCTCTTGAAGCGGTCGGGGTTTGCCTGATTGAGCAGCCTCTGCCCAAGACCAACCTTGAAGGTATGGCGCGACTTGCAACCCGCTTTGATGTGGCCATTATGGCAGATGAAGCTGTGTCTACTGCACATGAGGCATTTGCTTTTGCCAAGTGTCATGCAGCAGATGTTGTGGCCCTGAAAATTGCCAAGGCAGGCGGACCATCAGCAACCAAAACTGTTGCAGCCATAGCCCATGCCGGGGGTTTGGCACTTTACGGTGGAACAATGCTGGAAGGGACCATCGGAACGGTGGCGTCGCTGCACGTATTCGCATCGTTGCCACAAGCATTTCCGTTTGGAACAGAACTGTTTGGTCCCATGCTTTTGAAGGATGACATTGTTCAGGAACGACCGACCTACAGCAATTTCGGTATTGCCGTCCCTGATCGTCCTGGTTTGGGCGTTGACATCGATGAAGACAAACTCGCTCATTACCGTCGGGACAAGTCGCGCATATTGAAATCAGTTGCTGCCCTCAAGGCCGGGAGCAACTGATCGATGCTGTTTCATGTTCACATGGTTGTATCTCCGCCGCAGGGGCTGGCCAAGGATGCATTTGAGCAACTGAAGACCGCAGAGAAAGCCCGCGCACAAGAGCTGATGCACGAAGGCAAATGGCGGCATCTCTGGCGCATTGCGGGCAACTACGAAAATTACTCTATCTTTGACGTCAGCGATGCAAGCGAGCTGCATGACATTCTCACATCGCTTCCGTTTTTCCCGTTCATGAAAATGCAAGTGACGGCACTGTGCCGGCACACCTCTTCAATACGCGATGACGACACATGACATTTCAGGAGGATACAATGGCAAAACCCACAACTAAAAAAGCACCGACAAAGGTAGAAGACAAAACCATGAAAGCCCTTGCCAAAAAGGCAAGTGGCCTCGGCGGCAAGAAAGGTGACAAACGCCTACAAGCCATTACCAATCGCATTCTGCTTGATCTGTTCAAGACCATGCAGGATTTCAAGGTCACGCCCGATGAGGCATGGTCGGCGGTGTCCTACTTCGGTGGTCTTGGGCGTGAAGCTGGTCTTCTCACACCTGGACTTGGCATCGAACACTTCATCGATCTGTTGCAGGATGCTGCAGACGCGAAAGCGGGTCTCAAAGGTGGCACACCTCGCACCATCGAAGGCCCGCTATATATCGCAGGCGCTCCGCTTTCCGATGGCTACGCCCGGCTTGATGACGGCACTGACAAAGCCGATGTGCTGATGGTGTCAGGATGCATCACCAACAATATGGGCAAACCCTTGGCCAATGCCGTGGTGGATGTATGGCACGCCAATTCGATGGGCAATTATTCGCACTTCGATCCGTCACAATCGAAATACAATTTGCGCCGCCGTATCCGCACCGACGCTGAAGGCCGCTACAGCTATCGAACCATTATGCCCGTCGGTTACGGCTGTCCTCCGGGTGGCCCCACCGAGACTTTGCTCAAGAAACTCGGTCGCCATGCCAAGCGGCCTTCGCATGTGCATTATTTCGTTTCGGCCAAAGGCCACCGCCAATTGACAACACAGTTCAACCTTGCGGGTGATCCTTTGACCTATGACGATTTTGCCTTCGCCACCCGCGATGAACTTGTGGCTGATGTGCACCGTGTCAAGGACAAGGCTCGCATCGCGGAATTGAAACTGGATGGCCCGTTCAATGAGATCACATTCGATTTTGAACTGCAGCCCAACAAGAAAGGTGCCCCCGAATCCATCGTTCGTCGGGACCGCGTGACAATCGGCTGACACTACAACAGGAGGAAACAACAATGAAACTCAATCGCAGGCAAATACTCAAGGGCTCCGGCGCACTTGCAGCCACAGCCGCCAGCGGCGGTGTGTTCGCACCCGCAGCCTACGCGTCCGAAACCATCAAAATCGGTTTCGTGTCGCCGCAGACCGGCCCTTTGGCTGTATTTTCGGAACCTGACCAGTTTGCCATCGATCAAGTGATGAAAGCCACAGGCGGTCAGATTGAAGCAGGAGGAAAAAAATATGCGATTGAGTTTGTCGTCAGAGACTCCCAGTCGAACCCAAACCGCGCGGCAGAAGTTGCGAACGAACTCATCAATAGTGATAAAGTCAATCTTCTGCTGGCAACCGCAACGCCAGACACCACCAACCCGGTGGCCAGTGCAGCAGAATTGGCGGAAGTGCCCTGCCTCACCAACGACACACCATGGCAGCCACACTTCTTTGGCCGCGGTGGCGATCCTGCAAAAGGCTTCAACTGGACCTACCACTTTTTCTGGGGGCTCGAAGACCTTGTTGCCGTTTCTCACAACATCTGGAAACTGAAACCAAACAACGGCGTGGTGGGCGCGCTCTGGCCCAATGATTCAGATGGCAATGCCTTTGGCGATGCAAAGCTCGGTTTCCCGGCTGCAGGCGTTTTCCAATATGTTGACACGGGCCGATTTGACCTTGGCGCAGAAGATTTCACATCTCAGATTACAGCTTTCAAAGCTGCGGGTGCAGAAATTCTCACTGGCGTCGTACCACCTCCCATCTTTGCGAATTTCTGGTCGCAGGCTGCACAACAGGGCTTCAAGCCAAAGATTGTCAGCATGCCCAAGGCACTGGAGTTTCCCCAGGCGGTCAGTGCACTTGGGGATCGTGGCGAGGGCCTGACAACTGAAGTCTGGTGGTCACCCTATCACCCGTTCTCATCCGGTCTCACCAAGCAGTCGTCAAAGGAATTGGCTGATGAGTATGAGAAAACGGCGAGTCGACCGTGGACAATGCCACTGGCATTCAAGCACTCGCTGTTTGAAGTTGCCATCAATGCGCTGCGTACGTCAACAAATCCTCTGGATGCGGCAAGTGTTCGAGATGCATTGAAGGCCACCGACTACAATTCTGTTGTTGGAAATATCAACTTCTCGAAAGGTCCGGTGCCCAACATCGCCAAGACGGCGCTTGTGGGTGGTCAATGGTTCAAGGGTGCCAAAGGAATGGAACTCGGCATCATCGAGAACGCGCAAGTCAAGGATTGCCCGGTCAACCGCGAGTTGACGTTGCTGGGTTGATTGCCGACCAGGCTAATGGCTGACTGTGGCAATGGAGTGGTATTTTTAGCCACGCCTTCGCCCGGTCGGCATTTCAAGACAAACAATTTGCACATTGGCCATCTTGCGTTAACCTTCGTTTTCCGCTGACGGGGAGTTAAAATCAATGACAACGATTGATACACGCTGGAATGCTCCTTCAAATGGCAAGCAAGAAGGAGCGCCATTTGATGCAAGATTGCTCGACCATCTCATGGACGACGCGGGGCTTGATGTTGTGGTGGCAACGTCGCGCCATAACGTTCGATACCTTATGGGTGGCTATACTTTCTTCTTTTTTGACCGCTTCGATGCCATCGGATTGGGACGCTATGTGCCGGCGGTCGTCTATTTCAAGGGCAGGCCAGACCTGACGCTCTATGTTGGCAATGGCATGGAAATATTTGAGCGCGAAAACAACCGCCTCTGGGTGCCGCATGTTGCCTTCTCGTCATGGACAGGTCTCGACACGGCAAGGCTTGTGCATGAACACATTGCCAAGTCGGGCCTGAACATTCGCCGCATTGGTCTTGAATTCAGTTTCCTGCCGTCAGATGTCGAGAAGGCGCTTGCTTCAGTTTCGGAAAACATCGAGTTCCGCGAAGCACTCTATCCGTTGGAAAGGCTACGTGCCTGCAAGACGCCAACTGAACTGGACCTGTTGCGAAAAGCCTCTGAGCTTGTGGTTGACTCGATGCTTGAAGTCATCGCAACCCATGGTCCGGGAACCACAACGCAGCAACTGTTCGATGCGCTGCGCCGCGAAGAAGAAAGTCGCGACCTGGCTTTCGAGTATTGTCTGGTCACCGCAGGCACCAGTCACAACCGGGCACCATCAAGCAATCGCTGGGAACAGGGCGGCATCATCACACTCGACTCTGGCGGCAATTATGGCGGCTATATCGGCGACCTCTGCAGAATGGCCATCCAGGGAGAACCTGATGCAGAACTTGTTGATCTGCTTGGCGGGATCGAAGAGGTGCAGCAGGCCGCTCGTAAACCCATTCGTGCAGGTGCCCTTGGTCGTGAAGTCAATGACGCCGGGATCAAGGCCGTTGGCCGACTTCCCGACAAGGCCATCACCCATTTTGTCGCCCATGGCATGGGGTTGATCCCCCACGAAGCCCCCCGCCTGACCAGCAGCGGGCCTGTCCCTTACCCCGGCGAAGACGCTGAACGGCCACTTGAAGCAGGCATGGTCCTTTCCATTGAAACAACACTTCCCCACCCGAGACGCGGCTACATCAAACTTGAAGACACAGTTGTCGTGACTGAAACCGGCTGGGAAGCTTTTGGCGACGGCGGCCGCGGCTGGAACCGCGGCGGAACCCGGATTTGAGTTGGAAAAAACCAGTAGTGGGTCAGTTTGAATTTCAGGGGCGCGTCGTTGACGCGGGCTGTATTTTGTCTGCAATCGAAACAATAGCGGCCGAAAAGCCTGATCGCACGATGTGTCGCTAAGGGCCGGAAAGAAACATGTCGCGAGCCCCACCAGGTTCCATCGAGTCAGCTATTTCTTGTCTTGTCCAACGGTATAAGCCACGATGGCGTTTGCGTGTCCATGACCCATGCCGTGTTCACACTTCAACATCGCGACAAGTTCCATGTGCGTTGCTGGGTAGTGCTTGCGCACCAGCGCTTGCCACGCAGTTACAGGGCGACCGTATTTCTTCTCGATGGATGGAAAGTAAGACGCGGGTCCTTTGATGACTGCTTTTGCCACAACGGATTTTCCTTCTGAAGTGCACAACTCATTATTGTTGATGATGTAGGGCTTATCTTGACGAATGAACAGGAAGTATGGCGCGCAAAAGTGGATTACGCAGCCACAACCCGCCCCAAAGCATCACAGCCAGATAAACACCAAACAGTATGTGGGTAAAAAGTGGACTTCCAATCCGCACGTGCGTGGCGACCGCGCCACCAAGATAGCCAGTCAGCAAAATTGCACCAAGCACGGACGTGCGCGGAATAGCATAAAGAATTGCAGATGCGATCGTGAGCGATCCCAACAATCTGGCAGTTCCAATATCATTCGGCCATCCGAGTTCTTTGATCGTGTCGAGCACCACCTGGGCAGGTAAGAGTTTTATCGCCCCGTCAAAAAGCAAGAAAGCCACGACCAGTCCGCTCAGGACTCGACCTACCCAGATAGATTGGGTCGGGATTGGCATTGGTTCGATATTGGAAGGGACTTTTACAGCTGTTCTGTCGGCCATGATTTTTTCCTTTCATTTTTACTTGGTGATAAAAAGCATCTCGAAATAGCGCTTTAAATACGCGACACTCTAGCGGGCTGCATCAGGCCCGCTTCTCGCTTTGGCGAGAATGAACGCCCCTTGCAGAACGGCTTGGGTGTGGAGGGCGAGGCTTTGCGCGGTCACGTCTGGGATCCTGCGTGCGGTGAGTGCCTCTGAAATATCGCTTTCAAGTATTTGTGCGTGACCCGAAATACTGGCATCGTACGCAGCACGAATCGCATCACTTGAGCCATAGGCCTCTTGAACCATTGTTCCGACAAGGCAGGTGAAGGCTTCGACAGGGCCATCAATCAATGCCGAACGAAAATCAATATAGCCAAGCACACGATCAAGCGGGTCAACATGCTGATGATAGGGGGCGGATTCAAATAGTCGGCTCGTCGTGTCCGACCAATATTTTATTGCCTCAACGCCCAAGGATTCTTTGGATGGGAAGTTGTGAAAGAAAGAGCCCTTGCTCACGTCCGCAGCTGCACAAAGCTCATCGACTGACGTGGCCGAATACCCTTTGGCGCGGACGACGCTCAGTGCTACGTTCAGCAACTTTGTGCGGGCGCTTTCGGGCTTGAAAACTATGGCAATGTTCGTGTCCATAGATTTAATATCCCGACCAGTCGGTTTAAGTAAAGTTTAAACTTCACCGCTGTCGGTAGCACACGATATGTCCGGATTAGGTAGCACACGATCTGTCTGGTGAACTGCCCTTTTGAGGAGAGACGGGATGCGCCGGACTGAAGCCCTTGAGGTTGTGCGAATGACCAGGTTTACGAGTGTGTTGAACCGCTATGAGACGTCGGAGTTGAGGCGTTGGTCCGGGAGCGCTGTCAGGGTTTCACGGCCAAACATTTCCACGAACATCTGGTGGCCAACCACCGGTTTTCCTGGGGCTATACCTGGACCAAGGCTACGTCTATATTGCCGCCCACAATGCCCGTTTCGCGGTTGTCCCGGAGCAGCAGGAGTCGGCCTTTGTCGCCGTTGCGGGCGTCGATCTGAACGAGATCCCCTGCGTCCAGGAAGATCGCATGGTCGGCCATGACAAATGTCTGTCGTTCAACCGCCTCAAGCTGCAAATCCCCGAAAGCCCGATCCCGGCTCATCTCATCAAGGCCAAGGTCAAGGTGCGCCACTACACCGACGGAAGCCCCGCCATCTTCCACGGCCCGCGATGTATTGGCCGCTACGGCAACAAGGGAACCATCATGCCAGACCAAAAGGCCGCTTGAATCCGCTCAGCAACCAATTGCAATGCCGGTAACCCCGGGCTGTGGAAATGTGGACAAGACAAGAAAGCGTCTTGCCCACAGTCCCACAGCAGAACAAAGGAAGAAGAAGCGGACATATGATGTGCTACCAAAACCGGACAAGTTAATTAGAGCGTTTTCCGAACTGTCTGAATCGAGAGGGATTCCCAAATCAGTTTTAAAGTGATTCAAGCTGTCTGCCGGGCTTGGAGGCGGCAGTTATGGCTAGAGCTTACTCAATTGATCTTCGGACACGTGTTGTTGGG
>JANOXA010000064.1:0-5875 GCA_031418195.1 Hyphomicrobiales bacterium | reverse complement strand
AAACTATGTGCCGCGCCTGCGCAAGCATTACGAAGACGTTGTGAAGCCTGCGATGATCAAGCAGTTCGGCTACAAGAATTTCATGGAAGTGCCGAAGGTCACCAAGATCGTCCTGAACATGGGCGTTGGCGAAGCGACAACCGATTCAAAGCTCGTCAACGTGGCGGCCTCCGAACTTGAAAAGATCGCGGGCCAAAAGCCGGTGATCACCAAGTCGCGGAAAGCCATCGCCCAGTTCAAGATCCGTGAAAACCTCGCCATCGGCACCAAGGTGACGCTGCGCAAAGTCCGCATGTATGAGTTCCTCGACCGCTTCATCACCATTGCGCTGCCGCGCGTGCGTGACTTCCGCGGCCTCACGGACCGCTCGTTTGACGGCAACGGCAACTTTGCCATGGGCATCAAGGAACACCTCATTTTCCCGGAAATCGACTACGACAAGATTGACCGGGTGTGGGGCATGGACGTGATTGTTTGCACATAGGCAAAGACAGACGATGAGGCGCGGGCACTTCTCGAAGCATTCAATTTCCCCTTCCGCAAAAGCCAGCGCAAAGCGGCTTAAGGAGAGATATCGAACCCATGGCAAAAACAAGTTCAATCAACCGCAACGAAAAGCGCCGCAAGATGGTGAAGCTGGCATCTGCCAAGCGTTCACGCTTGAAGGCCGTTATCTCCGACAAGAAAACGACGATGGAAGAGCGTTTCAATGCGGTTGTGAAGCTGGCCGAAATGCCACGCAATTCAGCCAAGAACCGTATCCGCAACCGTTGCGAAGTGACAGGGCGTCCGCGTTCCTATTACCGCAAACTCAGAATGTCGCGCATTGCGCTGCGTGAATTGTCCAACCAGGGTCTGGTCCCTGGCATGGTCAAGTCAAGCTGGTAAGAGGGGACAGGACGAATGTCTATGAACATCAGCGATCCAGTCGGCGACATGCTGACCCGTATCCGCAACGCCCAGGAGCGCGGCAAGAACAAGGTGGCGGTTCCGCCATCGCGTTTGCGCGAACGTGTGCTTGAAGTTCTGCACAAGGAAGGCTACATCCGCAGTTTCACAACGGTTGAAATCGATGGAAAGTCTGAACTTGAGGTCGAACTCAAGTATTTTGATGGCGCTCCCGTCATCAAGGAAATTCAGCGTGTGTCCAAGCCTGGACGCCGCGTTTATGCATCGGTTTCGACACTTCCATCGGTCTATAATGGCCTGGGCATTTCCATCCTCTCCACACCAAAAGGCGTGATGACGGATGCAGACGCCCGCGCCCAGAACGTTGGCGGCGAAGTCCTTTGCACGGTATTCTGAGGTAGAACATGTCACGTATTGGCAAAAAAGCAGTACCTGTTCCCGCTGGTGTGACCGTTTCGGTCAACGGCCAGTCGGTGGCAGTCAAGGGTCCAAAGGGCGAACTCAAGGAAGTTCTGAATGAGCAAGTGCTCGTGAAGATGCAGGAAGATGGCGTCAAGGTTGATCCTGTCAACCAGTCGAAGCTGGCCCGTTCTTCCTGGGGCATGTCGCGCACACTCGTTGCCAACATGATGAAAGGTGTCACGGAAGGTTATTCCAAGTCACTCGAAATCAACGGCGTGGGTTATCGTGCGGCACTCCAAGGCAAAGTGTTGCAGCTCAACCTGGGCTACAGCCACGATGTGAATTTCGCAGTGCCAGACGGCATTGACATCAAGGTTCCGAAGCCGACAGAAATTGTTGTTTCGGGCATCAACAAGCAGCGGGTTGGCCAAGTGGCCGCAGAAATCCGTGAATGGCGCGGACCAGAGCCCTATAAGGGCAAAGGTATCAAATACGCCGGCGAAACCATCTTCCGCAAGGAAGGCAAGAAGAAGTAAAGGGGCCATCATGTCCAAAGCTACGGCTACCATCCTGCGCAAAGTCCGTGTACGCAAAATGCTTGCACGGCGTCTTAACGGTCGTCCGCGTCTCTCGATTTTCCGTTCGGGCGAGAATATTTATGCCCAGGTCATCGATGATACCAAGGGCGTCACAGTTGCGGCAGCTTCGAGCCTTGAGAAAGATTTGAAGGGTGCGCTAAAGACGGGTGCCGACAAGGCCGCTGCCACAGCAGTTGGCAAGTTGGTGGCTGAACGGGCCATTGCCGCCGGAATCAAAGACGTTGTTTTTGACCGTGGCAGCTATATTTATCATGGGCGCGTCAAAGCGCTCGCCGACGCTGCCCGTGCGGGCGGCCTCAACTTCTGATATTAGAACTTCCAAGGCAGGCAAAACACATGGCTAAAGAACGTGCAGAGCGCGGTGAACGCAAAGACGGTGGTCGCAGGGACGCTGAAAAGGTGGACTCGGAGTTCATCGACAAGCTGGTTCACATCAATCGCGTTGCGAAAGTTGCAAAGGGTGGCAAGCGCTTTGGTTTTGCTGCACTGGTCGTCGTGGGTGACCAAAAGGGCCGTGTTGGCTTTGGCCATGGCAAGGCGCGTGAAGTGCCAGAAGCTGTGCGGAAAGCCACAGAAGCTGCAAAGCGCGGTTTGATCCGCGTGCCGTTGCGGGAGGGCCGTACGCTGCATCACGATATTGACGGTCGTTGGGGCGCTGGCAAAGTAACATTGCGTACAGCACCTCCCGGCACCGGCATCATTGCCGGCGGTCCAATGCGTGCTGTGTTTGAATCAGTTGGCATGGCAGACGTTGTGGCCAAGTCCAAAGGCTCTTCCAATCCCTATAACATGGTGCGTGCAACTTTTGACGCATTGAAGAACCAGACCTCCCCCCGCGCTGTGGCGAACCGCCGTGGCAAGAAGGTGAGCGAAGTTCTGCGCCGTGGCGGCGATGCTGCTGCAACAGCAGAATAGAACAGGATAGTCACGATCATGGCAAATAACGAAAAAACCATTACCGTTGAGCAGCACTCCAGCCCGCAGCGTCGTCCGGCCTATCAGCGTGCCACGCTCATTGGCCTTGGCCTCAACAAAATCCGCAGCACCTCAACGTTGGTGGATTCACCTGCTACCCGTGGCATGATTGCCAAAGTCGCGCATCTTGTGCGCGTGGTCAAATAATCAAGGAACACACCGATGAAGTTGAATGAAATTGCAGACAACCCCGGTGCCCGCAAACTGCGCACACGCGTTGGCCGTGGTATCGGTTCGGGCCTCGGCAAGACTGCGGGTCGCGGTGGCAAGGGCCAAACCGCGCGTAAGGGTGGTGCGAAGGCAGGCTTCGAAGGCGGCCAGATGCCGATTTATCGCCGCTTGCCAAAGCGCGGTTTCAACAAACACAATCCCGTTGCCTACAACGAAGTGAACATTGCCCGCGTTGAAGCCGCCATTGAAGCCAAGAAGCTGGATGGCAATGCCGTGGTGACGGGTGCTGCCTTGCTGGCGGCTGGTGTGATCACCAAATTGGCAAAGGGTGGCGTGCGTTTGATCGGCAAGGACAAGTTTACGTCCAAGCTTTCCTTCGAGGTTTTCTATGCCACCAAGGGTGCGGTTGCTGCTGTTGAAAAAGCTGGTGGCACTGTGAAGATTCTGCGGCCAGAGCCTGTTGAAAAGAAGCAGTACCCGAAGTAATCGGGCGGTTGATCACCGGGGACTGCGACCCCATATGGGGTCGCAGACAAGATTTAAGGTGAGAGAATGGCATCAGCAGCAGAACAACTTGCGGCAAACTTAAGCTTCAGCACACTTGCCAATTCAGAAGAATTGAAAAAGCGCATCTGGTTCACCCTGGGTGCGTTGATCATTTATCGCTTGGGCACCTACATTCCAATGCCCGGCATTGACTCATTGGCGCTCGAACAGTTTGCCAACCAGAATTCTTCCGGAATTTTGGGCTGGGTGAACGGACTAGCCGGCGGTGCCTTGGGCCGCATGGCGATTTTCGCCCTTAATATTATGCCTTATATCTCAGCCTCGATCATCATGCAGTTGATGACGACGGTTTCGCCGCAGATGGAAGCTCTCAAGAAAGAGGGCGAGTCAGGCCGCAAGAAAATCAACCAATACACACGCTATGGAACCGTTTTGCTCGCCGCCGTGCAAGCTTATGGCATTGCCGTGGGGCTTGAAGGGCAGGGGGGCATCGTTACAGATCCCGGCTTGTTCTTCCGGGCGTCAACCGTCATCACCCTGACAGGCGGTACACTGTTTCTGATGTGGCTGGGTGAGCAAATCACTTCGCGTGGCATTGGCAATGGTATTTCGCTGATCATATTTGCAGGCATCGTGGCTGGACTGCCAAGCGGAGTTGCAGCCCTGCTGGAATTGGGTCGTACAGGCCAGATGAGTCCCTTCCTGATCATGGCAATTCTGGTGTTGGCTTTGGCCGTCATTGCCTTCATCGTGTTCTTTGAACGGGCGCAGCGACGCTTGTTGATCCAGTATCCGAAACGGCAACTGGGCATGAAAATGTCGCAAGCTGAAAGTTCGCACATGCCGTTGAAGCTTAATACGGCTGGCGTCATTCCGCCGATATTTGCATCGTCCTTGTTGTTGCTGCCCATAACCGTGGCCAACTTTTCAGCTGGACAAGGACCGGATTGGCTGAACCAGATCACAGCCATGTTGGGTCATGGTCAGCCTCTGTTCCTGCTGATGTTTGCCCTGCTCATTGTGTTTTTCTGTTTCTTCTATACCTCCATCCAGTTCAATCCGAAGGAAACTGCTGAGAATTTGAAGAAGTCGGGAGGCTTTATTCTGGGCATTCGTCCGGGTGAAAAGACGGCTGAATATATCGACTGGATTTTGACGCGCATCACGGTTCTGGGTGCAGGTTATCTGGTGGCCATCTGTTTGCTGCCGGAACTGCTGGTGGGATATTCGGGCATTCCGTTTTACTTCGGCGGCACCTCACTGTTGATCGTCGTGTCGGTGACACTTGATACGGTTTCGCAATTGCAGGGCCACATGCTGGCGCAGCAATATGGCAAGCTTTTGCAGAAAGCTTCGTTGCGCGGAGGCAAGAAGTGAACCTGATTCTTCTGGGGCCTCCCGGTGCCGGCAAAGGCACCCAGGCCAAGATACTGGAAGAAAAGCGCGGGCTGAAACAGCTCTCGACAGGTGACATGCTGCGGGCAGCGATTGCAGCTGGAACAGATATTGGCCGCAAAGCCAAAGCCATCATGGACCGGGGTGATCTGGTTTCTGATGATGTGATCATTGGTATTGTTGCAGATCGGCTTGATCGGCCAGACGTGGCCAAAGGTGTGGTGTTTGACGGTTTTCCCCGGACACCAGCCCAAGCGCAGGTTTTGGACAAGATGCTGGCCGGCCGTAAATCCGGTTTGACAGCCGTTATTGAAATGAAAGCCGACGATGACGAGTTGGTGACACGAATTTCCGGTCGTTTTACTTGCAAATCCTGCGGTAAAGGCTATCACGACACGTATTCACCGCCCCAAAAGGACGGTGTGTGCGATTCTTGCGGTGGACACGAATTTGTTCGCCGTGCAGATGATAACGCGAAAACGGTACGTGACCGTTTGAACGTGTACAACAAGCAGACCGCCCCCCTGGTGGACTATTACCGGGAAACGGGGAAACTGCATGTGGTGGACGGCATGTCCGAGATCGCTGTGGTTACCGCAGCAATTGCGGATGTGCTGGACAATCTGGATTGAGTTCGATCTTGCTGCCTTAATCGGGTTGACTCCGTACCGAGTCATCTCTATTGACGGCGCATTCTCGGTCTCGCGAAGGCTGGCTTGGAGATCAATTTCTCTGGGCGCGGCTTTATGTGTTTGGAGGAGGGGCATTCAAGCACTTCCTTTGAGGCTATCAAACGGGCCGAAAGCCCCGAAATTTAACGGGCTGAATGCCCTTGTATGAATTGGGAGATATCTCGTGGCCCGTATTGCTGGCGTCAATATTCCAACCAACAAGCGCGTGGAAATTTCCTTGCGCTA
>JANOXA010000063.1:0-19936 GCA_031418195.1 Hyphomicrobiales bacterium | reverse complement strand
TTCCGCTTTGATAGGGCCCGACGATGGCAATCAATCGTGGACCCGCAACTCGTCTGCCATTTGTGTTCAATTGGGCAACAGTCATATCCAACCCTCCGATGCTTGTTCATTTGCAATGAGGGGCTGCCCTGATGAGCAACGTCGAGAACCTGGCGCCGCTTTCAGGGCAGCTCCAATGGGGAGAGTGACTCGTAATGGGGTGCGCTGCAAGCGAAATTGCGGGGGTTCCATTGGTTACTATTTAATAATGGAAGCGGCACTGGGCAATTTCCAAACTGCCATCCTTGATGCGATAAACCAATCGGTGCTCATCAGTGATCCGCCGCGACCAGCAGATGCGGCTTGAAAGTGGCAGCGGTTGAAGAGTTAAATGCCGTGCCACCGAAATCGCTCTTTGACTATTAAAGGGAAGCGTCCCACTACTGTCCGGTTATTGACGTTTTAGCCCCTCGTAACTCACTGTGATAATTGAGAAAAGTACCGTTTTTCGGGTGTCACCGACTTGAACTGCTTTTTCTGCCGAATGACGGTCACTTTGTGGTCCCGACTGTTCCTCGCATGGCGGGCAGGGGTGGTGGTAGTGGTTAGGCTTTTCGTCTGCGGGATTTCGCAAACGTATCAAATGCCACAGCCAATATGATAATCACCCCGATGATAATCTGTTGGATGTAGCTGGAGACGTTCATCAGGACGAGGCCGTTGAGCAGCACGCCGATGAGGATGGTGCCGATCACTGTGCCAAAGATGGTACCGACACCGCCGAACAGACTGGTGCCACCGATGACCACTGACGCAATCACGGTGAGTTCATAGCCGGTGCCGGCGACGGCTTCGGCGGAGTTCAATCGCGCAGCCAATACGAAGGCGCCGAGGCCCGCAAAAAAGCCCATGATGACATAGACTGAGCAGATGATGCCGTTAACATTGAGGCCTGAAAGGCGTGCGGCTTCGGGGTTGCCGCCCACAGCGTAGACCCGGCGGCCAAAGCGCATGTAGCGCAGCACGATGTGAGCGATGATGGCGCAGAACAGAAATATCAAGACAGGCACGGGCACAGGGCCGATTTTGCCCTGGCCCCACCAGCTGAAGGCTTTGTCGAAGCCACTGATGGGTCCACCTGCGGCGAACAACAAAGCCGCACCCCGGAACACCGACATGCCGCCCAGTGTGACTACGAAAGGTGGGACTTTCAGTTTCGTGATGGCGAGGCCTTGCAGATAGCCGCCTGCCACACCAAGTGCGATGGCGGCCAGGGCTGCCAATGGCCAGCCATAGCCCACAGCGTCGTTGCCGACAGTAAAGCGGTCCTGCATGCCACCCTTGGCGACCGCAGCCGCAACGAGGCCGGCAAAGGCCAGAAGTGAGCCGATGGACAGATCAATGCCGGCTGTTAAAATCACAAAAGTCATGCCAATGGCGAGGAGCCCGGTGATCGAGGCTTGTCGCATGACGTTGAACAGATTGATCGAGGACAGGAAGCGCGGCTCCATGATGGCGAAAACGGCCATGAGCAGCAGCAGGAAAATCAGGGGCGCAAAACGTGCGACAAAGCCGAAGGCATCGAAAGATTTATCGGTGCTGGTGTTGGACATGCGTTGTCATCCTTTGTCATGCGGCTTTTGGCAGGCTGAGTGTCATCAAGGTCATCAATTGTTCTTGTGTGGCTCCGCGACCGGCCACTTCACCCGTGACACGGCCTTCGCGCATGGTGACAATGCGATCAGCCAAGGTCAGCACTTCCGGCAGTTCCGATGAGATTACAATAATGGCGATACCATTTTTGGCCATATCGATAAGCAGGTTATGCACCTCTACCTTGGCCCCCACATCTATGCCGCGTGTGGGTTCATCAACGATCAATACACGGGGGCGCAGCGCCAGCCAGCGGGCCAGCACGACTTTTTGCTGATTGCCGCCCGAGAGGTTGCCAACCAGTTGATCACTTGACGCCATGCGGATGTTGAGGGCTTTGCGGTAATCTTCAACCAGTGTCTTTTCTTTCCGTGTACTGATGAATGAACCCCATGAGCTGATACGATCATGCGCTGCCATGGACAGATTAGTGCGAATGGCAAGGCCCAGGAACAGTGCTTGCTGTTTGCGGTCTTCCGGCACGAGGCCAATGCCCATGGCTATTGCATCTGATGGATTGCGTACGCTGACGGGCTTGCCAGCGACCAGCACTTCGCCGCTGTCGATACGGTCAGCGCCAAAAATGGCACGGGCCGATTCAGTACGACCGGCACCCACCAGGCCGGCGACGCCCAGAATTTCGCCCTTATGCACTTTGAACGAGACGCCATGTAGTTCAATGGCGCTGGCGTCGGAACTTTTGCGGCGGCGCGAGAGATTTTTGACTTCGAGTGCAACGTCACCCTGCGCCGTAGTTGCTTGGCGCTGAGCCAGCAGACCCACTTCGCGCCCCACCATCATGCGGATAATGCCTTCGATCGTGATATCTTTGACAAGTCCTGCGCCGACATGATGACCATCGCGCAGCACGGTGTAGCTGTCGCAAATCTCAAACACCTCTTCAAGGCGATGGGTCACAAAAATTGTTGAAATGCCTTCGGCCTTGAGGGCGCGAACGATGACGTAAAGTTTTTCAACTTCGGAACGGCTCAAAGCCGATGTTGGTTCGTCCATGACAATGAGGCGCGACTTCATGGACAAGGCGCGGGCAATTTCTACCATTTGCTGTTCGGCCACGGCGAGGTCTCGCACGCGGGTGGATGGGTCACGATCAAGCCCGATGCGTTTGCACAGGATCCGGGTCTCAGCTTCCATCTTGGCGTGGTTGACGAAAAAGCGGGAACCGGGTTCGCGGCCGACAAATACGTTCTCCGCAATGGTCATGTCGGGAGCGAGTGTGAATTCCTGATAAATGGTGACAATGCCTGCCGCTTGCGCATCTTGCGGGGAAGCGAAAGTTACGGGTTTGCCATCGAGTTCAATTTGGCCCGTATCGGGTCTTTGCGCCCCGGAAAGGATTTTCAGGAGCGTGGATTTCCCTGCACCATTTTCGCCGAGGAAGGCATGGATTTCGGCAGCGTCTACACAGTAGTCCACGTTCTCAAGCGCCTTCACGCCGGGGAACGACTTGGAAATGCCCGTCATGCGGAGCAGGCGGCCAGAATTGGTATTGGGTGCCATGCGACTTGAAAAACCGGAGACCTGAAAAGACTGGCCAGGTTGCCCTGGCCAGTGCAAGTTTGCAGGGAGGTTATTTCACTTCGCCCATGCGCTCGGCAATGCTCAAGTTGTCCTTGGTGACTGCGACAGGCGTGAGCAGGAGAACCTGCTCCTTTGGCTTGGTGCCGTCCTTCAGGAAGGCCACCAGGGTTTGCACGCCCAGCGCACTTTGCTGGCCGGGGAACTGTTCGATGGTGGCGGTGAGTCCGCCATCACGCACCTGGGCCAGGGCTTCTGGCAGGGCATCAAAACCGATGATGACAATACCTGAAAGGCCACGGCCCTTCACGGCTTCCATGGCACCCAATGCCATGTCATCGTTTGCAGCGACGATAACCTTTGGTGCTTCAGCCAAACCGGAAAGTGCGGCTTCGGTCACGGCCAAACCTTTGGCGCGGTCGAAACCTGCGGTTTGTTCAAACACGATCTTGTACTTGTCAGCCATGCCATCGAGAATGTTGTGCAGACCCTTGTTGCGGTCAATGGCGGGAGAAGCGCCGGACTGGCCTTGCAGGTTGACAATGGTCGCACCCGCCGGGAACATCGCCACGATCAGGTTGGCCTGGGCTTCGCCGCCCTTCACGTTGTCAGCTCCGATGTGGGCGAGAATGCCTGCCACCGATGGGACGCGACGATCAACCGTTACCACAGGAATGCCGGCTTCCACGGCCTGTTGTAAGGCAGGCGCCATGGCGTCCACTTCGTTCGGGCTGATAACGATGCCTTTCACACCTTGCGTTATGGCTGCTTCAACGTCTGCTGTCTGCTTTGGCGAAGACACTTGGCCATCACTTTCGATGGCATCATAGCCTTGTTTGCCGATCTCGGCTTTGAATGCATTCATCATGTGAACAAAGAATGGAAACGTCAGACCCGGCACGGATGCCAGAATTTTATCGGCGGCCAATGCGGATGTTGCGCTTGCGGCAAGAGCAATGGCTGCAATGCCTGAGATCAAGGTCCGTCTGGAAATGCGGTTCATCTGGATATTCCTCCCATTAAGATTTGCGTGATGATGCGAAAGGGTCACTCTTGGTGTTTTTTGGCTTCATGACTCTGCGCAGGGACCATGCGGTAAACTGTTATAACAGTTAAGTGCGTCCTGTGAATAGCAGCTATGCAAATTTGGCAGTCTGTGCTGGAGCAACCGTGACACCCCAATTATGAGAGCCAAAATTCAACTGGGGGTTATGGTGAGGTTTCCGGCGACACTCCACTTAATTGATGACTCGTGGCAACGGCCCCACCCCCTGCCCCCGAAGGCGGGTGGGGTGAAGGGGGGAGGGTTAACGGATCACAGTGGGGTTACTGTGACGCTCCACAATCTTGTCACAATTTCTTCTTGCACGTTGTAGTGTTTAAAGGTGCAGAGGTTAGAGTCGGACCGCTCGGTTGTCATTGCGCTCAGCACCGCCCCCAAAGGCCAGAGTTATCGACCGGTGTCCCAAGGGTAGTTCATCGGTCTCGCCCCTGGAGGCTGGCATGACCTTCTCCACTTTCGTGGAGAAGGGAGTGGAATATCAACGGGCGCTGCGCAATTTCAGGCTGGCGATGCCTGCTGCTACGTTCAGGCCTGTTTGGGCTTGAATGCTGAGGGGTTGCAGGTTGATGCCTTTGCGGAAGCCGCCGATCAGGGCGTTGGCGCCGAGGCCGAGGCCCACAGTGGCTTCGGCTGAGGCACCGGTGTAGCTGCCTTTCAGGGCTCCTGCCTTGATTTTACCGGGGGCAAAAACGATCCAGGCCAGATAGCTTTCCTGGGTGATGCCGATATCGAGGCCCAGTTTGCCGATGGTGCCGGTGTAATGTTCATTGGGGCGCTTGCCGGAGGGGTTGAAAACGCAATCCACGCCCTTTGACGAGCCAATGATAAAGCCGACTCCACCGTCAATTCGACATTTCAAAACGCCGACCTTGACGCCACCCGCCATGGCTTGGGTGGTGGCAAAAGTCACGGCGGCAGCGATAAATGTGGCAGTCAAAAGCTTTTTCATGGGAACCCTCTGGTTATTGTTTCAAATCAACATGTGTAAGCTGAATGTGTCTGGAGTGAGACGTCAAGTGCGGCCGAGGAAATCGCCTTTGCCAATTTCCACGCCGTTGTGGCGCAGGATATTGTAAGCGGTTGCCATATGGAAATAGAAATTTGGCAAGGCCGCCTTGCTGAAATATTCGAGGCCGGACATGGTTTTCTCTTCGGTGCGTGACACGCGGATAGTGACGTCGCGGGTGGCCGCACCCTCAAAGGCCTTGGAATCAAGGCCTTGCAAGAATGCAATGGTCTTGGCAACGCGGGCTTGCAAGTCTTCGAAGGTTTTTTCTTCGTCGGCATAACTTGGCACAGGCGTACCGCTCAAACGTGCGCCGGGGCCTTTGGCGAAATCTGAGGTCAGTTGCACCTGTTTGGTGAAATTTAACATGTCAGGGAATAGCTGGAAATTCAGGATGGCTTCGGGCTTGATCTTCTTCGCTTCACAATGGGCTTCGGCTTTTTTCAAAATAGCTGAAAGCGCATTGAGATTGTGAATGAGAACGGGAACTGAAATATCATACATGGAGGAATTCCTTATCTGAGGGATGCACAGAAACGTTGGATACGCTGGCACGCATCTTCGAGTGTTGGGGTGGCCGTGGCATAGGAAATGCGGAAACAAGGCGAGGTGCCGAAGGCAGCACCATGCACGGCAGCCACGCCTTCAGCAGCCAACAGTTCAGTGACGAAATCTTCGTCAGTACTGATGAGTTTTCCCGATGGCGATGTCTTGCCGATGGTGCCCGCACAAGAGGGATAAACATAAAACGCCCCTTCCGGCGTGGCGCATTTGATGCCCTTGGCCTGATTGAGCATGGAGACCACCAGATCGCGGCGCTCCTTGAATACCGTGTTATGCTTGGCAATGAAATCCTGGGGACCATTCAAGGCTTCCACGGCGGCCCACTGGGCAATTGACGACGGGTTCGACGTGGATTGGGATTGCAGTTTGGCCATGGCCTTGATCAAGACTTCCGGGCCTGCGCCATAGCCAATGCGCCAGCCGGTCATGCAATAGGCTTTTGACACGCCGTTCATGGTGAGGGTGCGGTCGTACAGGCGGGGGTCAACCTGGGCCGGAGTTGTGAATACGAAATCGTCATAAACCAGGTGTTCATACATGTCGTCGGTGAGAATCCAGACATGGGGATGCTGCACCAACACATCAGTCAAGGCCTTCAACTCGTCACGGCGATAGGCGGCACCGCTGGGATTGGAAGGCGAGTTAAGGATCAGCCATTTGGTTTTGGGCGTGATGGCCTTGTCGAGATCGGCGGCTTGCAGCTTGAAGCCTTTTTCAGCTGGACCCTGCACGATGACAGGCACACCACCTGCCAGCATGACAATGTCGGGGTAGCTCACCCAATAGGGCGCGGGAACGATGACTTCGTCGCCGGGATTGAGGGTGGCCATCAGCGCGTTGAACAATATCTGCTTGCCGCCGGTGCCGACTGAGACTTGGCTGGTTTTATAAGTCAGACCGTTTTCACGGGCGAATTTATCGACGATGGCTTTTTTGAGCTCGGGGATCCCGTCAACCGCCGTATATTTGGTCTTACCGTTTTTGATGGCGGCAATGGCAGCGTCTTTTATGTTGTCGGGCGTATCAAAATCCGGCTCACCAGCAGCAAGGCCAATGACATTCTTGCCTTCGGCTTGCAGGACAAGCGCCTTGGTGGAGATGGCAATGGTGGCGGAGGGTTGAATGCGGTTCAATGCGTCGGAAATAAAGCCCATGTCTGTCCTCGTCAAGCTGGCACGGCTCTAAAGCATCTGGGGCTGGCGAGGCAAGCAACATTCAGCCGCATGAACCAGATGTTGAAACAGGGGAGGTGTGCGGGCTAAGGCATGGCATGGGTCAATATCCAGCCATTATTGCAGGCGGCGGTATCGCCGGGTTGGCCGTAGCCCTTGGTCTGGGTGATCGGGATGGCTTGATCCTTGAAAAGTCTGCCTGCTTCACTGCAGCGGGAGCCGGGTTGCAACTCGGCCCCAACGCCATACGCGCCCTGCAGAAACTCGGGGCTTGGGATGCGGTTTCGGCCATTACCAAAAGCCCGCCCGAAATTCACATTTGGGATGGCGTGACGGGAAAGCGCCTCAAACGCCTGGCCTTGGGACCAGGCTTTGAGCGGCGATTTGGTGCGCCCTATTGCGTGGCCCACCGGGCAGACTTGCATCGGGCATTGTTGGAGGTCGTCAAATCGCGGCCGAACCTGATACTCAAGACAGCGGCTCACGTCACCCGGACTGATTCGGTCGACGGTGGTGTGAGGCTCGAAGTTGGCAGCAAGGTTTTGCGAGGTTTACAACTTTGGGCAGCAGATGGTGTTCATTCGGCCATCCGGCAGATTTTGGTTCCGGGATCAGCTCCCATTGATTCGGGCGCGCGTTTTCATCGGGTGCTGCTTGCAAAAATTCCAGCTGTAAATGCTGTAGCTTTCGAGTGCGTCAATCTCTGGATGTTTCCGGGGGGACATGTGGTGCATTATCCTGTGGGCTGGGCAAATCTGCTGAATGTGGTTGCTGTTGTACCTGATGGAATTACCCCCCGGATTCATTTTGCAAATGCTGGCGCCAGTCTGAAGATCATTGTCAGTCTTCTGGATGCTGCCAGCATTTGGCCAGGCCTTTATGTCAATCCCTTACCGGCTTGGCAATTCGGCAATGTCACCCTTTCAGGCGATGCAGCCCACGGCACCCTGCCTTATCTCGCGCAAGGTGCTGCCATGGCGTTGGAAGACGCGGCGGCACTCGTGGGAATTACTGGCGAAAGCATATTGACCGAGGCAATCAAGCAGCGGCAAAGACGCACAGCGTTGCTGCATCAAAAAACCTTGGCTGCGGGTCGGATGTATCATCTCATGGGCATGAGGGGCGCATTGAGAAATACAGCGATCACCTTGGCACCAGCGCAATTCCTGCAAAACCAATTGGGTTGGATTTACCGGAATTATTAAATTCTTGTGAATGAGATGAACCTTTCCAATGCATATTGCATTCCAGCGGAATTGGGCTCTATGATCCCGGTGGTGGGCAGTTTGCATGTGTAAACCTTGTCATACCAATTCTTAAATTCCGGAGGAATAGCCTATGAAGTTCCATACCCTCGCCCTTGCTGCTGTTGCATCGGCTTCACTCCTGCTGGCATCCGGCGGTACGCTTGCTGCCCCCGATCCAATGAAAATGGAACCTGCCAAAACTGTCGTCAAAAAGAAGAAGACTGTACTGATCTGCAAAAAACGGTGGGTGGTCAAAACAGTCAAACGCAACGGCAAGTTCAGGAAGGCTTGTGTCAGGCTGGTGGCCGGGTTGTTGGACGACCAGGATCTTTACGAACAAGGCCGCGACCTTGCCAAGGATGGTCGCTATGAAGAAGCCCTTGTCGTGCTGGCTGCCATCGTCAACCAGAATGACCCCAAGGTTCTGAACTACACGGGTTACAGCCACCGCAAGTCCGGTCGTTTGGAAACGGGTGTCGCCTTCTATCAGCGTGCCCTGGCCATCAATCCTGATTTCATCCTTGCGCGCGAATATCTGGGTGAAGGCTATGTTGCAGCCGGTCGTATTGATTTGGCCATGGTGCAACTCGGTGAAATCAAGAACCGCTGTGGTGTGAACTGTGCTGAATATGAACTGCTGCAAAAGGCCATCAACGCTGCGAATTGAGTGACAGGTTACTGAACAACTTTTTCTGTGGCCCATGCTTCGAGGGTCGCGAAGAACCCGCACCTCAGCATGAGGGTAAACTATAGAAATCCCGCACCCTGAGGTGCTCGCCCTTGCGAGCCTCGAAGGGTGCGCCCCAGAACGGTACTTCACCCACCATTCGCTTCAACTAATTTGGGGGCGTGAGCCAGTTTACTGTGCCGCGTCCCCATTTTCCAGTGCCCAGAATGCGGGCCAGCGCAGGCAATATAATCTTTGCTTCATCTGGCAATGACCAGGGGGGATTGATGGCGATCAAGCCAGAGCCTGCCATGCCCTCTCCTGATTTTGCATCGCGTACCTGAAGCTCCATGCGCAACATGCCTGGAGCCTGACACGCAGCAATGGCTTTGCAAAAATCATCGGCAAATTTTTGCGTTGTCACAGGATACCAAATCAACAGGCAGGCATGGGCCATGCGCTTCAGGCTGTCTACCACCAGCCGGACAACCCGCTCACTTTCATCAGTAACTTCAAAGGCCGGATCAACCAGCACAAGTCCACGCTTTTCCTTGAAGGGGAGTTCCGCCTTGGCGCTTTGATTGGCATCCACACCGGTGACGCGAATGCGTTTTCCCGGTAGATAGCGCTGAACCAACGTGGCGCGGTCCAGCGGATGCAATTCGTTCAGGATGATCCGGTCAACCGGGCGCAACAGGGCGCGGGCAAACTCAGGTGAACCGGGATAGCGTTGCAGCTTGCCATCAGGATTTAGTGCTTTGACAATCGTCAGGTAGGGGTCAAGCAGTGAGGCAGCTTCCGGTGGCACCTTGGCGTCCATCAGTTTGGCAATGCCACCGCGCCACTCGCCAGTTTTAAAGGCTTCAGGACTTTCGAGATCATAGATGCCAATTCCTGCATGGGTATCCAGCATGGCCAGCGGTTTGTCCTTGGCCGCAAGATAAGCGAGCACGCGCGACAAGATGATGTGCTTGAGCACATCACCATGATTGCCGGCATGAAAGGCGTGACGATAATTCATGACGCTGCTTTGGCTGAGCCGCGGGCGGGGGTCAACAGGTTCCCGACACCGCTGTTAACTATTGACTAACCATTTGGGTTCAAGCCGCTTCAGAGACTTTTTTTAGGAGCGATGCCATGTTGCGCGTGTTGATTTTTGGTTTGGCTTTTATGGGAAACTTTGCGCCTGCCCTGTCCGACAGCCTTTCTCCCTGGTTTGGAAGCGAAAGCCAGCAGCCCTTCCAGGTGCCAGTCGCGGAGCCCGCCATTGAGACGGCAGTTCAAATTTCAGTCATTACAAACTCGATCGACGCCATTGCGACGATCACAAATTCCACGACTTGCCCACCTGACGGTTGCCCAGAGGGGGGAAACACTGCTAAAACCGTTGTGCCGAGCGTTAAAGCATCCCAATTTTGACACAAGGCTGGTTTAGCGATTGACGTGTTTCGGGGGAGACTGAAGATATGGACATGAAAACACTTGGTACTTTGATAGTTGCTGGCGTCTTTCTGACGGGTTGTTCAAGCATGGGCGTCTTCAGGGATTCGCCTGATTCAAGCGCAGCCGTGCCTGCATCCAAAACTGAATCGTTTGAACCCGAACTGGAACGGTCGGCACCTGCAGTTCCCAAAGGGCAGCTTTCGGCGGCACAAATTCGCAAAATCATTTCCGGAAAAAGCTGGAAATGGACCAGTCCCAAGTTCAATGGCGTGACACTCTATGCCGATGACGGCAGTGCGCTGATTGAAGTGACAGGCAAAGGCACGACGACAGGCAAATGGCGGGCCGAAAATGGAAAGCTTTGTGAAAGTACTGCTCCGGCAGCGTTTTTGCCCGAGGGCAGCCCGGAGAAATGTCGTCCGATGTCTGGTTCCGGCAATACCTATAGTGTAGGCCAAGCGACATTCACTTTGGCTTGATTCCAAGATTCCGGGCATAGTTCTGCCACACTATAATCATCGTTCCGCCGTGCACTGTGCCCATAGTTTGCCACTCATTTCAACGAGGGGGCTCTTATGCGTCGGAGAATGTTATTGGCTGGATTGAGTCTTTTGGCTTTGCAGCGCGTGATTTCGCCTGCGGAAGCTGAATCGCTTTATGGTGACGAGGCTGACGGACGAGACCCCTCGCTGCTTCCCCCTCCCGAATCTCCAGTGGATTTCGATATTCCACCCACTGACCTCAGCAAAATCCCGGAAAAATTTCTTCCGCAGACTGTGCCATGGGATGAAATTGAAGAACCAGGCACGGTGATCGTCGATGCGAAACAACGCCATCTCTATCTGGTTTTGGAAAGCGGCACCTATGCACTGCGTTATGGAGTTGGTGTCGGACGTCAAGGTTTTGCCTGGTCGGGTGAAGCTGTTGTTGGCATGAAACGGCGTTGGCCCCGTTGGGTACCGCCACTGGAGATGGTAGACCGCGATGCCAAGGCGGCCACCTGGGTGAACGGCATGCCGGGTGGCCCGGAAAATCCTTTGGGTGCCCGCGCACTTTATCTTCACAGCAATGGTGAAGACACCATGTTCCGTATTCACGGCACCAATGATCCCTCCTCCATTGGCAAGGCCATGTCTTCTGGGTGCATTCGCATGCTCAATGAAAATATTGCCGACTTGTTTTTGCGCGTTCCCATTGGCACCCGTGTTGTGGTGCGGCAAGCCGAGGCTTGAAGTGACCTCAGGCATATGGCACATGCAGGTTTCGGTGCAGAATTGACGGCAGACTCAGGTACGGTTTCAGGGACACGCGATTGAACAACATCACCACCATCGGCGCGACGCTAGCGCTCGTCTTGGCATTTGGACTGGCAGGCTGTTCCACCGGACCCAAAGGCATTCGCATTACCAATGGCGGCACCTCTGCCACAACCGACAAAAAGGGCGAAGCCATTCGCAACCTGAACAGCGCTGAAATCGGTCAACGCATTATCGGCAAAACCTTCCAATATACCCGCGGCGACGGCAACGGCTTTGTCACCTATAATTCAGATGGCAGTTTTGACTACCAAGACGACCAGCGCGGGGAAGGCAAGGGCCGTTGGGTCGTGTCAGGCACACAATATTGCGAAACCTTTGGCGCGGGAGCTGCCCAGGAATGCGGCGTTTTCAAAACCACCGGCGATGCCTATTTCGCAGCGAATTCGCGCCTCGTGGAAATGAAGATTTAGCAGTCTGCTGTGTTGGTTGCGAGCCTCGAAGGATTGGTTGATCCCAAAAAAGCTACCCCAAATGCGGATTGCTTATCCGTTCGTCGCCCAAGCGGCTGGCGCTGCCGTGGCCGGGGAGGAATGTGACATCGTCGCCCAGAGGCAGAATCTTTTCCTTGATGGCTTTGATCAGATCGGCATGGTTGCTGCGGCGCAGATCGGTGCGACCGATCGAGCCTTTGAATAACACATCACCCATGAAGGCAAAGCGCTGAGCTTCATTGAAAAACACCACTGACCCCGGAGAATGACCCGGTGCTTCGATGATCCTGAATGTGAAACCTGCGGCTTCCACCACATCACCTTCAACCAGCCAACGGTCCGGCTCCACCACACGGGCGGTCAGCATGCCATACTGTGCGCCAGTGATTGGCAGATCCTGAAGCAGAAATTCATCGTGTCTGTGCGGCCCTTCAATCGATACGCCAAGTTTTTCCCGAAGTTCATCGGCACCACCTGCATGGTCAATATGGCCATGGGTGATCAGGATTTTCTCGACTTTCAGGCCAAGCTTTGCAATGGCTTCCATGATGCGGTCCACATCGCCACCCGGATCGACCACGGCTGCGCGTTTGGTCTTGTCGTTGTACATCAAGGCGCAGTTTTGCTGGAAGGGCGAGACAGGCACAATGGCGATGCGAAAATCAGGGGAAGCTTGGGTCATGGGGTTTCAATAGCCTTGGGAAACAACCAAGGGCAAGCCCCTTGCAGCCATCGCCGATTCGCGCCAAAGAACCCGGCATGTCAGCTGCAACCGAACTTTTTACGATACGCGATTTCCTGCGTCATGCCGTCAGCCGATTCAGGGCCGCAAAACTGGTACATGGCCACGGGACGACCAGTGTTGTCGACGAGGCAGCCTTCATCATTCTTGAAACACTTAGTCTGCCTGTCGATGATATCAATCCCTGGCTGGATGCACGGTTGACCAAGGACGAGCGCGAAAAAGTTTCCAAGATCATCGATGCCCGCGTCAAGACCCGCAAACCCGCCTCCTATCTTCTCAAGAAAACCTACATGCACGGCATCCCCTTCTATGTGGACGAACGGGTGATTGTGCCGCGCTCCTATATCGGCGAATTGCTGATGACCGGCTTGATCGGGCCTGATGGCAACAGTCTGCTCGGCGAAAAAGCCGTCACGACTGTGCTGGATTTGTGCACGGGTTCGGGTTGCCTGGCCGTTCTGGCCAACAACTTGTTTCCCGATGCAGATATTGATGCTACGGATTTGTCGGCAGATGCGCTTGCCGTGGCCAGCAAGAATATCCATGACCACGGCCTCGACAAGGAAATCACCCTGCATCAGGGCAACTTGTTTCACCCCGTCAAAGGCAAGCGCTATGATCTGATCATCGCCAATCCGCCCTACGTGGCCGAAGCTGAAACCAAAGCCTTTCCGCCAGAGTATAAAAAAGAACCGCTCATTGCCCATATCGGCGGCGTCGATGGAATGGATATTGTCCGGCGCATTATCCGCGAAGCCCTTGATCATCTCAGCCATGGCGGCGCACTGATCTGTGAAATCGGCACCGGCAAGGAAATCATCGAAGCTGAATTTCCCAAGCTGGACCTGTTCTGGCTGGATACAGAAGAAAGCCAAGGCGAAGTATTTTTGTTGCGGGGTTAGGTGCCGAGGCCCGACTTCGCCTTGAAGTTTTTCCACATCTGATAAGTCGTCCGGTGCATTTCCGGCATCAGGGGATAGCACCGGGTTTTCAACCTGTCATAGGCGCCTTCGCCATTTTCACGTTCAAGCGCTGCCAAATAACCCGGAATTGATGACCAGCCCGCCACGGTTTGGGGACTGAATTCGCAATGGAACTGGGTGGAAAGCGCATGGGCGTCAATGGCCATGGCCTGCACGGATGTGGTGGCAGAGCTTGCCAACAATGTGGCAGATTGGGGCATGCGCTTTACTTCGGCGTGGTGCCATTGCATGACCGTTATTTGGGCCGGCAAATCCTGGAACACAGGATGGCCAGCGCCGTCTGGTGACAACGCAACTTCACACACCCCGACTTCGCCCTGCTCTGCAAAGGCCACGTCGCCGCCCAGGGCTGTTGCCAATAATTGATGGCCCAAACAGACACCCAAATAAGGTTTGGCCCGCTCCCAAACCCATTCCCTTATGAAGGCCTTTTCCTCGATCAGCCAGCGATGCTGGTCTTCCTGCCAGGTGTTCTGCTCACCTCCCAACACAAAAAGCAAATCATGATCCAAACCTGTTGGCAGCGACGCACCTTCAAACAACCGCACGAAATCCGGGATTATGTTGTCCTCGGCGAACCAGTCGAGAAAACGTCCGGGATGGTCATGGTTCATGTGCTGCAATACGAGAGCTTTTTTCATATTTCACTCAATTTGCAGGTTCATGGCCTGCTCGCCCCTGCCCTTGGGATCGGACACAACTTCAAAAGATAATCGCATGTCATCCTCCAGATAAGGAATACCGGCGCGCTGCACCGTCGAAACATGGACAAACACATCCAACCCGCCATCTTCAGGCGCAATGAAGCCAAAGCCCTTTTCCTTGTTGAAAAATTTCACGGTGCCGATGCGTCGCATTTGACGGCAGCCTTATACCTTTAGCCGTGGTTTTCCAATGGCAGGAATTGATTTGGGATGCCGCCATCGAGGCTCGCGGATTTGTCACTTGAATATCGGATGCACTTTCATCTAGCCTCAAGCAGTTTTGCCAGTTGAGGTGTGCATGAAATCGCAATCTGTATTGAAGTCCAGACAAACTTTGGGCATGGCCTTGCTGTTTTTTACGGCTGGTCTGGGGCTGGTGGATAGCGCAGTTGCCAAAACAAAGACCTATACCACCTACAAATATTACACGATTACCGGTGACACGCCGGCCGAGATTTATGCAGCCATGATCAAGCGTGGGCCGGATGTGAACGGCGTCAACGCCTATGCTTCAACCCTTGCGACCTCCTCCCAGTCGGGCCGACTGCTGCAAGGCAAGAGCTGCAAGGTTCAAGACTACAGTTTCAACATCAATTTTGTCATCAACCTGCCAAAGCTGCGCAATGAAGCGGCCCTCACCGGGCAGACCAAGGCCAAATACACCCAATTCAAGTCTTTTCTGAAAACCCATGAGGAAACCCATCGTTCAATCTGGATGGGATGTGCGCAAGAACTTGAAACAAAAATGGCAACACTGCGCACCAAAAGCTGCAAGACCATGGACAAGCAGGCCGCAAAAATGTGGCAGGTTGTGCGGAAAAGCTGCGACCTCAAGCACAAGGCCTGGGACAAAGCTGAACAAAAAAAACTATTGGTGCATCCCTTTGTGCAACTCGTGCTGGGTAATCAGCTTCGCACGTTGGTGGGGTTGAAGGCGTTGAAGAGGAAGTAGATCAGAAATTGACGATCTCAACGGGATGATCGCCCCTTTGCATAGTTGTGCTTCCTCAAGTGCCAGTTCGGGTCGTTCGGCCCCCTTCGTCACCCTTGGCATTAAATCACGTTAATCTGATTGACTGTGACTTGGTTTTTGGTGGGTGCGGGCCTAGACGGACTCAACAGTTTGGAGAAATCAATGTTCAGCCGCCGCAGTTTTCTGAAAACCACTCTCGCCGCCAGTTCGCTCGCCCTTACGTCACGTTTGGCTTTTGCCGCTGATTGGGCATTCGTGGAAAATGCTGCAGTTGGACAGACCGTCTACTTCAATGCCTGGGCTGGCGCTGACAATATCAATGCCTATATCGCCTGGGCGGGCGCTGAGGCTGAAAAGCGTTATGGCGTGAAAGTTGAACATGTCAAAATAACCGACACGGCGGAAGTCGTGAAACGGGTGCGCGATGAAGTGGCGGCAGGCAAGACCGATGGTTCGGTTGACCTGGTGTGGATCAATGGCGAAAATTTCAGGGCCATGAAGCAGGAAAAATTGTTGTTCGGTCCGTTTGCGGAAGCCCTGCCGAATTTTGCCTTGGTGGATGTTGAGGGCAAGCCCACCACGCGGCAGGATTTTTCCGAAACCGTTGATGGCCTTGAAAGCCCTTGGGGCATGGCCCAGTTCACGTTTTTTGCCGATGGAGCGAAGGTGGCAAAACCACCGCGCTCCATGATGGAACTTGCGGCCTTTTCCAAGGCAAATCCGGGCCGCGTGACCTATCCGGCTCCACCGGATTTTTATGGCACAACCTTCCTGAAACAGGCGTTGTTCGAGCAAACGCCCGACAGGTCGACACTTTATCAAGCTGCCGAACCGGGCACAGCTGGCATGTTGACGACTGATCTGTTCAGCGGTTTTCTTGATGAGCTCCACAGAAGTCTGTGGCGCGATGGCAAGCAGTTTCCGAAAACCCAAGCTGAAGTAACCCAGATGGTGGCCGACGGTGAATTGTTGATCGGCCTGACTTTCAACCCGAATGAACCTGCCAATCTGGTGGCGGCGGGAACCTTGCCTGCCAGCACCATTGCCTGGCAACATGCGGCGGGTACAATCGGCAACACGCATTTTGTGGCGATCCCGGTTAATGCCAAGGCGCAAGCTGGTGCACAGGTATTTGCCAACTTCCTGTTATCGCCAGAGGCACAGGCCAAGAAAAATGACCTCAAGACCTGGGGTGATCCCACGGTGCTTGCGGTATCAAAACTTTCCAGCGAGGATGCCAAGATGTTTATGGCCGATGCTGTGCCAGGCTCGGTGTCACTTCCCGGCCCAGCCGTGTTGGAACCCCATGCCTCATGGGTGGGCGCGTTGGAGAAGGCCTGGCTGGAAAGATATGGCAGGGGTTAAAACTTCCCGGTTCATTCAGGCGTTAGGGCCAATTCCAGTCGTTGGACTTTTTGTTGCGCCCCTCGCCGTCAGCCTGTTGTTCATCTTGCCCAGCCTTGTCGACGTCACTGGTTTTGTCAGCTTGTTCGAGCATCCGCAATTCTGGGGCAGCTTGCGCTTGACCCTGTTCACGGGCGTCATCAGCACGGTTTTGGCATTTATTTTGGCGATGGTGGTTGTGGTTCAGGGGACCTCATTCGACAGGGCGGATAATGTCTATATGGCCTCCCAAGCTGGCCCGATGCTTGCCCTGCCCCACCTAGCCTTCGCCATCGGCCTCGGCATGCTGATTGCACCAACAGGTTTGCTGTCGCGCTTGATTGCCAGCTTCTTTACGGGTTGGATCGAGCCGCCCCAATGGCAGACTGTGCAAGACGCAAACGGTATTGGCCTCATTGCAGCACTGGTGTTGAAAGAAACACCTTTCATCGTTTGGGCCATGTCAGGTGTATTAAGCCGCGAAGACGTGAAGCGGGCTTTTGCAGGTCAACGTTCAGTGGCGCTAAGTCTTGGCCATGGGGAGCGATCGATCTGGCTGAAGGTCTTGTTGCCGCAAATTTTGCCGCGCATCATCTGGCCGCTTGTTGCCGTGTTCAGTTATGGCATGACGGTGGTGGATATGGCGCTGGTCATCGGTCCGGCGCAGCCGCCAAGCCTTGCCAACCTGATCTGGACAGATTTGAACGATGGTGAGGTACTGGCAAATGCGCGGGGTGCTGCGGGTGTTTTGGTGTTGACCGGGATCATCGCCGTCCTGTTGGGGGGCGCAGCGATGCTGGTCAAATCATTCCAGCCATTGTTGCACAGAAACTACGCTGCCCCACCACAAAACCAAACAGCCATGGGCTTGTCGCTACCCCTGTGGACCATTGTCAAACTGCTGTATTTCGGGGTGGTGTTGATACTGGCGCTGCAATCGATTTCAGGCCATTGGCCGTTTCCCCGGCTGATGGCTGATCAATACACGTTTAAATCATGGGTGCGGCTGTTGCACGATGGCTGGCCCTTGCTGACAAGTCTGATCCTGGCACTTTCAACATCAGCAGCGGCATTGCTGGCTTGTGTTTTTTGGCTGGAAACCAAACCTGAAAAATTCGACCGACTCATGCTCGCGGCCTGTGCCCTGGCTCTCTGCCTGCCGCCCCTGTTGATTGCACTTGGGCAATATCGACTGTTCCTGCAACTGGGATTGACAGGCACTGCGAGTGGAATGTTTTTGTCCCATGTACTTCCCGTCACAGCTTATGTCTTCATCATGCTGCAGGGACCATACCGTGGTTTTGATCCGCGTTGGCGGTCGGTGAGCGACGGCGTTGTCGCGTCGTCATGGCGTTTCTATTTCCGTATCAAATTGCCGCTCTTGAAAGCGCCACTGCTGGGTGCTGCCGCCGTTGGTTTTGCAGTTTCCGTGGCGCAGTTTGTGTCAGCTCAACTTGCTGCGGCTGGGCGGTTTTCAACTTTGCCCATGGAAGCCGTTACTTTGGCCAGCGGCAGCAATCGGCCGCTGTTTGCCGCCTCTGCACTTGCCCTGATGGTGCTGCCGCTGATGGCATTTTTGCTGGCCAGCCACTTCAGCAAGTCGCGCTGGAAACCGGGCTGATGCTGGAATTGCGTGATGTCTCATTGGCAATAGGAAAGCAGGTGCTGGTCAAACAGTTTTCGCTAACCATTGCTGCTGGCGAAATTGTCACTTTGATGGGACCGTCAGGGTCTGGCAAATCTTCAATACTGGCGATGATTGCAGGCGATCTTGCTTCGGCATTCAAGGCTTCGGGCGCGGTGTTGCTCAATGGCAAATCGCTGGATGGTGTTTCGCCGCAAAACCGCAGGCTTGGCCGGTTGTTTCAAGATGACCTGCTGTTTCCTCATATGACTGTGGGTGAAAATTTGCTGTTTGCCGTTCCAGCACTACCGCTTGGCGAACGGTTCGCCATGATGGAAACGGCACTGGAGCGGGCTGAGCTTCAGGGCTTTGCCAGTCGGCCGCCACACAGCTTGTCGGGTGGCCAGCGCCAGCGGGTTGCCTTGATGCGCAGCCTTCTTGCCAGACCCGCCGGCATTTTGCTGGATGAACCTTTCAGCAAGCTGGATGTGGAACTCAGGCAGCAAATGCGGGACTATGTTTTCAGCCATATCCGTGCACGCGGAATTCCCGCCATACTCGTCACCCATGACCGGGCCGATGCGCCAGACGGTGGGCGGGTGCTAAAAATCTCCGTCGGTGGCGAGGTGCAAGATGTTTGACCGCCAGATGCTGGCTTTCAGCAAGCCTGCAGTCGATGCCATTGCAAAACGACTGGCTTCGATGGGCATTTCCGCCAACCAGATTTCATTCACAGGTTTTGCTTTCGGCATGTTGGCGGCATCTCTGATTGCGTCAGGTGAAATCGGCTGGGCCACCCTTCCCTTGCTGGTCAACCGGTTGTGCGATGGTCTTGACGGAGCTGTGGCAAGATTGGACGAGCCGTCTGACCGTGGCGCGTTTCTGGATATCACCCTGGATTTCCTGTTCTATGCTGGTGTGCCCTTGGCCTTTGCCTTCTGCAATCCCGAACGCAATGCCTTGGCCGCAGCTGTTTTGCTGGCAAGTTTCATCGGCACCGGTGTGAGCTTTCTCGCCTATGCCATCCTGGCCGAAAAGCGCGGCGAGAAATCCACTGCTTATCCCTCAAAGTCGTTTTACTATTTAGGGGGTCTGACAGAGGGTTTTGAAACCGTCCTGTGCTTTGTGCTGATGTGCCTTTGGCCGGAGCATTTTGCGCTGATTGCCTATATTTATTCCTCAATGTGTTGTCTTACGACTGTCACGAGAATGCTGGCAGGTTGGCAACGCTTTGGACGGCCAAGCCCTTAACAAGAATTAACAAAATAAATTTCCACTGCCCAAAATAATTCTTGAAATGGACACACGAATCCATCATATGCGCGGCACCAGAAGTCGCACGTGCCTTTAAGGTCTCCCCAAAGCAACGACGGTGTAAGGTTTTTTGGTTTCCCCGGCCCCTCCAAAGGGACGGTGTTTCTGAGAGGCAACACTCTCTTGC
>JANOXA010000062.1:0-3211 GCA_031418195.1 Hyphomicrobiales bacterium | reverse complement strand
TCCTGTTCAGTTTCCCACCCAGTCAACTGCACCGAAATCTGTCTTCCAACAGGTTCCGCCCGATCAGGTGATGATTGATACCGAAAGAGCGGTGGCGCATTTCAGTCGCGATATCACCTATCAAGGTCGAACCCTCGGCGTCATAACATCTGAGGCAGATATAGCTTTGCTCCTCAAGGAGCGAGATGAAGTCTTTTGGACTCTCATCGCGACAAATCTGTTTCTGACAGCAATCATGGCTGTGATTGGGTTTGCAATTGTAAGGCGGATGACGCGGCCTGTGGCACTTCTAACCCGCTTGTTTGAGGCTGGCAGCAAGAGTTCACTCGAAAAGGTTGAGGCTCCCGTTGTTTCCCGCCAAAGCCAGGAGTTTCGGCGTCTTTTTGCTGGGTATAACACTTTGGTTCAAGCGCAGAATGATCGGGAGACGCTGACTTTGCAACTTGCCGAAGAAGAAAAAGTCGCCAGTCTCGGACGGCTTGCTTCCGGCATGGCCCATGAAATCAACAATCCCCTTGGCGGCATGTTCAATGCAATTGAAAGTCTCAAGAAGCATGGTGAAACTCCGCATGTGCGCTCAACTTCCATTCGGCTGGTGGAGAGCGGACTGACGGGTATCCGTGATCTGGTGCGATCAACGCTTGCGACTTATCGGGTCGAGCGTCAGCTTCGCGATCTCACGCCATCAGATCTCGATGATTTGAGACTCCTCGTCAAGCCGGAAGCAAAACGCTTGAACATTCGGCTCGATTGGCGCATCGACTTTACAGAGGATGTAGCGGTCCCCGCAGTGCCCATCCGCGATGCCACGTTGAACTTGTTGCTGAATGCCTGCCATGTCAGCCCCGAGGGTGGACACGTGGCGTTTCATTCACGGCTGACGGATGAGCACGTTCTCATTGATGTGACAGACAGTGGAACCGGATTACCTGACAACATCAAAGAATACCTGAACAGGTCTGGTGCTGGCTCAGCACCACTGGATCGCCGTTCAGGATTGGGTCTCTGGATCGTCAAACGCTTGTGCGACGAGATGGGCGCACAGCTTCAAGTCGTTTCAACAGACGGCACTGGAACGACGCTTCGACTTTCGATACCTTTGCAGGGTAAGGAGTTGCGTGATGTTGCTTGAGGGCCGGGTGATAGGGCTGGTGGAAGACGATCTCGTCATGGGCGAGTCGCTTGTCCAAGGCCTGTCGCTTGAAGGCTCACGGGTTGAATGGTGGAAATCTGCCGATGAAGCCAAGCGTGGTATTTCGAGCACGCGACCTGATCTTGTGATCTGTGACATGCGCTTGCCAGATGGACGCGGGGACCAATTGTTTTTCGATTTGGCAAACAAGCAGTCGCTACCGCCGTTCTTCTTCATCACAGCATTTGGAGATATTGATCAGGCTGTCGCTGTCATGCGTGCTGGTGCTGCTGATTATACCACGAAGCCTTTTGATCTTGCGTCCTTTATCGAGCGTGCACGCGCACTGATTCAGCGGGCCGCCATCTCCCAGACTGACATGGTGCTGGGCCCCTCGCCAGGCATGCGCGACATCGAGGAAACGCTACACAAAATCAGTGACGCACGGAGCCCCGTGTTGCTCACAGGCGAGACAGGCGCTGGAAAAGAAGTTTGTGCCCGCTTTCTACATTCGGTCTCATCTCGATCAAGTGAGCCGTTTATTGCCGTAAACTGTGCGGCAATTCCGAACGATGTGATGGAGCGCGAGCTTTTTGGCTCTCGCGGTTCCACTGGTCAGTCCTATCATCACGGATTTGCAGAGCGCGCGCGGGGCGGCGTACTGTTTCTCGATGAGATATCTGAGCTATCACTGCAATTGCAGGCAAAACTCTTGCGACTGGTAGAGGCGCGAGAATTTCACCGTGTAGGAGGTGAGCAACTTGTCGAATTCCGGGGACGGATTGTCTGTGCCGCCAATCAGGACTTGCTGGGATTGGTTATACAGGGTGCGTTCAGGCGCGACCTCTATCATCGCATCAATGCTGTGATCGTGAATGTGCCGCCGTTGCGGGAAAGACCCGAAGACATCCCTTGGCTGGTGGAACAATTCCTCCAAAAGCCTGATGACGATGCCGAACGCTTTCCGAGGGGATTGAGTTCTTTGGCTTGGGAGGAACTGCTGGCCCATGATTGGCCCGGCAATGTCAGAGAACTCAAGAACCGCATTGAGCGGGCTCAAGCCCTTACAAAAACCGAGTGGCTCATGCCGGGAGACTTGTTCCCTGATGCGGAGAAGCGGAAGCATCCCATGGTTCAAGCTTTTGCACCTTTGGCAGAGGCGCGCGACGAAGCTGAACGACGGCAAATCATGCGTGCCTTGCAGCAGACAAAAGGGCAGATTCTGGAAGCTGCAGAACTGTTGCGTGTCTCCCGCACCACCCTGTGGGACAAGATGCGTCGCTTGAATGTATCAACACCGGAAAAGCACTGACGCGTTCGGCATTCTGAACTTTCGCAGTTGCAGCATGTTCAGAAAACTGAACACGGTTTTCATGTCGTGATTGAAATCCTTGTCTTTTCTCGCTTCGCAATTTTGCAATGTGATTGGGCAGAGTGCGTTAGTCTTGGTCAAAATAACAATGATCAATAGGAGAAGACGTGATGACCATCAGGTGCTCGAAAATGGCAGAGGTTGGGCGTCGCCAATTTCTGCGCGGGAGTGTTGTGGGGGCAGCCGCTTTGCCGACACTCGCATTTGGCGCAACGCAGGCACTGGCCGCATCGAACAATGCTAGGCTTGAATACGCCTCTACCAAACTTGGCAACGTCAAGGATTTGAAGGCCAACGAACCGATGGATGTGGCCTATCCTGATGAAAATGCGCCGGGTGTGCTGATCAAGATGGGCAAGGCCGTGGAAGGCGGTGCCGGACCTGACGGCGACATTGTCGGGTTCTCCACTATCTGTCCGCACAAGGGCTTTCCCTTGGGCTATAAAGCCGACACGAAAACCATGCATTGCCCCGGACACTATTCCGTTTTCGACTGTGAGTCGGGCGGCCAGCAGACCTTTGGCCATGCCACACAAAACCTCCCCCAATATGCACTGCGGGTTGATGACAAGGGCGACATCTATGCCGAAGGCGTGGATGAACTGCTCTATGGCCGCCTGTCGAACGTGCTCTGAAGGAACCTGAACCATGGCTTACAAACGCAATATTGATCGCCTTCCCATCATCCCGGCGGATGCAAAGAAGCA
>JANOXA010000061.1:0-49161 GCA_031418195.1 Hyphomicrobiales bacterium | reverse complement strand
CCCCCGCCCCGGGCGGGGGTTGTTAATTTTACTCTTCCCCGGGGGGGGGGGGTGGGGTGATACCCCCTTTGGGGGGAGGGGGTGTTTCAACAGGCTCATTCTTTCAAGTGAAGTTCAAAAAACAAAGGCCCTGAGTAGAGGAGTCTGACACTCCACTCAAGGCCCGGAATAAATGATCTTGTAAGAGGTTAAACCAGAGCGGCTTTTGCCTTCTCGACGATGGCACCGAAGGCCACCGGATCATGAATTGCAAGATCAGAGAGAACCTTGCGGTCGACGCTGATCCCGGCCTTGTTGAGGCCGTCGATAAATCGGCCATAGGTCAGGCCGAGTTCGCGGGTGCCGGCATTGATACGCTGGATCCACAGGCTGCGGAAATTGCGCTTCTTCTGGCGGCGGGCAATGTATTGATATTGCTCAGCGGCCTCCACGGCCTGAACGGCAACGCGGAAGACATTTTTGCGGCGCGAGAAATAACCCTTGGCGCGGGCCAAAACTTTTTTATGTGAACGGCGGGCAACGACGCCGCCTTTTGAACGTGGCATGTTACAAGCTCCTCTTAGTATTTGCCAGCATAGGGCATGTGAATCTTGACCAGGCCTTCATCGCCGGGTGCCAGGATCATCGTGCCGCGTGCGTTGCGGAGTTGCTTGTTGCTGCGCTTGATCATGCCGTGGCGCTTGCCTGCGGCACCGGCTTTCACAAGGCCGGAAGCCGTGAAGCGAAACCGCTTCTTGGCCGCAGACTTGGTTTTCATCTTGGGCATTTGTTCAATCCTTTCAGGACATTAGTTGAAATCGCCGTGGCAGCCCTTATTCAGCCAGGCGATTGAAAACCCCAGACTTGCGTGTGAGATCAGCGGGATAAAGCAGAATTGGCCAGGGAATGCAAGTTGCTGTAATGATTGACCATCGATTTGGTCAAAGGAAACCGCTGATGCGCAAACCCATAACCATACTGGCTTTACTGCTGTTCCCCACCGTTGCAATGGCAGCCGACAAAATCGAGACCAGCTTTGCCGGGGGAATAATAGACGGCGTTGCAACCAGCACCGTCAGCTTCGACTATGCAGACTGTGAGGAGGAATGCCACTTGGCCTCACTCGCCTGTGATGCCAACTCCCGTGTAACCCTCGAACTTGCAGATGTGCCGACCGAAGATGTGATCAAGGCCATGCGGCGCGACCAACATCAGATCGTGTTGCAAGTCGGCAAGCAGGGCTATGATTTCAACATCCGGAAAATGTCGTTCGCCGAATTGACCGTGGCCTGGTGGATTGATGCAGACTTGTTTGCAACAAAAGGCCCAACCCTTCCCGAAGCCCTGGCCACCGCCTCACGCTTCGAATTGAAAATCGCCAAAACATCGCCCACCACCGTGCTGGTTGATGACAATGTGCGCAACTGGGCCAGGGCCTGCAAGTAATCCCATTGAAAGGGGATAACCATGACCGAAGAAACTGCTGTTGCCCCCACCTGTCCCAACGCCACAGAAAGTCTTCCGTGGACGGAACTCATGGATCTCCCAAATTTCCAGTTGCGTGTCCGGCACCTGTCGAAAAGCATGGGACCACAGCCCTACAAGATCGGTGTGGTCATTGAGGAACTCCTGCCCAAAAACCAGAACAACCCTGCCCACTATCATTTGCGCGAGGAAGAGCATGTGCTCATTCTCACAGGTGCCCTGACCGTGCGGATTGGCAAAGCCTTCCACGTGATGACAGCCGGCGACTATGTGCGCTTTCCAGCCGGCAGCCCCCATGAACATTGCCTCTATAACCACACATCCGAAGTCTGCCGCTACATTGTCATCGGCGATGATGATCCCAATGACGTCTGCGTCTATCCCGATTCCAACAAGGTAGGCATCACGGCTTTGCGTCAACGATTCATGCGCGAACACCAGGGTTACTGGGTGGGTGAGGGCGAATTGACGGGCCGGGATCCCGGAACTTGATTGTCATCAAGGTGTTGCTCGATGAATTGACCCTGTTGTAGACCGAAAAATCTGATGCCCTTGAGCATGGGCTCAAACAAGGCAAACCAAAAACCTGTTTGAAAGGAAATGCGCCGTGAGCGACCAACCATTCGTTTTCAAGATGTCACGCCTGATGGATGCACCCATCGACCGGGTTTGGCGTGCATGGACCACGCCTGAAACGTTGGCCAAATGGTTCAGTCCCAAGGGTGTCAAAGGCTTTTTGGCAAAAATGGATTTGCGGCCCGGTGGCTCTTATCACTATGGCCTCGAGAACCCGGATGGCGCCAGGTATTATGGCCGCTGGATGATTATTGATGTTCAACCCCTTGCCAAACTGGAATTCATCAATTCATTCTCTGACGAAACCATGGGCATCACCCGTCACCCCATGTCACCAACCTGGCCCGCTGAACTTCATTCCACAATTCTCTTCCGCCCCATCGGCGAAAAAACCGAGGTCGAAGTGCAATGGAAGCCACACAATTCATCTGAAGTTGAAATCAGCGTCTTCGACGCGGCTGCCGACGGCATGAAAGGCGGCTGGGGTGGCACCTTTGATAATTTTGCGGAGTATTTGAAAACCTGATCAGGAATCGCTCTGCTCAAAAACCGTCATTCCGAACGCCTGCCCTGTCGCAGGCGATTTGAAAACCAGCTTTGATCACAACAAACTCGACTTTGAAAGCAAGCGGGGTCCGAGCTCGCGCTTCGCAAGAGCCATGCTTGGCTGGAATGACGTTGCTTGTTTGGTGAGTGACAACGATATGGCGGCCCATGGTGCCATGCTACGACAGATCACCTCTGCAAGACTTGCAATAAAAGCCAAAGCAGCTTCATAAGACAGCCATGACACAGACTGCCAAAGTTATCGGTCCACTGGGCCACACTGAATTCATCGCTCTTGTTGCAGGCCTCATTGCCATCAACGCCTTTGCCATCGACATCATGTTGCCGGGTTTGCAGCAGATCGGTGAAAGCCTGGGCGAGTCCGACCCCAACCGCCGCCAGCTGGTATTGCCCGCCTACATGCTGGGCTTTGGTGTGCTGCAATTGGTGTTCGGTCCACTGGCGGACCGCTATGGTCGCCGCAAACCCCTGCTGTTTGGCATTGCTGCCTATGTTGTGGCGGCCCTTGCGGCAAATTTTGTATCGGATTTCAATTCACTGCTTTTCCTGAGGGTGATGCAAGGGGCGGGCGCTGCGGCTTCCGCAGTCATAGCCGTGGCTTTGGTGCGCGACATATTTGTCGGCGATGAGATGGCTAAAACCTTGTCGCTGGTTTTCATGGTGATGATGATATCGCCGATCCTGGCGCCCAGTCTTGGCCAGTTTCTGCTTTCAGTGATGAACTGGAAAGGGTTGTTTTCTTTCATGGCAGCATTGGGGCTTTTGGTCATGCTGTGGGTGTACCTGCGGTTGCCGGAAACCCTGCAACCAGAAAATCGCCGGGCCTTTACCTTGGCGTCAATTGTCGAAGGCTTCGGCATCGTCTTTGGCAACCGGGTTTCACTTTCCTATATCTTGTCCACGGCTCTGATTTTCGGTGCCCTCATCGGCTTTCTGGCTTCATCCCAACAAATCTATGTTGAACACTACAACATGGGCCCGTGGTTTCCGGCCTTTTTTGCGGCAGGTGGCATTTGTTCGGCACTTGGCGGTTTTATCAATTCCAGGATCGTCACAAGATTTGGCATGGCAAAACTTTCGCATCGAGCGCTTGGCTTTTTCATCGCCATCTCATTGGTCATGCTGTCTTCAAGTTTTCTGAAATTGATCCCGGTCTGGGTTTTCTTTGGCCTGTCCTGCCTGCTGTTTTCAACATTCAGTTTGGTCATGTCAAACTTCGGTGCACTTGCCATGATGCCCCTGGGCAAGGTGGCGGGTACGGCTGCTTCAACGCAAGGCTTTCTGCAAATGGTTTTAGGTGCTGCACTCGGTGCCATTATTGGCCAGTTTTACGATGGCACGACAACACCGCTGGCCTTGGGTTTTGTCATATTGTCGGGAGTGGCTGGAATCATCATCTGGCTTGGAGCGGCCAAGTCCTGATCAACTTCGGCGATAGTCAGCGACCGCGCTGTTCAACGCAAATCATTGTCATCTCTTCTGCAACAATGGCAACATTGACCTTCATGCAATGGGCGGGATTGTTTGAGGTTGCCTCACGGAAATAGCGGCAGGCCAGGCAATTGCCAAAGCCTGGTTCGCCTTGCCGTTGCACTTCCGCTTGCAGCAAAATCTCTATTGCCCTGTCAAAGCGTTTGCGGATTTTGGGCTTCAGAGTTTCGATATCAGCGCCCAGAGACTTCAGCCCATCTTGCAGCAGCATATTGGCTCCGGCTTCACTCAAGGCGAGATCAACCGAGCGGCCATCATCACCCCGCGCCAATTTCACCACCAGGCCCTTGGCTTCCAGTGAGGCCAGGGTCTGTGAAACGGTGCCTTTGGTAGAACCGAGGTATCTCGCCAACGCACCCGGCGTGTTGGAAAGCCGGTTGGCCCGTTGCAGATAGCGCAGGGCTTCCCACTGGGCAGGGTTCAAGCCATGGCCATGGCCCTGTTGTCGCATCAACCGGGCCAGCCGTTCGAGGTGAACAAGACTTGCGTCGGAAGGCACAAGATCACCATGATCTTCCCCCCGCTTTTTGGCTTTGTCCTTGTCCCGGCGTCCCACCTGAGTTCAAGCTGCTGCTGATAGGCTAATGGGGCAGGAAACACCCGTGCCGCCAAGGCCGCAATAGCCCTGCGGATTCTTCGCCAGGTATTGCTGATGATAGGCTTCAGCAAAATAAAACTGCTGCAAGGCAGCAAGTTCCGTGGTGATCGCACCATAGCCTGCTTTTTTGAGCCCGCCCTGAAACATTGCCGTGGAGGCCCGAACCACAACTTCTTGCTCCGGTGTTGTCCAATAAATCGCCGATCGATATTGGCTTCCCACATCATTGCCCTGCCGCATGGCTTGCGTGGGATCATGGGATTCCCAGAATTGCTTCAACACCAATTCAAGGCTCACAACTTTGGGATCAAACACAACAAGCACCGATTCAGTATGGCCGGTCGCCCCGCTACACACTTCTTCATAGGTCGGGTTGGGAGTAAAGCCGCCGGCATTGCCCACGGCAGTCACCCAAACGCCGGGAAGGGTCCACATCTGGCGCTCGGCGCCCCAGTAACAGCCCATGGCCAACACTATCGACTGAAAACCCTCAGCATAGGGGCCTTTAAGATTTCGGCCCGTGACAAAATGTTTTTCAGCCGTTGCTAGGGCCGTGTTTCGCCCCGGCAGGGCCGAGGTCGCATCAATGATTTCAGCTTTTCTGCGCGAGAACAACATGGGACATCTCCTTGGTCGTGGCTTAGCATAATGGGGACATATGGTGGGGCAAGGCAAAAATATAAGCTCACAAGTGCTTGATCGGCCCAAGCACTTGGCTATAAGGCCCGTGTTCCGATGCGGAAGGGTGGCCGAGTGGTTGAAGGCGCACGCCTGGAACGCGTGTTTACGTGAAAGCGTAACAAGGGTTCGAATCCCTTTCCTTCCGCCATTTGAAATGCCGTAACTTCAACCCAAATCAAAAAACCTCTGCAATTCGACGTCGGTGACCTTGCGGGCAAAAAAGTCGAACTGTGACTGGCGGGTCGCCGCAAAACTTTCAACGAAACGCGGTCCCAGCCATGATTTTGCGAAGGATGATTGGCGAAACCGCTGAATGGCCTCGGGCATGGAGCGGGCAAAACCCAGGGCTTCAGGCACGTGGCCATAGCCATTGCCGAGAACCTGATCGTGAGGTTCAATTTTTTCGGCAATGCCAGCAAGTCCAGCTGCCAGCATGGCCGCCACGGTGAGATAGGGGTTGGTGTCAGCACCCGGCATCCGGTTTTCGACCCGCAGGGATCCTGCGTCATGGCCGATGATGCGAAAGCAGGTCGTGCGGTTTTCGAATCCCCAGGTTAGTCCCGGTGGCGCAAAAGTTCCCGGAGCAAACCGACGGTAGGAATTCAATGTCGGCAAAAACACCAGCGTGAGATCGCCGGAATATTTCTGCAGGCCACCGATGAAATGGCGGCACCTGTCTGACATGTTGTCTGGCTTGTTGCCATCAAAGAACAGGGCTTCGCCCCTGCAGTTCTTGAGCGACATGTGGATATGAATGGACTGGCTGTCGGCCTCCTCGCTCCAGCGCGGCATGCAGGTTATGGCCCTGCCCTGCCTGATGGCGAGAGCTCGCAGGAAGGTCTTCAGCAGCACGAGTTGGTCGGCAGGTTCCGTGCCTTCACCCGCCGCAATGCAGGCTTCGAGAAAGCCGCCACCAATTTCCTCGTGCATCTTCGCCAGGTTGATGCGCAGGGGATCGCACATCACAGCCACTGCCTCATACCATTCCGTTTGCACGGCTTGATAGAGCAGAAGATCATGGCTCTTGTGCTGGGTTGCGGTTTTCAAGCCGCGATAGCCCTTGGCCCTTGCACTCTCATGGCTTTCATCGAACAGCGTGTATTCCAGTTCCAGGCCATACTTCACAGAAATGCCTGCTGCCTTGGCTTTGTCAAGAACCGAAAGAAAAATCGCACGCGGACAAATCGCTGCCGTATCGCCCTTGAAATGCGAGAGCAGCAAAAGATCATGACCGGGTTTTGACCAGGGCAGGCGGCGGGCCGTGGTTTCATCAACCGTCAGCATGTCATCATGAAAGTCAGCCTTGTCATCCGTCACACCGGGCATGTCGAGCAGTTCGTCGGTGGGATCGAGCGCCAGCTGTGGCGGTGCCATGCCCATGCCTTTTGCCAGAATGCCCTTGAGGCTTGCCACTGAAACCATCTGGCCGCGCAGAGCCCCATTGGTGTCGGTCATGGCAACGGTTGCAAAACGGCTCTGCGCATTGTTGATGTAGTCCAGAGGAGTCATGGGGTGATCCTAAACCGAGACGAGAAAATTTTGCAAAAGTGCGTTGTAGGCTGCGGGTGCTTCGATGTTGCAGACATGGCCAGCACTTGGCAATTTTTCAAAACGCACATTGGGCAATGCTACCGCGGCATGAACCCGCTCTGCCACGTTTCGAATTTCAGTTGGTGAAGCCAAGCGGTCATGTTCACCTGTGACGAAGAGAACGGGCATTGCAAGTTTGGAGAAATCAAATATTTCCGGCGGGTTTGTGAAGCAGCGAAGCGCATCCAGATAGGTTTCGCTGGCAATGGCAGCCATGGATGCCTGCAGTTCTTGCTTAACCTGGTCTGTCGCGCCGGGTGAGGCAATCGCATCGACAATCTGCGAAGCGAAATCGCGGGGCGACTTTCCGGCCTTCAGTGGTGCCTCGCGCAACGCCAGAAAGCGCTGCCGTTCCTCGATACCCGCTTCAGACATGCCAGTGCAACCACCGGACGCGACAAGGCCTGCAAGTAATTCGAGATGGCGCACAGCGAAAGATGTGGCGATCCAGGAACCGAATGACAGGCCGACGAGGATCAGGCGTTTGGCTTTGCAAGCTGCCATGACGCGCAGGATGTCGGCGAAATGGTCAACAACGGTTGATTGATTTTTGCCCAGGCTGCTTGCGCCATAACCCCGCAAATCCAGAGCCGCAGCAGGAAAATGATGGGCCACAGCCTGCAACTGTGATGCCCAGTTTTCCTTCCGCCCACCAATGCCATGCAGGAACAGGCAGAGCGTGTCGCCAGATCCATCTGTTTTCAGGATCGACAGATCGGGTGTGCCCGGAATTATCAGTGTACGGAGTTGTATGGGGTCCGCGATATCAGGAGTTGGGTAATGAAGCGTGGGAAGCGCTGTGGCAAGTGCCAAAAGTCCGCATTCAAAGACCTGTCGCGTGCCCTTGGCAATCTGTGTAAGACGCGGCTCATCGGCAGTGATTGTCGCCGACCATTCCGCAACAGCATGTTCGCCTTCGGAATTGATAAGCAGCGCAGCGGTATAACTTGCAACGCCAACTATTCCTTGCAGGTGGTGATAGGAGATGCGGCGCAGACTGTCACTGAAGAAGGTCTGCTGTTCAACATGAACCGTGTCTTCGCCCTTCATCGTAAAGCGGCGCACAAGGCCACCATTTGAGCCGGGCTCCAGCTTGCAGGTGGCGATTGCGGGATGCCACGCAGCGGAAAAATTCCGGGCGAGGGCCCAAACATCTTCGGCAGAGCGATGCAATGGGCGGCTGACACAGATGCGGGTTTCAGGCATCCGCAATATCTTCATGTCCCCGCCATAGCGAATTGCGCGCACCCCCCTCGTCACCGGGTGCGTCAGCAATTTCGTCCATGTCGTAGAGGGCAAGGACCGACAAATAGTCTTCCATGATTTCCGACGTATAGGGCAGCATCAGGGCACCACAGCGGCTGTCGCGGTACATGCGTTCGAGGGGCAGACTTTTCAGCATGGATTGCCCGCCACAGGTGCGGATGGCAAGCGCTGCAATTTCCTGGGCGGTTTCCATAACATTGTATTGGGCCGCATAGAGGCGCATGACCTGCGCCTTGGTTGGAAAGCCCGTGGCTTCCATGAAGGCTTGCCACCAAAGCGCGCGGGTGGCGGCAAGCCGTGCATACATCTTGCCGACAGTCATGCGCTTTGTCGCATACATGCGGCGGTCCACCGGCGGCAGGCCAGGGGTCAAGCCCCGCAGATATTCAACGGTGAAATCATAGGCCCCTTGGGCCACACCCATGTAGGTGGGAGAGAGTGTTGCCATCATGTGGGGCCAGTGGGGCAGTGTCTTGGTGAAGATGCCCTTGGGCATCATCATGTCATCAGCGCTGACAAACACATCTTTCAGCAGCAAGTCGCGTGAATGGGTGCCGCGCAAGCCCAGCGGATTCCAGTCGCCGCTAACCTTCAGTCCGGCCTTATCCTTGTGAACGGCAAAGATCATGGTGTCGTCATGGCGGGGTTCAATGCCATCGAAATGTTCCGTGCAGACGATGGCATAGTAGTCGCAATAGCCGGCCAGACTGGCGAATTTCTTCATGCCGTTGATCAACCAGCCGCCCTCGACTTTCCGGCACGAGGTCTGGATGGGTTTTGATGTCCAGTTATGGCCCCCTTCGGAAATAGGTTGGGAAAAAATCGCCCTCTCCCTCACGGCGCGGCGGAATTGGCGGGCTCGCATCACCGCAAAGGCGTCACGCTCTTGACTTGTGAGATGTGGCATTTCAAACATGTAGCGTGACCACAACATGGAGGAATTGTGCATGTTGAAGGTGAGGGCTGTGGCGCCGCAGTATTTGCCAATCTCCGCCCCCACCATGGCATATTCACCCAACGTGAAACCCATTCCACCGAATTCTGTGGGTATGGTGAGGGCAAGAAAGCCTTCGTCGCCCAAGTCCCGGTAATTCTCGACGGGAAATGTGGCATCCACATCGGTTTGAGTGGCGCGACCTGCAAATTTTTCGCGGCCCAATTGATTGATACAGCGCAGCGCCTGAATGACTTCCGGGCGCAGGCGTGTGAGATCGTAGTAATCGGCAATGTCACTCATGGCTTGCTCCTTGCAGATTTTGGCAGCCCAAGTTCACCTTGCAGCTTGCCATCCTTGACCATCACTTTGCCATCCAGCGCTATGGTGCAATGGCGCATGGGCAAATCAAAATGACCGAGCGTGAAACGGCCGGCATATTGGTTGGCCCCGATGGACCACATGAATGAACCGGCGAGGGCGCGAAATTCGACGGCTTGCATGTCGCGCTTGTCGTATAGTGCGCCTGATACCCACTGTGTTACCGGGTTCATGCCCCAGCCCACATGGCTCATGCCATAGGCGTTGGGATCGTCGAAGGCTTCGAGATATTCACGAAACAATTGCGCATCGAGTCCATCACCTTTGATCGCGGTCACGAAGTCATCCCGGATGGTAAAGTCAATCGGACTTGCAAGATAGGATTTGAAGGTGAGGTTCATATCTCCCACAGCCATGACGATGCGACCGTTGACGGTCTTGGGTCCGGGAAAAGCGAGGCAAAGACCGCCCGGCCAATGGGCCACGCCGCCGGGCTTTGTGCCAAAGCCTGCGGTTCCGCCACAAGGCGCACCACGCAGGTCCACAACAAGATCGGTGCCTGCCGCAGAGGTCACACGCATTTCGCTGGCATCGCGCAACATCTGGATACCGAGATCAACTTTTATGCCCAGAGCCGCAAAGGGCTCGGTGCGCTCAAGGATTTCCGGGTGTTCGTTGCAGATGACCAGCAGCCGTGCGCCGGCGCTTTCAATCTCTGGCCATTCCGGTGCGTGGATCAGTCCTTCGACTGTGCAGTCAACAACAACTTCGACCGATTTCAAAGCCTCAATGACAGCGCGGTTGTGTTGGATGGCCCAGGATGTGCCGGTGGATTTGACAGGTACGGGCGCAGACTGGGGCGGGGTTGGCATGGAGATCAGGCAATAGGCGGCCTTCAAATCATGACAGGCCAGATCAGCGAGCTGTACGAGAACGGGCCGCGATTGCGATTCCGCCATGATGGCAACCCTGGTGCCAGAACCAATGCCATTCAAGGCAAAGACGCGGCGAAACGAGTCCAGCCATTTTCCTTCAATGCGTTCTTGCAACATGGCGTTACTCTGTTGGAATTACGGGCTTTTGCATACAAGGTTTTACAGGGCCGTAAAACCATGGGGGAGGAACTCTCATGCAATCCGCTGGCCCACATTGTCAAACAGGTGAACATGTTGTGGCGAAAACGCGACGTGAACATTCCGCCCATCGCCAGCCGGAGGATCTCCGCGCACTTCAACCACGATGGGTTGGCCATTGACCAGACGCAAGTGGGCATAACCTGTTTCACCCAAGCGCTCGATGATGTCGATCTGGCCGGCCAAGGTTTTGAATGGTTGGCCTTTCGCCGACAAGCTGCAATGCTCCGGCCTGCAACCCACACGGATTTTGTCGCCGACCGTGATGCCTTCGGGCAAAGTCACAGGGAGAGTAATGCCATCACCGAAATCAACGCGGTGTTTTTCAACAACAGTGGCTGCCATGATGTTCATCGCAGGAGAGCCAATGAAACGCGCCACAAACAAATTCGACGGCTTGTGATAAAGGTCCATCGGCTTGCCGATCTGCTCGATGCGGCCCGCATTCATCACCACGATCTTGTCGGCAAGCGTCATGGCTTCGACCTGGTCATGGGTCACATAGAGGATGGTTGCCTTCAGCAGCTTGTGCAGCTTGGCAAATTCAATGCGGGTATTGACGCGAAGTGCTGCATCGAGATTGGACAGGGGTTCGTCAAACAGGAATACTTTTGGTTTGCGCACAATGGCGCGGCCAATGGCAACGCGCTGGCGCTGACCGCCAGACAGTTCCCTCGGCCTGCGCTTCAAGAGCAGATCAAGCTGCAAGATGCGCGAGGCTTCGGCCACGCGCTCAGCAATTTCGACTTTTGGTGTTCCAGCAAACCGTAGACCGAAAGCCATGTTGTTCTCGACATTCATGTGGGGATAAAGTGCGTAAGATTGAAACACCATTGCGATCTCACGCTTTGCAGGCGCCAGTTCGCTGACGTTGCGGCCATCAATGTTGATTTCGCCGCTGCTGATCGGTTCAAGGCCTGCAACTGTGCGCAGCAGGGTTGACTTGCCACATCCGGATGGCCCGACGAGAACGACAAACGAACCATCATCAACCGTCAAGTTGATGTCGATCAGCACATCAACGGCACCATAGGATTTGTGCAGTTTGTCTATTTTGACTTCGGCCATTGAACCCTCATTTCACAGCACCTGAAGTCAATCCACGGATAAGTTGGCGGGAGAAGATGACGTAGAGAACAAGAACCGGAATGATGGCCATGGAGAGTGCGGCAAGCACCGCATTCCAGTCCGTGATATATTGTCCGAGAAACTGTTGCACGCCCAGGGTGATAGTTTGCTTGCCGCCCGTGGGCGCCAGCAGCAAGGGAAACCACAAGTCATTCCACACCGGGATCATGGTGAATACGGCAACCGTTGCCATGGCAGGACGCAGCAGGGGCAATATGATGAAGAAGAAAATATTGTATTCCGACAAGCCATCGCAGCGTCCGGCCTCGCGCAAGTCCTTGGGGATCTGTTCGATGAATTCCGAGAGAATGAAAACTGCCAGAGGCAGGTTCTGGGCGACATAGACAAGGATGAGGGCGGTCAACGTGTTGATGAGATTGAGTTCGGCAATCATTTGGATGATTGACACGGAACCCAGCCGTATCGGCACCATGATGCCCAGCGACAGGAAGATGGCAAGCAATGTGTTCCAGCGGAATTTGTATTCGGTGAGGGCCCAGGCTGCCATGGCCCCAAACAAAAGTGTGAAAAATATCGTGCCCGTGGTGACGACGATTGAATTCACATAATAGGTGCCAAGCGCCCCATCGCTGAAGACTTTGTAATAGCCGATCAGATCGACGTTCCATGGCATGGGCGGTTGCAGGGGTGTGTTGAAAATCGCCCGCTTGGCCTTGAATGAATTCATGATCACCAGGATGATCGGGAACAGCGCCAGCATTGTATAAAGCACAAGAATGCCATGGACCACTGGTGATGAAACAGACCTGCGCATTAAAATGTGTGCCGCTGCATGCGCCGCTGAATGAGGAACAGATAAACCATCAGGCCACAGAGGATGATCAACAACATCATCGTGGCAATTGCTGCACCCATCGACACATCTCCGGTTTGCAATTGGTTGCCAAAGAACACCCGGTAAAACAATGTTCCCATGATGTCGGCTGAAAAATTCGGCCCGGCCAATGCGCCTTTCATGGCGTAGACAAGATCAAAGGCGTTGAAGTTGTTGACGAAGGTGAGGACCGACACCAGCCCGATTGTCGGCCAGATCAATGGCAACTTTACGAAGACGAAAGCCTGGAACTGGTTGAGGCCGTCAACCGTTGCGGCATCGATCAATTCATCGGGAATGGCCAGCAAGGCGGTATAAATCAGGATCATCGGAATGCCGACAAACTGCCAGACCGAGATCAGGGAAATGGTCAGCAGCGCCGTCGACTCTTGGCCAAGCCACGGTGCAAACAATTGGCCAAGTCCGACAGACTTCAACAGAATTTTCGAAATCCCCCAGAGCGGCGACAGAATAAGTTGCCAGGAAAAACCGATGACAACCACCGACAACATGGTCGGCATGAAGATCAAGGTGCGATAGGTGGCACGAAACTGCAACACAGGCAAACTCAGCAGGGCGGCCAACACCAGACCGATGGGATTTTGCACCAGCATGTGGATCAGGAAAAATTTGCAGTTGTTCCAAAAGGCGTTCCAGAACGGCAGGGACCACGTTGGATCGGTTAACAATGTGGTGAAATTCTGCAATCCCACAAAGACATGGGTGGCGTCGTCCTGTTTTTGGTAGAATGATGAAATGATTGTATGGATCAACGGGTAAATCGAAAATGCCGTGTAAATCAACAGGGCGGGAAACATGAAAAACAGCAGGACACGCAAGTACGCGGTTTGCGTCATGCCGACGATGCCGCCTTGCGTTTGCTTTCTTGCGTGATGTTTCATGTCGCGATGATATTGCAATGTGAATGGAATGTGGGCAGGAGCAAAGCTCCCGCCCACGCGCTGATCAAATAAACCAGTTATTTCTGCTGTGGCGCGTACCACTTCTTGAGACCATCCTGCAGTTGGGCGGCGCCGGCATCAGGGGTCAAGGTGCCGTTCAGCACCTGGGCTGAAACGTTCCACATTTCGTTTTCAAGGTTCGGCGTACCGCGCGACAGGATTTGATAGCTGTTGCGGATGGTTGACTTGCAGGTGCCGCGCCAATTGATGAACTCCTGGGCCACATCGTCGGTCAAGGTAACTTTACCATTCGACAAGGGGAAGAATCCGGGCAAGGCGTTGGCGAAGATGGTTGCAAATTCTTCAGAACCAACCCAGTCCAGGAACTTCTTGGCTTCTTCCGCATTGCCGGATTTGGCATTGAGACCGATGCCAATGTCCGTGTGGTCGGAAATATAACAATCCGATCCAGCGGGAGGAGGAGCCTTGAAGGCGCCCATGTTGACCTTCTGGCCGCGGAAGGTGGAAATGTCCCAGGAGCCAGCGGCATAGACTGCACCCTTGCCAAGACCGAAAAGATTCTGGCTGTCAGGATAGGTCTGGGCCTTGAAGCCATCACCCATGTAAGGAGCCCATTTGGCCAGCGCCGCAAGGGTATCAACATAAGGCTTGTCGGTGAGTTTCGCCGTGCCGTCGATCAGGCCTTTGCGGCCTTCTTCGCCCTTCCAATAGTTGGGGCCAATGTTTTGAAAGCCCATGGTGGCGGCTTCCCATTGGTCGTTGGTGCCCATGACCAGCGGTGTATAAGTGCCATTGGCCTTGATCTTTTCCAACATGGCGAGGAATTCTTCTTCGGTTTTGGGCGGCTCAACGCCAACTTCCTTGAAGATGTCCTTGTTGTAGATAAAGCCATGGATCACCGAAGCCATGGGAACACAGAAGGTGCTCTTGCCATCATCGGTCGTCCAGGCGCTTTTGGCCACGTCGGAGAAATTGGCCATAGAGGGCAGATCATTCAAGGCCGCGAGATGACCCTTGTTGAACAGTTCCAATGAAGCATCAAACGGGCGGCAGGTGATGATGTCGCCAGCCGTGCCACCTTCAAGCCGCGCATTCAGGGCAGCGTTGTATTCCTTGGGCGCGGTTGGGGTGAATTCAACCTGGATGTCAGGATATTTGGCGTTGAAGGCCGGGATGAGTTTTTCTTTCCAGATGGTGGCATCGTCGTTGCGCCAGCTTTCGATGGTCAACTTGCCGGCAGATGCCACTCCCGCCATTGCCGACGTGGCCACAGCAGCCAGCAGCAGGGTCTTGAAGGTTGTTTTCATATTGGTCGTCTCCCTTTCCTCGTGTTGAGGATGCTGAGGCTACACCGAAGTCGAAAGCTTCGACAAGACCAGCTTGCGGTTTCCTGTTGTGTCAGTCAAAAATTTTGCGCTGCAACAATTCTGGTCGTGCCCAATTGCAGAAACCTCCACACCATCCGGGATTTGCTCTAGGCTGCCCGCAACAGGATTGATTGCCAGCAAGAAATTTGCTTGTTGTTGGTCATATCTTGTCAACCGGGATAGAAGGCACATGAGCAAGATCAGGGTTCTGGTGGTGGGTGTGGGAAACATGGGTCTTTCCCATGCAAGAGCCTATGCGGCAAATGACGGATTTGAAATCGTGGGCCTGTGCAGCCGTGGCATTGATGATCGCGTTGACTTCAAGCTGGAATTTCCCGGTGTAGCCCTCTGCAACGAGTACGAACAAGCTTTGGCCACAACCCGGCCGGATGCTGTTTCAATCAACACTTGGCCTGATACCCATGCCGCCTATGCGCGTCTTGCCTTGCACGCGGGTTGTCATCTGTTCATTGAAAAGCCATTGGCGGCAACGGTTGGTGAAGCCATTGAAATTGCTGCATTGGCCAAACTCAAAAATCGCAAGATTGTTATTGGATACATTCTTCGCGTTCATCCTTCCTGGGTAAAATTTGTTGAGCTTGGCAAAACCCTGGGCAAGCCGCTGGTCATGCGGATGAATCTCAACCAGCAATCCTCCGGCGCGCAGTGGGAGGTCCACAAGCAGTTGATGAAATCCATCTCGCCGCTTGTCGATTGCGGTGTGCACTATGTCGATGTGATGTGCCAGGTCACGGGTGCCAAACCCAGGCGGGTGCATGCCATCGGGGTGCGGCTGGCTAACGAGATCAATGCCGACATGTATAATTATGGCCAGCTGCAAGTGACATTCGATGACGGCTCAGTCGGCTGGTATGAAGCGGGCTGGGGGCCGATGATGAGTGAAACTGCCTTTTTCGTCAAAGACATGATTGGTCCCAAAGGCTCCGTTTCCATCGCCATGGACGAAGCGAAAACCGACTCATCTGACGTTGATGCCCATACCAGAACCTCAGCCCTGCGGCTGCACCACGGGGAATTGAAACCAGACGGCAAATTTGCCCGCAGTGATGATCTCATCCATATGGACGACGAGCCCGACCATCAGGAACTCTGCAACCGTGAGCAAGCCCTGTTTCTGGATGCCATAGTCAATGACCGGGACATGACCATGCATGTTGAGGAGGCGATCAATTCACTGCGCATCGTTCTTGCCGCAGACGAGAGTGTGCGCTCCGGAAAAGTCATCGAACTTTAAGGGTTACTTCCGGCAAGCCGCCTCACTCAAACGTGATGGCCTTGAACTCCACGGTTTGCGCGGTGAGCGCCACTTCAGTCGGCAAGCGTTCCATGGAGGACGCGCCGTAAAAGCCGTGGCAGTTCCTGGTGTTCTTTAGAATGAAGCTTGCATCTTCAGGCAAAGAGACCGGACCGCCATGCACCAGCACAATCGCATCCCGGTTCACTTTCAGCGCAGCTTCCGACCATGCATCGACGATGGCGGGACAATCTTTCAGCTTCAGGGCCGTCTTCGACCCGATGGAACCACCTGTCGTGAGTCCCAAATGGCAGACGATAATGTCAGCCCCGGCTTTGGTCATGGCAGCGGCTTCGCCGGGATTGAACACATAAGGCGTGGTCAGCATGTCCTTGGCATGGGCCAAGGCCACGAGATCTATTTCCTGGGAATAGGACATGCCGGTTTCCTCGAGGTTGGCGCGGAAAGTGCCATCAATCAAGCCAACTGTCGGGAAGTTCTGTATGCCGGAGAAGCCAATTGACTTGAGGTCATCGAGAAATTTGTCGAACATGCAAAACGGATCGGTGCCATTGACGCCTGCCAGTACAGGAGTGTGTCTGGTAACAGGCAGAACCTCTTTCGCCATTTCCATCACAATGTCATTGGCATTGCCATAGGCCAGAAGACCTGAGAGTGAGCCACGACCTGCCATGCGGTAGCGGCCGGAATTGTAGATCACGATGAGATCGATGCCGCCTGCTTCTTCGCACTTGGCCGAAAGCCCGGTGCCCGCACCACCCCCGACAATGGGAATGCGGCGGCGCTTCATGTCCTGGAATTTTTCCATCAGGGCTTTTCGTTCAAAGCGTGGCACTCACATTCTCCCTATGGATTTTGGCGTGTTGTTTTTGGTGTGATGCCTGCAAAGGCTGCCAAGGCAGTCTCGACAAACAGTGGATCATTGATATTGGCCGCAACACGCTGAACTGTGCGGAGACGGGTGGGGCGGAGGGTTTTTTCGATGGCCTCAAACAATGCATTATCAGCTTCGGGATCATGGAAAGGTTTTCCCGGCGCATCAATCGACGACACGCCACCCTCTGGCAATAAAAACCGTACCTCGCCTTCCATCTGGTTCAAGCGTTCAGCGATCCAATGGCCCATGGCACGGTTCTCATCAGCCGTAGTGCGCATCAAGGTGACATTCGGGTTGTGAATGACGAAATTCCGCCCGTTGAATTTTTCCGGTACCGTGTGGCGCGGCCCAAAATTGACCATGTCCAATGCGCCGACGGATCCGACATAGGGAATGCCGGTGCGGATGATGGACCCGAAACGATCTGCATCCGCAGCAAAAACCCCGCCCACCAACATGTCGGCAATTTCGGTTGTGGTGATATCCAGCACAGCTTGGACCAAGCGGGAATCCACCAGTTTCTCCATGGAGCGCCCGCCAGTGCCGGTGGCATGAAAAATCAGGCAGTCGTAACCGGCTTCAAGCTGTTTCTGGATGGCTTGAATGCAGGGCGTGGTGACACCAAACATGGTGAGACCTAACGCTGGTTTGGCGTTGCTGCGCATGGCTTCCTGTGCTTCGGCGGTGGGCAGTCCGGCAATCATCCCTGCGAGGGCATGGGCTGCATTCGACAGCACCGTCGCAACAACGGGATTGATGCCCTGCACATCGGCAACCGAATACATCATCATGATGTCAGACGACCCGACGTAATGGCCGACTTCCCCGGAGGCGACTGTGGACACCATGATTTTGGGAATGCCGACGGGAAGCTTCCGCATGCCCGCAGTAGCCAGCGATGTGCCGCCCGAGCCGCCTGCCGAGATAATGCCGTCAATGTTGGGTTGCAGTTCAATCCAGCGGGCAAAGGCCTCTGCCATGGCGGTTACCGATTGGCCACGGTCGTTGCCAAAAACCGCAGGTGCTCCAGCCCTGTGCAGGGCGGCAATGGTTTGGGGGCTGACATCTTCCGAGGAAGTTTTGCCGGAGGTTGAGAGATCAACAGTCTTGGCAGCAATGCCAAGGGTTCGCAGTTTGTCGCGGATGAAACGCAACTCCGCGCCCTTGGTGTCATAGGTGCCAACGACCAAGGCCATGGGACCCTGGTTTTCGGCTTGGGCCAAGGGCGGGAAGCCTGATTTCGTCATGCTTCCCCCGGTGGCAATGTCAGATCGACTGTTCGATCCAGCTTTGCAGCTGGTTCTTGGGGGCAGCACCAACTTTGGTGGCGGCAAGTTTGCCATCCTTGAATACCATCAAAGTAGGAATGCCGCGCACGCCGAACTTCGAGGGCGTCGACGGATTTTCGTCGATGTTGATCTTGACGATCTTTGCCTTGGCCCCAAGATCCTTGGCGATTTCTTCCAGTGAGGGGCCGATCATTTTGCAGGGGCCACACCATTCCGCCCAGAAATCCACCACAACCGGGGTTGTCGACTTCAGGACATCCGCATCAAAGGAAGCGTCGGTGACTTTATGGGTGGACATGGGCATTCTCCAAAACAGGTTTCAAAAACTGGTTTCCAAAACGGGGCCCCAAATCGGGGTAGGCAGGTTAAAGCAGAGGTAAGCATGCCAAGGGCGGAGGTCAAGGCCCAGTTGAGAGTGACCTGTTCTGCCGCATTCACAATTGATTGAACCCCTCAAGATCAAGCCATTGCAGGTCAGCGCTCTGCGTCCACAACAAGGCTGCCTTGATTTTTTTTTCGGGGTAGGCAGTGGTGAGAACACCCGCATAGCGCTGCATTTGTTGGCGATATGGATGCTCCGGAGAAATCGGACTTTCGGGCTGCTGGCCTGATTTGAAGTCCAATATCAGAATGCTGTCACTTTCAAGCACCAGCCGGTCAATCCGTCCGATGGCGATGCTGTCGCTGTCGGCGCTGCGACTGTGGATGCTGACTTCGGCCTGGCTGTTGGGTCCAAAAAAAACATCTAGGCCCGATAGATCGAGCAGCGCCAGAAGTTTGTTTGCAGTGACATTGTCGATGCCAAGTTTGGCAGCCCGTTGCAGACCCGTTTCCTGTTGCCTGGCTTTTGGCAAATCGCCAATTTTTTCCAGCCAGCGGTGAACTGCGATGCCTTGTCTGGCCGAGGCAAGGTCAAAGACCTGGGACAAAGCGGTGGCGACGGTTTTTTGGAATGGTGCGCGGCTTGGCGGCAGCGCCCTCGTCCAATCAGGAAGTTGCAGTGCCGGTTTGCTCTCGGCAATCGTTTCGGGGATGGAAACCGGATCAGCCCCGAGGCGATAAATCACGTCGCCATCCGGCTGCGCGATGCTGCGCAAATTCTGGAGTTCAGTGGTTTCAGCAAGAGCATCGGCAATCTGCTGCCACCAGCTGTCGTCCTTGGCACCTGGTTGTTGACCGTCCTTAGGCTTGGCATTACTGCTGCCGCAGACATAGAGTTCGTCCCTTGCCCTGGTCATGCCAACATAAAGCAGCCGCATGCGCTCTTCGAGGCGCTTCTGGGTGGCGGCGGTCTTCCAGAGCCCGATAATGACCGGTTCAGGTTTGACATCAGGCACAAAGACCACTGTCCCTGCTGCGGCCTCACCCTCTGGCACGGCCACCAGCTTGCCCATTCTGCTGTTGTCATCAACATCAGCGGCGTCGGCCAAAATCACGATGGGAGCTTCAAGGCCTTTTGAACCATGCACAGTCATGATCCGCACAGCACCACCGGCCTGTTCCAGTTCGCGCTTGATCTCGGTCGTGCCTGCAGCAAAGCCATCGAGGAAACTGATGAGGGAAGGCCCTTCCTGCTGTTCGTGCTCAAGGGAGAGATCCAGAAAAGCCTCGGTGGCATCCTCCGCTTCAGGGCCCATTCGCAGCAGGATCTGTTGTTTGCAGTGCTGATAGACCACCGCAAAAAATCCGTGGGGGCCTCGTTGCATGGCCAAGTCCCGCCAGAGTTGGAGCTGTTCGAGATTAGCCGTTTGCGTTTGGTCAGCTGCCAGTCTTTGCCATACGGTCAATTCGCCGCGATCATGGCAGAGATTGAATAATTCATCTTCATTCAAGGCCTTTGGCACGAGAGGGCTTTTCAGCAGACAGGCCAGGTTGTGGTCATCATCTGGCATGCGGATGAATTGGCCCAAAGCCACCAAATCATGGATGATCAGGCTCTCATGCAATTTCAGGCGATCGGCACCCGCCACACTGATGTTGCGACGGCGCAATTCGCCGATCAGCGCCGGGAAAAGCAGATTGCGCCGTTGCAGCAGAATGAGAATATCACCGGGCTGGACAGCGCGATTTTCAGAGACCAGTTTGCGCTTGCCAATCCATTCGCCAATCCTGTCAGCAATGAGGCGGGCAAGGATGCGGCGGGGGTGGTCCTGGGGTGGCAAATCCACCGGGGCTTTCCAATAATCCGGCTCTTCTTCCTCAGGTTTTTTCACCAGAGGCCACACTTCAAAAACCCCTATTTCAGTATGGCGCGACGCCTGATGGTCGCGCTCATCATCGGCTTGCTTGCCATAACCTGTGCGCGGCAGCCGTCCCTTGGCGAAGGCCGTGTCAACGGCCTGCAAGACATCCGGCGTACTGCGATAGGAAATGGTCAAGCCCACTTCCTGCAGCGGCTTTTGGCTGTCGCCCAAGCTTTTCGAGAACCTCTGCCGCGCCATTTCGAAAGCGGCCGTGTCAGCGCCCTGAAAACTGTAGATTGACTGCTTGCGATCGCCCACTACAAATACTGTGCGTTGGACGGCATAGTCTCGGCCCTGGCCTGCAAAAAATTCATCACTCAAGGCCTGAATGATTTTCCATTGGGCAGGGCTGGTATCCTGCGCCTCATCCACGAGAATATGTTGCAAGCCTGCATCCAGCTTGTACAAAACCCAGCGGGCCTGTTCTGAAGATTGCAGCAGCAGGGCGGTGCGGGAAATCAGATCGCCAAAATCATAAAGCCCTTGCTGGCGTTTCAGGGCGTCGATGCGTGACAATACCCCCGCCATGGCTGCATGGACAGTGAGGGTGGCTGCATAAATCTTGGCGAGGCCCAGGTGCTGGAATGCCAAATGCACACGATCCTGCTCGCCATCCAGCCAAGTTGCCAACTTGGGTTCGGCCCTGGAAATCCCCACCAACAAAAGTTTCTTGCGGGGCGTTCCTTCCTTGGTCAAAAAGATTTCAAAGAGTTTTTCTGCTGTAGGGCCTTTGGCAAGTGCAGACAGCTGTGCAGCAAAGGGTGCGGCCTTGGCATCACGGGCGGCGATGATGGCGGAGGCTTTTTCATAGGCAGCCTTGTTGACGACCAGGAGTCGCGCTTCCAGTTGGGTGGGATCATCAAAAGCGCCGGGGCCAAGCGAGCTTGCAATGTTTTCTGCCAATTGTTGAAAGGCTTGGGGATCAGTGAGATTGCTGCGCGAATCCTGGGTGCCAGACAACAGTGCAGCACCTGTGCTCTCAAGCTTTTCGAGGCTGAGGATGCCTGCTTCCTCAAGGAAATCCCAGCCCCGGCGAATCTCAGGATCGGAATCAAGCAACGCCGCCTGAAAAGCCCGTTGGCGCAGGTTTCGCGACTCATTGTCATCCATCACCCGAAAGCCGGGAGCCAATCCTGCTTCGACCGGGAAGAGTTGCAGCAAACGCTCGCAGAAAGCATGGATGGTCTGTATTTTAAGGCCACCCGGTGTTTCCAGCGCCTTGGCAAACAACCTGCGGGCCAGCGACATTTTCTCCCTCGCCTGGTCAACACCAAGATCATCCAATGCCGCCAGCAAGGCGTCGTCTTCGAGGGCAATCCATGCCGCCAATCGGTCAAACAGCCGGGTCGACATTTCCGCTGCCGCTGCCTTGGTGAAAGTCAGGCAGAGGATGGATTGCGGGTCTGAACCTTCAAGCAGCAGCCGGATGACCCGGTCAATCAACACCTGGGTTTTGCCTGAACCAGCACTGGCGGCCACCCAGACGGATTGGGCAGGGTTTGCAGCGGCACGCTGTTCCTTCGTCGGCCTTTGGCGCTTGTCGATGGCGTTCATGGTTTTTCACCCGCCAATTCCCATTCCAAACGGCGCGAGAGATGATCAAAACGGGCAGGCTGGTTTAGCAACATCAGGTGATGGCGCGGGATGTAGGCCGTCTCCTGTCGCAGATAGGTGGCCAGAAGCTGCTGCAAGCTTTCGAAGTGTTTTTCGCCAAGCTCGCCCATGGTCTGGTTTTTGTTGGGCGTAACCAGATGGGCCGGCTTTGCGCCGCCTGACACAGCAACAAACCAGCCTTCGGTGACCTCTCCGGGCTCTACGCCTTCGAATGCGCCGCGCCCCAGCAGGGCAGTCTCCAACGGGAGTTGCGGTGCAAAACCGCTGGCCACGGCTTTTGCACTGGGGATGGCACCTGATTTATAATCGAGCAAACGGAAGGTTTCATCGCCCAGTTGATCAATGCGGTCGGCACGGGCCGTCAAAAGATGTTCTTCGCCTGCCACCGGAAAGCGGTATCTGGCCTTCACTTCGGCCCAGACATGGCGGGCATTCATCCGGAATTTTTCTTCAATTGGAATCAGTGCCGTGGCCATGCGGACAAAACGTGGCCACCAGAAGAACCTGACTTCAGCCATGTCCATATAGGGCTGAAAAGCTTGTTTGCCATGGGCCAGAATTCTTTGCAGATCACCCTCGTCTTGGGTGAAATTTTCCAGTGCCCAGGCATGCAAGGCCTGATGGATGAGATCGCCACGCAGGCCTGCGTCAATATCCTCATCCGGCGGGTCAACAGGATAGAGCGCCAGAATTTTCTGGGCGTGGATGTGATAGGAATCGCGGATGAGACTTTCAATCTCACTGACACTGAAGCGTCGGGGACGGGCTGCAACGGGTGGTCGCGCTTCCGGCCTTGCATGGGGCTTGAAGGATCCTGGCTGGTCAAGCTTGCGGGCAATCTCCAGATAATCCGTACGCAGATGATTTTCCCGTGGATGCCCAAGTACTTCGAGCACGGCCCGCAATCGCAGGATCCAGCGCGAGGCCAGCAGTGGTTGGCCAGCCGCACGTTTCGACCAGGTGACCACAACTTCGCGGTGGCCAAGGGCCTGGACAAAATCATGGGCGGTCAATCCGATTTCCCGCTCTGGCTGTTGCAGGCCAAAACTTTGCCGCATGGGCCGGTTGAGCCAGGGGCCGGCTTGGGCAATGGCGGGCCATGACCCTTCATTCAATCCCGCAAGGATGACAAGGTCAGCTGGCATCAGCCGCGCTTCCAGCAAGCCATAGAGCTGGAATTGGGTTTCAGGCTTTTGGGGAGGCCGCAGGGTTTCTTGCTGGAGGTGATGCAAGAGCAGAGGTGCGGCTCCAGCAAAACTCAAGTGCGGAGCCCACGCCGCATCGACCTTCAAGCCCTCCAGCATTTCCTGTAGCCTGATATTTGCTTCATCAACCAAATCCCAATCCGGGGCCAATCCCTGCAGCGCTACGGCGAGTTGGGTGATGTGATATTGTAATGGTGCAATCCCTGTCGCTTCATGGTCGGCGAACAGGGCTGTCAGCTGGCTGGCAAAGGCCTGCAATTCCAGCCAGTCCTCGGGGTTGAGTTTTTTAAGCAGGGGATGGGCGTGGGAATTTCCAGCCACTTCCCGCTGGGCTGCCGCCATTTTGTGGGCCAGACCAGCGGTGCCTTTCGAAGCCGGCTTGCCGCGAAAGCAGGCCATTTCGAGATTTCGGGCCAAGCCGAGAAATATTGCTCGGTCATAACCCATGCTGCATAGCGGATGATGCAGCAGTGCTGTGAGAGTTGATGACGAAAAATTTTCTGACCGTGCCTTGATCAACAGTACCAGCAAGGCACCGGCGCCGATATGACTCAAGGCTTCGCCGCTGGAATCATCAATGGTGATGTTCCATCGCGCGAGTTCTGTTTTGATCCTGAGGCCCAAGGCGCGGTCTGGCGTGATGACGGCGGCAGGCCCGCGGCCCGTCACTGCATGGTGGCGCAGGCGAAGCGCAATAGCCCTGGCTTCTTCATGGCGGTCATAGGCTTCCATCAAGGAGAGACCTTGCAACATGTCGGCTACGGGGGCTGGTTTTTCGGCAATGGCGTTGCGCCATGTATCAGCAACGGCTGAGGGTAGCAGCGCAGCGCTGAGCAGCCACTGGCGGGCATCAGCCATTCGCCCCATGGCCTCAACTTGTCCGCGTTCCACTCCCCATTGTTGCAGCATCAGGGCCATCGCATATTGGGGATGTTCGGGTGTCACCGCCTGCCAGGCTGCGGCATCCAGTTGGTAGTCAAGCCCCGGCAGGACCACGGCACCCTGCGGCTGTGAGGCAATGGCCTTCAGCAGATCACGTGTGGCGGGATTGGTGCCGGTCGAGCCTGCCGCCACAATCGGACCGCGATGCAAGCCGCCGGCAATGCGCGTGGCTTCAAGCCGGATCATGCGGTTGCGGCGAGCCGCTGGCCCCATCAGGCCAGCCGCGTGCAGGCGGGCGGGAAGATCTGTGGCGATCACGCCAAGCAGGCTCAGAATGGCCGTGCGATGGCCTGCCAGATCCAGCTCATAGACGGCTGGCAATTTTTCAAGACCTGTCTCCTCGGTTTCCGTCTGGGTGAGAAGTTCTTGCAGGCTGAGCGTGAGGTTGAAACATTGGGCAGGTGAATCCAAAATATCCTGGGCCAGACCATAGTGCGGGTTGGCATCTGCCCAGGCTTTCACCGTAGTCAACAAAAGATGCAGCTGACCCGCCTTTGAAATGGCATTGGGAACGCCGTCTTCAGGCATACTGTCGTCGATCAGATCTTCGTCAATATCGCCAATCGGCTTGATGCGCGGCATGACAAGCGCAGGCTGGCCGGCAATTTCAAACAGGCGTTTTTCCAGGCTGCGGGCGGAACGTCGCGTAGGCACAAGAATAGTCCAGGTCGAGAGAGGCGGGCGCGGTTGATCGGGGGCAAGTGGAAAACCGTCGAGAAGTGCCTTGGCCAACACGTCCAGAAAATCATTGCCGGGGGCGATGGAGTAAAGGCGCAATTTTCGAAACTTCCTGAATGCGGTTGAGGAAAGCCTCGGCTTCCGCGATGGCTGGCACGGTGCCAACGTGCAACCAATGGCCAGCATGGGCAAGCCCAAAAAGCCGTCCACTGGCAATCGCCCGGTCCCAGAGCAGATTCATTGAGTAGGCCCCTTGCGGCGCATCGGCAAACAGCCGGGGATGCACGAGATAGCCGCCGATATAGGCCAGCGCCTTGGCCTCCGGTTGATGCTTGCGGCGGGTCAAGCGACAATCGGGATCAACAACAAAATCACCCTTGCCGTCATAGCCTGTGGTTTTCGAACAATCGCAGAGCAGCAACAGGCAATCCATGGTATCGTCATGCCAGACCTCGCGCAGGCGCTGCAAGGCGGGAACCGGTCCATCGAGCCAGAAACTGTCGCTGTTCAGAACAAAAAACGGCTGCTCTCCCAGTTTCGGCAAGGCCCGCGAGATTCCGCCTCCCGTATCCAGAATGGCGTCACGTTCATCGGACATCATGACCTGAGGATTGACAATGCCTGCGCAATAGTCGTCGATCTGATCCGCCAGATAATGGGCATTGACAACAGCGGCTTTCACGCCAGCTTCGCGCAACCGATCAAAGGCGTAGGTGATCAGCGGCTTTCCAGCCACGGGTACCAAGGGTTTTGGATGGGTGTCGGTCAAGGGCCGCATGCGGCTGCCAAAACCGGCCGCTAGGATCATGGCATGGTCGCCGATACTCATGTTGCAAGCGCCTCCGGCAAATTCTTCAAGTACCATCTTTTCAATTCGGCGAGGGCGGGGTGCTCAAGGTTCTGGGTGAGATAGCGGGACACACGCGGCATATGCTTGAGATAAGCTGGCTTGCCATCGCGTTTGTTCAATCTGGCAAATATGCCGAGGATCTTGGTGGCCCGCTGTGCCCCCAGCACCGCATAGGCTGTGGCGAAATCAGTTTCGGAGAATTGCCCTTGTTGACGGCGTGTTGCCACGTAGACGTGATAGACATGATCAGCCAGCTTCGGGTCGATATCAACCCGCGCATCCTGGATCATTGAAACCAGATCATAGGCGGGATGGCCCAGGACAGCGTCTTGCGTATCGATGAGGCCGACACGCTGCAAGCCAACGCGTTCTGGCACCCACAGCAAATTGGGTGAATGATAATCGCGCAACACCCATTGGGGTTTGTCGGTGAAAGACAAGGGCAGGATTTTCTGCCAGACAGCGGCAAAATCTTCATTAAGGTCTGAAGTTGGCGAAAAGCCCCGGGCAAACGGAATATACCAGGAAGGCATCAAATCAACTTCAATGCGCTGGGCTTGTTCATCATAAGGACTGAGGGTGTGGGCGTGGCCGGGTGCTGCTTCCACGGTGGATGGCCAATTTTTTCCAACCATGTCGGCCAGCAGCAAAGCTGCGGTTTCAAGGGGCGCTTGCATGTCTTCGCCCGCCAGCAACATCTTGCCAAAGACTTTGTCGCCGAGGGGTTCAATCAGGGCGAGGCCTTGTTTCAAGTCAGCCGCAAGTATACGCGGCGCACTGTAGCCATGTGAAATGAGGTGGCGGTTGATGGCGACAACGGCCGAAATGCTTTCTGCCAAATGGGCGATCTGGCTATAGGGCTTTCCGTGCCTGACAATTGGCCCATCAGGCCTTTGTGGCATGTCCATCAGAAGGACACGATTGCCTTCATGCAAAACAGTTTCATAACGCCGCGCCGACGCATCGCCTTCAAAAAACGTGCGCGAGCCGATTTCCATGTCCGAAGTTTTGACAAACGCCGCTATCGCGCCGTTGCGTTCCAGTGCCGCTGCCCACGAACCAGTTGGCATCAGCGTGATCTCCCGGCTTTCCCCCGAACCCTTGAAAGCGACATGCAGGGTATTTTCGCTCAAGGGATGCTCAAGTCTGTCAGCCCATTCAATCAGGCCGCAATGGCTTTGCAAAAGTTCTTCGAGACCCAAATCGTCAGTTTCGGCCATGGATTTCAGGCGGTAGAGATCAGCATGGAAAACCGGCAGCCGGGTTTCATCATAAGTCTGGATCAGCGAAAAACTCGGGCTTGGTACATCGGTTTCAAAACCCTTTTTCATCAGTGCACGGATAAATGACCGGGCAAACGTTGATTTGCCGCTGCCCAGGTCACCACTCAGGGCAATCAGTGCACCAGGTTTCGCCCAGAGACTCGAGACCTGCGCCAGGCTTTCAGTTTCAGCAGCGTTATTCACGGTAAAGTGCAGCTCGGTCATTGATTGAAAAGGCTCTGGTGAAGGGACAGGTTCGGGACTTCAAGCTGCTGACTGTGGAAGGTTGGCATGGCGGATAGGGGCTGGTCCTGCCTCTGGCAAGTTGCAGATGACCGTCGTTCCGACATTCAGTTTTGAGGAAATTGCAACGGTGCCGCCATGCAGTTCAGTAAAACTTTTGACAATTGCCAAACCAAGGCCAGGCCCGCGATGGCCCCCTGGCATGGATTTGGCCTGGAAGCGTTCAAAGACCTTTGGCAGCAATTCAGGTTCAATGCCGCGCCCTTGGTCGGCCACCCAGATCTGGATGTTATCGCCCTGCCTTTTGGCGCCGATCTTGATCAACATGCCTGGCTTCGAAAAGCCGATGGCATTTGACAGGAGGTGGCCCAACACCTGTTCAAGCCGTTGCCCATCGGCCAGCATGTCTGAGATATCTGCGGCCAACTCAATATTAAGTGTGAGGTTGCGCCGCTCGAGGGCTGGCAGGATTTTGCCGGCCACGGTTTCCAGCAATGTTGCCAAATCAACATTGTCGAGTTTCAATTCCATGGCACCTGCGTCAATGGCTGAAAGATCGATGATGGCATCGATAATCGATGACAGATCATCGGAGGATTGCCGGATGTTCAGGATATAGTCTTTTTGCTTGGGTTGCAGTTCACCCAGCAGCCCCAAATCAAGCGCCTCGGCAAAACCGGAAATGCTGGTGAGGGGGGTTCGCACTTCGTAAGAAACGTGGGCCAGGAAGGCTGATTTCAGTTTATCCGCAGCTTCCAGGGCCTCGGTGCGGTCGAGCAAGGCTTTTTCGGCGCGGGCCGCATCTGAAACATCAATAAAGGTCACAAGGGCATTGCCGTCGGGAAGCGGCACGGCCCGGTAGGCCAGCACCATGCCATCGTGATTGACCTGGCCTTCAATTTTCCGCCTGCCGCCCTCAAGGGCAGTCAGGCCATATCGCAAATCCCCCCAGGCGGCCCGGGCCTCCGCGGCATAGCGCTTGTCCTGTGAAAGCTGGTCGACATGCAAACTGTTGGTGTCGGGTGCAGCAGGCAGCTTCCACAGGCGCTGAAAGGCCGGATTGTAAAGTTTCAGGCGGCCATCCGAACCGAACAGGGCCACCGACTCTTCAAGATTGTCGAGGGTTTCGCGCTGCACATCAAACAGCTCGTTGTATTTGCTTTCGAGCTGGTATTCCTTGGTCAGGTTTTCGTAGAGATAGGTAACACCGCCAAATGGATGCTGCTCACACACCACATGCAGCGAGCGGCCATCTGGCAGATACCAATAGCTCTCGCGCACTTCGAGTGTGGTGTAGGACGCCAGTTGCTTGGACCGCCATTCGCGGAAATTGGCCTGTTCCGGCAAGGCACGGGCGGCCCGCAGCCGATCAAGAATTTCGCCATCGCTGGGCTGGCTGCGCAACCATTTTTCATCCAATGACCAAAGTTTTACATAGGCCTCATTGAAGAAGCGCAAATGCTGGTCGGGCCCGAAAATCGCAATGGCAGTATCCAGCTTGTTGAGTGTCGAGGCATGGGCCTTGATGTGGCGCTCCAGCTCTTTTTCGTTTTCCTCAAGCGGTGTCACGTCAACCGCGATGCCGCAGGTGCCGCCGTCGATTTGCCGTTCAAACACGTTGAAGGCCTTCATGTTGCCTTTCAAAACCGTGTGGCCGCGGCCGGTCAATCCAGTCTTCAGGTCTGCCTTGCTGTGGTCGATGTCGGTGTCCCGGATCAACATATTGCCCGTCCCCAAAACGCTTTGCATGTCGCTGCCATCGAGGGCTGCAACATACGCCTGGTTGATCCAGCTGAGTTGGCCTTCATCAGATTTGATCCAGATTGGAAAAGGGGCTGAATCAAGGATGGCTGACAGGCGTTGCACCTGCTTGGCAAGTTTGCTGGCATCGTAAGAAAGCTCGGTCAATTGCCGCCGGTCACCCGCCAGGGGGCGCAGCCGCAAGGTGGCATGGGCACCCGCCGTGCGGCCATCGGCTTCCAGCAATTCGCCTTGCCTGGTCTTGATGCCAATGTTGAAGGGCTTGCCCGTGGTTTTCAAGGTTGCAAGATGGGCCTGCAAATCCGAAAAGGCATCGGCTTCAAGCCAGTGGACAAAATCCATGATGGCTTCTGGTGTCTCTGGCACTTGGGCCTGACCATGCAAACTGCCAGTGACACGATCCGGATCCCTGCTGCCGCTGCGCCACGCCATAAGAATTTGACTTTCACTGAAAAGCGCGGTTTCAACCTCATTCAAATCCAGCTCCAGTTGTGCCATGCGCTTTCGCGCTTCCAGCAGGGCTTTGCGGGTTTTGGTCAGGTTGACAACGGCCAGGGCAAAGCCCGTCAGCAGGGCACCACCGGCCCCAATGCCGAATAGACTGGGATTGTCAGCAAAGCCGGTAATCATGGAACCCAGTTGCGCATTCCAAGAGGCTGCAACGGCAAGTGTGGTCATGCCTTCAAAGGCGGGCGTCAAAGCCATCCCCCCAAGATCATGCAATCCCATAATGTGCCCTCGACATCAAAAACAAATCGGCCCACCCCGGCACTTGCTTACATTGACCTATTCCAATGGCAGACAGTCCCCCTGCGAATCACCCTGTAGCTATAGATAACAGATGAAAAACAATAAAGGATTGGATGGTTTTTCAATCTTCGGACGACCGCACAAGCCGATGCGCCGTAAAATCGTGGCAGGGACAATGCCGCAATGGTATCAATTTCCAAACCCTACTTCACGTCAGTCGCGATCCGGGTTATTTTCGGTGCGAGAATTTATTGATGAGCAGGAGCGTGCCCTTGAAAAGTCCCTCGTATTTTCTGGTTGTGATTATTGCCTTGTCAGGGTTTTACCTCGGCGCACCGACGGCAATGGGTGAAGACGTTCGTGCCATCGATCTGCCAGTGCTTTTGACCATGGTGGCAAACAGTGGCACTGCCAACCAGGATACCCTGCAAAACGGCCTCTATGCCATCGCGCCATCTGCGCCGCCCAAAAATCCCGGCGGCAAAGTTGGCAAACTGGCTTTGAAGAAGGAATTTTCGGCCAGCTCGCTTGAAACCCTGGTGGCTGAACATCCGGAACTCAAGGATTTGGCTGTCAGCAACCAGGCCTGCCGGATTGATTACCTCGAGCGTTGCCTGAACATCAAAACTGCCTTCAAAGAAAAATTCATCGCTGGTTTTGCCAAGGCCGGCCTCAACATGAACAACCATGAAGGTCGCTACAGCCATCTCAATGTCATTCCGCACGCGGGCTACAACTGGTACTCGCGCAGTCCCGAATTCAATGATGGCAAGATCAGCATGGTGGGGGCCTTGGTACAAGAAGAAAACCTTGAAGTCGGCGCCTACAATATTTCACTTGATGCCAAAAAACTCGGCATCAGCGCTGGCAGTCCCAATTCAACCGTACAGATCACAGGCGTCGATATTTCCCAAGGGGATTTCCTGATTTCATTTGATGCCAGTGAACGCTGCACCGAAGGCAAGCGTGAGTTTGGCTTTCTGGTCCGGGTAGCCTTGGGTTCTGGCGCGCCACAAGTAAAATGGGTGAGCCCCAAAAACATTTCGGATTCTACCTTCGTCGTCAAAGGCGACACGGTTTACACGGTGAATGGCGGCAGCTGCGTCGAGGATTTCCTTTATGCCATCGACTTCAAGACCGGCAAGGTTTTGTCACGCATGAAATTACCGTCAGGGGCTGACTTCATGACCTCTGACGGCGAACGTCTGTTGCTGGGGCTTTATGATGGTGCGGTGACCTATCGACTGCCATGAGTTGGGCGAATGCCTACTCCAGATCAGCGATAACAAGTTTTCCCATCTGCATCATGGCGGCAAAGGCACGGGACCTCTGCGCTGGCGTTCCCGTGGTGGTGAGTTCAATGAGCCTGCGTGGCGTGATCTGCCAGGAAAAGCCCCAGCGGTCTTTCAACCAGCCACACATGGAATGGGAGCCTCCTTCTGCCAAGTGATCCCAAAGGAAATCCACCTCCTTCTGGTCGTCGCACATCACGCATATGGAGGTTGCTTCCGTGGGTTTGAACATGGGACCGGCATTCAGTCCTGTAAAGCTTGCACCAGCGAGTTCAAAGCTCACAGTCATTACGCTGCCGCCTGCGTCCGGCATGCTGTCGGGATAGTGGTGAACTCCGGTGATCTGGCCGTCCTTGAACGCCTTCACATAGTGTTGGGCAGCGGCTTCGGCCCCGCCGTCGTCGTACCACAACATCATCGAAACTTTTGGTGCGCGGAAAATTGTCGACATGAATGACTCCTATTTGGTGAGACTGACCAAGGCGAACATCGCGCCTTGCGGGTCCATGCCGTTGATGATCCACTGGCCGCCGGGTACCTCGTGCGGGCCCATGATGATCTTGCCGCCGCCCTCATTGACACGCGACGCCGCGGCATCGATGCCATCGACGTTGAAGTAATAGACCCAGCAGGGCATGGGCATGCCGGCCTGTTTCTGCATCATGCCGCCAACGTCAATACCGCCGACTTGAAAAAGTTGGTAAGTGCCCATCGGCCCCATGTCCAAGGCAGTGCCTTTGCTCCAACCGAAGAGTGCTGCATAGAAATCCCGGGCAGCGTCGAGGTCGCCGGCATGCAGTTCATTCCAGCCGACGGTGCCTTGGGTTCCCGGCGGGTGGTCCGTCCTCTCGCCCTGCATCAGGGGCTGCATGACATTGAGTGTGGCTCCTGTTGGATCGGCAATCACTGCCATGCGCAAGATGCCGGGAATGTCCCATGGCTCCTTGCAAACCGTGCCGCCAAGTGATTTCACTGCGGAGCAAGTGGCGTCAACATCAGGTGTGAAAACATAGCCCGCCCAAAACGGTGGTATGTCTTTGGCCTCGGCCGGCGTGGCCATGATGCCACCCATGTCGCCGCCGCCCACTTGCGCCAGATGATAGTCCGGTGGCTGGATAGAATAGGTCCAGCCCAGCACGGATGCGTAAAAAGTCTTGGCGCCCTCCACATCGTTGGTCATCAAATCGTGCCAGATAAATGGGTTCTGCATGTTACTCTCCTATTGTTTTTGCATCGCTGCGGCACCTTCAACAAAGGCCGCGAGCTGGTTCATGGAATCCTGCCAACCGAGATAACAGCCATCAAGCGGGATGACGTCGGGGATATTCTCCTGGACGATGTCAACTTCCGTGCCGCAAGAAACGGCTTTCAGTTTCACGGTGACGGTAATCACGCCTGCAAGGTTCGGATCGTCAAACACGTCGGTGTAGCGCAGCAATTCATTCGGGATCATTTCCAGATACTCGCCGCCAAAGGCATGGGGCGGAAAGGCCGAGGCGAAGCCTGCAAAGGACATGCGGAAGGTGCCGCCGACTTTTGCATCGATGTGATGCACCTTGCAGGTAAACCCTGCGGGGGGGATCCACTTTGCGAGTGCGTCAGCGTCCAGGAAAGCCTTGTAGACCAATTCCGGTGACGCCTTGATGACGCGGTGGATTTTTACGGTATTACCCATTTTATCCTCCTATGCTTTCGGCATCTTGCTCATGTCCATATGAAAGGCTTCCCAGCGGTGGCCATCGGGATCGGCAATGGTGCGAGTGTACATGAAACCAATGTCTGATATCGGTCGCGCCTCTTTCCCTCCTGCGGCCAGGGCCGCCAATGCCTTTGCGTCAACTTCAGCGCGGTTTTCACATTCCAGCGCCACCATCAGGCCGGTTTGCCTGTGGGCATCGGGTATTGGATTGTCGCTGAAGCCCTTGAACTTCTCATGGGTCAACAGCATCACATAGTTTTCGTCGCTGATCACCATGCAGGCTGCAGTGTCATCGCTGAACTGAAGGTTCTGGGTGAAGCCCATGGCGGTGTAGAAGGCGATGGATTTTTTCAGGTCGGTGATGGGCAAGTTCACGTAAATCTTGTTGGACATGGTTTTCTCCGTTGTTTCAGATTTGGCATAACGTCAGCGGCTTGGTTTTGAGCCGCATGATTTGTTTGCGGGCCTCAAGATCAAGTTGCACGGCCTTGACCCACCATCCGGCTTTTTCGCCACCCGGGAACAAATTCCCAGGCAAGTGTTTCAGCACTGCTCCCTGCAATTCATCAACAGTCAAGCCCGGCTGCTGTTTTGGCAAGACCTTGAGAATGGCTGCCTTCATGGCCCCAAATTTTGCCTTGTCGGCCCGGTAGGTTTTTCCCGGTTGCAGCACATTGAGAATGTCGATCTTTTCTGCGGCAGGCATGGTTCAGTCCTCCTTTGCGTATTGAAACAACAGTTCGAAATAGCGGCGCAAGTGAATAATGGATTGACGCGCCACTTCTTTGTCATTCCTGGCCTTGGCCAAAACAAATGCGCCCTGGATCACGGCTTGCGTGTGCAGCGCCAGACTTTCAGCTGACCACGTTGCATGGGGTGCATGGCGTGCCTTGGCGGCGGCGATCATGTCGCACACCGTTGCGGCATGGGCGGAGATGCCGATGTCGCAGGCTTCACGCAGTGCGGGGTGCGAATCATAGGTTTCCTGCACTGTTGTGCCGAGCAGGCAAGTAACCTCCGGCAGATCGCCCCTGTCCAATAGGGCTGCCCGGAAATCAATATAGGCGATGACCTGGTCAAGCGGATCTTCGTGTTGGTGATAAGGTGCCCCGGCAAAGAGGCCGCCCGTGAGTTTGGTCCAAAACCGGGTGGCCGCGATGATGGCGTCTTCCTTGGTTTTGAAATGGTGGAAGAAGGCACCCTTCGACACCCCGGCCTCCTTGCAGAGGTCGTCCACCGTCGTCGCCTCGAAGCCTTTGGCACGGATGATTTTCATGACGGCCATCAGCAGCTTGTCGCGGACAGTTATTGGCGGGTTACGATCCATGAGCGAATAATACCGACTGGTTGGTTTGTGTCAAGGGGATTCAGAGAAACCCACCAACACCCGCTGCAAGCAGGAGATAGCGGGCGGTTTTGCCGATGCCCACAAGCGCCAGAAACACCCAGAGATTTTCCTTCATCACACCTGCAACGACGGTGAGGGCATCTCCGACGACGGGTATCCAGGCCAACAACAGGGACCAGCGGCCAAAGCGCTGATAGAGACTTTCCGCTTGTGCCATGCGGGGGGACGAAGCCGGAAACCAGCGGCGGTTGCGGAAGCGGTTGATATTGGTGCCGACGAACCAGTTGACGACCGCCCCCAAGGTGTTGCCGAGGGAGGCAATGGCAATCAACAGCGGCCAAGACCTGTCTCCCGTCAACAAGAGAGCCATGAGCACGGCCTCGGATTGCAGGGGCAGGATGGTTGCCGATGCGAAGGCGACGGCAAAGAGGGTGAGGTAAACCACCCGAACCTGCTGCCCGCTGCCGCTGGATTGCACAAGCTTAAAATTGCCTTGTGCATTTCATATGCACACACAATCCCATGTCATTATTGGTGCGGCCCTTTTGCGGTGGGGGACAGCGCAGCGGGCCTGGATTGCGACGGAATTTGGCCCTGATCGCGTCTTAGGCTAGAAGAAACCATGAACCAGCACAGCCACCCCACGACAAAAGACATCGAAGAAGCGCTTGGCCTGTCGCCCGCCAAACGCAAAAACCGCTTGCGCCGCCGACTGTTGTGGCTTGCGGTGGCCCTTGCTATGGTTGCAGGTCTTGGCTGGTACTTCCTGATTTATCGGCAAGCTTCCAGTGCAACCGCTGTGACCTATGAAACCACACCAGCCCAAACCGCCGATTTGATCATCACCGTTTCAGCCACGGGCACCATCCAGCCCCTGACGCAAGTTGACATTGGCAGCGAAATGTCTGGCGTGGTGCGCGAAGTGCTGGTGGATGAAAATGACAATGTGAAGCGCGGCCAAGTGCTGGCCATACTGGATCCCGTTCGCATGACAGCCGAGCGGGACCGCACTGCGGCACAATTGCTGGGTGCGGAAGCCAAACTCCGGGATGCCTTGATCACCCGCGATGAACGCCAGCAACAGCGCAACAGGCTGGCAACCTTGCGCGCCCGCGGTGTTTCATCCACCCAGGACATGGAAGCCGCAGAAGCTGCTTTTGCCAGGGCCAGCGCCATGCTGTCTGTAGCCGAGGCCGATGCCTTGGCCACCAAGGCTTCGCTCAGTATCATCGAAGCTGACCTTTCGAAAATGCAGATCGTGTCGCCGATCGATGGGGTGATCCTGACAAGGGCCGTTGAACCCGGCCAGACCGTAGCCGCATCGCTTCAGGCTCCTGTACTGTTCAAGATCGCTCAAGACCTGCGCCGCATTCAACTAGAGGCCTCGGTGGATGAAGCGGATATCGGGGCTGTGAAACTCGGGCAGGACGCAAGCTTTACGGTTGATGCCTACCGCGCCCAAAAATTTCCCGCCAAAATCGGTCGCCTGTCCTATGCACCTGAAACCATCGATGGAGTTGTCACCTACAAGGCCATCCTTTCTGCTGCAAATGATGACTTGTCCCTCCGCCCCGGCATGACTGCCACGGCCCGCATCATCACTGAATCCCATCTCGGCAGCCTGGCCATTGTCAACGAGGCCCTGCGCTTTCAGCCACCCGCTGAAAAAACCTCCAGCAGCTTTTCAATCTCGGATCTTTTCATGCCGCGTTTTCCACGCAATCCACGGGGCAAGCGGGAGGTTTCCGCCGATGGCTTGCGCAGTATTTATGTGCTGGAAAAAGATGCGCCCAAAGAATTGAAAATCAGGACAGGTACCAGCGATGGCAAGCTCACGCAAATTCTCGGTGGCGAGCTCAAGCCCGGTGACGCGGTGATCATTGCGCAGAAATCCGGCGCACAGAAATCAAGACCGTGACCACAGGCCCAAAACTGCAAAGCCTGATCAGCTTTCGCAACATCCGCAAAATCTATGGCGAGGGAGCAGCCCGCGTGGCGGCACTCGCAGGTGTTGATCTTGACATCATGGCTGGCGAATTTGTGGCGATCATGGGGGCATCGGGTTCCGGCAAATCCACCGCCATGAATATTCTGGGCTGCCTTGACCGGCCGACATCCGGCGATTTCCATTTTCAGGGTGTCGACGTCACGGCCCTCGACAACAATGCCCGCGCCCTGTTGCGACGCAATTATCTGGGCTTTGTATTCCAGGGCTTCAATCTGCTGGCCCGCACGACAGCAATCGAGAATGTTGAACTGCCGCTGATCTATCGCGGCATGGCCAGGGCAGAGCGCCATGCCCTTGCGGCGGAAGCCATGTCGGCTGTGGGTCTGAATGGCCGCGAAAACCACACGCCGTCTGAACTCTCTGGCGGGCAGCAGCAGCGTGTGGCCATTGCGCGTGCGATCGTCAGCAATCCCCTGGTGCTGCTCGCCGATGAACCCACCGGCAATCTCGATTCCGAACGCAGCCATGACATCATGAAACTTTTGCAACAACTCAATGTCGAAAAAGGCCTGACCATCCTGATGGTGACCCATGAAGCTGACATGGCGGCCTATGCAACACGGCAAATTCACTTCGCCGATGGCCGCATCATTGAAGACCGGGCGAGGGCCGCCTGATGCTGTGGGAATCAGTCAAGCTGGCGCTGCGCACGGTCCGTCGCAATGTGCTGCGCTCCATCCTCACCTTGCTGGGCATTGTCATCGGCGTCGGCGCGGTCATCGCGCTTGTCACGTTGGGGCAAGGAGCCACCGACAAGGTGACGGCTGATCTCTCCAAACTCGGTAGCAACATGCTGATCGCAAGGCCCGGTGCCCCGCAACAAGGACCGCCCGGTGGCAGTGATGCGCGGGGGTTCACATCACGCGATGCAGAAGCCCTGCAAAGTGGTTTGCGTGGCGTGCGCGGCGTGTCACCTTCCGCCAACAAGCAGTCCAAGGTAGTATTTGGCTCCAATGCACTTGATGTGAGCATCACGGGTGCGGAACCAGTTTACTTCATCGTGCAGGATTGGACCTTCACCGCCGGATCGTCATTCAGTGAAAGCGATACGCGGGCTGGAAGCAATGTCTGTGTGATCGGCGAAACCCTGCGGCGCGATGTGTTTGCAGGCGTTGACCCCATCGGCCAGGTCTTGCGCGTCGGCACCATGCCTTGTGTGGTGACGGGCGTTTTGGGGGCGAAGGGCCAATCAGCTTTCGGCAGCGACCAGGATGCCACGGTAGTCATGCCGCTGCGGAGTTTTCACCGCCGCATCGCCGGCAATACCCGCATATCAAGCATTGCCGTATCGACCATTGCCGCAGAAGACATGGCATCGGTACAAGCTTCCATTCAGGAAATACTCCGCGAGACGCGGCGGGTGCGGGAAGGCAATGAAGATGATTTCTCGGTGCGCGACATGACGCAAATAGCGGCCACCATGTCATCAACCACCTCGATCATGACCGGCCTGTTGAGTGCTGTTGCTGCCGTCAGTCTGCTGGTGGGCGGCATTGGCATCATGAACATCATGCTGGTGAGTGTGGCAGAGCGCACCCGTGAGATTGGCATCCGGCTGGCGATTGGGGCGTTGGCATCACAGGTGTTGACACAGTTTCTGGTCGAAGCGGTCGTGCTCTGCCTGCTGGGCGGATTGATCGGCATTGCCTTGGGTCTCGGACTTGCGGCCTTGGGTGCCGGTTTTCTGCAAGTGCCGTTTAACGTCAGTCCTTCAGTCGTCCTGATGGCCTTCAGTTTTTCCGGTGCCATTGGATTGATCTTTGGCTTTTTCCCGGCTCGCCGTGCCGCCAGACTTGATCCGATTGAAGCGCTCCGAAGGGAATAGCAAGGCGGGAAAGGGGTTTACTGCAGGGCTTGCAACAATGCTTCATCGGGATAGCTGTCGGCAGGCAGTCCCAGTTTGATTTGCATGTCCTTGACGGCAGCCCGTGTGCCAGCACCAATCTTGCCATCCAGCTTGCCAACATCATAACCCTTGTCTTGCAAGATCGTCTGCAACTCAACCACCTGCGCGTAGGCAAGCGGCTGAACATTTTCCCGGCCCTTGCCAACCCCAGGCGCACCGGCAATGCGGGTGGCGAGATAGGCGGCGGTGGTGGAATAGACCAGGCTCTCATTCCATTTCAGATAGGCCGTGGTGAAATTTTCATAGGCAAAGAATGCCGGTCCATTGCGGCCCATGGGCAGCAGCAGGGAAACAGGCACAGCGTCAGCCTTGATGTTCTTGCCACTCGCCGCCTTCACACCCCAGGCCGCCCATTGCTTGCGGCTGTGCTGGATGGCGATATCAGCCTGATCCCATTGCATGTCGGCTGGAACTTTGACCTCCTGCAACCAGGGCTGGCCCGGTTGCCAGCCATGTTTGCGCAGCAGGTTGGCTGTTGATGCAATCACATCTGGTATGCTGTTCCGCAGATCACGCTTGCCATCGCCATCGAAATCCACGGCACTTTCATTGTAATCATAGGCCATGAATTGCGTCTGGCCAATTTCACCAGCCCAGGCCCCGCGCATTTCTTCATAGGTCATGTCGCCAGCATCAAGCAGCTGCAAGGCGGCGATGAGTTGCGGGCGGAATTTTTCGGGGCGACGACAATCCCAAGCCAGCGTGGCAATGGCGGGGATGGTTGGACTATCACCCATGAAGCCGCCAAAATCGGTTTCCAGCGCCCAGAATGCGGCGATGACCGGGGCGGGAACGCCATACTTTTTTTGCACTGCATCAAATATCGCCTTGTGTTGCACCATGATGCTGGCACCTTTTTTGACGCGGGCCCCGGTTGCCATGCGTTCCTGGAATTGCAGGAAGCTTTGGGCGAATATATTCTGCGCGCGGTCCTTTTTGATGATGCCGGGATCATATTTGACCGACTTCAGAATGGCGATTGAATCAGCACTGATACCTTGGTTGGAAGCTTCCTGAACCATCGCCTTCCTGAACCCGTCAAAGCCATTTGCATCATTGCCGCAGGTTTCAGCTGCTGCTGGAACAGCCAGGGCCAGAAAAGTTGCGGCAATCGCCATCGCCTTGAAAGTCATCAACTGAAATCTCCGGATCATTGAGGGCCTCGAATTGTTCATGGCTAGCAAGCCAGTTCGGCAAATTTGAGGTGAGGTTTGCCCGGATTACGCCTTGTTGGTTAACGAAAAGCCATCCCGCCACAGGTGTCACCTCTGGCGGGATCATGCTCAATCAATGGTTATGGATTCAATTCTGGGCACGAAATTCCCAAGGACTGACTTTGCCGTCCTTGTCCGTATCAGCTGCTGCAAGCTTCGCCTTGGCGTCGGCAAAGAATTCCACCTTGCTGATAGCTGCGTTCTTATCGGTATCCAGCGCTGCAAACTTGTCCTTGCGCACTTTCAACACGGCAGCCGCTTCGTCGCTGTTTCCCCAACTGAACCAGCCACCACGATGGCCCCTGCCGCCACCAATTGTTGTGAATTCGGCTTCGTTGAGCGAAGCATCATCATTCTGGTCCATGCGGTCAAATGCGTGGTCGGCGAGCACTGCTGCTTCATCGTCGCTGATGATGCCATCGGCATTGACGTCAATCAGCTTTTGATGACCACCGCGACCACCGCCATGGCGGCCTCCATGCTTGCGGCCGTGATGGCCCCAACCCTGCTGGCCGTCATCTGGACCGCCATCCATTTGTTCATTGCCTGCTGGAGGCGAGGGCGCATCTGTTGCCTGCTGGGCCTTGGCCACGCCGATGGCGGCGCTGAACATCAGTGCTGAGGCAAGCGTAAGTTTCAAAATTGTGTTCATATCAGTCTCCTTGGGTTATCAATGCCCATAAGACGTTGGCCGCAACCGATTTCCGTCGGGGATTACACGAGTTTAATGCTGATGGCTAAATTGTGGCAAGCGCCTGTTCAATATCAGCGATCAGGTCATTGAGGTTTTCAATGCCGATTGACAGCCGCACCAGATTGTCAGGCACCGGGCTTGCTGCCCCTTCCACGGTCTTGCGGTGTTCCGCCAGACTTTCAGTGCCGCCGAGGGATGTGGCTGGCAGCAACACTGTCAGGCCGGAACAAAATTTCCGGGCGCCAGCATCGTCAGTTTTCAACAAGAGCGACATCATGCCACCATAGCCATCGGTCATCTGCCGCTTGGCAATGTCGTGCTGGGGATGGCTGGCAAGGCCTGGATAAATCACGCCGTACAATTTCGGATGACTGGCAAAATGGCGGGCAATGGCCATGGCGTTGTTGGACGCCTGGCGGTAGCGCACATAAAGCGTGCGAATTCCCCGGAGCAGCAGCCAGCATTCAAAGGGAGCAAGTGGCGCTGAGGTTTTGCCACGCATCAGCAGCAGCTCATCCCAGCGCTGGTCTTTGCGGGCGCAGATCAATGCCCCACCCAAGACATCAGAGTGGCCGTTCAGATATTTCGTCACGGAGTGAAAAACATAGTCTGCCCCCAGCGTCAGGGGTTGGGTGGTGACGGCAGCCGTCGTGGTGGCGTCAACCGCCAATATGGCACCAGCCCGGTGGGCGACATCCGCAACGCCGGCAATATCCGTCACATCCCACATCGGGTTCGATGGGGTTTCAATCCACACCAGTTCAGTTTTACCAGGCTCTATGGCGCTTGCCAGGTCGAGACCCGTCAATGTGAGGCTAATGCGGCCCTTGGCTTCGAGCTTCTGCAACCACAGCCTTGCAGCGTAATACATGTTGTTGGGGGCCACCACATGGCCGCCATGGGCCACGGTTTCCACCAGCTGGAAAATCGCCGCCATGCCTGAGGGGTAGAGCAGGCAGGCCCCGCCTTTTTCGAGGGCCGCAAGGGTTTCCTCGGCCTGCCAAAGTGTGGGGTTGCCACCGCGTTGATAATCCGTGGGGATCAGGTTTTCATAATTTTCGTTGCGGGCAAATGTCGTTGAAAGGTGGATCGGAGGCACCACGGCACCGGTCGCCGCATCGGTGGCATGCAACAGTTGCGCTGCAATGGTTTCGGGCCTGCGTTGATGGTTAGACATGTTGGCCCCCGTTGATGTGCAGTTCAGCGCCTGTCACATAGGACGATTGCTCCGTACACAGAAAATAAATCGCCCGTGCCACTTCCTCGGGCTGGCCCAGGCGGCGAAGAGGTATTTGCGGTATGATTTTTTCGGTGCCTGGCGACAGGATGGAGGTTTCAATTTCCCCCGGCGAAATCGAATTGACCCGCACGCCATGGGGACCGAAATCATGGGCCATTTCCCGGCTCAATGAAGCAAGCGCTGCTTTGGAAGTGGAATAGGCAGCGCCGGCAAAAGGGTGCACTTTCGTGCCGGCAATAGAAGTGACATTCACAACTGCCCCCTTGGCGTTTTGCAATTCATTGAGCAGTCCCCGCGCCAGCATGATAGGGGCGAAGAAATTGATCTGGAAAACGGTTTTCCAGTCACTCTCAGCTGTTTCCAGCGAGTTCATCCGCGTGCCACCCGCCAACTTGGGACTTATGGCAGCATTGTTTACAAGGGCATCGAGCTTGCTGCCATGGGCCTTCAGTTTTTCCCGCATCAGGGCGATGGCCCGGTGGGTGTCCTCAGATGAGGCAAGATCCAGCACGATATGGTCTTCCGGCCCGGCATCCCACGGGCAATCGTCAGGAAAAGGATGACGCGAACAGGTGATGACCCGCCAACCGCCTGACGAGAAACGCTTGACGGTGGCATGACCAATGCCACGCGAGGCACCAGTGAGGATCAGGGTTTTGCGGGTGTCAGTCACGTAGTTTGCACTAGCCTGTAACATGCTTGTGGACGATGGCGCAGGCCAGTGTTTGACAGGGCATGCCTTCTTGCATTGCCTTCACCTTCAGTTTGTTGATACTAGTTTCACTTGCGCGAAATGTCACCGGACTTTTGCGAATGGTGTTGCAAGACGACATACCCATGTTGGATGGTCATGGTCAATACAATGTAAATCCACTGTGTTTTTGACGCGGCTCAAGAGCATGAAATGCCATGGCCAGCGTCTGACGCGACATGCAATGCAATTCGGGTCGCGCAGTATTTTGATGCAACTGATTGGAGTCGGCGTGCAATGTCAGTTGAGCGTCGGCTTTGGCCGTGTTACTGGAATTTGTCCGGCTGTCACATGGTGCCTGCTGGCATGGTTGTGCCAAGCGGCCAGCGCGTTTGGGTCATGACGCCGAGAGCAGCATCAAGTTGTAAAAATCGGGATTTCAATTGGAACTGTCATGAAGCACAATCGTCCCATCCGCGCCGCAGTGTTTGATATCGACGGCACGCTGGCGCTGATGGACAAGGACAAGGGAACTTACCGTGCCCTGCCAGGTGCAGTGGCGACACTGCAGCACTTGCAGGCACGGGGGATTGCCGTCGTGGCTTACACCAACGGCACGTTTTTTCCGCCTGAGCATTACCATGCACCACTTGCGCAAGCGGGATTAAACTTTGAACCCGGCCACATTCTCACCCCGGCGACAGTTGCGGCGCTTCAGCTATCGCGCCTGGGTCATAAAAATGTGATGTTGATTGGGGCAGATGGCACCAGGGTTCCCCTGCAACAGGCTGGCATTGCCATTGTTGAGGCAGAAGCAGGTGTTGCAAAAGTTGAAGCCGTGCTGCTGGCCTGGACAAAAGAATTCAATTCCCGACAATTGGAAGCGGCAGCACAGGCCATCTGGCAGGGAGCGAAACTCTATGCCACGTCTGTTGCCCCGTATTTTGCCGGGGCCAACGGCAAGCTGATGGGTGTTTCAGGGGCAGTGGCGGCAGCCCTCAGCCATGCGACAGGTGCCGAACCAACGGTGTTTGGCAAGCCATCAATCGACGGGCTGGAGATTATTGCCGCAATCACCGGGGTGCCCTCAACCGACATGGTAATCGTAGGCGATGATCCAAAACTTGAAATCGCCATGGCCCGCAACGCCGGGGCCTTCGCCGTTGGGGTGACCAGTGGGGTGGGCAATGCCGCCGCCTTTGCCGCAATGCCGCCCGCGTTACGCGCCCATGTTGTGATGCCCGATCTGGTCAATTTCGCGAGCCAGCCCTGGTTGACATGAGGGTTTAAGCAGCCATGGTACGGCGTCAATAGCAGCTTGCAGCTTATCCATGCATGGCGGAAACAAATTCAACTATGACCCCGGCATAGGCGGCGGGCTGTTCAATGCAGGGAAGGTGGCCCGCACCTGCAAATTCAACATAGCCCGCACCCGCAATAGTGGCGGCCATGGCTTGCACCATTTCTGGAGGGGTTGAGCCGTCAAGCGAACCGCCAATGCAAAGGCAGGGAATCGGGCGGTGCAGCATGCGGTGATCGAATGCTTCGGCATCGCGGATGGTCCGGCAACAGGCGAGATAACCTTCCATGGAGCTCCGCGACAGCATGGTTCGACAAAGCGACAATGTTTCGGGGTTTGCAGCCCTGAAATCCGGCGAAAACCAGCGCTCCATGACACCGTGCGAAATTTGGTCGAGACCTTGTTCCAGGATACCAGCCATGCGGCTGTTCCACATCGCGTCGTCGCCAATCTTGAGGCCGCTGTTGCTCAGCACAACTCCCTTGATGTCAATCGACTTGCGTTGCAGCAAATTCTGCGCAATCAGTCCGCCAACCGAAATCCCGACGACAATGATGTTGCGTGCACCAAGATGCTTGAGCAGGTTCTCCACATCATCAGCATAGGTGCTGATGGCAATCGGTTGATCACCCAGGGCTGACAGGCCGTGTCCCCGCTTGTCATGCCGGACAACGTTGCATTGCCCGCCCAACGCATCCAAGACGCCGTCCCAGATGCGAAAATCAGTGCCCAGCGAATTGACAAAAACCAGCGTCTGGGCATCAGCCGAACCGATGTCGGCCTCGTAATGAATTGTCGCACCACCGGACTGGAAAGCTTTCATGGCAAGACACTCGCATTGCCGAAGCGGTTTTTACAACTGAAAAAATGCAACCAACCCCTGCCGACTTTCTCCGGCGGCACTAGAGTTGAATCCATGCGGTTTTCAGGTCGCAATATTTCTCCAGGGCATGCAAGGATTTGTCGCGGCCAAAACCGGATTGTTTGAAGCCCCCCAGCGGCACAGTAATGTCGGAACCACCATAGGTGTTGACGTGGACAACACCTGCGCGAATGGCCCGCACCATGCGGTGGGCAGTTGAAAGATTGGAAGTCCAGACAGCTGATGCCAGTCCGAAGTCCGTGCCATTGGCCAGAGCCACAGCCTCGGCTTCGGTCTCAAACCGGGTAACCGCCAGCACGGGACCGAAGACTTCCTCGCGAAACAATTTCATCGACGGCTTGACATTCTCAAAGATCGTCGGCTCCATGTAGTTGCCGCCACTGTCTTTGCGGACCTGTTCGCCTCCCAAGCGCAATGTGGCACCTTCCTCAAGTGCGCTTGCGACAAAGCCCAAGTCCTGTTTCAATTGATCGGCGCTGGAAACCGCACCGATTTCCGTGGTGAGGTCCAGGGGATCACCGACCTTCATTTTCCTGGCGACCGCCACCAGCGACTCGAGGAACGGTTCATAGACTGCCGATTGCACCAACAGCCGCGAACCCGCCACACAAACCTGACCCGCGTTGCGGAAGATGCCGCCAGCCGAAACCTTGGCAGCCTTCGCCATGTCGCCGACATCATTGAAAACGATGTTGGGCGACTTGCCGCCAAGTTCGAGGTAAATCCGTTTGAGGTTGGAACGTGCTGCATATTCCAGCAGGCGGCGGCCCACCAGGCCAGAACCGGTGAAAGCCAGGCAATCCACATCCATGTGAAGCCCGATGGCTTCGCCGACCACTGAACCCTTGCCCGTCACCACATTGAACACACCATCCGGAATTCCGGCTTCACTGGCAAGTTGCGCCAGCCGCACCAAGCTGAGCGAAGCGATTTCCGGCGGCTTCAACACCACCGAATTTCCGGCAGCAAGGGCGGGTGCAATTTTCCATGCCCCAATCATCAACGGAAAATTCCACGGCACGATGACACCCACAACACCCAAGGGCTCATGATGAACCAAAGCCAGAATGTCATGCGGGGTGGGGGCAATTTCGCCAAAAACCTTGTCGATGGCCTCTGCATAATAGCGGATGGTTCCAGCAGCGCTCAAGGGCTCGGCCTTATAGGCCATGGCAATTTCGGTGCCATTGTCGCGCACACCAAGCACTGCAAGCTCCACTGCATGTTTTTCAATCAGCTCGGCAAATCTGAAGAGTTTTTTCTTGCGCTCGGCAGGTGCGGCCTTTGACCAGACACCTGATTCAAATGCCATTCGCGCCGCTGCCACAGCTGTATCCACATCTCCCGCCGTGCCATTGGCCAAAGATGAAAAGGCCATTCCATCAATGGGACTGGTGACAGGCAGCGCGGCACCCTGGCCTTCAACCCGGCGACCGCTGATCCAATGGCCCTGTGCTGCCACGGGTAGTGAACGCCATGCATTGATGTCTTCCTGCTTCATGATTTTCTGTCGCTCCTTCTCGGACCAAACATCTTATGCAAAATTGCACCCCACCGTGCCATATACGCCGAAATCTGCAATGATCGATGCACCGGGCATGGTTTCAATCGGACGGATGAATGAGCCAGACAACACGATTTGTCCTCTCGAAATGTGATCACCATATTGCGCCAGTCGATTGGCCAGCCAGGCAATGCCAAGGGCCGGGTCATTCAGCACACCGGCACCAAGGCCCGTTTCCTCCACCTCGCCGTTTCTGGAAACAATCGCACCCATCCAGCGCATGTCAATGTCGCGCGGGTTGAAACGCTGCTGTCCCAGCACGATCCCGGCATTTGCAGCATTGTCTGAAATCGTGTCTACGATATTGCGGGCTTTCTTGCTGGCAGGATCAACCCGCAAGACGCGCGTGTCAAGAATTTCCAGCGACGGCACCACAAATTCAGTGGCATCCAGAACTGCCGCAGCATCAATATTTGGACCACGCAAATCGGTTTTCATGATGAAAGCAATTTCAGCTTCAACCCGCGGCTGGATAAAGCGGTTCGCAGCAATGGTGGCACCATCCTGAAACAGCATGTCATCCAGCAGCACGCCTGAGTCTGGCGTCGCAATATTGAGGGCAGATTGCATGGCCTTGGATGTCAATCCGATTTTCCAGCCAATGACATTGCGTCCGGCCTTGAGCTTTTGAGTGACCCAGGCCGACTGGATGGCATAGGCATCCTCCATGGTGGCTTGGGGGTAAGTGAGCGAGATCAATCCGGTTTGGATGCGGCTGCGTTCAGCTGCCTCCAGTGCCGCTGCGGCTGCCGTGATGTCAGAAAGCGGCATCATGTCATCACCTCATCTGCAACGGTGTTTCGCAACGTACCAATGCCATCAGCCTCCACTTCAACCACGTCGCCAGGCTTCAGCCAGATCGGCGGATCGAAACGGGCACCTGCACCTGTTGGTGTTCCCGTGATGACCACGTCCCCTGGCATCAATGTCGTAAACGTCGAGATGTAGGCGATGATCCGCCGAAACGAGAAAATCATCCGTGAGGTTCTGTCCTGCTGGCGCAATTCGCCATTCACGCGGGTGGTGAGTTGAATGTCCGCAATCTGTGATTCATCCGTATAAGGAACAATCCACGGCCCCATGGCGCCGGAGCGGTCAAAGTTCTTGCCTTGCGTCACATTGAACTTGGCATGCCGCACCCAGTCCCGCAGCGTTCCCTCATTGCAAAGCGACAGGGCGGCGATATGCAAGTGGACGTCTTGCTCGGCAATGCGGCGGCCAGGTCTGCCAATGATGATGGCGATCTCACCTTCATAATCCAGTTGCGGCGATTCAGGAGGCCTGATCAGCGGCTGGTTGTGACCGGTAAAGGATCGCGGAAAGCGAATGAACAAAGAGGGATTTGTGGGCGCGGCTTGTCCATCCAGGTACTCTTCATTGCGCTCCGGATAATTGACGCCAACACAGATGATTTTTTCAGGTCTGGCCAGTGGTGTATCAAATGTCACTTCTTTGGCATTGAAAGAGGGTTTCAGCGAATCGGCTTTCTGCGCCAGCACCATCAATCCATTGGTTTTGATCACGGCATCGAGGTCGGGCCATTGCGATCCAAACGGAGTTGAGAGATCGATGATCCCCTGGTCGGTCACCAGGCCATAATGGCTACAGCCATTGATCGTGAATGTTGAAAACCGGACTGTCATGGTGCCACAATCGGTTGGGCCTTCAGAACCGGATCTTGCGAATCCACGCCTTCAAACACGGTACCCTCTTCGAACCATGACTTCGGTGCAGGTGCACCCCACAAGGTTTGCCGCTGTGGGTCTTTCAAATCCCATTTGATCGGTTCGAGATCAGGATCAACCGTCAGATAGTCGGAACAATAGATTTCGATGCGGTGGCCGTCGGGATCACGAATGTAAAGAAAGAAGGCATTTGAAATGCCGTGGCGACCGGGCCCGCGCTCGATGTTGGCAAGATAGCCTGTGGTGGCCATGAGGTCGAGCAGATCAATGATGTTCAGGGGTGTTGGCACCCAGTAAGCCACATGGTGCAAGCGCGGCCCGCGCCCATTGGTAAACGCGATGTCATGCACACCCCCCTTGCGATGCAGCCATGCCGCCCAGAGTTTTTTCGAGGCATCGTCTTCGGTGTATTCGGTGACGCGAAAGCCCATGCTGTTGTAAAATTCAACTGATCCATCGACATCTTGCGAGAAGCAGTTGAAATGGTCAATGCGCAGTGGTTTCACGCCTTTGTACAGGGCGTATTTCTGCTGAATGCTCGGCAGCTTGTCCATGCTCGCAAAAAATTCCAGTGGAATGCCTTGCGGATCACGCGTCAGGAGTGTGCGGCCCTGTTGTGGACGCCTGATCCACGAGGTCGCGCAGCCCCGCGCCTCAAACCAAATCCGGGCCTTGTCGAGATCGTCCTCACTGTAAACCTTGAACCCCAGGGCACGGGCGCAGGGCTTGTCACCTTGTGAAAGTATCAGGCTGTGGTGGCCGCGCTCTTCCAGGGCACGCAAGCAAATTTGGTCGGCATTTTCATCGGTCACCTGCAGGCCAAGCATGTCGGCATAAAATGCCCGCGACCTCTGCAAATTTGCAACAACCAATTCAACATGGCTGAGCCGAACCACATTGAAATCAGGATAGAGGTTTGGTTTGGGTACAGGCACGTTCAGCCTCCGAGTTTTGGAATGGCATGTTGTGATGTGGCAAAGCAGATGTTTTTGCTTTCCATGTAGAAATCAAACGACCAGTCTCCGCCATCGCGACCAATGCCGGAATTTTTCACACCACCAAACGGCGATGTCAGGTGCCGCAGATTCTCGGAGTTTACCCAGACCATGCCAACCTGCAGGGCTGCACTGAAACGAAAGGCACGGGTGACATCCGAGGTCCACAAATATCCGGCAAGCCCATACTGGGTATCATTCGCGATGGCGAGTGCTTCTGCTTCATCGCTGAACGGAATGGCGGTGAGAACCGGGCCAAAAATTTCTTCCTGGGCAATGCGCATTTTATTGTTGGCGTTCGTAAACAGTGCAGGTGCCACGTAGCATCCGCCACCGGGGCCAGCAACCTTGTTGCCGCCCACAGCAAGCGTGGCCCCTTCAGACAGGCCGATGCTGATGTATTCCAGCACCTTCTTTTCATGCACGGGATGAATCAGTGGGCCAATGACGGTTGCAGGATCCAGGGGATGGCCAACCTTGATGCGCCTGGCCTTCTCTGCGACCAGGGCAGCCGTCTCGCTGGCCTGGATCACGGCCTCTTCGGGGTTGCGGTTCTCGAACAGGTAGGCGCGGGCATCCTTGAGCCGGTATTGCACGGTAAAGCGGATGTCAACGATGTTTTCGTCCTGCGACAACATCGACGAGTCGCGCAGGCCCGTTGATTGCGCCACCGTATTGCGCCCGACTTCGGCCGAGCGTAGTTGCGTCACGGCCACCGTCTCGTGGGCCTGGAATGGGTAGGGAGCACGGAACTGGATGCCGGCGTCGCGCGTCTGGC
>JANOXA010000060.1:0-10818 GCA_031418195.1 Hyphomicrobiales bacterium | reverse complement strand
GCTTGGCAAAAGCAGATCACCTCTGGCAAACTGCTTGCGGGTGGTAGCTGTCCACATGTGAAACTCCATCGATGCTTCGCAACACCGATTGAATCACAAATGATTGATATCACCCAACTTCTTTTTCGGTCAGACACTGAGGAATTTGAAAGTGATGCCCTATGATTTTGATGGCCCGAGGCTTTTGGCGCTGTTGCTGATTTTTGTCATGTGGGGGCTCTACGGGCCCATTCTCAACTGGCTGGGGCGTGGCACGCTGAATGCGCAATTGCATGTGGTGCGTTTGCGCTGGATGCGCATGTCGCTCGAGTCGCACCGCGAAAACCGGGTGTTTGACGGCATCTTGCTTGGGCAACTTTCTGCGTCGATGTCATTTTTTGGTTCAGCCACGCTCATCGTGCTCGCCAGCCTGCTCGGCGCACTTGCCGGCATTGGCGGTGTTCATGCGGCACTTGCCCGCCTTGAATTTTTTCCGCCAATTTCACTTGGCTTGTTCACGCTGTATTTTGCATCATTGACACTGATCATGGCGGTCAGCTTTTTCTCGTTCACCTACGCCATTCGCAAGTTGGGTTACACTATCGCCCTGATCGGCGGCCTGAATGAAGCCCGCACCGCCAATCATCATTCGCAGGTCATGATTGCTCAAACAGCCCTCGTATTGACCGAGGCCGTCAAGAGCCTGAACAACGGGATACGTGGCTATTACTTTGCAATCGCATCACTCTTCCTGTTTGCCGGACCCTATCAAGCCATTGCCACGACCTTGTTGATTTCGTGTGTGCTGCTGTATCGCCAGGGCTTTTCCACCGAGGCCCTTGCCATCGAACGCTATGTCGAGGCGATGAATGCCTATGAAACCGAGCGCGTCAACAAGGGTGAAAGCGCTATTTGAGTTGTGATGTGGCACCTGCCAAGGCCTCGATACCGGCCCAATCGGCACTTGCGAGTTTGGCTTTTGGAATCATCCATGAGCCACCAAGGGTAATGACATTGGGGAGCTTTAGATAATTTGGAGCCGAAAGCGGCGTGATGCCGCCAGTGGGGCAAAATTTGACTTGTGGAATTGGCGAGGACAGCGCCGTGAGATAAGCAATCCCACCTGAAGGTTCGGCGGGGAAGAATTTCTGGATGCGGTAGCCCCACTCCAGCAGGGCCATGATTTCTGATGCGGTTACGCCACCTGGAAGCAACGGCATCTCATGGTCTTCAGCTGCACCGAGGAGTTGTCCGGTTGAGCCGGGTGAAACGGCAAAGGCACAACCCAGCTTGGCGCATTGCCTGAGTTGGTCAGATGTCAAGACTGTCCCGGCCCCGACCACCGCACCTTCGACCTCGGCCATGATGGCCCTGATTGCATCCAGGGCGGCGGGTGTGCGCAAGGTGATCTCAAGAACCGGCAACCCTCCGGACACGAGGGCGCGGGCCAGGGGCACGGCCTGCCGCACATCGTCGATCATCATGACAGGCACAACGGGTGCCATGTTGAGAATGGTTTCGACCTTGGTTTGTTTTTCTGCAATGCTCATGATTGGACCTCAAAAATACTGGCACCGGCGTCGGCACGGCCTGCGAGTTTACGGAACATTGAAAACAACTCACGACCCGTGCCGAATGTATTCTTGCCCAGATCGGCAATTGCTGGCAAGCGTGCTGCAAAAGCGGCAGGGTCCACCAGCACTTCCAGTATGCCCGCGTCGGCATCAATGCGGATCATGTCACCGTCGCGGATGCGGGCAATGCGTCCCCCGTCAGCGGCTTCGGGTGTCACGTGAATGGCAGCTGGCACTTTGCCCGATGCCCCAGACATCCGGCCATCGGTAACGAGGGCGACTTTCAAGCCGCGGTTCTGCAATACAGCGAGGGGTGGTGTGAGGCGATGCAGTTCAGGCATGCCGTTGGCCTTGGGGCCCTGGAAGCGCACGACGGCAACGTGATCCATATTCAGTTCTCCCGCTTTGAATGCCGCATGCAATTCTTCCTGGGAATGGAAAACCTTGGCGGGGGCTTCGATGACGTGACGGTCGGCGGGAATCGATGATGACTTGATCACTGCCGTTCCGATATTGCCCTTCAACACATTCAGGCCGCCGGTTTTTTGAAACGGAGCCGAAACGGTTTGCAGAACCTTGGCGTCGGCGGTTTTCTTGGCGGCGGGTTTCCAGGTGAGTTGTCTTTCGACGTTGAGTTTGGGCTCAACCAGATATTGCTCAAGCCCCTGCCCCATGATGGTTGTGACATCATTGTGCAACAGACCAGCGCCGAGAAGTTCACGGATGAGAAAACCCATACCACCTGCGGCGTGGAAGTGATTCACATCGGCTTGGCCGTTGGGATAAATCCGGGTGAGCAGCGGCGTGACGTGGGACAATGTGGCAAGATCATCCCAGGTGAGAACGATGCCTGCGGCGGCGGCCATGGCGATGAGATGCATGGTGTGATTGGTGGAACCACCCGTTGCCAATAAACCGACGACGCCATTGACCACGGATTTCTCATTGTAGATTTCTGACAGGGGTGTGTAGCGATTGCCCAGTGCGGTGATCGACATGGCTTGCCTGGCAGAAGCCTTGGTGATTTCATCGCGCAAGGTGGTGCCGGGATTGACGAAGGTGGTGCCTGGCAAATGCAGGCCCATGATTTCCATCAGCATCTGGTTGGAATTGGCAGTGCCATAGAATGTGCAGGTGCCGGGGCCATGATAGGATTGGGCTTCGGCCTCCAAAAGTGCGGCCCGGTCCACCTTGCCTTCTGCATAGAGCTGGCGAACTTTTGCCTTGTCTTCATTCCCCATGCCGGAGGTCATGGGGCCCGCAGGAATGAAAACGGCGGGCAAGTGGCCAAAATTCAGAGCACCCATGATGAGGCCCGGAACGATCTTGTCACAGACTCCGAGATAAACCGCTGCATCAAACATCTGGTGCGACAGGGCGACGGCCGTCGACAGGGCAATCACGTCACGCGAAAACAGTGAAAGCTCCATGCCGGTTTCGCCTTGCGTGACGCCATCACACATGGCGGGAACGCCGCCTGCCACTTGCGCCGTGCCACCTGCATCACGGGCCGCCTGTTTGATGATGTCAGGGTATTTTTCAAAAGGCTGGTGGGCCGAGAGCATGTCGTTGAAGGATGTGACAATGGCGAGGTTGGGGCCTGAGCCGTTGCGCAGTTCGTTCTTGTCGTGGGGGCCACAGGCGGCAAAGCCATGGGCGATGTTGGCACAGCCCAGCGACTTGCGTTTGGGTTGGCTGGAAGCTTGCGCCGCCATGCGGGCAAGGTAGTTGGCACGGGATTTCTTGCTGCGGGCAATCAGCTTTTCAGTGACGGCAGAAATCGATTCGGATACGGAACGATGATTGGCCATGGGAGTGCTCTTTCACGGACACCAATAAGTCTGAAGTGGTTTGGAACTCTGCAACACGGCGCGAATGGGCATGGCCATCAAATCGACACCAGCATTGGCTTTTGACAGAATATCGCGTTTCTCCGGTCCTTCAATGTGAAGGAACAGCGATGAGGCGGCCAATAGTTTGTTCAACGAAAATGTCAGGCGTGGCTCGCCGGCTGCTGGCGCCTGCATTTCAATGATGGACGTCTTGCTGCTTGGTGCAAGTGCCTCTGCAAGTTTGTCGCCGCCGGGAAAAAACGAAGCGGTGTGGCCGTCATTGCCCATGCCCAACACGACAACATCCAGGTTCAGTTTTTCGGCCTTTGGGTTCTGGAACAGTGGCACAAATTTCGCCGCTTTGGCGAAATTGTTGAGCAGGTTTTTTTTCACCAATCCGGCATTTGAGCGGTCATGGTCTTCCGGCACTTGCCGTTCATCAACCAGTGTCACCGAAACCTTGTCCCAAGTGATCTGTTGCAAAGACAGTTGCTCAAAAAACAATTGCGGCGTGGTGCCACCAGAAACCGCAAGCGTTGCAGTGCCTCGCACTGAAATGCACTGCGAGAGTTTGGCAGCCACTTTCGCAGCCAAGGCCTTGGCAAGAGATTCGCGATTTTCAAAATCGTGATGTAACTCTTTCATTCCACCGCTTCCTGCCAGGTGTTGTTGTCGCGCGCGATCAAGGCACCCGAAGCGGCTGGTCCCCAGGTGCCAGAGGTGTAGGATTTCGGCGCTTCGCCGGAGGCTTTCCAGTTTTCAAGGATGGGATCAATCCAGGCCCAGGCTGCAGCGACTTCATCGCGGCGCATGAACAGGGTCTGGTCGCCCCGCACCACATCCATCAACAGGCGTTCATAGGCTTCGGGATGGCGCACGTTGAATGCTTCGGCGAATGTCATGTCGAGCGGCACGTGTTGCAGACGCATGCCGCCAGGACCAGGATGCTTGATCATCAGCCAGAGTTTAACCCCCTCGTCGGGTTGCAGGCGGATGACCAATCGATTGGGCGAAATAGTTCCCGCCGTGGCAGCAAACATCGAATGCGGAACAGGTTTGAATTCCACCACTATTTCCGAAAGCCGGTTCGGCAGTCGCTTGCCAGTGCGCAGATAGAACGGCACGCCACTCCAGCGCCAGGAACAAATTTCAGCCTTGATGGCCACAAAGGTTTCCGTTGTCGACGTGGGATCGCCGAGTTCTTCAAGATAGCCCGTTACCGGACCTTCTGACGATGCGCCTGCGCGATATTGGCCCTTGACAACGAATTGGTCCATCTTGTCTGGCGGGATGGATTTGAGGGCTTTCAAAACTTTGAGTTTTTCGTCACGCACCGCGTCGGCATCCATGTAAGTGGGTGGTTCCATGGCGACAAGACAAAGCAGTTGCAGGATGTGGTTTTGTACCATGTCGCGCAAAGCGCCCGATGTGTTGTAGTAACCGACCCGACCTTCAACACCGAGGGTTTCCGACACGGTGATCTGCACGTGGTCGATATGGGCAGAGTTCCACACCGGTTCAAACAACAGATTGGCAAAGCGCAGGGCCATGAGATTCTGCACGGTTTCCTTGCCAAGGTAATGATCGATCCGATAGATGGCGGGTTCAGGAAAAACCCTGCCGATTGCCGTATTGATCGCATCGGCCGATGCACCATCCTTTCCAAGCGGTTTTTCAACGACCACGCGGGATTTTGGCGTGACCAGTTTGTGGTGGGCCAGGCGCTCGCAAATCGTGCCGAACAAGTCCGGGCCAACGGCCAGATAGAATACGCGCACCACTTCCTTGCGGTCAGACAATTCTTTTTCGATGGCCTTCCAGCCTGTATCCTTGCCTGCTTCAGCGGAATAGTAGGTGAGGCGTTTCAAAAAACGATCAACAATCTCTGGCGCTGCATTGGTTGTCTTGGCATGGCTTTCGATGGCCTTGGCAGCAAATTCGCGAAATTGTTCATGCGAGAGTTCCTTGCGCGATGTGCCGATGATGCAGGCCCCATCGGGCAGTTGACCCTGCTCCTCACGATGGAAAAGGGCTGGCAACAATTTGCGCTGGGAAAGGTCGCCGGTTGCGCCAAAAATCACCAGATCAAAATCATCGACGGGAACTATGCGGGTGTTCATTAAAATCTCACGCTTCTGTTAGGGGGCGAAATCTGAGGTGCGCCCCTCAAATTCGGGAACTGCCGTCTACAGGGTAACGCCAGCAAAGGCAATCGGCGGGTTTTCAGCTGTTGTCCCGAAGCATCAATTGCCATTCCCCATATGCATGGATATGCTTTTGAAAAAACGTGCGAGGACAAACAATGATACTATGCTGCGGCGAAGCGCTGATCGACATGCTGCCTCGCAAGACGGTTGATGGCGCAGATGCCTACCAACCCTTCAATGGGGGATCGGTGTACAATACGGCCATTGCCATTGGCAGGCTGGGCATGGATGTGGGTTTGTTTGCCGGGCTCTCCACGGATTTCTTTGGTGACAGCCTTGCAGATGGTTTGAAAGCCGCCGGGGTTTCAACAAAATATCTGCGGCGCAAAGATTTGCATACCACATTGGCGCTGGTGAAATTGACCGATGGCCATGCGCGGTATTCTTTCATTGACGAAGGTTCGGCAGGCCGCATGTTGCTAAAAGCGGATTTGCCGAAATTGCCGAAGTCGGTTGCGACGCTGCATTTTGGTTCGATCAGCCTGATTCCCGAACCTTGCGCCACAACCTATGAAACGTTGATGAAACGTGCGGCCAAATCTTGCGTCATCTCGCTTGATCCCAATATTCGCCCAACTCTGATCAAAGACAAGCGCAAGCATCTCACGCGGTTGAACCGACTGATCGCCATGGCCGACATCGTGAAAATTTCCGATGAAGATGTGAAGTGGATGACAGGCAAATCCGAGTTTGCAAAAACCGCCAAGGGATGGTTGCGCAAAGGGGCCAAAGTCGTGGCCATCACCAAGGGTGGCGAAGGTGTTGAAGTGTTCACCAAATCTTTTGCGTTTGAGCTTGCTGCACCTGACGTGAAAGTGGCTGATACGGTGGGGGCTGGCGATACGTTTACCGCGGGGTTTCTGACGCAACTTTCTCGCAGTGGCTTGCTGACGAAAAAATCAGTCGCTGGATTGGATGAAGCGCAACTCCGCGCTGCCGCAAGCTTTGCCATGACGTGTGCAGCTGTCACAGTATCGCGTCCCGGTGCCGATCCACCTTGGGTGCATGAGGTGTGAGTGGGCGGCAAAGAGACCTCATCCCCCCGTCGGGGACCTTCTCCACGAAGGCGTGGAGAAGGGACTGAATTACACACCGGTCTCAAACATTGTCCCTTCTCCGCGCCTTCGTGGAGAAAGTGGCGCAACGCGCCGGATGAGGTCCCTTTCGCGGCCACATTCGAACCCTCTGGTACTTTAACTCTCACATGAACTTCCCCGTTGATCTCATCATCCCCAACCTGAAAGCCGCACTCGCGGCTTCGCCTTGTGCTGTGCTTGTCGCCGAGCCTGGTGCTGGTAAGACAACGCGTGTGCCATTGGCATTGCTGGATGAAGCTTGGCTCAAAGGGCGCAAGATTGTCATGCTGGAACCGCGACGGCTGGCGGCGCGGGCGGCGGCAAAGCGCATGGCTGATACACTTCAGGAAAATCTGGGTGAGCGGGTGGGATACTCTGTTCGGCTCGAACGCAAAGTGTCGGCGCGCACCCGCATCGAGGTGGTGACGGAAGCCATCCTCACACGGCGTTTGCAAGGTGATCCAGAGCTCAAGGACGTTGGCTTGCTGATCTTTGACGAATTTCATGAGCGCTCGCTTGATGGCGATCTGGGGCTTGCCTTGGCGCTTGATGTGCAGCGGGGATTGCGCGATGACTTGCGCATTCTCGTGATGTCGGCGACGCTCGACAGTGACCAGCTTTCCCGGCATCTCAACAATGCACCAGTAATTTCCACCAAGGGCCGAATGTTTCCGGTTGGCGTGACGCATCTCGAACGGCCAACGAAATTTTCGCTGGTTGATGATATTGTAAAAGCCGTCGCACAAGCCTTGAGCGGTGTGAAAGGAAGTCTGCTGGTGTTCCTGCCGGGGGAAAGTGAAATCCGCCGCGCTGAAGAAAAACTTCTCGGAATTGTTGCCGCAGATGTGGATGTGCGACCACTCTATGGGGCGATGACTCTCGCCGCGCAGGATGAGGCCATCGCCGCGTCTCCAACTGGACGTCGGAAAATCGTGTTGGCCACAACCATAGCTGAGACCTCGCTCACAATCGAAGGCATTGAAGCGGTGCTCGATGGCGGGGTGAAACGCCAGCCCCGCTTTGATCCGGCTTCCGGCATGACCGAACTTGCCACGGTCAGGGTTTCGCAGGCTTCTGCAGAACAACGCAAAGGTCGGGCCGGCCGCTTGGGGCCTGGCCATTGTTATCGCCTGTGGCCTGAGGCCGAACACAAGGCACTTGCCGCCCATGACGAACCGGAAATCCGCAATGCTGATCTTTCGGGTCTGGTTTTGGAAATGGCCCGGTGGGGTGTTGTGAAAGCTGATGGCGTGCCGTGGTTCGAAATGCCGCCACTTGCCGCCTTCGTGCAGGCGCAGGATTTGTTGAAGCGACTTTCAGCGCTGGCTGCCGATAACAGCATCACCGCCCATGGCCGCGCCATGGCAGAACTGCCGTTGCATCCGCGTTTGGCCCATATGGTGATTGCGGGACGTGACAAAGGGGCGGGACAATCGGCGGCGGAGATTGCGGCGTTACTCTCAGAGCGTGATGGCGCGGCGCGAGATTCGTCGATAGATGTGGAGCAGCGCTTACTGATATTGCGCGGGTCAGCACGGGAGCGCTGGAAGCAGACGGTGAAGCAAATTCGTGATCAGGCCTCCCTCAAAGATGATCGGTCCGACGTCTCCCATGGTGTGCTCATCGCCCTCGCCTATCCAGACCGGATTGGCCGCAAGCGCGGCTTGCGTTTCCAACTCTCGGGCGGTGGTGGTGCGGTGTTGCCGGAGCATGACAATTTGAACAAATCTGAATGGTTGGCTTTTGCAACGCTTGATGGCGCGTTGGGGGATGGCAAGGCCAGACTGGCTGCCGAATTATCTGAGCGGGATATCAATAGGCATTTTGCCGATCTGATCGAAGAGACTGAAGGCGTGTTCTGGGATGCCAAGGCCAATGCGGTGAAAGCCGGGTTGACGCGCAAACTGGGTGCCATTGTGTTGCAGGAAAAACCTGCCTTGAAGATTGATCCATCGCAAACGGCGGCGGCGATGCTGCAAGGGGTTCGCGTGATGGGGCTGTCCTCCCTGCCATGGACAGAAGCGGCACGGGGATTTCAGGTGCGTGTCAGGTTTTTGGCGGGGGTGATGCCCGATGCGGGATTTCCTCAGATTCAGGATGAAGTACTTCAAGCCACACTTGAGGCGTGGCTGCTGCCCTATCTCGAAGGCATGATGCGAAGAAGCGACCTGCAACGCCTTGATATGTTGCAAATTTTGCAAAGCCTGGTGCCGGGAGAATTGTTGCGTCGAATGGACAAACTGGCCCCCACCCGCATGGTGGTGCCGGGGGGTGGTTCCTATCGCATCGATTATGATGTGGAGGGCGATCCGCAATTGAGTGTGCGCCTGCAGGAAATGTTCGGCCTGCAATCAGCCCCACAAATCGCTGATGGCCGCGCCAAAATCAAAATCATCATGCTGTCGCCGGGCATGAAACCCGTGGCGGTGACGCAATCATTGGAAACCTTCTGGCTGAATGGTTATGCCGATGTGCGGAAGGATATGCGGGGAAGATATCCCAAACACAGTTGGCCAGAAGATCCGTTGACGGCGGTGGCGGTGGCACCTAGGAAACTGCGGTAGGACGGGTTGCGTTAGCTGGAGGTCGCTGTGCAGTCGCTTCTCCCTTGGAGAAGCTGTCGCGAAGCGACTGATGAGGTCCCTTTTTTACCGACGGAAACCAGCGCCCAATCCGTCTATGTTTCATGAAACCTTCCGCACCCCTCACCTATGCCCGCGCCAAACGCATGCGGCGTGAACCCACCGAAACAGAACGGATACTCTGGGGTGCCTTGCGCAACAGGCGACTGGGTGATCTGAAATTTTATCGGCAGAAACCAATCGGGCCGTTCATCGTGGATTTCATCAATCAAGAATATGGCGTGGTGATCGAGATTGACGGTGTGACACACGGGGAACCAACAGCGTTGGAACACGACAAGAAGCGCACGGCTTTCCTTGCTGCACGGGGTCTGATTGTGCACCGTGTCGACAATCTTGCGATTTATCACAACTTGGGTGCCATATTGGACGGAATTTACGCCGTCGTTTCGGAGCACGCGGCCAAGGGACCTCATCAGTCGCGTTGCGACAGCTTCTCCAAGGGAGAAGCGACGGGTGGTTGAGAGTGACAAGAGCTTTGGATATTGTACTCTGCGTTATCGACACTGCTGGATTGCCTATTTTTCAATGCGGAATTGAGCTTTGGAAGAATCGTCCGGCACAAAGAACTTGAACGGAATATCGACACCTTTGAAAGCATCAGTTATTGTTTTTGTGGATTTTGGGTCCAGCGTTTCTATCGAAAAATACCCGGCTGGCCCCATAATATCCACGACCCCGACATCCCAACCGCTCACCTTGAACACATCCAACATCTGTTTTTCAAAAAGATTGTTAGAATTTTTTTCTGTCGAGAAATTTATCTTGGACGGGTTTCGCCCCAGTAGTTCCTGGAGTGTCGTTGTCTGGCTTTCTGACAAAGTCTTTTCTACTTTGTCTAGGCGCTCACTGATAGACTTTTGATATGCATCTAACTGTCCACGCAAAGCATCCAGTTGCCCGTTTTTTGCCTTGATAGCGCTCTCATAGTTGCTGATTTCTTGTTGTTTGAGTACGCCCTGTACATAGAACCCTCCACTAAACGCCAAACCGATAAGAATCACAAAAGAAAGAGGTGCCCTCCTTAACACATCCCATTCACTTTGAAGGTGATCCAAAATTTTCATCCGGAAGTCATAACAACAGGCTGAGAATTGTCAAATCTCCATGCCCTTTGGGTCAACAGAATTGGCGAAAAAGGCGGGTTCTGCGCCCTTGACCCCGTGGCCCTCCCCTGCCAAACACCGCCTGAAATGACAGACCTTTCCCATATTCGCAATTTCTCCATCGTCGCCCATATTGACCACGGCAAATCTACCCTCGCAGATCGTTTGATCCAGCTCACCGGGGCAGTGGCTGACCGGGACATGCAGGACCAGATTTTGGATTCCATGGACCTTGAACGGGAACGCGGCATTACCATCAAGGCCAACACGGTGCGCCTCGACTATAAGGGCCGTGACGGCAAGGACTATGTGCTGAACCTGATCGACACACCGGGCCATGTGGACTTTGCCTATGAAGTCTCGCGCTCGCTTGCAGCTTGTGAAGGTGCGCTGGTGGTGGTG
>JANOXA010000059.1:0-57053 GCA_031418195.1 Hyphomicrobiales bacterium | reverse complement strand
CCCCAACAACACGTGTCCGAAGATCAATTGAGTAAGCTCTAGCCATAACTGCCGCCTCCAAGCCCGGCAGACAGCTTGAATCACTTTAAAACTGATTTGGGAATCCCTCTCGATTCAGACAGTTCGGAAAACGCTCTAAGGTTGAACGCGTATTATATCTTGCCATCCCCAACTATTCGTTGTCTGATCAGTTCAAAGGGATTTCGGCGATGGTCTGGTTTCATCGGGCAGTTGAACAGCGTTTCCTGGCCTTGACCTTGGCCTTGCTGGCCAGTTTTTTCCTGATTGCCGGTCTGGTTTTCCTGCCGTCGTGGCGAAACTCCCTGTGGGAGCCTTTGGTCTTGACCGGGGCCTTGGCGCTGGTCGGCATCCGCGACGTCAACCAAACCAAGCGGGCGATATTGCGCAACTATCCGATCATCGGCCACTTGCGATTCTTCTTTGAGAAAATCCGCCCGGAAATGCGCCAGTATTTTTTTGAAGCAGACACGGATGGCAGACCTTTCCCACGGGAAAAACGCGCCATCGTTTATCAACGCGCCAAGCTGCAACTCGACAAAAAACCCTTTGGAACACAAGGTGATGTCTATGCCGAAGGGCATGAATGGATGTTGCATTCCCTCGCCCCCAAGGATGTGGTGCAACATGATTTTCGCATCATGATTGGCGGGGCAGATTGCAAACAGCCCTATTCCGCTTCGGTGCTGAATATCTCTGCCATGAGCTACGGTGCACTTTCGGCCAATGCCATTCAGGCGCTGAACCGGGGTGCGAAGGCCGGAAATTTTGCCCATGACACGGGTGAAGGTTCGGTGAGTGACCATCACCGGGCAGGCGGCGGCGACCTGATCTGGGAAATTGGCTCTGGCTATTTCGGCTGCCGTAATCTCGACGGAAGTTTCAGTGAAGAGAAATTCATCAGCAACGCCGTTGATCCGCAGATCAAGATGATCGAAATCAAGCTTAGCCAAGGTGCCAAACCCGGTCATGGCGGTGTGTTGCCCGGCGCCAAAGTGACGGCGGAAATTGCCGCCATCCGTGGCGTGGAAGTTGGTGTGGATTGCATTTCTCCGGCGCGGCATGGGGCGTTTTCAACGCCACTTGAACTCATTCACTTCGTTGCGAGGCTGCGGGAATTGTCGGGGGGCAAACCCACGGGCTTCAAGCTTTGTATTGGCCATACGGTGGAATTTCTGGCGGTGGTCAAAGCCATGCTGGAAACCGGCATCACCCCGGATTTTATTGTGATTGACGGCAAGGAGGGTGGCACGGGGGCGGCCCCTGCCGAATTCATCGACAATCTGGGTATGCCCTTGCGAGATGGTTTGGCCTTTGCCCATTCGGTGTTGATCGGGGCTGGTCTTCGCTCCAAAATCAAACTGGGCTGTGCCGGCAAAATCATCACAGGCTTTGACATGGCACGGGCCTTTGCCTTGGGAGCCGACTGGTGCAACGCGGCGCGCGGTTTCATGTTTGCCGTGGGCTGCATCCAGGCCCAGGCCTGTCATACCGGCCATTGTCCAACGGGTGTCACCACACAAGACCCGTTGCGGCAACGGGCCATCGTGGTGACCGACAAGGCCCAGCGGGTGAAAAACTTCCAGCGTGAAACCGTGAAGTCACTGGGTGAATTGCTGGCGGCGGCGGGCATGGACGATCCCAAGGACCTGCGACCCCACCACATTCTCAGGCGGGTGGGCGATGGCCGGGTGGTCAGTCTGGCGCAGCAGTTTCCGGAAATGCAACCAGGTGCACTGCTGGGCAAGGATATTCCGACGGCGCTTGAGCCATTCTGGCGGGCGGCGCGGGCTGACCGGTTTGCTTGAGATTGGTGTTGGCGCACCATGATTTTTGCCTTGGCCGCCACTCCCGCAATAGCACTACTGCCCCTGAGATTTGTGCACGCACCAATGTGCGTCATTCCAGCCAAGCGTGGCCCTTGCGGAGCGCGAGCTGGAACCCCGCTTTGTTTCAACGCATTGAGCTTGTCATCACAGAAGCTGGGTTCCAAATCGCCCGCGATAGGGCGGTCGCTTGGAATGACGGTTGTGTTGGAAAGCTGATTCCAAGTAATTGAGAACCTTCCTAATAGGCCAAGCCATCATTCAATTTCATCATGCCACGGATCAGTTTGAATCCGGTCCAGATCAACAGCACAACGAAGGCGGGCCAGGTCAGGATGATGCCAATGCCGAGGGTCAGCCACGTCACGGCGATCAGGATCAGGCTGGCGATGAGATTGATTGTCATCACCCGTTTGACATTGGCGAGGTGACTGCCGAAAATCGTGGCTTCGGCTTGCTTGAGGCGTGACGACGACAGCACGATCACGGCGATGCAACCCAAAAACAAAATCGTGCCGGAAATGTCGCCCAAGGTGAGGGCGGCAATGGCCGCTGAGCCGATATAAAGCACCCAGCTCAAAGCCTCAAAGCCTTGCGGCGTTCGTTCCAATGCTCTTGTAGGATCGATGGCCATGATGTTTTAATTCCCGTCAATCTTCTTGCCCATGATGGCGATGGCTTGCTGATACACAGTTGCGGCATTCCAGCCCTGGATGGCACTGTAATTGGGTTCGCCGGGCTGATAACCTTCACCGGGCTGCCAGCCATGGCCGACGAGGAACCGGGCGGTTGCCGTCAATGCCGCTTCCTTGCCATTGAGATTGCCGCCGCCACCGTAGAGCAGCACGTTTTTGGGCATGAACTGGGTTTGCCCCAATTCACCATGCATGGCGCCTTTGGCTCCGGCAGGCACCTTGCCCGACCCCACCAGCTTCAACATGGCATAAAGCTGTTCCTGGAAAAATGCTGTGCGGCGGCAATCATAGGCGAGGGTTGCCGTAGCCGAGAGCACGTTCTGCGATCCGGTAAATCGTCCAAACGCCGTCTCCATGCCCCAAACGGCAATCAGCGGGCCGGCGGGCACGCCATATTTTTTCTCGAGCCTGGCAAACAGGGCGGCATTGGCAGCTTTCTGGCGTTTGCCTTGCGCCACAATGGTGGCGGCACCCCGCACCTGCATGAATTTTGCCAGTGTGTATTTGAAACTCTTCTGGTTGCGGTCAGCCTTGATGGTGGCCGTCGCATAGGTCGTGCCCAACAGCGCTGCGATGGCCCTGTCATTGACGCCCTTTCCCTTGGCCTCGGCGGCAAGGGACTTTTTCCAGGCGTCAAACCCGGCACCGGTGTTGCCGCATTTGGCGGCAAGGGCTGGTGTTGCCAGAAGTGAAAGTGAAACCGTAAAACTCAATAATGCCGCGCGCATGAAACATCTCCAAATCAGTGACCACATGGCCATTTTGCCATTGCAGACAGGGATTGTCACGGCATGGTTAACGGGATGTAAATTGTTCAACCCTGTTTCCCTCAATCACAATCTGGGTTAGCATACACATTCTGATCAGGAGACGGCGATGATGTTACGGGTCTTGGTGGCGATTGTGGTTCTGGCGTTTGCCTGTGCACAGGCCGAGGCCAAGCGGGTGGCGCTGGTGATTGGGAATTCCAAGTATGCCACGGTCGGCGAATTGTTCACACCAAAGCGCGATGTGCCTTTGATCGAAAAGGCCTTGCGCGAAAGCGGGTTCGACGACGTAGACGTGCGCATGGACCTCGGCTTGCATGATCTGACCACGGCCTTGCGAGATTTTTCAGACAAAGCATCAAATGCTGAAATGGCTTTGGTCTATTTTGCTGGCCATGGCGTTGAGATCAACAAGACAAATTATCTGGTTCCCATCGATGCGAAGTTGCGCAAGGCAAAGGATGCCGGGTATGAGGCCGTAGACCTTGCTTTGGTGCGCAATGCGGTGTCTGGCGCAAGCAAGCTGCGCATGGTGGTGCTGGATGCGTGCCGCAACAATCCTTTTCCGCTAGAAACAAAAGATGGTTCCAAGTCATTGCGCAAGATCGGATTGGGAAAAGTGGACGCCGGTGTCAATGAACTGATTGCATTCTCGGCCCAGCAAGGGGTGGTGGCTGATGACGGACCAAGGAACGGCAACAGTCCTTTTGCGGTGGCACTGGCCAAATGGCTGGTGGAACCCGGCATGGAAATCCGCTTTGTCATGGGCCATGTGCGGGATGAAGTGTTGAACAGTACAGGCACAACGGAAGAACGGGAAGGGCCGCAGATACCTTATATAGAGGGATCACTGGGCGGCGAGCAGATTGTTTTTAAACCAACGGCGGCAGAACCTGTAAAAGTACCTACGCCAAACCTTACAGTCATGGAGCCCAATCCTTCCGTCACAGTGGAAAGTATAATGAAAAAGATTTGGACCAAGTATCCTGAGGCAAACATAAAAATGTCGGATAGTTCGTTCGCAGAAGCACTTGGGGTGGGCATCAATTTTGCATCGAAGTTTACCTTGGTCAATTGGAGTTGCGGCACGTACTGTGGTTATGGATTTGTTGTTGACCGAACCAATGGGAAATTAATAGACTTGCCACTTTCCGGTGGTGGTGGATATGTCTACAGGAAAGACAATGCATTGCTTATTGTTGATCCTGATCCTTCCGACTTCTATGGTTTCGATCTTTCGTCTGACGGCACCAAGGCACCAGATTGGTATAGTAGGCGCGTTTGGATGTTGAGAGAAGATGACTTCAGGCTTGTCTACCAAGACAAGGGCGGACACCGTGACAACAATAGTGATGTGATATTCGAACAAATGCTGTTCGACGGTAACGCGTGGGAAGAATGGTCGCTGGCGCAGAATTCCAACAACAGGGAAGTGCTGGAGGAGTTTAAACGTAAATACAACAGTGATCCTTTGTACCGTGGTTTAGCGGAGGAAAAACTGGCGCTGCTGGCACCAACAAAACCCGTTGAACCTAAATGCTTAGGCGTTTCAACCGTCGTTCAGGGAAAGAAGCGCTGTCTGAACCACCTTGATCAATTCACTGATTGTGAAGGCTGTCCTGAGATGGTGGTGATGTCGGCGGGCAGTTTTATGATGGGATCGCCGATTGGTGAGAAGGATCGGCAAGAAGATGAAGGTCCGCAGCATAATGTGACTTTTGAAAAATCATTCGCTGTTGGCAAGTTTGAAATTACTCGAAGCCAATTTGCTGAATTTGCCAGAACAACTAATTACTCATCGGTGTCATCTTGCAGGATTTGGGACGGTAGCGAGTGGAAAGATACCGTAGGAAAATCTTTTCTTGAACCGGGTTTTAAACAAACCGTTGACCATGCTGTGGCTTGCGTGTCGTGGGATGATGCACAGGCTTTTGTAAAGTGGCTGTCAAAGAAAACTGGCGTGGGCTATCGGCTGTTAAGGGAAGCTGAATGGGAGTATGCGGCGCGGGCGGGAACCACAGCGGCCTATCAAACTGGAGAAGCAATCACAACTGCACAAGCGAATTTTGCTGGTTCCGAAGGAGGAACAGTTGTGGTCGGGAGCTACAGCTCTAACCTATTTGGCCTTTTTGACATGGCTGGAAATGTTCGGGAATGGACGGCAGATTGCTATGAAGATAGTTACAAGAATGCAGATGCAATTGGGAAAACAACCAAAGGCAGCAGTTGCAGGCGCACCAACCGTGGCGGTGGGTGGAACAGCGATTCACGCTTCCTCCGTTCGGCAAGTCGCAACGGAGCCACCACCGTCACTCGGTATAGCAACCTAGGGTTCCGGATTGCTAGATCCCTTTAATGTCCGCTCCCTCGACAAAGAATTACGCGGTTACAATATCGGAATATCGGTGATAGTGCACTTAGAATATCGGTGACAGTGCACTTATCTTTGTTGTCTTCACCCCTCCCTTTTGGGGAGGGGCAGGGGTGGGGTGGTTGGTCTGGGGGAAATCTTCAACTTGTTCGCAAGTGGTCCCCACCCCCGGCCCCTCCCCGCGAAGAGCGGGTTGGGGTGAAGTCCAGTGCATTTAACTGTTTCGCGCTTTCATTCTCCCTCGCGCGGCACGCGTGGGGGAGTACCCGAAGGGGGAGGGGTGTTTGCGCAAGTTCCGCTGGCAGTCATTCTGCGTCAACCACCCCCTCCCGGCTTCCGCCTTCGCAGGAGCTTCGGCGGACGCAGTCGCCGTACTTCCCCGGCCAAGTGGCCGAGGGAGAAGATTAATAACGGTGACAGTGCATTTAATTATGTAGATCGGTATTTTGCGTCCCCCACCTCCGCCCTTCGGGCACCTCCTCCCCGATGAAGGATCGGGTTGGAGGGTGGTGATTGGCGGGGCGGTGTTTGGTTTTAGCCAAGCCCTGCCGTCTCACTTCATCGTCGGCATGACGAACTCGGCGCCGGCGCGGATGCCGGTGGGCCAGCGGGCGGTTACGGTTTTGAGTTTGGTGTAAAAGCGGATGCCTTCGGGGCCGTGCATGTGGTGATCGCCGAACAGGGAGGCTTTCCAGCCGCCGAAGCTGTGGAACGCCATGGGCACGGGGATCGGCACATTGATGCCCACCATGCCGACCTGAATGCTTTGCGCAAATTCGCGGGCTGCATCACCATCGCGGGTGAAGATCGCCGTGCCGTTGCCGAATTCATGGTCGTTGATCATCTTGGCGGCTTCGTCATAGTTTTTGGCGCGGACCATCGAGAGCACGGGCCCGAAGATTTCCTCCTTGTAGATGGTCATGTCTGTCGTGACGTGATCGAAGATTGAGCCGCCCATGAAGTAGCCGCCTTCATAGCCCTGCATTTTGAAGCCACGGCCATCAACGACAAGCTTGGCGCCTTCTTTTTCGCCCTGGTCGATATAGCCTTTGACTTTGTCATAGTGGGTTTTGGTAACAAGTGGTCCCATATCAGCATCGGTGTCGGTGCCGGGTCCGATCTTCAGGGCACGGACTTTTGGTTCGAGCTTGGCCAACAAGGTGTCGGCGGTTTTATCACCGACTGCAACGGCCACGGAAATCGCCATGCAGCGTTCGCCTGCCGAGCCATAGGCTGCACCCATCAGCGCATCGACGGCCTGGTCCATGTCGGCATCCGGCATGATGATCATGTGGTTCTTGGCACCGCCCAAGGCTTGGCAGCGTTTGCCCGTGCTGGTGGCGGTGGAATAGATATAGCGGGCAATTGGTGTCGACCCGACAAAACTTACGGCTGAAATGCCGGGATGATGCAGGATGGCATCGACGGCTTCCTTGTCGCCATGCACTACCTGGAAAACGCCATCGGGCAGGCCCGCTTCCTGCAACCATTTGGCAATCAACAGCGAAGCAGAGGGATCACGCTCGGAGGGCTTCAGGATGAAGCAGTTGCCGGTGGCAAGGGCCGTCGGGAACATCCACATCGGCACCATGGCGGGGAAGTTGAAGGGCGTGATGCCCGCGACAACACCCAAGGGTTGGCGGGTGGACCATGAGTCAACCTTGGTGCCAACGTTTTCGGTATATTCGCCTTTCAGCAGGGTGGGGGCGGCGGTGGCAAATTCCACCACTTCAGCGCCGCGCTGCACTTCGCCCAAGGCATCGGACAGGACTTTGCCATGTTCGGCTGTGATGCAAGCGGCCAATTCCTTGCCACGCGAGTCGATGATGCCGAGAAACTTATTCAGAATGCGCGAACGGCGGAGCGGCGTGGTATTGGCCCAAGCCGGGAAAGCAGCGCGGGCACCCGCCACGGCCACATCCATTTCGGCCGTCGTGGCAAGGGTGATTTCGCCTGATTGCTCGCCTGTCGCGGGATTATAAACTGCCCCTTTGCGCGGACCTGTGCCCGCAACTTCCTTGCCGTTGATCCAATGATGAATAGCTTTTGCCATGATGTTTCCTCCTGATGATGGGGGTTTTATGGGCTTTTGTGAATTGCACAGCAAGATCAGGAATTGCGCTTTGGTTGTGCGGAATTTAAGATTACTATTGCACGGTTTACAGATCTGTACTATATATGAATATTGTATATATCAAGGATACTGACATGAATGCGCATCGAGGCAGAATGGTGAGCGGCGGCAGAATTCAGGTACCCGCTGAAGTGAGGCGTATTCTCGGTATGGCAGATGGCGATCCAATCATCATGGAAGTGGTCGATGATGAGTTGCGTATCCGATCTTACAGCGCCTCCATTCGGCGCATACAGGCGATGTTGCGCGAATTTGTGCCTGCCGGAGTGAGCCTTTCCGACGAGCTTATTGCCGACCGCCGCCGGGAAGCAGAGAATGAGTAACAAGTATGTGCTTGATGCATCGGCAATTCTGACGGTGATAAATGGCGAAACAGGATTTGAGATAGTTTTGGGGCTTCTGTCGCGCTCAGCAGCAAGCGCTGTGAACATTTCGGAAGTGGTTTCAAAATTGCAAGAGAGAGGTGGGTCAGACTCAGCTGTTGACGCAATCCTTGCAGACTTCGACATTGAAGTCGTACCCTTTGATTATGTGCAAGCCCTAAAAGCCGGAAAACTGCGTAACAAAACGCGCGGACGAGGCCTTTCTTTTGGTGATCGTGCCTGCCTTGCACTCGCGGCAACCCGCGACGCTATTGCTGTTACCACCGACAAGGCGTGGAAGGATGTTGAAAATATCGCCCGCGTGAAAGTGGTGCGATAGCTCCCCATGGACTGGGACAATCTCCGCATTTTTCTCGCCATTGCCCGGGCTGGGCAAATTTTGGCGGCGGCCAAGTCTTTGCAATTGAACCATGCCACGGTGGCGCGGCGGTTGGATGCTTTGGAGGACGGCCTTGGAGTCAAGTTGTTTGAACGCCGCACAACGGGTGCGGTTTTAACTCCGGCTGGCGAAAGCCTGTTGACCCGGGTGGAGCGCATGGAGTCGGAGCTGTTGCAAGCTGATGCGGCATTGCCAGCTTCCGATGCAGCGCTCACGGGCATTGTGCGCGTCGGTGCGCCTGATGGTTTTGGCACATTTCATCTGGCTGCTGAATTGGCACGGCTGGCCAACCAACACCAAGGCCTCACCATCCAACTGGTGCCGCTGCCCCGCACTTTTTCATTGTCGCGGCGCGAAGCCGATATTGTCATCACCATCGAGCGGCCGAAACTTGGCAAGGCCATTATCAAGAAGCTGACGGACTATTCACTCAGCGTCTATGCCGCAAAATCATATCTCGAACGCACGGGAATGATCCGTGAACGGAGCGATTTGGAGGGACGGCTGTTCATCACCTATGTGGAGGATATCGCCTATTCGCGTGCGTTGGACTATACGGCAGAACTCGGCAAACTGATGAAACGACATTACGAGTGCGGCAGCGTGGTGGCCCAGATGGAAGCGGTGCGGGCGGGCGAGGGCATTGGAATCTTGCATGACTACGCGGCAGCGCTCTATCCCGATCTCGTACGCATTTTGCCCGACATGCGGTTTTCGCGGACTTATTGGTTGATGTCACATCCGGACAGCCATGACACCCGGCGGGTTGCAACGGTCTATGGCGACATCGTGGCAGGTGTTCAAAAACGCAGGCGGGATTTTGTGGCCCCTTAAAGCACTTGCAACAGGCCTTCGCTTGAATTATAGATCGTTCGTTATAAAGAACGAAATGTACTTCGAGAGTGCCATGACAGAGTTTGTGACTTCACCAACAGTTTCGATCCCAGCCGGCATGCATGCCGAGCAGGTCATCGAGGTTGAACATTATACGGACCGCTTGTTCCGCTTCCGTGTCACGCGCCCGCAAAGTTTGCGGTTCAGGTCGGGTGAATTCGTCATGATCGGGCTGCCAAACACCCCAAATGCCGCTGAAAAGCCCGTTATGCGGGCCTATTCCATTGCGTCGCCGAGTTGGGATGAGCAACTGGAATTTTTTTCCATCAAGGTGGCGGGTGGCCCGTTGACCGAGAAACTGCAAAAGATCAAACCGGGTGACCAGATTTTGCTGCGGTCCAAGCCGACAGGCACTTTAGTCAACGATGCCCTGCTGCCGGGAAAACGCCTGTTCTGTATTTCAACCGGCACGGGCTTTGCGCCCTTCGCCTCGCTGATGCGGGATCCCGAGACCTATGACAAGTTTGAGCAGGTGATCGTCACCCATACCTGCCGGACGCGGGATGAACTGCGCTATTCGTTTGATACAGTAAGAACCACGCTTGATGATCCATTGGTCGGTGAATTTGCCCAAGGCCGCCTCAAGCACTTTGCCTCGGCCACGCGCGAGGAAAGCGAGCACATGGGGCGCATTACCAATCTCATTGCGACAGGCGAATTTTTTGAGGCGTTGAAAATTTCACCTTTTGAAGCAGCTTCAGATCGCATCATGCTCTGTGGGTCCACTGCCATGATCAAGGACATCCGCCACTTCATTGAACCCCCCGGTTTCGAAGAAGGATCGAATAATCGTCCTGGTAGTTTTGTCCTGGAACGGGCGTTTGTCGGATGAAACAATTCGGGCAATGACTGGAAGGTTATTGAATAACTGTTCTGTGGAGGAAGCTTCGAAGTATTCGCTCAAGTGCAGCGTTGCAGTTTCACATGTTGCGAAACACAGTTTTCCACTTTTTCAGAAAAACTGCCACGCCTTCTTTTCGCGTTTCAAGATCAGCCGCAATCTCCATGATATTGGATTCAGATTTCAGGGTGATTACTTCTGGCAATGCGGGCAATAAAACGTGGAACGGCCCGATTGCACAATGTGCTTGATCGGCCTGCCACAGGAAGCATTCAAGCAAGGCCCAGTCTCGCGGTCATAGACCAAAAAGCGCTGCTGGAATTCGCCCTTTTCACCATTGGCATTCTGAAAGTCCTGCAACGTTGAACCACCCGCCAGAATAGCTTCGTTCAAGATATCCTTGATATGCCGCACCAGAGTTTCAAGCCGCTCGTCTGCGGTTCGGCCCCTCGCCAGGGTTTCCGCTTTTCGCAGCGGTGAAAGTCCTGCCCTGAACAGCGCTTCACTGACATAAATATTGCCAAGCCCTGCGACCACATGCTGGTCCAGCAGGGCCGCTTTCAACGGGGCTTTCTTGCCGGAAAATTTTTCCGCGAGATGTGCGCCGTTGAATGAGTTGCCGAGAGGCTCCACACCAATGTTTGCCAGCAGTTTGTGCTGATCGCGCAGGGCCGTTTCAACCATGTCCATAAAGCCGAAACGCCGGGGATCGTTGTAGATAATTTGCACACCGTCATCCAGCGACACAACCACATGGTCATGAGGGCCAAGTGCTTTGGCTGCCGCATGATAAAATGCCCCCGGCTCAAAAGCCCGACCACCGGGCTGCACCACGGTGAAGCGGCCAGTCATTCCCAAATGCCAGATCAGGCTTTTGCCATTGTCACAGTGCACCAGAATATACTTGGCCCGCCGCTCCAACGACAAGATGCGTGATCCTTGCATGATTGCGGCATAGTCCACCGGAAAAGCAAAGCGCAAATTGGCCCGCCGCAATTCGATTCGGGAAAACGCCCGTCCGACCATCGCAGGCTCCAATCCCCGCTTGACCGTTTCAACTTCAGGAAGTTCAGGCACATGACCCCCATTCACTCTGGCACCAACTGCCCATGGAATTTCAGGGCCTTATAGCCTAAGCAAGCGCCATGACACATGCAACTTCAAATGACACGTCTGGAATCGAAACCAAATTCGGTTTTCGGGAGGTTGAACAGGGCGCAAAGCAGGCCCTGGTCAATGACGTGTTTGCCAAATCCGCTGCCCGTTATGACCAGATGAATGACCTGATGTCGGGCGGCCTTCACCGCCTGTGGAAAGATGATTTTCTGGCACAACTCAATCCCCCCCCTAACGACCGCCCCTACAACGTGCTCGATGTGGCAGGTGGAACCGGTGATATTGCTTTTCGTATCGCTGCTTTGGGCGGGGAGCAAACCAAAGTCACCATTGCCGACATTTCACCGGAAATGGTGGGCGAAGGCAAACGCCGCGCCGAAGCCTCTCGTCTCGCCCACAAGGTGGAATTCACTGTGGGCAATGCTGAAAGCCTGGCTTTTCCCGATCAATGCTTTGATGCCTATACGATTGCCTTTGGCATTCGCAATGTGCCGAAAATTCCACAGGCCCTGAAAGAAGCCTACCGCGTGTTGAAACCCGGAGGCCGTTTCATGTGCCTGGAGTTTTCCCATATGGAGCTGGATTTCGTGCAAAAGCTTTATGATGCCTATTCCTTCACGGTCATCCCCGCTGTCGGCAAGGCCGTCATGGGCGATGGCGCACCCTATCGCTATCTCGTCGAATCGATCCGCACTTTTCCAAAACAACAGGCATTTGCCGACTTGATTGAAGGCGCTGGCTTTAGCCGCGTGACCTGGCGCAACCTTACAGGGGGCGTGGTCGCAATCCACTCGGGTTGGCGCATCTGATGGCCCTTGCCATCACCAATATCGCAAGATTGCTGCGGGCCGGGTTTACGCTGGCACGTCATGGTGCTTTGCTGCCGCCTGAGCAAACCGCGCAATTGCCAGCGACCATGCGCGGAGTTTTGAAACTTTGCCAAATCGGCAGTCGGTCATCGGGCAATCAGGGCAACAAAATTTCAGCAGCACTCTCCGCCCTCGGACCCAGCTACATCAAGCTTGGCCAGTTTCTGGCGACAAGGCCCGATGTCATCGGTGCCAAGCGGGCTTTCGAACTGAAGGTGCTGCAAGACAAACTGCCGCCCTTTGCCATGGCGACGGCCAAGGCGATTGTTGCAACGGAACTTGGCAAGCCGGTTGAAGACCTATTTGCCTCGTTCAGTGAACCCGTGGCAGCTGCCTCAGTGGCGCAAGTCCACAAGGCGATTACCCACGGCGGCAAAATCGTTGCCGTCAAAATCCTCAGGCCCGATGTTGACAGGCGCTTTGCCGCTGACATTGAAAGTTTTGGTTTTGCTGCCCGGATGATGGAACGATTGAATGCGGAGGGCCGAAGACTGCGTCCCGTCGCTGCCGTGTCCATGCTCGAACAATCCATGAAGCTGGAACTTGATCTCCGCATGGAAGCCGCCGCTTTGTCTGAGATGACAGAGAATACCAGGGACGACCCGGGTTTTCGTTTGCCGAAAGTCGAATGGGCCCTGACGTCCAAGCGTGTGCTCACGACAGAATGGCTTGAAGGAACACCCATGGCCGATGTGGAGACATTGCGCCTGAGTGGACTAGATCTCAATGCCATGGCCGACACCATCATCCAGAGTTTTCTCCGCCACGCCATCCGCGACGGATTTTTTCATGCTGATATGCATCAGGGCAATCTGATGGTTGATGCCAAGGGCAATCTCGTCGCTCTTGATCTTGGCATCATGGGCAGGCTTGCCATGAAGGATCGCGTCTTCCTCGCGGAAATCCTCTATGGCTTCATCACGCGAAATTATCTGCGGGTGGCGGAAGTGCATTTTGAGGCAGGCTTTGTTCCGGTTACCCATGACGTGCAGAATTTTGCCCAAGCCCTGAGGGCAATTGGCGAACCCATTCTGGATTTGCCTGCCGACCAGATTTCCATGGCAAAGTTGCTCACTCAGCTTTTTGAAGTCACCGAGCAATTCGACATGCAAACCCAGCCGCAATTGTTGTTGTTGCAAAAAACCATGGTTGTCGTGGAAGGCGTTGCAAGGACGCTCAATCCCAACCTCAACATGTGGGTATCCGCCGAACCTGTGGTCAAGGCCTGGATCGAACGCTATCTCGGCCCCATTGGCAAACTGGCGGAATTGGGCGGCAGTGCCAAATCTCTCGCAAGGCTGGCCCTGCGCCTGCCGCCGCTTTTGGACGAAGCCCAGAAGGCTTCCCAGTTGCTGTCTGAAATGGCCAAGGTTAAACGTCCCGAAAACACAACGTGGCAACGTTATCAGGCGCTGGCGCTTTCAGTTGCTGCCATGGCTCTGGTGGTTATCGCAGCAAAGTTGGTCTGGTCATGACAAAATCCATTCTTCTGATTATCGGTGGTGGCATTGCGGCCTACAAGTCGCTGGAATTGATCCGTCTGCTGAGGAAGCAGAATATAGCCGTTCGCGTTATTCTCACCAAAGCCGCTGAGAAGTTCGTAACGCCATTGTCGGCAGCCTCCCTGTCGGGCGAAAAAATCTACACCGACCTGTTTTCCTTGACCGATGAAACTGAAATGGGTCACATCGAATTGTCGCGCTCCGCTGATCTGGTTGTCGTCGCTCCGGCCACCGCAGACCTCATGGCAAAAATGGCATCAGGCCTTGCCAATGACCTGGCCTCCACCACACTTCTGGCCACTGACAAGAAAGTTCTCGTCGCACCCGCCATGAATGTAAGGATGTGGCATCATGCGGCGACACAGCGAAACATCCGTACACTGAGGGATGATGACATTGGCTTTGTTGGTCCCAATGATGGCGATATGGCTTGTGGAGAGTTTGGCCTCGGTCGCATGGCTGAGCCAGCTGAAATCCTTGCCGCCATTGAAGCAGTTCTATCTCCTCAGCCGAAGCCCTTGACAGGCAAGCACGTGCTGATCACCGCAGGACCGACGCGTGAGGCCATGGATCCCGTCCGTTACATTTCCAACCAGTCCTCCGGCAAGCAGGGCTATGCTATTGCCGCAGCGGCGTTGAAACTGGGTGCGCGTGTCACGTTGGTGTCTGGACCCGTGAATTTGTCTCCGCCACCAGGAGTCAAACTCGTACTCGTAACCACCGCAGATGAAATGTTGAAAGCCACAGAACAAGCCTTGCCCGCCGACATCGCCATCTTCACGGCTGCCGTAGCCGACTGGAAAGTGGCAAAGGCCGCGCCTGAGAAAATGAAGAAGCAGAATGATGGCGCGATGCCGTCCCTTTTGCTGAACGAAAACCCCGACATTCTCAAAACTGTTTCCACTTCAAAAATGCGTCCAAAACTCGTCGTCGGTTTCGCCGCCGAGACCGAGAAAGTCATAGAACACGCCAAAGCCAAACTGATCAGGAAAAATTGTGATGTCATCGTTGCCAATGATGTGAGTTCCGGGACCAAAGTGTTTGGTGGCGATGCCAACACCGTGCATCTCGTAACTGCTAATTCGGTAGAAGATTGGCCCAAACTCACCAAGACTGAAGTGGCGGCGCGTTTGATGAACAAGCTGGCGGGCCTGTTGTGAAAGTCCAAATCCTCCGGCTTGCCAATGGCTCAGATTTGCCCCTGCCATCCTATGCCACACCGGGCTCTGCCGGCCTTGATCTCCGTTCTGCCGATTCACTCACGCTAAAGCCCGGCGCCCGCGCCCTCGTCGCCACCGGCATGGCGATAGCACTTCCCGAAAATACCGAAGCTCAAGTCCGCCCCCGCTCTGGCCTTGCCGTGAATCATGGGGTGACGGTGCTAAATGCACCTGGCACCATTGACGCCGACTACCGCGGCGAAATCAAAGTGCCGTTGATTAATCTGGGTACGGATGATTTTGTCATCGGAAGGGGAGACCGCATCGCACAGATGGTGGTGGCACCTGTGGCGCAGGTGACATTGTGCGAAGTATCATCGCTGGATGAAACGGATCGCGGGCCGGGTGGCTTTGGCTCAAGCGGAAAATTTTAGATGATCGTTGCGGTGAAACACCCCCTTCCCCCTTCGGGGTACTCCCCCGGCCAAGAGGCCGAGGGAGAGAGATTTGTTCTTTTCTCCCTTGGCGCGAAGCGACGGGGGAGTACCCTGAAGGGGGGAGGGGGTGTTTCAACACACAAGATGCCTGGAGGTCTCTCCAATGCCCCTTTCTGACCCAGAACTCGAACGCTATGCCCGCCACATCGTGCTGCCTGAAGTTGGTGGTCCCGGTCAGAACAAATTGAAGAATGCTTCTGTGCTGGTCGTAGGCGCAGGAGGTCTTGGAGCACCTTTGCTCATGTATCTCGCCGCAGCTGGTGTGGGCCGCATTGGCATTGTTGACCCCGATACAGTTTCACTTTCGAATTTGCAGCGGCAAATCATCCACAGCACTAAACGCGTTGGCATGTTGAAAACTGAAAGTGCTGCCAGACAAATCGCAGACGTCAATCCCCATGTCACAGTCGAACAATACTCCCATCGCATCACCACCGAAAATGCACTGGCATTGATCAACCGGTATGACATTGTGGCCGATGGCTGCGATAATTTTCCCACGCGGTTCCTCGTCAGTGACGCCTGTTATTTCGCCCGCAAAACCCTGGTTTCTGCCGCCATCGGCCAGTTTGATGGCCAGATATCAACCTACAAGCCCCACCTGAAAAAACCTGACGGCGAGCCTTGGCCGACTTATCGCTGCTTTATCGGTGACTTGCCTGAACAGGGCATGTTTTTGGCTTGCGAGGAAGCAGGAGTGCTGGGCGCACTTCCCGGTATCATCGGCTCCATGCAGGCCATGGAAGTCATCAAGGAATTGCTCGATATCGGCGAAAGTCTGGCGGGTCGCATTCTGATGTATGATGCGCTGTTGTCCCGTTTCTTTGAAGTGAAGCTCGTCTGGAACCCGGACAATCCGCTGACAGGACGAAACCCGACAATTACATCCCTCACAACAGCGAACTACCGAGACTAATCAGGCGCTTTCATTCAGCAGCGCCATGATTTCGGCTCCCAGTTGCATATCGTCCATGTGACCGAAGCCCACGCGTCGCAAGCGCCCTTGGCGATCAATCAGCAACATCGTGGGTGTGCCCTGCATACCATAAAGCTGCATGGTCTGGGGTATGGGATGATCCGACAGGCTCGGCTTGTCGACGCCGACAGGAAACGTGATGCGGTTTTCATGCAGAAAAGCTTTCAGTGAAACCGGCTCCATGGCGGCATGATGTTCAAACACCGTATGGAGACCGATAACGCTAAGGTCTGCTCCCTTGAACAGGGCATGCGCCTTGCGCAATTGTGGAATCAATTCCGAAACGCAGCCCGGACACAGCATTTGGAAAGCACCCACCACCACCACGCGGCCCCGGAGCGATGCCAGCGTGATGTCATCGGTGCTGTTCAGCCATTGGCTGACGATCCATTCGGGAGCCAGCGAAGAATTTGTCGCGTCGTGTTGCTTCATTGTCGGTTTGTCGCTCTTGCTGGCAAGTAGACAGTCGACAGTATCAAAAACGCCGACCAAGCACACCTGCAACTACATAAAGATATCTTTATATGGCTCTTGCCCGCCAGCCCATCCCTTGCTAGAAGCCCGCCATCACAAAAGGGATTTGACCATGAGCAAGCACGATTACATTGTCGCCGACATTAAACTCGCGGAATGGGGCCGCAAGGAACTGGACATGGCTGAGGTTGAAATGCCAGGTCTGATGTCTACCCGCGCAGAATATGCCAAGGCACAACCTTTGAGGGGTGCCCGCATCACCGGCTCCCTGCACATGACCATTCAAACCGCCGTGCTGATCGAAACCCTGAAAGCCTTGGGCGCTGACGTCCGCTGGGCCTCCTGCAACATTTTCTCCACGCAAGACCATGCCGCCGCTGCCATCGCTGCAGCTGGCATTCCAGTGTTTGCCGTGAAAGGCGAAAGCCTCAAGGAATATTGGGAATACACCGCCAAGATTTTTGAATGGCCCGACGGCAAGCCCTCCAACATGATCCTCGATGATGGCGGCGATGCCACCATGTATATCCTGTTGGGTGAAGAGTCTGAATCCAACCCGGCACTGATTGCCTATCCGAAATCCGAAGAAGAGGAATATCTCTTCGCCCAGATCAAGAAGCGTCACAAGGAACAGCCAGGCTGGTTTGTGGCACAACGCAAGGCCATCATTGGTGTGACCGAAGAAACCACCACGGGCGTGCACCGACTTTATGAATTGCAGAAGAAGGGCAAATTGCCATTCCCCGCCATCAACGTGAATGACAGTGTGACCAAGTCAAAGTTCGACAACAAATACGGCTGCAAGGAATCCCTGGTTGACGCCATTCGCCGTGGCACCGACGTGATGATGGCTGGCAAGGTTGCGGTCGTCTGCGGCTACGGCGATGTTGGCAAAGGTTCAGCCGCCTCACTGCGCGGCTCAGGTGCCCGCGTCATCGTCACGGAAGTTGATCCGATCTGCGCATTGCAAGCTTCCATGGATGGTTTTGCCGTTCAGACCTTGCAGCAGGCATTGCCCACAGCTGATATTTTTGTGACAGCCACCGGCAACAAGGATGTCATCACCCTTGATGACATGAAGCAGATGAAGGACATGGCGATTGTTTGCAACATCGGTCACTTCGACAATGAAATCCAGGTTGCCGAATTGAAGAACTTCCCCTGGACCAACATCAAGCCACAGGTTGACTTGATCAAGTTCCCCAAGGGCAACCGCATGATCCTGTTGTCTGAAGGCCGTTTGGTGAACTTGGGCAACGCCACGGGCCATCCCAGCTTCGTGATGTCAGCCTCCTTTACCAACCAGACCCTGGCGCAGATCGAAATCTACAGCAACCGCGACAATGGCAAATACCAGAACGAAGTCTATGTTCTGCCCAAGCACCTCGACGAAAAAGTCGCCCGCCTGCATCTCGACAAGCTAGGGGTCACCCTCACCGAACTGAAGCCCGAACAGGCTTCTTATATTGGTGTGACACAACAGGGTCCGTTCAAGACGGATGCTTACCGCTACTGATCTTCAAGACGAAACAGACAAAGCTCCCGGCCGCTGTGCTTGCACATGGCCGGGAGTTTTTTGTTATAGTGGTTGTCAGTCAGGTTATCTGCTCGCACAGATTAACGACTTTTGATAAGCCAAAACCTACCAAGGAGTATTTCGGTGCCCGATCCCATTTTGACTGACGTGGCAGCGGCCACAAATTTGCGCGAAGGTCCGGCTGGAGTTGAAGCCGTGGTGCGTGAAATCGTTCGTGCACGGAACATTCGCCTTGCCGATGCCGCCCGTGGTGCAAGGCTGCCTTTGCCCGTGGCCACAGCGATTCGCCGCGAGCTTGAAAAGCGCGGACTTTTGCAGCGCGAACATGGATTGGCGCTCAGCGATGCGGGAAAACAATGGGCGCGTCATGAACTGGGCATGGGCGAACCGCTGCAATTGCAAATCCCATTGCAGCCAACGCATCCGCTTCCATCTCCACTCCATCTGGCGGAAGCCGCCTTGCAGGGTTTGTTGTCAGCGGCACCCGCCACCGACGTCACCCTCGATCAAGCACCCTGCACGGCTGAGACCGCCATCCGCCGTGCCGCATTGCTTTATCAGAATGGCGCACTTGAAGGCCGCCGCGTGTTGTTGATCGGTGATGATGATTCAGTTTCCGTCGCCTGCGCTTTGCTTGGCAAGTTGTTGGCAAAACGGCCACTAGCGCGGCGCATCGTGGTGCTGGATATTGATCCTAAGCGCCTCGCCTTCATTCGCGAATGTGCCTCGCAACATGGGGTGGAAATCGAAACCCTCGAACACGATTTACGCCAGCCCCTGCCAGCAGAACTCAGCGGAACTTTCGACACTTTCATCACTGATCCGCCTTATACGTTGGAAGGGGCGAAACTGTTTCTCACCCGCGGCATCGAAGGCATCGAAGCAGGACGCGGCCAAGCCATGTTTTCATTTGGTCACGCGGCTCCCGCCCAGCGTATTGCCCTGCAGGCCGCCATGGCAGAACTGGGCCTCGCCATCACCGCCTTGTATCCCGGCTTCAACAGCTATGCCGGCGCAGCGATTTTGGGATCCGCAAGCGAACTCTATGAATTGCAGGTACAAGCAACAGCAAAAACCAGCGAAATCTGGACCGGCCCTCTCTACACCGCAGAAGCAAACCCCAAACAATCCCGATACCGCTGCCTGTCTTGTTCACGGAAATGGACCTTGGGGTTGAAGTCAGTGCCAGCCACAATCGCTGAATTAAAACACAAGGGCTGTCCTCAATGTGGAGGGAAGAAATTTGATCGCGTGTCTGGAAAGTTCAAATCTTAACCAAAAGCCTTCGCCGCAATATGCCGCTTTACGCGGTGGCGCACGACGTTGCCTTCGGGACACAGGCGTTGCACCAGCACATCAATCACCCCGTCAGCGGACATGTCGGGATTGCACAACAGCGTATCAATGCAGAGCAATTTATATTCGGGCCAGGTTGTCAGCACCAAATGCGACTCCGCCAGAAAAATCCCGATGGTCAGGCCATGCGGCACATAGCGCACCGTGGTCTCACCGATGATGGTGGCACCAACCGAAGCAACGGCGTCGTGGCCCGCCAGCAGCAAGGCATCCGCATCATTGATCAGGTCATTGCAGCCATAGGCATCGGCCATCACTTGCGTCATCAACATCAGGTCTAGACTTTCTTCAGCAGGCGTTCGCGTGTTTCGGACACGGCATTGGCATGGGCGTCAAAGCCTTCATAGGTGGCAAGGGCATGGGCGTGTTTGGCAAGTTCCGGATAGCCCCGGCTGGTGACATAGGCGATGGAATTGCGCTTGATGAAATCAAACACCGAAACCGCCGACGCCGTGCGCGCCCATCCGCTGGTGGGCAGCACATGGTCTGGCCCCACAACATAGTTGCCAAGGGTTGTCGGCGTATGTTCACCGAGCAGAATCTCGCCGGCATTTTCGAGGCGACCCAGATAGGCAAAGGGTTCCTTGGAAAGAACTTCCAGATGCTCTGGCGCATACTCATTACAAAAGGCTATGGCGTCGTCTTCATTTTGCGCCAGCATAATGCCACCCATGGCACCGCTCAAGACAGCAGACGAAAACGCGACCCGCTGTGCCCCCATCTGCTTCCAGAAGGAGGGAATGGCAGCCATGGCTTCTTCGGCAACACGGCGGCTCCACGTCACCAGATAGGCTGAACTGTCCGGCCCATGTTCGGCTTCCACGAGCAGGTCGAGACCAGCCAGTGCACCGTCAACCGTATCATCGGCAAAGACAATCACTTCACTGGGGCCTGCGGGCGAACCCGTATCGAGGAGATGTGATACCTGTCGTTTGGCAGCGGCAACCCAAGGGCTGCCGGGGCCCACAACCTTGGCCACTTTGGCAATTGTCGAAGTGCCATAGGCCACGGCAGCAATGCCCTGCGCACCGCCCGCTTTGTAAACTTTTGTCACACCGGCCATGCGCGCCGCAACCAGTGTCGCGTCATCGATTCGGCCATCAGGACCAGGTGGCGTGATGATGCAAATATCCATGACGCCCGCAACTGTTGCCGGAATGGTTGTCATCAAAGCGACGGAAGGAAATGCCCCCTTGCCGCGCGGCACATAACAGGCGAGCGATGCAATGGGCCGCGAGCGGTCACCGGCAAAAACACCGGGCCGGATTTCATTCAGCCACATCTCCCCCGGCATTTGCGCTTCATGGAATTTGCGAATGGAATGCGCCGCAAATTCCATCGCCTCGCGCACCGCTGGGGCAAGGGACTTTTCGGCGCGGTCAAAATCAGCTGGCGTAGCTGCGATTTCATTGGCTTGCACAGGAGCCTTGTCAAATTGCCGCGCAAACCGCGCCAAGGCTTCGTCGCCTTCCAGTCGCACAGCATCAATAATCGGCCTGACCTTGGCTTCAAAATCCGCCAAGTCGGTTTCCGTGCGTTGTTGCAGTTGCAGGCGTTGGGCAGGCGTCAGTTTTGCCAATTCGTGAAAATTTATTTTGGCCGTCATGGGAAATCCATCTCAAAATCCGAACTATCGCACAGGGACAAAAAGGCCCTCATCTGCCCTACGGGCATCTTCTCCCGCAAGCGAGAGAAGTGAAACGCACGCCTTCACTTCTCCCGCTTGCGGGAGAAGGTGGCGCGAAGCGCCGGATGAGGGCCTGCTTTTCCACCTGCCATAGGCCTGCCACTAGGGGACGGGAATAGAAAGGTCAATTCCAACGATCACCAGTTTCAAATTATCGCCGTTTCAACATAAGGCTCATTCCGCACAATCCGCCCATAGTGAAACGGCGTGAGATCAAGCGTTTTGTATTCACCATAGGTCAGCCATTCCGCCGTACCCCGCCCCATGGCAGGTGACTGCTGCAAACCATGGCCGGAAAACCCGTTGAGGAAAATAAAGTTCTTCACGTGCGGGTGCGGACCTGTGATGGCATTCTGATCCAGCACATTGAAATCATATTGCCCCACCCATTCGCGGGTGACTTTCACTGATTCAAATTGTGGAATGCGTGTGGCGATGACAGGCCAGATGTGATCCTCCCACAGATGATGGTCCATTTCGAAATCCTCGGGATCAGCAGTGGGATCAATCTCGGCATGGCCGCCGCCCATATAGGTGCCGCCACCATTTTCACGCACATGCACCCCCGAAGGATCAATGGTCAGGGGGAGATCGACCGGGATCGGATTTTCGGCCTTGAATATCCACGTATAGCGCTTGCGCGGCTCAATCGGAAGATCGATCCCCGCCATGGCTGCGGTCATGGCCCCGCGCGTGCCTGAAGCATTGACCACCTGTCCGCAGGCAATTGTCTCGCCGGATTTCAGCAGCACATATTCAATTTTTTCGCCGCCGGCATTTTTCTGCAACGCCACCACTTCGTTGGTGACATATTCCACCCCGCGTTCCCGGGCAATGCGCCGCCACCAGTCAAACATGGTGTAGCCATCGAAGTAACCTTCGTTCTCGGTGTTGATGCTGCCCAGCAACAGGTCATCAACGTTGTAGAATGGGTAGCGTGTCTTGATCTCTTGCGCCGTCAATATCTCCGTTCCAGCCCCGGCAGCCACCTGGATTTTTTGGCAGGAACGCAGAACTTCAGCAAAGGCCGGATTGTCCGCGAGGTAGAGATAGCCGAAATTGCGAATGGGTAGTTCCGGCACCCTTTCGTCATTGCACATATGGTGGCGCAGGTTCTGGTAGAACGCAGCACCGAATTGCGAAATCCGGATGTTGAGCTCGGATGAGAACTGCTGACGGATGCAGGAATTGGACAGGGCGGTTGCGGACGCCTCATAGGTCGGATCTTTTTCAACCACCAATATGGTGCCTTTGAAATCCGGATTTTCTGTTAGGAACCAGGCCGTCGAAGACCCCATGATGGCCCCGCCGATAATCACCACATCATAGGAAGTTTTAAGGGGCGTGCTGATCAGCACCTTGACCGTCATGGCAGGCAAATCCTTTGGTGAATGCAGGGCGCACCGTTTTACATCACCGCGCCAATATACCAAGGCACATATTCATTCTCGCCATAGCCCAGTTCTTCTGATTTGGTTTTGTGGCCGGAAGCGGTTTTCAACATCAGGTCGAAAATCTGCTGGCCCTTGGTTTCCAGCGACACACCTTCGATCACATCACCACAATTGATATCCATGTCTTCAATCATCTGGTTGTAGATCGTCGTGTTGGTGGCAAGCTTGATCGAAGGGCAGGGTTTGTTGCCATAGGCGCTGCCACGGCCCGTGGTGAAGCACATGAGATTGGCACCACCCGCCACCTGGCCCGTGGCTCCCACGGGATCATAGCCCGGCGTGTCCATGAAAACAAAACCCTTGGCGGTGACGGGATCGGCATAATTGTAAACCGCCTGCAACGTCGTGGTGCCGCCTTTGGCAGCTGCACCCAAAGATTTCTCCAGTATGGTTGTCAGCCCTCCCAGCTTGTTGCCGGGAGATGGATTGTTGTTCATCTCCATGTTGTTGCGTTTCGTATAATCTTCCCACCACTTGATGATGCCCACAAGTTTTTCGCCAACTTCTTGGGTGGCAGCGCGGCGGGTCAACAAATGTTCAGCACCATAAATCTCAGGTGTCTCCGACAAAATTCCAGTGCCGCCATGTTTCACCAGAATATCAACAGCAGCCCCCAGCGCCGGATTGGCGGTGATGCCCGAATAACCATCGGAACCACCACATTGAAGGGCCACAATCAAATCAGATGCAAGACAGGTTTCGCGCTTCACATTGTTCACGGCCCCCAGCATTTCCCTGATGTATTCCACACCCTTTTCAACCGTCTTGCGCGTGCCGCCGGTTTCCTGAATGGTCATGGTGCGGAACAATTCGCCTTCTTCCACCTTGTAGGCTTCCTTGAAGCGTGGAATTTGAAAACCTTCGCAGCCCAAACCCACCATCATCACGCCTCCCATGTTGGGATTGGTGGCATAGCCCCAGGCCGTGCGCTTGAACGTGTCAAAGATCACACCGCGATAATCGATGACGCAACCGTTGTCCTGGGTCAACGCAATGACGCCATCGATGTTGGGGTAGTCCTTGAGCAACCCCGAACGTTCCACTTCCCGGGCAATATGGGCGGCCACCGTGGCTGAACAATTCACCGACGTCATGATGCCGATGTAATTACGCGTACCCACCTTGCCGTGCTTGCGGCGAAAGCCCTGGAAAGTGGCGCGTTCTGATTCTGGCAAAAGCGGTTCGTGTTTTGCGGCTTGCGCAAAGGCATAGTCATGGGCCAGTTCACCCATGACAACATTGTGCTCATGCACCCAGTCGCCCGCTTCAATGGGATATTTGGCAAACCCGATGATTTGGCCGAATTTGCGGATTGGCGTTCCCGATGCAATGGCTGTCGATGCCATTTTATGTCCGCGCATCACCTTTGCACGGGTCACCACACCTTCAAATGTCGTCTCGCCTTTATCGACGATACGGGTTGTGACCAGCACATTGTCAGCGGCGTTCAGGCGGATCATGGAGGGAGGGGACATCTGGGGCTTGCTCTTTGGGTCGGGATGTTGATAACTGATATAACAGTTCCATAGACCTTACCCCCCTTCAAAACAACAACAACGTCACAACATTAAGCCTCAAGGGATCAACAATGAAAAAGCGCCGCTTCAAGGCTCCTTCTGGTGCAGAAATCAGTTTCACCGAACTCGGCTTTGGCACGGCCCCCTTGGGCAATCTCTACCGCGCCCATAGCAATGCCGAAGCCCTTGCCGCCATGGAGTCCGCCTGGAAGCAGGGCATTCGTTATTTTGATACGGCGCCACTCTATGGCCTTGGGCTTTCAGAAACCCGCCTCAACAATTTTCTGAAAGGCAAGAAGCGCAGTGACTATGTGGTGTCCACCAAAGTCGGTCGCCTGATGGATGTTTGCAAACCTTCCGAACGAACTGGTATCGGCAAATTTTTTGACACACCGTCACGCCGCGAACGCTTTGACTACAGCTATGATGGCTTCATGCGGTCGTTCGAGTTTTCATTCGAACGTTTGGGACTGGACAGCATCGACATTCTGCTGGTGCATGATTGCGATATCTTCACCCATGGCTCGAAGGAAGCCAGCGACGCCCACATCAAGACCATCATGAAAAGCGGCTACAAGGCCCTGCAAAAATTGCGCGATGAAAAAGTCATCACGGCCTTTGGGGCGGGTGTCAATGAATGGCAGGTCTGCCAGACGCTGGCCGAGCAGGGTGATTTTGATCTCTTCCTGCTGGCGGGCCGCTATACGCTGCTGGAGCAGGAGCAATCGCTGGACACCTTCCTGCCGCTCTGTGAAAAACGCGGCATCGGCATTCTGTTGGGTGGACCCTATAATTCCGGCATCCTTGCCACCGGAGCAAAGAAGGGAGCCTTCTACAACTATGATCCTGCTCCGAAACATATTCTGGAGCGCGTGGCCAAGATCGAAGCCGTTTGCAAGGCCCATAAAGTGAAACTGCCACAGGCCGCATTGCGTTTCCCGTTGACACATCCTTCGGTGGTTTCCGTGCTGCCCGGCGCTGTCAGCCCCAAGGAAGTGGCGCAGAATGTTGCCACTTTGAGTGCGAAGATTCCAAAGGCCCTGTGGCAGCAACTCAAGTCCGAAGGCTTGATTGATCCCCGCGCTCCAACGCCTTGAGGTAAAGCAATGCTCATCGACAGTCATCAGCACTTTTGGAATCCCACGCGCGGCGACTATGGCTGGATGGACAGCGAAGGCGCAAAACCCCTGCGCCGTCCCATTCTGCCAAACGACTTCGACGTCCACCGCAAAGCCTATGCCATTGATAAAACCGTGCTGGTGCAAGCCGCTCCCACGGTGAACGAAACCGAATACATGCTGGGCATCGCCGATGCGACAGATTTTGTGGCGAAAGTGGTGGGCTGGGTGGATTTCGAGAACGGTGATGACCTCAGGCAATTGGCGCGGCTGGCCAAGCATCCCAAATTTTCCGGCGTGCGTCCGATGATTCAGGATTTGGCCGATCCCCTGTGGATGCATCGCCGGGATGTACAATGGGCCTTTGCTGCCATCATTGATCTTGATCTCACATTCGATGCCTTGGGCTTCCCCATCCACCTCGATCCCTTCCGCAAACTTTTTGATGCCTATCCACAGATGCGCACCGTGATTGATCACTGCATGAAGCCCGTCATTCGCGAAGCCCAGTTCCAACCCTGGGCTGACAAGCTGGCGTCGATTGCGGCCAATACACCCGTGTTCTGCAAACTTTCAGGTCTCGTCACCGAAGCCAGACCCGGCTGGACCATCGACACCCTGAAACCCTATGCCGCCCATGTGATTAAATCTTTTGGTGCCGAGCGCGTGATGTGGGGTTCAGACTGGCCGGTCCTCGATCTCAATGGCTCCTATGGGGCCTGGCACGAGGCAGCCCGCGCCTTTGTCGGAACTGAGGCCACTGCCATTTTTGGTGGAACTGCCCAGCGGTTTTATCTCATAGATAGGGAGAGTTAAAAACGTCAAAAATTGACTTACGATAACATCAACCATTGATGTAAATACCTCTTTACATCATTCAAATGATCGATCATGACTTTGCTCAGAACCCATGTGGCAACTGAGGAGCAAGACCATGACCAACACCATTGATTTGCTGGAATCCAAGATCAGGGCTGAATTGGCTGGCATTGGCCTGCGCTGGGCCAAGCACATTACCTGGAATGCCAATGATGCCGTGCTCTATCAGGCGGCCTTGGAACAGGGTGAGGGCATGGCAACCGATGCCGGGGCGCTGGCTGTTTCAACCGGCAGCCATACCGGGCGCAGCCCCAAGGACAAGTTCATCGTTCGCAATGCAGCGAGCGAACATACAGTGTGGTGGGACAATGTGGCCTCCCTGTCGCAGAGCCAGTTCGAGCTGTTGAAACAGGATTTAATGATCCATGCCCGGATGAAATCTCTGCATGTCCAGGACTTGCAAGCGGGGGCCGATCCCGTTCTTGCGCTGCCAACACGCGTCATCACCGAGCATGCCTGGCAAGCCCTGTTCATTCGCCACCTGTTGATCAAGCCGCGCACCAAACAGGCCGCCCCCCGATTGCACATTATCTGTCTGCCCAGTTTCAAGGCCGATCCCAAGCGTCATGGCACCCGCAGCGAAACTGTCATTGCCATGGATTTGCAGGCAGGCTTTGTGTTGATTGGCGGCACCCACTATGCAGGCGAGATCAAGAAAGCTGTTTTCACGTTCCTCAATCACCTGCTGCCTGACAGCAGCGTGTTGCCCATGCATTGCGCCGCCAATGTCGGAAAATCCGGCGACACGGCGCTGTTCTTCGGCCTCTCCGGCACCGGTAAAACCACCTTGTCCACCGATCCCGATCGCACGCTGATCGGTGACGATGAACACGGCTGGTCCGAGCGCGGCATCTTCAACTTCGAAGGCGGCTGCTACGCCAAGGCCATCAATCTCTCAGCCCAAGGCGAGCCGGAAATCTTCGCCGCTGGCAACCGCTGGGCCACCGTGATGGAGAACGTGACACTTGATCGCGTCTCCCGCAAACCGGATTTCAGCGACGGCAGCAAGACTGAAAACACCAGGCTGGCTTATCCTCTTGGCGCAATTGCCAATGCCAGCAGCGACGGCCTTGCCCCTCATCCCAAAGCCATCATCATGTTGACGGCTGATGCATTTGGTGTTTTGCCACCCCTCGCCAGATTGAGCGCTGATCAGGCGATGTATCACTACATGTCAGGCTACACGGCAAAGCTGGCAGGCACAGAACGCGGCATCACCGAACCGCAAGCCACCTTCTCGGCCTGCTTTGGGGCTCCCTTCTTGACGCAGAATCCATCCGTATACGGATCATTATTGAAAGATTTGATGCAGCGCCACAAGGTTCCCTGCTACCTCGTCAACACCGGCTGGACGGGTGGTGCCTATGGCGTGGGCAAACGCTTCCCGCTTGACGTCACGCGAAAACTGCTTGCCGTCGCCTTGTCCGGTGCCATGGCACACATGCCATTGCGCGCCGATGCGAATTTCGGATTTGCCGTGCCTGTTGCAATTGACGGTGTAGAAACCGCCATGCTTGATCCGCGTGCCAGTTGGAGAGATGGTGCTGCCTATGATGCAGCAGCGCATAAACTGGTGCGGTTGTTCGAAGAAAATTTCAAGAAATTCGAAGTCGATGAATACAAGGGAATGCTGATGGCTGCGGAGTAAACATTAACTCTAACCAATTCCTTCACAAGTTCTTTCGCCGGGGTGACGGGATTTGTGTGGGGCGAATGCATGCGATGTTTTTTCTAAACCACCCTTCCCGACTCCCAGCCCAAGATCGCTTTCTTGCGGGTCAGTCCCCAATGATAACCTGTGAGATCGCCGGACTTTCCGATGACCCGGTGACAGGGCACCACGAAGGAAATCGGATTGCGCCCGACAGCTGCCCCTACAGCCCGCGCCGCCTTCGGCTTGGCAAGGTGTTCGGCAATGCCGCCATAGGTTGCGACTTTGCCCAACGGAATTTTCAGCAAGGTTTCCCACACCCGGATTTCAAAGTCTGTGCCGATGAAGGTGATGCGCAGGGGCTCATTGGGTCGCATGCGCTTGTCGGCAAAAACCTGCGCCGCATAGACAGCCGTTTTGGCTGAATCTTCCGTATACTGAGCATTTGGCCAGCGCCGGGTCATGTCGGCAAGGTTGGCCTGTTCGCCGCCCGCATCGCAAAAACCCAGTCCACAAAGTCCATAGTCCGTAACCATGACAAGTGCCAAACCAAAGGGTGAGGGATGAAAACCGTATGAAATTATCAGGCCTTCACCTTTGGACTTGTAGGCACCGGGTGTCATCCCTTCGTGACTGACAAACAAATCATGCAAGCGCCCCGGTCCTGAAAGTCCCACTTCCAGTGCTGTATCCAGCACATTGGCTGAATTCTTCAGCAACTCGCGGGCGTGATCCAAAGTAATGGCTTGCAAAAACGCCTTGGGCGACAGACCGGCCCAGCGCGTGAACAGGCGCTGTAAATGTTCGGGGCTGAGCTTGGCGGATTGCGCCATGGCTTGCAGCGAAGGCTGGTCGCGCCAGTTCTCGCTCAGGTTGGCAATCACATCGCAAACACGGGCGTAATCATCAAGGGGTGAAGCATTTGTCATGGGGTGAATCTAAGATACCGTAACACCCACAGCCACCCGTTTCTTGATCCCTCACGTCAATATTTTGCGCAAAGCCCTCGCTAAGCCCTCGCGCTCCTCGGCACCGAGAAATGAGCCTACCTCCGACCGCTTGCCGCGATAGTTCAGGAACAGCCGCCCGACAAGCTCTCGTGCCTCATCAAACTCCAGTTCCACCCGCAGCCAGCGACGATTGAACTCCTCCGATGTTGCCGCACCGCTGGCTGGGTTGCGCAGCAATTGCACCGCATCACCATTGACGATAATGCGCTCGGATCGTTTAGCTTCAGCAAAATTCAAACGGAATGCCCACCAGACCAAAAGCACATCGAGCCCCATGAAACCCATGACGGGCCAGGCACCCATGGCAAGAAAAAACATCCCGCCGATAAAATTCAAACCGCCAACAATCATCATCAAGGTGATGAAACCTTGTGGCGACAAAGAATTATTCGGCCGCAATGTAACTGACCAGTTTTCCGGCTTGCTATTCGTCATCCCGCAATGATTATGTCGTCTGCAACAAAACACAAGGACACTCAATGCCGCGCCGCCTGCCGTCCGCCACCATCGGGGAAATCTTCCGACGCTTTGAGGAAGCAAACCCTGAACCGAAGGGCGAACTTCACAGCGTCAATGCCTTCACCTTTTTGGTGGCTGTTGTTCTGTCAGCCCAGGCCACCGACGAAGGTGTCAACAAGGCGACAAAACCATTATTTGCCAAAACCTCAACACCCCAAGCCATTGTTGATATGGGCGAGGATAATCTGCGCGATGCCATCAGGACAATTGGGTTGTTTCGCGGCAAGGCCAAAAATCTGGTGGCGCTGTCCCGTCAGTTGCTTGAACTCCACAAAGGTGAAGTACCCCACGGCAGGGAGGCCCTTGAAGCTTTGCCGGGTGTAGGGCGCAAAACTGCCAATGTAGTCTTGAACCATGTTTTCGGTGAACCCACCATTGCGGTGGATACGCATCTGTTTCGTCTTGGAAACCGCCTGGCCCTGGCACCCGGCAAGACGCCAATTGAGGTGGAACAAAAATTGCTGAAAGCCGTACCGGAACATTTCAAACGCCACGCCCACCACTGGCTCATCCTGCATGGCCGCTATGTTTGCAAAGCGCGCAAACCAGAATGCTGGCGTTGCAGCATTGCAGACTTGTGCCCTTTCAAACCGAAGACTTTTGCACCCGTTTGAACAGGTGAACGAAATAGCTCGTGGCAAACAACGGCACGATCAGGTTGAGCAGCGGCACCAGCGACATGACGGCTGGAATATAACCCGCCATAAATACCGCCAGTCCATTGTCTTTGCGGAACTGTTTGGCATCGTCGAGGCCCATGGAGCGCATGGCCGCCATTTCAAAATACTGTCGTGACAACAAATAAGCGTTGATGGTGATCAGTATCAGGGCACCGATACCCGTAAAAATGAAAGGCAGTGCCAGGATGTTGATAACCAGAACCAAGAGGCCGAACCGCAGCGAAACCCAAAGCCCCGCCATCAGCGACAATGCGTTGCCAATGCCATCCCCGGCATAATGTTTCTGCTCCACCTTGGCAGCCACATCGTCCAGATAAAGTCCGGCAAACATCGCCGTCACCGGCACCATCAGAAAAAAGAACAGCACCAGCAAACCAAAACCCGTGGCGAAGGCCAGGATCGTTTCCAGCCACGGCCAGGGCAGCAGTAGCATGAAATAAAACAGCGCTTCAACGCCGAGCAACAGCAAGACGAACAGCAAAAGCGTCAAGCCAATCGCCTTCCACAAAACCGAGCGAAATTCAGGCGATATCACGTCACCAAGGGCCTTGAGTGCAGCAGACAACATGAACCGCTAGGTAAGCCTTGCAAGGCTTGGCTACAAGACCCCTCCTCAAGTCTTGCGTGAAAAAGCCTTCTCCGCTAGCTCTCCCGAAAACCAGCAGGATTCCCAACCGTGACACAATCCATCCATGTTCTTACCATCGGCAATGCCATTGTCGATGTTATCGCCAAGGTTGATGATGCCTTCATCACCCGTGAGAAACTGGTGAAGGGTTCGATGAACCTGATCGACGAGACAAGAGCTGAAACGCTCTATGCCCACATGGGCCCCGCCGCGGAAATTTCAGGGGGGTCTGCCGGAAACACAGCCGCTGGGGTAGCGTCCTTTGGTGGTAAAGTCGCCTATTTCGGCAAAGTGCGCAACGACCAGTTGGGCGGCATTTACCGCCACGACATGCGGGCCCAAGGCGTTGTCTTCGATACGCCCGCCGCCCTTGATGGCCCCGCAACCGCCCGCTCCTTCATTCTGGTAACGCCCGATGGCGAGCGCACCATGAATACTTATCTTGGGGCCTGCGTCAATCTGGACGAAAAAGACGTGGACGCCGAAATCGTCAAGGCAGCCCAAGTCACCTACATGGAAGGCTATCTCTACGACAAGCCTGCCGCCATGAAAGCTTTTCGCGAAGCCGCCCGCATTTCACAAGCCGCTGGAAAACTGACATCGATAACCTTGTCAGACTCATTCTGCGTCGAACGTCACCGCGACGATTTCCTTGATCTCATCCGCACCTCCATCAACATTGTTTTTGCCAATGAGAGCGAAATCAAATCCCTCTATAAAACCCAGAATTTCTCAGGCGCCATCGACGCGGCACGAAACGACTGTGCCATCGTGGTCGTCACCCGCTCGGAAAAAGGCTGTGTTATCGTGAAAGGCCAGGAGACCATCGAAGTCCCGGCCCATCCGGTCAAACGGGTGCTGGATGTCACAGGGGCTGGCGATCTTTTTGCAGCGGGTTTCCTTTATGGCTATACCCACGAAAAACCCTTGGCCCATTGCGCAAGGCTCGGCAGCCTGGCCGCCGCTGAAGTGATTTCCCATGTGGGTGCCAGACCGGAAGTCAATTTGCTGGGTTATGCCAGGGAGCAGGGATTGCTGTAGCAAATTGCTGTCAGCTCCTGAAGGGCAGCAATTCTTCGTGAGCTTTGAAATCTGCGCGCCGTCGAAAATGAATTTTCCAACCACCAGCTACGGGCAGGGGCCGTCGCCGATTTTGTAAAGCCTGAATTCCCGGTGTTCGCCTTTGGCGGCGACACGCAGTTTTTCTGCTTCGTTGTCAAAACGCAGATATGATTTGTTGGTAATGCGAATGGCCTGTTTGCCTTTTTCACGGCCCCGGTCGGTGATGACGAAGCTTCCGCCTTCGGCGCTAACTTCGCAATTCAGTTCGGTACTTTGTTGCTCACAATCTACCAGATTGCCTTGGTAGCGCTTGGTCTTGCGGAACACCGCGTCAATCCTGTCGAGATACTCAAACGGCCCTGTGTCGCCTTGGCCCACGCCGATCTGCAGTCTGATTTTGACGATCTGTTGTTTTTTGTGTTGGCGCAAATACCGGGCATCATAGACGCGCTCATAGCAGCCTTTGAACGCTGCATGGGCGACGGGAAACGGGGTGATTAAAATTGCAGCGCCAACCAGTGCAAGGATTGCCTTCATCGCGTCCTCCCTTCGCGTTACGCGAATCGGAGCGATACTACGGGAATAAATGGCATTCCAACAGTCTGGCAGTCAGCCTCTCAGGCAGCCATTTTCAATGCCATGGCGGGCATTGCAATGACTTGAGCGGAAGCCATGGCTGGCTGGCGCTGTTCAAGTGTGGCCAGGAAAGGATGCTGCATTGGCGCATTGAAAAAGCAGTTGTGTTGCACGTCGAAAGCGGTGCGCGTTACGGTGCCTTTGGTTTCGCTGAATGATTTCATGATGTTTCTCCCGAAGTGTGCTGTTTTTGCTTGTTGGATCATTTCATAGTTTTTTCACCATGAAATCTCCCTGAATGTCCCGTTCATCTCCAGTTCATCGGGCTGAGACTTCCTTCTTGCGTTCAGGTCACCTAAAGGCCTCGGACCATGATCCGCATTGATTCCATTTCAAAACAGAACGGCCACCAGTTACTTTTTGTCGAGGCCTCTGCAGCCTTGAACCGGGGTGAGAAAATCGGGCTTGTCGGCCCCAATGGCAGCGGCAAGACCACGCTGTTCCGGATGATTTCCGGCGAGGAAGAGCCGGATGAGGGGCAATTGTCTATCGATCGCGGCATTACAATTGGCTACTTCAGCCAGGATGTGGGCGAGATGGCAGGGCGCAGTGCTGTGGCGGAAGTGATGGAAGGGGCAGGGCCGGTAAGTGCGGTGGCGGCTGAACTGACGGCGCTTGAAGCCGCCATGGGTGATCCTGAACGCTTCGATGAAATGGATGCCATCATCGCCCGCTATGGCGAGGTGCAGGCGCATTTTGAAAAGCTAGATGGCTATGCGCAGGATGCGCGGGCGCGGGAAGTGCTGGCTGGATTGAGCTTTTCGCAGGAAATGATGGATGGCGACGTGGGTAAGCTTTCCGGCGGATGGAAAATGCGGGTGGCGCTGGCCCGTATTCTGCTGATGAGGCCCGATGCCATGTTGCTGGATGAACCATCAAACCATCTCGATCTTGAAAGCCTGATCTGGCTGGAAAACTTTTTGAAGAATTACGACGGCATGTTGCTGATGACATCCCATGACCGGGAATTCATGAACAGGATCGTCACCAAGATTGTTGAAATCGATGCCGGTGAATTGACCAGCTTTTCCGGCGACTATGAATTTTATGAGCAGCAGCGGGCGCTCAATGAAAAGCAGCAGCAGGCATCGTTTGACCGCCAACAAGCCATGCTGGCCAAGGAACTGAATTTTATTGCGCGTTTCAAGGCCCGGGCCTCCCATGCGGCGCAAGTGCAGTCGCGTGTGAAGAAACTGGAAAAAATTGACCGGGTGGAAATGCCCAAGCGTCGGGAAACCGTTGATTTTGATTTTGCGCCTGCACCGCGCTGTGGCGAAGATGTGGTAAGCCTCAGTGGCGTTCACAAAGCCTATGGCAGCCGTTCGATTTATGCCGCTCTGGATTTTCAAATCCGGCGGCGCGAACGCTGGTGCATCATGGGTGTGAATGGGGCCGGAAAATCCACGCTGTTGAAGCTGATCGCCGGGACAACGGAGCCGGATCAAGGCCGTGTCGCCGTCGGGGCTTCCGTCAAGATGGGCTATTTCGCCCAGCACGCCATGGAACTTCTGGATGGCGAGGAAAGCATTTTTGAATTTCTCGAATCATCATTCCCGCAGGCCACACAAGGTTCACTCCGCGCTTTGGCCGGAGCCTTCGGATTTTCCGGCGATGACATCGAGAAAAAATGCCGCGTGTTGTCAGGCGGCGAGAAGGCACGACTCGTCATGGCCCGCATGCTCTACGATCCGCCAAATTTTCTGGTACTGGATGAACCCACCAACCATCTTGATCTGCTGACAAAAGAAATGCTGATCAAAGCCTTGGACAGCTACGAAGGCACCATGCTCTTCGTCTCCCACGACCGACATTTCCTGGCCGAACTCTCCAACCGCGTACTGGAACTGACACCAGAAGGCATCCACCAATATGGTGGGGGCTACACGGAATATGTGGAGCGGGTTGGTTATGAGGCACCGGGGGTGCATTTGTAGTTGAGTACTCAGTTTTCCTCTACGCATTCCTGCTCAACATTCGCCAATTGAATTTCCATCAATTGACAACTGCGCAGTCGTTGGCTCAACATAGCTGCGATCTGCGTTGATCTTCTATTTGGCAGCCCAGAATTTGACAAATCTCTGCGCATGATTTTGCTTTTTTGAAACAATAGGAGAGTGGTATGAAAAGACATTCCGGATTTGCAGCTCTGGCGAGCTTGTTAGTGACTTCTTCGGCAATGGCGGGGATGAAGGAAGAGACAGTCAAGTTCCAGGTTGACGGACAAAACGTTGTAGGCACATTGGCCATGCCTGATGGCGCACCAGCCCCTGTTATTTTATTGTTTCATGGCTTCACTGGGAACCGCAACGAACTGCCGGTCGCAAACACCAAAGAAGGTGTGCTTCAGCGCACGGCCAGACTGCTGGCTGAAAAAGGTGTTGCAAGCCTGCGCATTGACTTTCGCGGCTCAGGCGAAAGCACGGATATCACGTTTGCTGACACCACATTCGAAAAGCAGATTGCTGATGGTATCGCTGCGATTCAATTTGTCGAAGCCGATGCACGGGTCGACGGACAGAAGCTTGGCATCATTGGTTGGAGCCAAGGTGGCTTGGTCGCATCGGCAGTCGCTGGTCGCACCAATAAACCCGACGCTGTTGCATTGTGGGCCGCTGTTGCAACACCTGCGGAAACCTTTACGGGTCTATTGGGGGCCGACGCGCTCAAGGCTGGCATGAGAACGGGAGAAACTCCGCTCAAGATCAAGCTTCCTTGGGGTGCCGAGATTGCTTTGAAGCAGGGTTTCTTCGATGGCATCAATGCGATGAATCCAGGTGCTGAAATTGCTGCCTTCAAAGGTTCTTTGTTTGTGGCACAGGGCACTGATGATACGACTGTTTTACCAGCATCCGCCGATGTGTTTTTGGATAAACATGAAGGCACTGAAGCCAAGTGGACGGAAAAAATGGATCACGTTTTCAACGCCTTCGCCGGGCCGGAAACGCTAGACAAAATGGTGGAAGCAACAGCATCCTTTGTGGTTCCCAACCTCAAGTGATGCATCAATAAAAGTGTTGGTTGGAGGTCTGTGAATAGGTGGTTCAGAACCTCAATGTCATCAGTGTAAATACTGGAAAGCCTCAGGTGATTGCAAGAAAGGCAAGAAAGGGGACGCTTCTTTTTGACGGTTCTGGACGTTCCGGTGCCACTCCATTTAACTCGGCGGAAACACCGTCGAAAAACGGAAGCATGCCCCTTCTAACGCCTTTCTAACATTGGCCAGCTTCTCGCCTTTGCGAAGCAAGATCACACCAGTCTGGCTATTGCTGTCTATTGGGTGCATGATCATTCGCAGCAAACCTGACTGTGGAGAAGGAAAATGGCCAAGGGTCAAATGAAAAGCAACCGCGAGAAGAAGAAACCTAAACAGGAGAAGGCTAAGCCGTTGGCCGGCGCATCGCAGTTTTCTAGCGTACAGCCGAAGCCCGCGTCTTCATCAGGCAAGAAACCATAGCTCGTCGCCTGTGTAGAATTCAGTTTTTCAGTTTAAAAGGGACTGGAGAGGTGAGTTCAACCGGTAAATGACACATGATTCACTTCCTGCCGCATCAGGAGGCTCACAATGACGAGAACAGGTCGACCAGGTTTATCGCAGCATCAAAAGACTGAACTTTGAAAGGCATGAACAGGGCGGCGTTCCCCTTTGCGGTGCGATAAAGTTCAAGTTGGCAATTCTGTTTGATCCGTCGCTGCAATCAATTCTGGCACTTTCACAGCAACGATGTTCCACAAAATGGCTTCATCAATGCCAAAATTGCCGGGGCGAGCGAATCATCGCTTGTCTTACAGTTCAAAATATCGGCAGCAACCTGGGTGGGAATTGTCACTATCAATCATCACCCTCTTTAATCCCCGCCTGCTTCATCAAATGACTCAACAATCCACGTTTCAATGCCTTGTTGCCATGTATCGGAACCGATAGCCGTACGATGCTGCTTTCTTTTCCGTAGATGTGATGACTTCCGGCAATGCGCAGAAGCACCCAGCCTTGTTTTTCAATGGCACGGGCAAATGCTTTGCCGGAAATTTCCTTCAAACGGCGATCTCGAAAATGCGTTGATTGTCGCTGGTAGTCACAGGTGCAATATCAACGGACAAACAACCTTCAATTGCCTCCCGCAGATTGGCCAATAATTCATCCAAGGTATCGCCTTGGGTGGCGCAGCCGGGAATGGCGGGAACTTCGGCCCAGAAGCCGCCCTCTTCTGCCTCATGCACAATCGCTTTGATGTTCATCTTCTGTCTCCTCGCTTCAAGATAATCGCCCAGACTTCCAATGCAAGGCCTATCGTTCGCAGGCTTTTGACTTTTTGAAGGGCAAGAACTCACGCCACACCTCCTTATGCAACCCTGGCGCGGCACTATCATTGCTGCTCATTTTGTGCCAAGCTCCTCCCCGTCCCAGTACTCAATCCCGGAGGAAAATAACATGTCCTTTACCGAATGGATGATCAGCGGTCCTGAAATCTCTTCCTGCAATTGTGCCTATGGCTGCCCTTGCCAGTTCAACGCCTTGCCGACGGACGGCACGTGCCGGGCGGCGGTTGGCATGCAAATCACCAAGGGTCATTACGGCAAGGTCAAGCTTGACGGCTTGCGCTGGGCTGCGACGGCGGCGTGGCCGGGGCCCATACACATGGGCCATGGTGAAATACTGCCCATCGTTGATGAACGCGCCACGCCGGAACAGCGCGAGGCCCTGCTCAAGATCATGTCAGGCCAGGACACTGAACCCGGTGCAACCTTCTTCAACGTCTTCGTGTCGATGTGCGAAAAGGTGCATGAACCCTTGTTCAAGCCCATCGAGTTCGCTGTCGATATGAAGACCTGCATTGGACATATCAAGGTGCCTGGTGTGCTCGACGTGAAAACCGATGCCATCCGCAATCCGATAACCGGCAATGCCCATCACCCCAAAGTGTCGCTGCGTGCGGGGTTTGAGTTCAGCGAAGCGGAATTTGCCAGTGGCACCATCAAATCTGATGGTCCGATTGCGCTTGATACCAAGGGCAGGCACGCTCATCTTGCAAACTTGCATATAACGGGTCAGGGCATCGTTCACTGAATTCCGGCGGTCCCTTGCCGGCTGGTTCAGTGTTCGAAGGCATCGCGAAACACCAACGCTGGTTTGTGTTGGCGGGTGTTGCTGCTGTCGCCATTGTCGGGCTTCTCGCCACTTTGCATAGCGGCGACATGTTGATGATGGCGAACCCCGAAACGGGTGGCGTCATTGCCTATGCTTTGCTGCTGTTCGTCATGTGGTGGACCATGATGATGGCCATGATGTTACCCTCGGCGGCACCCGCCATTCTCACCTATGGCGCACTGAGCCGCAAGTTTTCCGAAAAGGGTGCTTATGCTGCACCACTTGGTTTTTTTGTTGCAGGCTATGCCCTCATCTGGACGGGTTTTTCCGTCGCAGCTTTGGCGTTGCAACTGCTGCTCGCTGATGTCATTGCGCTGTCGATGATGATGGCAGTGACCAGCGCTGTGGTTGGCGGGTCGTTGCTTGTTGCCGCCGGTCTTTACCAATTCACACCCCTGAAAGCCTCCTGTCTGAAGAATTGCCAATCGCCATTGATGTTTCTTGGCCGCAATTGGCAACCGGGCAATCGCGGTGCACTTCGCATGGGGCTGTCACACGGACTTTATTGTCTTGGCTGTTGCTGGGTGCTCATGGGGTTGCTGTTCTATGGCGGCGTCATGGAGCTGCGCTGGATTGTCGGCCTTGCACTTTATGTGGCTGCTGAAAAGCTCATCCCTGCTGGCAATCGGCTCAGTCAGTTCACCGGGCTCTTGTTGATTGGCTGGGGCTGCTGGACGATCTACCATGCGGTGGTTTGAGTTTCATTGCCGACGCCAGCCAACCTGAAACTTTCTGACATATTCCCCGGTGTCGTGAATCATCTGTGCTGTGGCGAAAAATGTCCTGTGCTACAGGCGCGACATGTTATCGAAGCGACACATCGCTCAAAAACGACAGAGGAATGCCCATGACCGTGAAGTCTGATATCGAGATCGCCCGTGAGGCGAAAATGCAGCCGATCATGGCGATTGGCAAGAAGCTTGGCATCCCTGAAAAAGACCTTATTCCCTACGGCCACACCAAGGCCAAGGTTGAGCTGAGCTATATCGACAGTTTGGCCAACAAGAAAAACGGCAAGCTCATACTGGTCACCGCCATCAACCCCACACCCGCTGGCGAAGGCAAGACGACAACAACGGTGGGTCTGGGCGATGGCCTCAACAAGATCGGCAAAAAAGCTATGGTGGCGCTTCGCGAACCATCGCTTGGTCCGTGCTTTGGCATGAAGGGTGGTGCGGCAGGCGGCGGCTATGCCCAGATCGTGCCGATGGAAGATATCAACCTGCATTTCACCGGCGACTTTCACGCCATCACGTCGGCGCATAATCTCCTTTCGGCAATGATCGACAATCATATTTATTGGGGCAATGAATTGGGCATCGATACGCGCCGCGTGGCGTGGCGGCGTGTGATGGACATGAATGACCGGGCGCTTCGCGATATAGTCTGCTCGCTGGGCGGTGTGGCCAATGGCTATCCGCGCGAAGCGGGTTTTGACATTACAGTCGCTTCGGAAATCATGGCGATCCTTTGCCTTTCCACATCCATCGCCGATCTGGAACGCCGCATCGGGCAAATTGTTGTGGCCTATAAAAAAGACAAATCGCCCGTGCTGGCGAAGGACCTCAAGGCCCCTGGTGCCATGGTGGTGCTGCTGAAAGATGCACTGATGCCCAATCTGGTGCAGACGCTGGAAAACAATCCGGCCTTTGTGCATGGCGGACCTTTCGCCAATATCGCCCATGGTTGCAATTCCGTGATGGCCACGCAGACGGCGTTGAAGCTGGCTGATTATGTGGTGACGGAAGCAGGCTTTGGTGCTGATCTCGGCGCTGAAAAATTCTTCGACATCAAGTGCCGCAAGGCAGGTCTTGAACCTTCCGTCGCCGTCATCGTGGCAACCGTCCGTGCGCTGAAGATGCATGGCGGCGTGGCCAAGGATGATTTGAAAAAGGAAAATGTTGAGGCGCTTAAAAAGGGCTTCGCCAATCTGGGCCGTCATATCGAGAACATGAAGAAATTCGGTGTGCCGATTGCGGTTGCCGTCAACCACTTCATTGCTGATACGGACGCAGAAGTTGATGCGGTGAAAGCCTATTGCAAGGAGCATGGCGTCGAAGCGTTCAAGTGCATGCATTGGGCCAAGGGCAGTGCGGGCATTGAGGATTTGGCGCGGCATGTGGCAGCACTTGCCGACAAGGATTCGGCCCAGTTCAAGCCGATCTACGGCGAAGACATGCCGCTGTTTGAAAAAGTGCGGACGATTGCCCGGGAAATTTATCGCGCCGATGATGTGATCGCCGACAAGTCGGTGCGCGATCAACTCAAGAGCTATGAAGCCCAAGGCTATGGCAAATTCCCCATCTGCATGGCCAAGACACAATATTCTTTCAGCACCGATCCCAATTTGAAAGGTGCGCCCAACAACCACACCTTGCCGGTGCGCGAGGTGCGGCTTTCGGCGGGTGCGGAATTCATCGTGGTAATCTGCGGTGAAGTCATGACCATGCCAGGCCTGCCCCGCGTGCCATCCGCCGAAGTGATCGGGCTGGATGCAAGTGGGCAGATTGACGGATTGTTTTAAATTACAGGCCCTCATCCGGCGCTTCGCGCCACCTTCTCCCGCAAGCGGGAGAAGTGAAAGCGCTTCACCTCTCCCGCTTGCGGGAGAGGACGCGGAGCGAAGCGAAGCAGGTGAGGGCCTGACAACAGACGGAGCCACCATGGCCAAACTCATCGACGGAAAAGCCACTGCAGAAGCGTTGCGGGGTCGTATCAAGATTGCCGTGGATGGCTTGAAAGCGCGACACCACCTCACCCCCGGCCTTGCCGTGGTGCTCGTCGGCGAAGACCCGGCTTCACGGGTCTATGTGGCCAACAAAGCCAGGCAGACGGTGGAAGTCGGCATGAATTCGTGGGAGCACAAGCTGCCCGCCGAAACGTCGGAAGCTGATTTGTTGGCGCTGGTGGAAAAGCTCAACCATGATCCATCCGTACACGGAATATTGGTGCAGATGCCGCTGCCAAAACACATTGATTCAGCCAAGGTGCTGAACACCATCAACCCGGACAAAGATGTGGATGGCTTTCATGTTGTGAATGTGGGGCGCTTGAGCACCGGGCAGGACGCACTGGTGGCCTGCACGCCGACAGGCTGCGTGATGCTGGCCAAGGCTGCCATGGGCAAGCTTGATGGGGTGAACGCCGTGATCATCGGCCGCTCGAACATTGTAGGCAAACCCGTAGCGCAATTGCTGCTGGCCGAAAACTGCACGGTGACAATTGCCCATTCAAAATCGAAGGATTTGCCATCAATCGTGCGCGGCGCTGATCTGGTCATCGCCGCCGTGGGTCGGCCCGAGATGGTGAAAGGCGATTGGATAAAACCCGGTGCCACCGTCATCGACGTCGGCATCAACCGTATTGAACGGGACGGCCGAAACATTCTGGTGGGCGATTGCGAATTTGCAAGCTGCGAGAAAGTAGCCGGACACATAACCCCCGTCCCCGGCGGCGTGGGACCAATGACAATCGCCTGCCTGCTCTACAACACCGTGCGGGCGGCCTGCGCGATCAAGGGTGTGAAAACGCCGGAGATGTGAAACCCACTTCACCCCAACCCGCTCTTCGCGGGGAAAGGCTGGGGGTGGGGCCGCCACAAGCGTAGGTCCTCAATGGCTATCGCCTCCTCCCGTCTCTTCCGTCGCGAGAAGGTGGCCGAAGGCCGGGCGAGGGGGCAATCCCACCTCGCGTATTGCGGCAATAAACGCACCCACGTCAAACGGAACAGGGCCACCACTTTCCTCACCTTTGATGATGGCGGCAATCAACTGGTCAATTTTGATTCTGTCGTGGTCCAAAATTTTCATAGTGTTGGACAGCAAATTTGGGTTCGGTGCCTGCATGATTCTTCAATCTAAACTATGCTATCAGACGGTGGTAATATTTTTATCTAGAACAAATAAAGAACATATGGTAAGGTGTCAACATGTCTCAAGCAACTGAAATCGAATGGACAGATGCAACTTGGAACCCTGTTACGGGTTGTACCAAGATTGGTCGAGGCTGTGACAATTGCTATGCGGCCCGATTTGCTGAGCGCTGGCGGGGAATTGAGGATCATCCCTACGAGCAAGGTTTCGACCTGCGCCTTTGGCCAGAGAGATTGAAACAGCCGGGGCTTTGGAAGAAGCCTCGTATGATTTTTGTGAATTCGATGAGTGATCTCTTTCAGAAAAATATCGATGAAACATATATCGACAAAGTCTTTGACACGATGGAGACGGCGAATTGGCATGTATATCAAGTCCTGACCAAGCGTAGTTCTTTGATGCGCAACTATGTCAGAAAGCGCTACGGCGACGGCAAAGTTCCAAACCATATTTGGCTGGGTGTTTCTGTTGAAGATGCTGCGCACAAGAGCCGCATTCAACATCTCCGTCAGATCAATTCAGAAGCGCGGTTTATCTCCTTTGAACCATTGCTCGGCTCGATTGGTGAAGTTAATCTTACTGGAATCGCATGGGCCATTGTCGGTGGAGAAAGTGGTCCAAAATCTAGACCGATGATGCCTGAATGGGCTACTGAGTTAAGAGACGTATGTAGATTGTTCAACGTGGCGTTTTTCTTCAAGCAATGGGGTGGAGCGCGTCCAAAATCAGGCGGTCGCTTGCTTGAGGGCAAGGAATGGAATGGGTTTCCTTGGAAAGTCGTACCCAAAACGATAATCGACAATTTGAAAAGGTGAGATGTATATGGAGCTTGGTAATGTTGAGCTTTATAAAGGCCGTGAACAGTCTCTGATCAAACATCAATTTCTGGTGCAATATCTGCAATTTGCGGCCTTTAAGATACTTCAAAGTGTTTCTCCGATCTTCAACTATGTTGATGCTTTTGCTGGGCCTTGGAACATAAATGACTCTTCAGAATTTTCCGATACTTCATTTGACCTAGCAATTAGGATGCTCGAAGAAGTACGAGCAAAACTCGGCGCAAGTAGCCTTGCAGGACTGAAAATCAGGTTTTGCCTTTGTGAGAAGCGAAAAGAGTCGGTCGCCTTACTTCGTCAATACGCCGCAAAAAAAAGTCGATTTGAGATTCATGTTTTTGAGGGTGAGTTCGAAGAGAATCTAGACGCAATCTCTAGCAGAATTCCCGATGGGTTCACACTAACGTTTATCGACCCAACCGGATGGAAAATTAAGAATTCCAAGGTTTTTACTTTTTTGAAAGAACGAAGGGGCGATTTTCTTTTGAATTTTATGTCTGATCACATCAATCGCCATGCAGAGTATGCGCAAGTGACTGCTTCTTTTGGACATTTTCTTGCAAATCCAGACTGGGCAAATGAATATGCCGCATTACCCTTCGAATGGAGTGCTGAAGAGTGCGTTCTCCATCTCCTCAAGAAAAAAATGAAGGATTTGGGAGTGGCTCGTTACGTACCTGATTTCTCAATATTGGTTCCGCGAAAAGACAGAATCAAAATGCGACTTGTATTGGGAACAAACTCAATCAAAGGACTTGAAGTTTTTAGAGACGTTCAGTCGAAAGTGGAAAAATCACAGACAATTATTCGCAACAAGATTCGTGATGAGAGCACCAAACAAAGTAACCTTTTTGACGATGCATCACGAGCTCAAAGTCAACTTGATCAGGACGGAGTTGGAGGCAAATTAAGCCGTCAAATAGCAACGAGCCTAATTTTGGACTTGTTAAAGGAAAATGGAAAAATGAACTTTGATCAATTGACAGCAGTTGTTCTGGAGCGTGTTGAGATAAGATTGCCACAATTAAAGGACTTGTTTGGGCATCTTAAGAAACAGAATATTGTGAATTTTGAACTGCCTTCACGAAAGAAAAAACCTCAAGGCGATACAAGAATTGAGTTGGTAAATTGAAATTCAACATGTTGATTTACTTAACATCCAACTCGAATTGCGAGCATGCGGTGCTTGAATTACTTTACTATGATCATCCCTCTTCGCGCCGCTTTCGTCCCCCCTCACCCCGCAATCAGCAACCGCGTCCCTGACCCCGCCAGCACGCCGTGAAACTCCGGGCCGGGGGGTTTTTCGGTTACGATGGCGTGGACGTCGGCGTAGGTGCAGACTTTGACCAAAGCTGTCTGGCCGAATTTGCTGCTGTCGGCGACGATCACCCGGTGTTTGGCGCGGCTGAAGGCCATGCGGCCATATTCGGCTTCGTCCAGGGTTGCGTCCATGGGTCCGATGGCGGGATCAAGGGCGGAGATCGAAAGAATGGCGTGTTGCACGCTGAAGCGGCCGACAAAATCCACCGCCGTCGGGCCATAGGCGGCACCATCATCGGCTTTGACTTCACCGCCTGCGAGATAGACCGTGTTGCCATGGACGGTGGCAAGGGTGCGGGCGATTTCGGTGGAGTTGGTGATCACCGTCAGATTGCGCCGGCTTCGCAGTTCGCGGGCAAAAAAATGCGTGGTGGAGCCGGTGTCGATGATCAGGCTTTCGCCATCCCTAACTAGTTCCAAGGCGGCTCTGGCGATGGCCAGTTTGGCCCCTGCGGCCTCGCGCATGCGACGTTCAAACGGGGCTTCACCGAAATGCTGGGGCAGGGACAGGGAGCCGTGCAACTTGGTGATGTCGCCGCGTTCTTCCAGCGGCACGGCATCGCGACGAATGGTTTCTTCTGACACCCTTAGACTGAGGGCGAGGTCAGCGACAGTAAGGGTGCCATGTTGGCGCAGCAGACGGAGGATTTCGCTGTGGCGTTCGCCAATTTTGTGGGTTTTCATGTCTGTTTGGGCAATCTGGAGGTTATTTCAACAATATTTCGTCAAATATAAGCAAAATTTACTATAAAAACAACAATAATCCACATTTAAATTGACGGCGGGGCAAGCTTTGGTAGTCTGGACATGTGTTGGGGACTTCGCGTTCTCGACACATCGGGGGCTGCCGCCCCAGGTCGATGCCATGGGAATTGCGACCAAATCCGCCCCCGGTTCGGTGCAATTTCAACAGGGTCCCGAGGGCGGCAGCTTCTACTTTTCAAGCTATAGTTTGGCGGCCATGCAGGCGCGATAGCGCTTGTTGACGTTTTCGGCAAAGCGCTTGGTGGTGAATTTGCTGCGCAGTTTCGGACTGTCCAAGGCGATGTCGGGGACCATGGCGAATGCTGCCACTTTGCCCGCGTTGGCTTGGGCTTTATCGCGGATGGCGAGGTAGGTTCGGGTTCCGGTAAAGCCCAATTGCTTTTCGCGCAGGAGATCGCTGCGGATTTGCTTGTCAGTCAGTTCCAGCTTGTGGCGTTTTGAAGCCAGGCGAATGGCGCGTTCGGTTGAAGTGACTTTGCTGAGTGGATTGCCATCCTTGCCATAGCTCAGGAGATCGCCATCAAGCGCCAGTTTTTCACCGCTCAGTTGGGCAATGGATTGCTGGAAGGCGGCGTTGCGCGAAGCATAGCGGCCGGCGTTGTAATCAGCAAAGCGGAAGATTTTCTGGCCATAGCCGGTGTCGTAGCCCAGCAATTGCTTGACTCCGAAATACATGCCGCCATGGCGGGTGTAGAGAAGGTCTCGCACCGCATAAACATCGCTGAGGGAAAGTGGCAACCAGCGCTTCTGGCGGGTTTCTTCCAACGCAAATTTGACCGAGACCTGCATGGAGCCTGCGGTTTCGATGTCGTTGCGCCGCTCGATCAATTGGTTGAGCACACCCAGCTGCAGTACCATGTCGAGTTTGGATGTGTCGCCGAGATGGGTGACGAGGCTGCGAAAAGCGAGATCAAGATCGCGTTCGGTGCGGGCGCTGCGAATGCGGTCCATGAAGCTGGCGTCGGGTGACGGGTTTTTTTCAAGCCAAGTCAAGGCCAGGCCACCACCCAAGGGAATGCGGCCGATTTTTTCCAGCAGGGCTTTTTCAGACAATTTGCCAAGGCCTGCCACTTCTGGATCGGCCTTGAAATTTGATTCCTGGTCGATGATGGCAAGAGATGCGCAAATGGTTTCGCGCTCCAGGCCCAAGGCATGCTGCTGCAACACGTCATGCAAATCCAGAGCCCAGCCACTGGCATCGCGGAGTTTGGGTTGGGCGCGGCGGATCAGTTTTGTGGTTTTTTCCACGGAGAGGGGGGCGGCTTTGGCAACTGAAGGAAAACCCGTGAATGTGGTTGCCAGCAAAGCCGCCAACCACAAGGCTGATTTCAGCGTGGACCGATTGGTGCGTGTAAAGTGGGGGATTTCCTGAATCATGGCAATCTGCCTATACCACGGGAAATTGGAGTAAATCATGATCACCCGCGATACTTGTGTGGCGCTTGACGCTGCGGACCCGTTCAAAGCCTTCCGCGAAAAATTCCATATTCCAGAAGGGTTGATTTATTTCGACGGCAATTCCCTGGGTCCGATGCCGAAAAATGCACCGGCCCGGGTGGCCGATGCGGTGACCCGGCAGTGGGGTGAAGACCTCATCACCTCTTGGAACAAGAACAACTGGTTCACCCTGCCGCAAACCATTGGTGACAAGATTTCACGGCTGTTGGGAGGCGGCGAAGGCAACCTGATTGTGGCCGACACCATCAGCATCAACATGTTTAAAGTGTTGTCGGCGGCGCTGGCGCTTCGCCGTGATCGCAAGGTTATACTTTCCGACAGCGGCAATTTTCCATCAGACCTTTATGTGGCACAGGGGCTCAACCGGTTTCTGGCGGATGGCCATCGTTTGAAAATTGCAGCACCTGAAGATGTGGCAGCCAACATCACTGAAGATGTGGCTGTGGTCATGTTGACGGAAGTGGATTACCGCACATGCAGGCGGCATGACATGAAAGCCATCACTGAAAAAGCCCATGCCAAAGGCTGTTTGATGATCTGGGATCTGGCCCATTCTGCGGGTGCCGTGCCTGTGGACTTGATGGCAACTGGCGCGGATTTTGCGGTTGGCTGTACCTACAAATATCTCAACGGTGGGCCGGGTTCACAAGCCTTTGTCTGGGCGCATCCCCGGCATCATGAAACGGCAGAACCCGCCCTCGTCGGTTGGTGGGGCCATGCGGCTCCCTTTGCCTTTGATCTTGCATGGCAACCCGCAGCAGGGCTGGTGCGCCAGCAGTGTGGCACACAAGCCATCCTGTCACTGGTGGCACTTGATGCGGCCATGGACATATGGGCGGATGTGGACATGGATTTGCTGCAACAGAAATCCCACAGCTTGTGTCAAACATTTGTTGATTTGGTTGAAGCCTCTTGTGCGCCGCACGGCCTCAAACTGGTAGGCCCGCGTGCCATGGCTCAACGCGGCAGCCATGTTTCATTTGAATGCCGCAATGAAAATCCAGAGGCTGGCTATGCTGTGATGCAAGCGTTGATCGCCCGCGGAATCGTCGGGGATTTCAGGGCGCCTGATATTATCCGTTTCGGCTTTGCGCCACTTTACAATATCCATGCCGAGGTTTGGCAAGCCGCCGCCGCGTTGGCAGAAATCATGGAAAAGCGCTTATGGGACACAGAACTGTTTTTGCGCAGGCAAGCCGTGACGTGATTGCCGCCAATTAACTTTCCACGTCAAACTGGGCCTCAAGTTGCTTGATGCGATCAACCGTCATTTTGTAATGACATCCAAGGGCGACAAGCGACTCGCCCGTTCCACCCAGCATTTCTGCTGCTGCCAATTGGCATTGGGCATCCCGGAATGGTATCCAGGCCCGCTGGGCGGTTTTCAAGCGGTTGAGTGTTTCCGGATCATCTTCTGAAGACAAGGTGCGGCTGAATTTGTGGTATACCACATTGAGCAGGGCATCGGCATTCTTGAGCGCCTTGTCGGTACAAATCTTCATGCCCGAATTAGAGCCATCTGCTTCGATGCAGGCTTCTTGCGCGCGGTCGATGGTTTGCAACTCGTTGGTGGAGGCCGCCAGACACATCGATGGCAACAAACCCAACGCGCAGATGAAAGCGATCATTGAGACATTTGGCATTGCTGTCCTTTTTTGGTTGGCCGTTACAAGACAAATCGAGAATAAGCGAATGATACACTGAACAGCAAGCCAGAGATTTGCTGAACCATGGCTTTGGGCTTGCATCAAATTTAAAATCGTTGAATATTCAACCGGGGGTTACCAAAGTTGGAGAGTTGAACATGCGTTTTGGACTTATTGGACTATGTGTTGCAGCGGGATTTGCGGGTTTGCAGTCTGCGGCCTTGGCGATGCCACCCTTGGCTGTTCCGGTGATTGAGCCTGCTGAAATGCCGATTGTGCTGGCGGCCAATGCTTACCAGAAAAAAAACGCCCGGGCATCCTGCCGTCGGCAATATGGCAAGCGCCTGACCGACGTGAGATTCAAGGGAAACAACTATTTCTGTGTTTTCAGGCCTTCGCTGAAAAACCTGACCAAAAATGCGGCCAAGACATGCGCCAAGCGCGGCCAAAGGTTGGTGAAGTTCACGTCAATCAAATACGGCAAGCGGGTGACGAATACGCGGTTCCTGTGTCGGTAAAACAGGCGTGGGGCTAAATCAGCGCCGCCTTCGTGTCTGCCGCAATCAAATCGAAAGTGCGTTTGTCTGGTGATCCGAAACCACCGCCACCTGGCAACTCAACGACAAGGCTGTCGCCTGTTGCGATGATGTGAACGCCTTTATCTGGCAATGCAGCGCCGCTGCCATGGCGGGCGGCACCTTTGCGCCCCGGCTTTCCACCTTCGCGGCCCATGGCCGGGTTGTTGATCCGGTCAAAGGTTGCTGCGGAAATGGCAAAGGGTGCGGCCTCACGGTTGGCTATTTCAATGCGCTGGCCAAGGCCGCCGCGATATTCACCCTCGCCGCCGGAGCCTTTGAGAAATTGCTTTTCGCGGAACCACAGGGGGCATTGGCCCTCGGTGATTTCAATGGGGATGGAGCCAACGCCTGAGGGGAAGGCCATGGTTGAAAGGCCATCCTGTCCCGGCCTTCCGCCAATGCCGCCTAGGCCAATGGAGATGACGGCAAAGGCTGTTGCGGATTTGGTCTGTTCTGCCGACACTCGTCCGTGTGCGGAATATAAAGACAATATCCAGATGGCGCCGGCACTTTCAGCTTGAACTTTTCCAGGCAGGGCTTGGGCGAGGCAACCGAAAACACAATCGGCCAATTGCTGGCCCAGGACATGTCGCGCTGTTACAGGTGAGGGGCGGATGGGATCGATGCAGCTGCCGGGCTCGGTGATCATGTCGAACACCGAGAGGGAGCCGATGTTGTTGGGCACATGAGGAGCGATGACGGCTTTCAGTGCAAACACCGAATAGGCAAGGGAATAGGTGCGCGGTGAATTGATGCCGTAGAGCGAGGCTGGCGACGAGCCTGAATAATCCATCAGTACACGGCCATTTTTGATCGTGAGTTTGCACTTGATCAGCAGGGGGCTTTCGTAGCCATCCAGCGGCATTTCATAGGACCATGCGCCTTCCGGCAATTCCTTGATGGCGGCGCGGGCGGCTTTTTCCGATGTTGTGAGAATGTGTTTGGCGAGGGGTTCCAGGCTTGTGAGGTTGAACTCCTGCATTATGTTGATGAGTCGATTGGCACCCGTGTCATTGGCGGAAATCAGTGACAGAACATCGCCACGCACTTCAACGGGCTGGCGTGAATTGGCGAGGATGATGTTGATGACGTCAACATTCAACACACCAGATTTGCGGATGCGCAGGTGGGGAATGAGGGTTCCTTCTTCAAAGGAAGAATTGGCGTTGGCCGTCATGCCGACACCGCCCACATCGATGACGTGGCAGGTGGAGGCGAAGAAAGCCACCAGTTTGTTTTTGAGGAAAACCGGCGTCATCATCACATAGTCAAACAGATGGCCGGTGCCGAGCCACGGGTCGTTGGTGATGAATACATCACCAGGCTTCATGGTATCTTGCGGGTATTTGTCGAAGAAATGTGCCACGGCTGTTGCCATGGTGTTGACGTGCCCGGGTGTGCCGGTCATGGCTTGGGCAATCATCTGGCCTTTGACATTGTAAACCCCAGCCGAAAGGTCTCCAGCTTCGCGGGTGATGGTGCCAAATGCGGTGCGGAGCAGGGATTGGGCCTGTTCTTCGACCACCGCGATCAAGCGGTTCCACATGACTTGCGTGCGAATGGCGTTGAGGGCATTCTTGCTCATTTGCTGCGCTCCATGACAATGTTACCATAACCATCAATGCGGGCTGTGAAACCTGCACCAACAATACTTGACGTTTCATGTTCGGCGATGATGGCGGGGCCTTTGATGCTGGCACCGGGTTTCAGATCAAAGCGCCAATGCACGGGAGCCTGAACTTGTTTACCCAGTTTCGCATCATAGAGTTTGGTTTTGCGCAAAGGTTCAGGCGTATTCTTGCGGGGTTTGGTTTTGTTGAGCACTGGCTTGGCAACCGGACCTGAAGCGGTGACCGACCAGGTGGTGATCTCGGTGGGTTGACCCGGAATGGTGAGACCATAGATGGTCCCATAGGTTTTTTCGAATACCTGTTTGAGGACATTGCCGTCTTTTTTCGTCATCGTACGGGTGGGAATGTGGATGCGGATTTCGTGGCCTTGGCCGACATAACGACAGTCGGCGACTATGGTGATTTTGGTTTTTTGCCTGCCCAGGGCGGGGGAAACAACGGCTTGTGCATCATTAGTCATTGTACGGAGCAATTGATTGATCTCGGCCACGTCGAAATCATCAAGGCCTACAACTTTGCTGCGGGTGACTTCAAAGGCGATGGGGGCTTGAAGAAAACCAATGGCAGAACCGACGCCTGCGCCCTTCGGCACGACAATGCACTTGATACCGGTTTTTTCGGCCAGTCGGCAGGCGTGCAAGGGTGCGCCACCGCCAAAGGCGATCATGGTGCAGGCGGCAATGTCGCGGCCCAGTTCAATGGCATGAACCCGGGCAGCATTCGCCATGTTCTCCTCGACGATTTCGGCAACACCAGCGGCAGGCCAGAAGTCATGAAGGTCCAATTTGTCGCCGATGTTTTTCTGCAAGGCAGATCTTGCGCCTGCGAGATCAAGTGGAATTTTTCCGCCGGCAAAAAAAGCCGGATCAATTTTACCCAACACAACATTGGCATCAGTCACGGCGGGCTCCGTTCCGCCACGACCATAACTGACGGGACCTGGCGTTGAGCCTGCGCTGTCGGGGCCGACGGTGATGCGGCCCAATTTGTCGACACGGGCAATCGAGCCACCGCCTGCACCGATCTCGACCATTTCAATCACGGGAATGCGCACGGGAATGCCTGAGCCTTTCATGTCCTTGTAGGCGCGGGCAATCTCAAAGCGGTGGGCGCGTTCGGGTTCGTGGTTTTTCAGCAGGCAGATTTTGGCTGTGGTGCCGCCCATGTCGAAAGCCAGCACATCAGGCAGGTTCAACTGCTCGGCCATGCGGCTGGCCAGAATGGCACCACCTGCGGGTCCTGACTCGACAAGCCGGATGGGAAAACGGCAGGCGGTCTCAAGCGTCGTCAAGCCACCGCCCGACATCATCAGATAAAGTGGCGCGACAAGCCCCATTGATGCCAGACCTGTCTGCAAGCGCATGAGATAACCCGCCATCAAAGGGCGCACATAGGCATTGGCCACGGTGGTTGAAAAGCGCTCATACTCCCGGATTTCCGGGGCGACTTCCGATGAAAGACAAATGGAAATGCTCTCCGGCAGCAGGGGCCGCAGCAAATCACGCAAGCGCCGCTCGTGGCCATCATGGGCATAGGCATGCAGCAGGCCGATGGCGACGGCTCCGGCATTCTCAGAGAGGATGGTTTTGGCCAGATCAGGAACGGCTGCTTCATCCAATGCGATCAGCACATCGCCGTTCACAGCCGTGCGCTCGCGGATGGTCAGGCGTCGGTGACGTGGCACGAGGGGTGTCGCACGATTGATGTTCAGATCATAATGATCGAAACGCTTTTCATAACCCTGCTCGATAATGTCGCGAAAGCCTTCCGTGGTGATGAAGGCTGTCGTTGCCCCTTTGCGTTCAATCAGGGCATTGGTTGCCAGTGTCGTGCCATGGATGAAGACTGCAATATCCGCTGGCTTGATGCCTGCTTCGGCGATGAGGCTGGCCGCACCCTCCAGCACGGCCACCTCAGGTGCTTGGGTTGTCGTCAGGAATTTGCCGCTCCAGCGCTTTTCACCGCGCTCAAGCACAATATCCGTGAAGGTGCCGCCAATATCTGCGGCTAATTTGTAAACGGGCTTCATACCGGGCAATTGCCCCAAGCAGGAGTGTTTGACAAGTGAGCAAGGCTGGGCTTCAAACAACTGTATGAGCAAGATTACCATTCAAGACGTGGCCCAGCTGGCTGGCGTGAGCGTTGCCACTATCGACCGGGTGTTGAATCATCGTCCGGGGGTTCGCCAGCAAACAGTTGAAAAAGTTGAATCAGCCATCCGTGAGCTGAATTACCAGCCGGATCGCATTGCCGCCCGGCTGGCGCGAGGCCGTGAATATCGCCTGTGGTTCATCCTGCCGACAACGGCTGGCGAATTTTATCATGACATCGCCCGTGAAGTGGAGGAATCGGCAAAGCGCATGGCGGGGGAGCGGGTCGCCATCATGGTCAAGAAAGTTGACGTGTTCGACGGCGAATTGCTGGCCGAAACCTTGGACAGTCTTGGCGAAGATGTCGATGGTGTGGCCGCCGTGGCGCTGGATCATCCGGCGGTGCGCGAGGCCATCAATGGTCTGGTGGCGCGAGGCATCACGGTGGTGACACTGGTGTCGGATGTGCCAGGTTCAAAGCGGGCACATTTTTCCGGCATCGACAATTCATCGGCAGGGCGCACGGCGGCGGGCTTGATGGGGCGGTTTCTGCGCGGGCAAAAAGGCAAGGTTGGATTGTTTGCCGGTTCCTTGTCGCTGCGTGACCATATCGAGCGGCAGTTTGGTTTTGAGCAGATCATGGCCCAGGAATTTCCGCATCTGGAAATATTGCCGGTGCGTGAGTCGCGCGATGAGGTGGAACGCACGGAAAGTCTGGCCATTCAGCTTTTGAACGAACACCAGGATCTGGTGGGGATTTATAACGTCGGTGGCGGCACCAAGGGCATTGTGGCGGGGCTTGATGCTTCAGGCCGCGCCAAGGAAATCGTTTTCATCGCCCACGAAATCACCGAAGGCTCAAGACGCGCCCTGATTCGCGGCACTATCGACGCCATCATCAACCAGGATGCCGGCCATGAAGTGCGAAGTGCGGTGCGGGTGTTGATTGCGAAGGCGGATAACGTGCCGTTTGTCGAGGCGCAGGAGCGGATCAGGATTGATATATTCATGCGGGACAATTTGCCTTGAGTGGCCTTGATGGAGTTAAGTGGAGTGGCACCGAATTTTCACTTCTCCATCGCGCCTTCGCGAGGGAGAAGGTGGCGTGAAACGCCGGATGAGGGCCTCTTCGTTCCACCCGCGACGGCCCTGCAGAACCAAGACACAAGCCCACGCCGCACGAAGTCATCCCTCAAAAGGGAAGCGTCCCCTTTACCCCCCCCTTTACCCCCCCCTTTACCGCCCCCTTTCCGCCCTTTACCGGCCTAAAGACGGGGAACAGTTCATGATCGTCCGGGGTTTTCACCACCCTAGCAAAGCCTTGAACCAATCCCGATCCCGGTAAACCGCCAAATCTGAGTCCGCTTGCAAGTGTTTGGCATCAGGCAGCGTTCCTATCGCCTTGCAACGCAACAATTGCTGCTGGCAATTCTCATCACGGTTTTGCAAAGCATAAACGCAGCCGAGATTATATTCTGCCTTCCCGCTTAATTTTTCAACGCGCTTGGCCTTTGCCTCAGCTTCGTCCAGCAGGCGAGAGTCTTTGCTGATGTGATAGAGGAGCAACAAAGCAGTGCACCAATTGTCCAGCGCCTCATGCTTGTCAGGTTTGATTTTGAGGGCTGCTTCGTATTTCGAGATGGCCTCGCTGAACAGGGTCTCGTCATTGTTCTTTGCCCGCGCCAGATCGGCCAAGGCAATTCCCCAACTGTAAAGCGCCTCATGATCGTCAGGTTTGATTTTGAGGGCGGCTTCGTATTTCGAGATGGCCTCGCGGAACAGGGCCTCGTCATTGCTCTTTGCCCGTGCCAGCGCGTCCAAGGCAACGCCCCACTTGTAAAACACCCCATGCCTGTCAGGTTTGATTTTGAGGGCAGCTTCGTATTTCGAGATGGCCTCGCGCAACAGGGCCTCGTCATTGTTCTTTGCCCGTGCCAGAGCGGCCAAGGCAGTGCCCCAATTGTTCAGCGCCTCATGACTGTCAGGTTTGATTTTGAGGGTTGCTTCGAACTTCGAGATGGCCTCGCGGAACAGGGCCTCGTCATTGTTCCTTGCCCGTGCCAAAGCGGCCAAGGCAGCGCCCCAATTGTTCAGCGCCTCATGACTGTCAGGTTTGATTTTGAGGGCTGCTTTGTATTTCGAGATGGCCTCGCGCAACTGGGCCTCGTCATTGTTCTTCGCCCGTGCCAGAGCAGACAACGCAACACCCCAATTGTTCAGCGCCTCATGATCGCCGGGTTTGATTTTGAGGGCTGCTTCGTAATTCTCAAAACTCTGTCGGAATAGTATCTCCTCGCCTTGCAACTGCGCACGGTCCAACAGCGCGTTGCCCTTTTTGATAAAGGCCCAAGCTAAAAATTCTCTTTCAATAGCCGACTTCACCTCACTTTCTAGTGCAATCGCGGCATCCCAATCGTTGCGCAGCAAGGCGGTGCGCAATTTTCTTTCTACGTTGGTTTCCGACTGGTGCCATTCCTCAAGCTTTTGCTGCATGTCGGCGAGAAGCCCGACAGCACCCTTCAGTGAAGTGGGCGGTTCGACGATATGCGCGATTTCTGCTTTGAGATGTTGTGCTGTCCCTGCGAATAACAAGGGTGGGAAGCATTTCAGTTCCATTGCAAGGTCGATCATGAATTCATCAAAGTCAACGTCTTCAAAACGTTCGCCCATGTTGCCGCACGCATCGATCAGCGCTTTCACGTGGTCGGCTGCCGTATTCTCGAATGTGCACCATGTGATGCGTCGGCTAGAGCGGGCAGTTTTCAAGATTTGAAAAGCTTCATCTGCTTCGCCGCTATAGCCAATCACGATCACATCGAACCGGTGCAGCGTGTCGCTGAAAAGCGGTTGCAATTTTTTAGCGTGTTCTTTGGTTTCTGCTTCCGAGTTCATCATCGTCAGGCTGGTGCCTTGGCCATGCAAATGCAGAATAGAAGACTCTGTGATATAGCTGAAGTCACCTTTGCATCTGGCACTTGGCTGAAATCATAGATGGCGGGGTAATGGCCGTTGATGCCGCAAGCTGTGGCATGGACGAAGTCAAAGTTGAATGTGAGCACGCGGCCGACAAAACCTTGCTTCATCATGCCTGCCAATGCCAAGTTGCCCCAATTGACTTTTGCCTTTTCGAGGAGGGGGCCAATAATCTCTTTGCGTTCTTCGGCGTTGAGGAAGGCCATGACTTCGCCATAACGTTTCTTGCTCAGGTCATCGGTGCTGAGCTTCTGCCGAATATTTTCGCCCAGTCCTGATGCATTGATCTCACCGAGCAATCCAGGGCCGCCGGAATTTTTGCTGTTATGGAACAGCCCGCCCCCGTCAGCAAGGCAATGGGTCGCTTATGCCCTTTGGCGTGGTTCATCATTTGCGCAATCGCACGGATATCTTAAGTTGTATATTTCGCCATCGTCCCAGCAATATGGCGCGAGTCTGCCAGTTGTGTCCAGACTCACTCCGGAAGGGCAGGATGATTTCAGCTCCACCCCGTGAGCAATGATTTACGATGTCAAGCAGCAAAGAAAAGAAAGAAAAGGGGAGAAAAGGTGACGCTTCACTTTAATTTTGAGACTCAGCGGATTTTCATTGCCGCTACGGATTTCCACACCTGACTTTTTCATCTGTTTGTATTCTCGACATCATCACCAACTTCGCCTCCCGTCAAGCCGTGAAGTTGCGTGCGCGGCGCTGACATACGTTGCAATACGGTAGGGACGGCGATTGTGTCCAGCAAGGGCCCTCATGCCGCTTCGCCCAAGAGGGCTACAGCGCAGACAGTCCGGCGTTTCACGCCACCTTATCCCCCGCGAAAGTACGCGGGAGAAGTGAAAGTGAGGGTGTTGATCGGCAAGGCTGATAGTGTGCCGTTTGTAGCGGCGCAGAAATGGATCAGGATTGATATTTTCATACGGGACAATTTGCCGTGAGTGGCAATTGAAAAGTGCGCCCAATAATTTTATGGCTTATACCAAACGCCTGATGGAGTGACTCGGTTTTGGGGATTCCCATTTTGTCGGTTCTGTGATTCACTGTGAACTTCAGTTGGAGGAGCGTCACATGCATGGATCGATGGCAGTCCGGGAAGATTACAGTGTGAGTGACTTGCGCAAGCTTGCGCGCAAGGAGAAGAATGGCCGGGTCGCTTTGCGGCTGACGGCAATAGCGTCTGTATTCGAAGGGGCGAGCCGGAAGGATGCGGCGTCGCACAGCGGGATGGATCGTCAGACCTTGTGTGACTGGGTTCACCGTTTCAACGCGCAAGGGCAGGAAGGACTGCGCGATGCCCCCGGTGGACATCCAATTAAGCGGCTGACACCTCTGCAGGAAGGGGCTGTGAAGGCGCATGTGTTGAAGGGGCCTGATCCGGTGAAGGACGGGCTGGTTCGCTGGCGCTGCGTGGACATCCAGCGTTGGATCGAAGCGCAATAGAAGGTGCATTTTCACGAGCGGACAATCGGCAAGCTGCTGCATGCCCTCAATCTGAGCCACATCTCGACACGCCCTTTCCACCCCGAAAGCAACGTTGAAGTTCAGGCTGCTTTTAAAAAAACTTTGCGGCCAAAGTCGCGGAAATCCTCCCCAAACACGCCAGTGGCAAGCGCCTCGAAGTTTGGGTTCAAGATGAAGCTCGCGTAGGCCAGAAGGGAACGCTCACCTATGTCTGGGGCGAGACAGGCACACGACCACGCGCCGTGCGCGATCAGCGATATGAATGCGCCTACATCTTTGGTGCGGTTTGTCCGGCACGCGGCGTGGGTGCGGCTCTGGTCATGCCGCATGCCGACACGCCTGCCATGAACGCCTGCTGCAAGGCATGGAACGACCTCATCGCATTGCCAAATACAATCACATCAATTGCAAGCCGCGAATGGTTCCAACATGTCAGTTCATAGGGCCGTTGGTGTAAAGACTGGCCTTGATGGCAAGGCGTTTGTTGACGATGGCGATGAGGACATAGACCGAGACAGCGATCCAGATTTGCGAGCGCACGGCGTTTTCGGATGTGCCGTAGAAGGCCTTGCTGCGCAGGTGTTGCTTGATCCATTTGAAGAACAGTTCGACCTGCCAGCGGCAAC
>JANOXA010000058.1:0-20631 GCA_031418195.1 Hyphomicrobiales bacterium | reverse complement strand
CTGTTCAGGCCCCTTCAATCGAAGAAATCTGAGTCTCCCGCCGTTAAATATTTTTTGGCCGCCTTCGGCCGTATTTCGACACCGAGACCTGGTCGGTCAGGCACGTCGATCATGCCGCCTTTGACTGGCACGCCATTGAAGCCGTCGGTTATGTCGTACCAGAAAGGTTCGAACCTGGCCGGATATTCAAAGGCGATGAAGTTGTCAGGCAATGTGGCGCTGACTTGAATCAATGCCGCAAGCCCTAGAATGCCATTGGCAGTACCGTGGGGAGCAATTGCAATTCCGTGCAAATCAGCATGCTCTGCGATCCATTTCAATTCCGCAAGGCCACCCACATCGCATGGGTCAGGGCCAATGACGTTGACGGCGTGGCTCTCAATCAGATGCTTGTAGTTTTGTCGCAGGTAAATCTGTTCGCCCGTATGGATCGGCGTCGTGGTGGCCCTTGTCACCTCGCGATAGACATCGTGATTGACGTAAGGCGAATAGTCGCCGGTAATCATGTCTTCGATCCACAGGAGATGCAGATGCTCCACCGCCTTGGCAAACCGCAGGGCGTCGTGCGGCAGATAACCGGGGCCCGCATCGACTGCCAGCTCATAACCCATGCCCAGCGCTTCTTTCGCGGCTGATACGCAAGCCACAAGATGGGCCAATCCCTGTTCAGAAATCAGTCCCTTGTGAGGATAAGGGTAGGGCGCGTCGGCTTGCACTTCTCCATAATGAAAGTTTGGAAAGTCCCGTACCATTGATGAATGGAATGACGTGGGCAACTTGAACATCGTCCAGCCTTCGGGCAGTGATTTTCCGTACTCCGCCCATTTCCGGTAGTTGTCCGGCGTGTGGCCCGCGCCCAGTTCATCTTGGTAGAGCGTGCGGTAGGTGCGCACACGATCGCGCACTTTGCCGCCAAGGAGCCGATAGACAGGCACGCCGGCTGCCTTGCCAGCGATATCCCAGAGGGCATGTTCGATGGCACTGACGGCAGAACCAAAAGGTTTGAATCCGCCGCGCACCCTGATACGCCGCACCACGCGTTCAACATCGCGCGGGTCCTGTCCCACGATCCAATCCCGCAATTGCAGCACAAGGGGCTGCAAATAAGGCTTTGGGGTTTCAATTTGACTCCAGCCGGTGATGCCTTCGTCCGTGGTGATGCGGATTACCGGACTTGAAGCGATGACGGCGCATTTCAGGTCGGTGATTTTCATGATTGCTATCCTCCTTTGCGTTCGTCAGCGTGTGGCAGGTCGCGTGGCAACCTGCGCCAGCCGCATGTTCTCCATGATATTGCGGCCTGAACCGTCAACGTGCCGTGCTATCACCGCAGCAGCGCGATCAGCATCCTGGTCGCGCAAGGCATCGATCAGTTCCCGATGCTCGCGCAGCACTGCGGCGCGGCGGCTGAGAGAGGCTGGGTAAATGTCGCTGAGGGCGCGCAGCACCTCGCGGTGACGCCACCAGAGGTCGGCGGCATGACGATTATAGTGCCGGTCGTAGATGATCTGATGAAAGCGGCCGTCCAATTGGCCATGACGCACAGGATCGGTGAAGTTCACGGCTTCGATCTCCGCCTGGACTTCTTCCAGCTCGGTAATATCCTTCTCGGTGGCGATGCCCACGAACCAGCGGGTCAACGCGGGTTCCAGCAGGACTTGGATTTCGATAATGTCGCGCACGAAATCTTCGTCGATGGGGCGGACGCGCGCGCCGCGGTTGGCTTCGATGACGACGAAGCCTTCGCCGCGAAGTTGCTGCAGCGCCTCGCGAATTGGATTTGTAGAGGTTTCGTAGCGCAAGGCCAATTCAGCAATTTTGAGCCGCGCGTTGGGGCCAAGATGACCCGAGATGATATCTCTCCGAATACTTTCATAGACAGAAGTCTGGTCCATATCCGTTTCGGTTTGCAGTGCAGTATTTGTCCTCATGATCAACTCCATACACTGCTCTGGAAGCTTCTGGAAGGCTTATAGCACATGAAAAATGTATATTAATGTATGATCATATAAAGATTGACAGATGAAAATGTGAATGCCATCGTTCTTATCGGGTCCAAATCACAGGGTGGACCTTCATCGGCCGCAAAGTGTCGAACGCCAAAATCAACACCTGTGAAGGATTTGTCAGGGAGGACGCTTTAGATGACCAACGACCAACTGAATACACTTTTCATGATCCGCCGCAGACAGCTGCTGATGGGGGTTGCTGCCAGCGCACTGGCGGGCTCACTTTTGCCAGGCATGGCCTTCGGACAGAACGCCACAGAAATTGCGCCAGCCACCCCGTTGGCCGAACTTCCGCGTGCGGATCAATTAATCCTCGGCTGGTCGATGACATCGCCAATTGGTGTGACCAACCCATGGGCCGTGCCTGGCTATACCCATCAGGAAGGTAACGCCCTGATGTGGGAACCTCTCATGTATTTTGGCATTTTCAAGGACGAGTTCATTCCTTGGCTGGCCACAAGCATGGAATATACGACTGCCGATTTCACCATGCTGCAGATCAAGGTGAACCCGAAAGCCAAATGGTCAGATGGCAAGCCAGTTACGGCGAAAGACGTTGTCTTTACGTTTGAAGGTCAACTCAAGAACACCAAACTGCCATATCATGCCGCCTTCGTGCAGTTCATGGAAAGCGCCACCGCAGTGGATGACCTGACTGTTGATGTGAAGTTCAAGATTCCAGCGCCACGCTTCAAGTTTGAAGTTCTGTGCCTGAAATTTGACACGGGCATTCCGATCGTTCCCGCCCATGCTTTTGAAGGTGCCGCTGATGTGAATGCCGTGACTGGCGGCACCGAGATGCCACACTCAGGGCCCTATGATCTTGTTGCGTGGAACGCCAACCAGAAAATTTTCAATCTGCGTGAAACCTGGTGGGCCGCCGAAGCGGGTGTCGCAAAATTGCCTGACGTCAAGCGCGTTGTCATTGTCCAGTTGGGTGGACAGGTCGGCCAGAACATGGATACCATCGCCCAACGCCTTGTGAACAACGAAATGGACTCCGCTCTCGACATGCGCTCGTCTGTCATCGGCAACATTCTCGCGCAGAACGCCAAGATCACGACCCATACTGCCAATGCCAGCCCCTATGGTTACCTCGACTGGTGGCCAAACTCATTGTGGATGAACACCAAGGTTGCACCCTTTAACGATGTGCGTGTACGCCGCGCCATTAACCTGTCCATCAACCGCGACAAGATTGACGAGGTTCTCTACGAAGGCGCAAAGATCTCGACCATCTATCCTTTCCCGCTTTACCCCGGACTCCAAGCATTCGTTGACAGCCCCGAAGTCAAGGCAGTGGAAACAGCCTTGCAGCCGCGGGCTTTTGATACGGCCCAAGCCGCAGCCTTGATGACCGAAGCTGGTTACAAGATGAACGCCAAAAACCTGTGGGAAAAGGACGGTGCGACAGTCAACTGCACGATACATGGCTTTGAAGGCATACACAGCGACATCGTGCCGGTTCTGGTTGAATTCCTGCTCGCCTCGGGCTTTGATGCTTCGGTGAACTTCGGTTCGAACGCCTATCAGAGCATGGCAGATGGGGCACCGGGCCTTTACATGTTCGGTCACGGCGCCTCATTGCAGGATCCTTATGCGGCGTTTGAATTGTTCCATGGCCGCTTCTCAGAAGCGATTGGCACGTCGGCGGGCAACAACCGTTTCTCGCGCTACTCCAACCCGGAATACGACAAAGTCGTGGATGCTATGGCACCGCTGGCCTCAGACAGTCCGGTCTTTAAGGAGAATGCGGTCAAAGCACTCGAAATCTATTGGAAAGAGCAGATCGACGTTCCGATCATCCAGTGGCTGCACCGTATTGCTTACAACCAAACCTACTGGTCCAACTGGCCGACAGCCGCAAACGTGGCAGGCGGATCGAACGGTGCCTTCTGGGCCCACACCGGACTTCTGGTGGTTGCAGGTCTCAAGAAGGCCTGATCGGGCGTCGTCACGCAACTGTTTGACGCGCGGGGGGGCAACCCCCGCGCGTCAACCCTGTGCAGTGCCTGCGGACGCGGCAATTTCCCTGAATTGGAGTGAATGACTTGATCCTGCGGCTGATCGCCAAACGTATGCTGTTTTTGCTGCTGGTCGTCTGGTCTGCGGCAACAATTGTTTTCTTTGTTCCGCGCATGTCGACGACCAACCCGATCCGCGAACGTTTTGCAGAACTGGCGCGTACAGGCGGCTTTTCGCCCGCCGATCTTGAAAAAATCATTGAAAGCTACAGCAAACAATTCGGCCTCGAAAAGCCGTTAATCGAACAATACTGGGACTACCTTGTACAGATAGTTCGTTTCGACTTTGGCGTCTCACTCAACCGCTATCCAGCAACGGTGATCGAGTTGATCATGCAAGCCATCCCTTGGACCTTGGCGCTCTTGCTTGTGACTACGATTTTGAGCTTCATAATAGGTAACCTGCTTGGTGCCCTGGCGGCATGGCCGCGTGCGCCAGGCTGGGTCAGGGCCGTTGCAACACCCTTTATACTTTTGACCGGTGTGCCGCCGGTGATCATGGGAGTTCTACTCCTCTTCTTCATCGGCTTCCGGCTGAAACTGCTGCCACTCGGTGGTGCCTATTCCATTGGCATTGTTCCAAACTGGAATGATTTTGGTTTTTGGCTTGACCTTTTGAAGCATCAATTGCTGCCGGGTCTGGCACTGGTGCTTGGCTCGGTTGGAGGCTGGGTTCTTTCGATGCGCGGCATGGGCATCACAATTCAGGGCGAAGACTATGTCACATTTGCCGAACACAAGGGTTTGACGGCGGGCCGCATTTTTCGCGACTATTATTTGCGCAACACCCTTTTGCCCCAGGCAACGGGTTTGGCACTTGCGCTGGGCACAGTTGTGACCAACGCCATTATCCTTGAAGGCATCTTCGGCCTGCCAGGCATTGGCACTGCACTGAACAACGCCATCAGGGCAAACGATTTCCCGGTCATCTATGGCATCGTCTTGTTCATCACCACAGCGGTGGCGACAATCATGGTTCTGATGGAATTCATCTATCCGCTGCTTGACCCACGCATCAGGGAAAATTGAAGGGATGGGGCAAGTGACAGTGATGACCGAGACCAATTCCCTGCAACCCAGTCGCGCCCGGCTGGTCTTGAACTACCTGCGGCGCAACAAGAGCCTGACGATTGGGCTCCTGATCATGCTGGGGCTGATCGCCTTTACGCTCATCGGGCTCATGTTGATTGACACAAAAGATGCGTATCCGCTTTCGGCTCCTGCACGCAAACCACCAAGCTGGAAATATCCATTTGGCACGGATTTCTTTGGCCGCAACCTGCTTGCTTCCATGGTGGTTGGCATGTGGCAGACTGCGGCCATCGGTCTTTTGGCTGGTGCAATTGGCACCTTCATTGGGGTGTTCCTTGGTTTTATCTCGGCCTATTTCGGCGGCTGGATTGATGCGATCATCAAGAATGTCTGCCTGATCCTGACGCCAATTCCAGTTCTGCTGATCCAGGTTGTCGTTGCAGGCTCGATTGACAAGCGCTCTGTCACAATTCTGATGATGGCGATGATCATTGTCATGCTAGGTTGGATGGGGACAACCTTGGTCGTGCGGTCGCAGGTGATGACGATGAAGGAGCGGCAATTCGTTGCTGTTGCCAAGCTCTCGGGCATGTCGAGCTTCGGCATTATTTTTAAAGAAATCATGCCGAACCTCCTGCCCTTTATCGCTGCGGCCTTCGTGGTTCAGGTGTTCTCGGCAGTCTTTGCTGCGTTTTATCTGGCCGTCCTGGGATTAGGCCCTTTGCGCGAACCTCTTCTGGGCAATCTGATCTGGGCGGCGCAGGGACAGGGCGCATTCTTCAATGGCTGGTGGTGGTGGCCGATTGCTCCGGCTGTCGCCATGGTCCTCATCCTTGGTTCGCTTGCTTTCATCAACATGGGGTTGGATGAGCTCGCCAATCCACGAGTGCGCAGGACCGAATGATGCAACCAATCCTGCGAGTCGAAAACCTGAACGTCACCTATTTCACCGATGCTGGCCGGGCCAAGGCGCTTGACGACGTCAGCTTTACGCTTGATGCCGGACAGAAACTCGGCATGGTCGGGGAATCGGGGTCAGGCAAATCCACCCTGGCGCTCGCCATGATGCGGATGATCAAGCCTCCCGGCAGGATCGAAAGTGGTCGTGTCATCGTTGGTGACACAGATCTCATGGCGCTCAATCTCGAACGGATGCGGCAAGCCCGCTTGTCAAAGATTGCATACATTCCGCAAGGGGCGATGAACTCGCTCAATCCGGTAACGCGGATCGGGGCGCAATTGGTGGATGCCATCAAGTCGCATCGCGCAGGCGAGACCAAATCCCAGATCGAAGAACAATGCATTCACGCCCTGAAATCGGTCGATCTCGATCCGCAGGTCTTTCGCATGTATGCACACGAATTGTCGGGTGGCATGAAGCAGCGCGTCTGCATCGCCATTGGCATCCTGCTGGCACCAAAGGTGATCATCGCAGATGAGCCGACCTCGGCTCTCGACGTGGTCACGCAGCGCCAGGTGATGGAAACCATTGACCGTGTGAAAGACCAGATCGGCGCAGCGGTTATCTTGATTGGTCATGACATGGGCTTGATGGCGCAATTCGTAGATCGTGTGGCAGTGATGTATGCAGGCAGGCTGGTGGAAGTTTCAGACGTGCGTGACATGTTCACCCATCCCTACCACCCCTACGCCAAGGCGTTGATCCGGTCTTTGCCCAACCTCGACAACAAGGGTGTGTTTCAGGGCATTCCGGGCTTGGCACCGTCTATTTTACGATTGCCTTCCGGCTGTGCCTTTCATCCACGCTGCGAAGAGCTGCGTGACAACTGCCGCACCGAGCGTCCGCAAACGCGTGTGCTGTCTGATGGCCGCCTCGTCACCTGCCACCTCTTCAATGGAAAGGCGTGAGATGGGTAATCTTCTGGAATTGCGCAATGTCTCCAAGACGTACACGCGGGGTCTGATCAACACGAAATCAACGACTGCCTTGCAAGACGTTTCGCTTGTCTTGAAGGAAGACGAACCGACGATCCTCACAGTCGCCGGGGAATCGGGCAGCGGCAAGACAACGTTAGCCATGTTGCTGCTGGGCTTCATCACGCCATCCACCGGTCAGATTTTCTACCGCGGCAAGGATATCACCAAGCTTGCAGGCCAAGAGAAAATGGCTTTCCGCCGCGAAGTGCAGGCAGTGTTTCAAGATCCATTTGCCGTCTTCAATCCTTTCTATACTGTTGACCATTTGCTTACGGTCCCTATCCAAAAATTCAAACTGGCGACATCCAACTCCCAGGCTCGCGATAAAATGGTTGAAGCGCTGACCGCTGTAGGTCTGCGGGCCGAGGACGTGTTGGGTCGTTTTCCGCATCAGTTGTCGGGGGGGCAACGGCAGCGGATCAACGTGGCAAGAGCGCTTTTGCTAAAGCCCCGGCTGTTGATCGCCGATGAACCTGTGTCGATGGTGGATGCCTCACTCCGCGCCTCGATTCTGGAAACCTTGCGCAACCTGCAACGGGATCATGGCGTATCGATCATCTACATCACCCATGATCTGACCACCGCCTATCATATCGCCAAGTCGATTGTGGTGCTTTACCGGGGAGGTGTCATGGAAGCAGGAGATGTTGATCATGTGATCAAACATCCCCAACACCCTTACACCAGACTGTTGGTCGATTCGATTCCGTGGCCAAATCTCAACCAGCGTTGGGGTAGTGACACAATAAAGGCGCGCGAAGCCGGAGAAGCCATAGGTGGTTGTCCATTCCGTTCTCGCTGCCCTGAAGCAACTGAAATCTGTGCGACGCAGCCATCGCTTTTTCGCATGAAAGATCACCAGGCTGCTGCCTGCCACTTGCATGCCCGGTTTCCCCAGGTTGCTGGCGACGCCTTATCCGAACTTTTGCCGACTTGAGGACCATGATGTTGGAAATAGCTGAATTCATCCCACCAAAACCGCAGCCGCTCTGGCGTCTGGCACGCCAGGCCGGAGTCGATCTTGCCGTGGGTGGTCTGCCCTTCGACATGCTCCAGCCCGGCGAGCGGGTGTGCGATCTTGCACCCCTCGCACGGATGAACGCGATGTATGAAGAAGGCGGGTTTGAGCTTCGGGTGATCGAGGCGCGTCCTCCCCTCAACAAGGCCAAGCGCGGGCTGCCAGGACGAGACGAAGAAATAGATATCGTCTGCGAGTTGCTGGTCAACATGGGCAAGCTCGGCATCCCTGTTTGGTGTTATGAATGGATGACCGACTTCAACTGGTTGCGCACCAACATGGCCACCCCTTCGCGCGGTGGTTCGGTGGTCACAAGTTTCAACCTGAAGGACGTTCGGGAAGACCTGACGGACCAACCGCCAATCAGTGAAGAGAAGCTGTGGGAGACGCTCGAATATTTTCTGAACCGTGTTTTGCCCGTTGCGGAAAAGGCAGGGGTCAAGCTCTCGATGCATCCTGATGATCCGCCCTTGTCACCCATTCGCGGTGTGGGCCGCATCATGCGTTCAGTTAGCAACTATCAAAGACTGCTCGATATATCCAAAAGTCCGATGAACACGATCACACTTTGCCAAGGCAACTTCACCTTGATGACCGACGATCTTCCGTCGGTCATCCGCAAGTTCGGTCCGCACATTTCTTTCGTTCACTTCCGTGACGTGCAGGGTGTTCCCGAGGCATTCCATGAAACCTGGCATGACGCCGGCAAGACCGACATGCTGGCCTGCATGAAGGCCTACCGCGACATTGGCTTTAACGGTGTGCTGCGCCCTGACCATGTACCCACAGTCGAGGGCGACAGCAATTCCGATGCCGGATATTCTGCTTTTGGCCGCCTCTATGCCATTGGTTATATTCGCGGTTTGCAAGAGGCAGTTTACGCCGGGGCCAAAGCATGAAGATTGCTGTCACAGGTGGCAGCGGCGGCATCGGACAGGCCATCACCGACGCCGCATTGTCGCAGGGCTATTCGGTTGTCAGCATTGATCGTGTTGATTCTGCTGAACCGCTTGCAAACGTTAGTTATATTAAAGCTGACGTATCAGACTATGATGCGTTGGTCGCAGCATTCGCAGGTTGTGATGCCATGATCCATATGGCTGCCATTCCGCATCCCATGAACGAACCCAACCACATCGTTCACAACAACAATGTGGTGGGCAGCTACAACGCGATGCGGGCTGCTGTCGAGAATGGTATCATGCGCATCTGCCAGGCCTCTTCAGTCAATGCCATTGGCCAGGCCTATTCCCGCAAACCTCGTTATGATTATTTCCCGATTGACGAGGATCATCCGAACTACGCTGAGGATCCCTATTCATTGTCGAAATGGATATGCGAACAGCAAGCTGATGCATTCGCGCGGCGCTATGAAGGCATATCCATCGCCTCGCTCCGCTTTCATTGGGTTCTGCCAGACCGTGCTTACGCAATGCAGCACTACAGCACCCTGACATGGGACGTGGCCAAGACGATCTGGGCCTATACCCGTCGTGACATGGCGGCAGATGCTTGCCTGAAGGCCGTGCAAACTGATCTGAAGGGACATGAAGTGTTTTACATCGTGGCACCCGACACAGCGTCTGACATTCCTTCGCGCGAACTTGCGGCAGAGCATTTCCCGAGCGTCCCCATTCGCGGACCCTTTGAAGCAAGAGCCAGTTTCATGACATCAGCCAAGGCGGAGCGCCTGCTCGGCTGGGTCCATCCGAGTGGAGATGAACAGTGAAGATCACCGATATCAAAGTTATTGTTGCTTCGCCGGGACGAAATTTCGTCACAGTAAAAATCTACACCGATCAAGGTCTGACTGGCATTGGAGACGCCACGGTGAACGGTCGGGAATTGGCCGTGGTTTCCTACCTGCAGGACCACGTCATTCCAATTCTGATTGGAAAGGATGCTCATCGGATTGAAGATATCTGGCAGTATTTGTACAAGGGTGCCTATTGGCGGCGCGGGCCGATCACCATGGCGGCGATCTCAGGCATTGATATTGCGCTCTGGGATATCAAGGCCAAGGCCGCAAACATGCCGCTGTATCAATTGCTGGGCGGAGCTTCGCGCGAGAAAGTAATGTTCTATAGCCACGCAAGTGGCATGAGCATCGAAGAGACAGTCGAAAAAGTTTTGGCAATGCGGGAAAAAGGCATGGATGCAATCCGCGCACAAGTTGCCATTCCCGGTTTGCCGCCGATCTATGGCACGGGCCATGAAACCAATCAGGGCCAGGGTGGGATGGTGACGGTACGGCCAAACGAGGAGGTTTGGGCCACACACAAATATCTGCCACTGGTTCCAAAGCTTTTTGAAAAAATCCGTGATGCGGTAGGCTGGGACGTTCACTTGCTGCACGATACACATCACCGCTTGACACCAATAGAAGCGGCGCGGCTTGGCAAAGACCTTGAACCCCATCGTCTGTTTTGGCTTGAAGACCCGGTTCCAGCCGAATTGCAGGAAGGCTTCCGCCTGATCCGCCAGCACACCACAACGCCAATTGCAGTTGGTGAAATATTCAACACGATCTGGGATTGCGAGAAGTTGATCTCTGAACAATTGATCGATTATATCCGCGTGACATCCGTGCATGCCGGTGGTGTCACCGGTCTCAAACGCATTTTCGATTTTGCCTCAATCTATCATGTCCGCACCGGCTGCCATGGACCGATGGATGTTTCGCCTATTGCCATGGGAACCAATATTCATCTCGATACGTGGGTGCCTAATTTCGGCGTGCAGGAATATTCAGGCTACACCGAAGCGACCCATGAGATGTTTCCCCACGCCTGGCATCAAAAAGGTGGCTACCTCTTTGCAGGTGAAACGCCGGGGCACGGTGTCGAGCTCGACGAGAAAGTGGCAAAAAAATATCCTTATGAGCCAGCCTATTTACCAGTCGCCAGGGCCGAAGACGGCACGCTTTGGAGTTGGTGACATGAAGATCACTTCCATCAAACCATTCCCCGTCTGGATAGGACACCGCAATCAAATGTTGGTCAAGGTGGAAACCGATGAGGGTGTTTTCGGCTGGGGTGAAAGCGGCCTATCGGGCCGCGAAAAGGCAGTTGTGGGTGCTGTCGAACATTTTGCCGAGTTCCTGTGTGGCCGCAATCCCATGTTGATTGGTGCCATTTGGCAGGAAGTCTATCGCAGCCAGTATTTCGAAGGTGGCCGTGTGTTGCAGGCGGCACTTTCGGCGATCGACATTGCGCTCCATGACATCAAGGGCAAGGCCCTTGGTGTGCCGGTGCACCAGCTTCTGGGCGGCAAGCAACGCAATGTGATCCCGACCTTTGCTTCCACCAATGCTCCCGATAGCAAGGGTCGGATCGAACAGGCGCAAAAACTGATCGCGGCAGGATGGAACTGTGTCCGTTTCTTTCCTGACTTCCGCGATGATGGCGTTATCTTTGAACCGCGAGAACATATCGCCTCAACCGCTCGCGCCTGCGTCGAAGCACGTGAGGTGCTTGGCGATGAAGTTGTCCTGGGCATTGACTGGCACCATCGCCTCAGCGTGGCCGAAGCCGCGAGCTTCTGCCAGAAAATGCCCAAGGGCACGCTCGATTTCCTCGAAGAGCCAATTCGTGACGAGACGCCGGACGCCTACGCGCAGCTGCGCAAGCTGACCGATGTGCCTTTTGCCATAGGAGAAGAGTTTGCTTCAAAGTGGCAGTTCCTGCCCTACATCGAGCGCGGCCTGCATGAGTTCAATCGTCTCGATCTCTGCAATGTCGGCGGTTTCACCGAAGCGATGAAGGTCGCTGGCTGGTCGGAGGCGCACTATGTCGACCTCATGCCGCATAATCCGCTGGGACCAGTGTGCACAGCAGCCACAATTCACTTTTCGGCAGCAGTTGCCAATTTTTCCTGGCTCGAAACCCGGGTGAATGCTGATGACCTTTATGGCGGTGGCCAGAATGATGATGTGTTCATCCAACAACCCAAACTCAAGGGTGCAGTCTATGAGGTGTCCGACACACCAGGACTGGGTATTGAGATAGACGAGAAAGCATTGACGCGCGAAAGCTTCCGTTTCTGGGAAGCGCCTCACCTGAAGCGCCGCGACGGATCAGTGACAAACTGGTAGGAAAAAAATGACGATCACGAAAGATATCACAAGACCTGACAAGGCGGTGGTTGCCAAACTTCAGGCGCTAGGGGCCGCCACTGTGGCAGGCACACTGGCGAACCTCGGCATCCGGCAGCCGCATATTCAGGGTCCTGTCAGCTGGAACAAGGGTAAGGCCATTGCCGGCCCAGCGCTGACCCTTTTGATGATGCCCAAACGCGAAGACCTATATGGTGATGGTGAATACAACGACCCCGAAAAGCAATTGCACCGCCACGTGCTCTATCACGCGCAACCCGGAGACATTGTCGTTGTCGACGCGCGTGGAGACATGACAGCGGGCATCTTCGGCGAGATGATGATGACTTTCTTCAAGGGGCGCGGTGGCATTGGCATGGTGATTGACGGCTGCGTGCGCGACTACCCCGGACAGACTGAACTCGACATGCCACTGTGGATTAACGGCCTGACACCAAATTTCCATACCCAGACCGGATTGATGCCGTTTGATTTCAATTGTCCCATCGCCTGTGGCGGTGTGACAGTCATCCCGGGCGACATCATTGTCGCCGATGATGACGGTGCAGTCTGTGTGCCAGCAGCACTTGGCCAACAGGTGATCGACCACGCTGGAACGCACCATGATTGGGAGGATTTCTCCAAATACATGCTGCTGCAGGGTGGATCGCTGCAGCGCTACTACCCGCTCTCTGATGATGCGCGCGGCGAATATGAAGAGTGGCGTAAGTTGAACCCGCTCAAGCGCTGATCGTGACCCACGACATCTTCAATCACGATCCCTATGTCGCCCTCGATCCTCGCTTCGCGTCCTTTCCTGTCGCGGGCGGACGTGTTGAGCGACTATGGACCGGTGGAACCTGGACTGAGGGGCCAGCCTGGTTTGCCGAAGGCTATCTCGTTTGGTCAGACATTCCGGCAAACCTTATGTTGCGTTGGGACGAGGCGACAGGTGTTATTCGGCCCTTTCGCCAGCCTTCTGGCGGGGCCAACGGCAACACCCGGGATCGCCGTGGCAGGCTTGTAACTTGCGAAGGTTCAACCCGCCGCCTGACCCGCACCGAAGTTACAGGACAGGTAACAGTGCTTGCCGAAAGGGCAGGCGGCCTGCGCTTTAATTCACCGAACGATGTGGTCGAGAAATCAGACGGAACAATCTGGTTCACTGATCCGTCATACGCCGGGCCGGACTATGAAGGTGAACGCGAAATGTCTGGTTGCCATGTGTGGCGGCTCGACCCCACAAGCAGAAGCGTGACCCAAATGATCGATGACATGGTGATGCCGAACGGCCTTGCTTTTTCACCCGACGAAAGCCTGCTCTACGTCGTCGATACCGGCAGCACTGAAGGACCGGAGCATCCCAATCACATTCGCCGCTTCCGCGTGACGCCCAATGGATTGGAAGGCGGTGAAGTCTTTGCCAGCTCCCAGGCGAAAAGTTTTGATGGACTCAGACTCGATTGCGAAGGCAATCTTTGGTGTGGGGATGCAGATGGGGTGCATTGCTACGCGCCGGATGGCACAATGATCGGGCGCATCGTTTTGCCGGAGCGCACCGCCAACCTCACCTTCGGCGGCAAAGATGGTGGATGGCTCTTCATGACCGCCACCACATCGCTTTACCGGGTGCCGGTGAATGTCCGTACACTCTAGATTGGTTAGACAGGAATTTCTGATGCGCGCAATCTTTCTCGCACTCGCCACGTTTTTTATGGTGCAACCGCTCTTTGCACAAGACGTGACCCCCCGCGTTTTAATCAGCAAACTTGCGGCACCCTGGGAGATCACCTGGGGGCCAGACGACAAATTGTGGGTAACTGAAAGGGTGGGCGCGCAAATCCTGCGTGTTAATCCTGATACCGGTGACGTCGCAGTTGCCGCCAAGATTGACGACGTGATGGTGCCGGGCTGGCAGGATGGGCTCCTCGGGTTGGCTGTGCACCCCGACCTGCTCAAAGGAACGCCGTACGTCTTTGCCGCTTATACCTATGCCGATGCAACGCGCGCGCCTGACCCCACTGTAAAAAAGGCAGATGATCCATATGCACGGCTGTACACGCGCATCGTGCGATTCACGTTCGATCCAGCCTCGGGCCAATTGTTAGACCAGAAAACGCTGCTCGAAGGATTGCCCGCCGGGGCGGACCACAACGCCGGACGGCTGAAACTTGGGCAGGACGGCATGCTCTATTACACGATCGGCGACATGGGGAACAACCAGTTGGCAAATTGGTGCTTGCCAACGGAAGCCCAGCGCCTGCCAACGGCGGCTGAAGTCGCAATTGGAGATTATGCGGCCTATGTCGGCAAATCTCTGCGCCTGACACAGGAAGGTGCTATACCCGCCGACAATCCTGAACTCAACGGCGTGAGGAGTCATGTCTTCACCTATGGCCACCGCAACCCGCAGGGTCTTGCCTTTGGTCCGGACGGCACACTCTATTCGTCTGAACAAGGGCCAAAGACCGATGACGAAGTCAATGTTCTGCGCAGCGGTGGCAATTATGGATGGCCGCATGTGTCTGGCTTCCGGGACAACATGGCTTATAAATATGCGCGCTGGGCGGATGCCATAACGCCGTGCGCCCAGCTGCAATTTTCCGATATCACAATAGTCCCTTCCGTTCCGATCGCGGATGAAACCGCTTGGGAAGGTGCAATGCGGGATCCTCTTGCCACACTGTTCACCGTACCCTCTACAAATAACTTTCAAGATCCGGCCTGTGGCGGCGCAGACTTCGTCTGTTGGCCCACAATAGCTGCCTCATCGATTGAAATTTATCCGGCCAACTTGTCTGCATGGCCCGCGATGCAAAACAGCCTGCTCGTAACAGCATTGAAACGCGGCTCAGTGTATCGAATCCCGCTAAGTGCCGATGGTCAAAAGGCGGCAGGAAAACCCGAGCGGCTTTGGCGCACGGACAATCGCTATCGCGATCTTGCCATCAGCCCGGACGGACGGCGCATATTTGTTGTCACCGATATTGGCGGTGCCCATGACACAGCAGAAGGGGGTGCTGCCTTTGAGGTGGCCAACCCCGGCGCGATTCTGGTCTTTGAAGCACCGTGAAAAGCCATGACTTGATCTGGACACATGGACAGGCTCGTGTGTTGACCACGGCCGCGATGCTGGCGGATTGCACATTCCAGTTATCGCGCGGGCCCTTTGCGCCTTTCGCCCGCGCACCCTGGATGGGAACCGTAACGGATCATGCAATCAGCGGCCACCTGCGCCAGCTCGGTGGAGATTTTGTGTGTCTGCCATTTGGTCGCGCCAGAGCGGTTCCCGATGCTCCGGCCGATTGGGCCAAAGTGCTGACTGTGAATGATCCCGGCATGATTCATGGCCCAGCCGCCGATGCGGAGTGGACGGTGGACAGTGCCACAGCCCATTCTATTGCGCTGTCACTGCCTTACCCAGAGACGTCACCCGTCGCGCGCCTGACCCGCACCATCGCCGCACGTGAGCACGCACCGACTTTGGATTTGAGCCTGACGATCCACGCGCGCCAGGCTGCGTCTGTCTCTGTCGGCTTGCATCCCATTCTGCGCCTGCCGGATCAACCGGGGCGGTTGCATTTGTCAGCGGACTTTGCCTTTGGCTTGACTCATCCCGGCCAGACGCCAACCGGCGTTACACAGGATTTTGCAACACTGTCACAGGTCCCGCGTCTGGGTGGCGCGATTGACATGTCCCATGTGCCCCTGTTGCCGCAAACCGATCTCAACCTACAACTTTGCGGCATGCGGGGTCCGCTCACGGCCACTTACCTTGACGAGGACGCTGGCCTGATCATCGATTGGGACCGAAGCCTGCTGCCATCCTTGCAGATTTGGCACACCGACCGTGGGATTGGCGGCGCACCCTGGCACAATCAGTTCCGTGGCATCGGGCTGGAACCTGTTTGCGGAGCCTTTGACCTCGGAGACTGGGCGGCAACCTCAGCAAACCCGATTGCAGCCCGCGGCGTGCCAACAGCATTGGCAATCACGCCAGATTGGCCAACCATCATTCGCTATTCCCTGGCAGCCTTTGCCACCTGACCAAAGCGACCAAGCGCCTGCGCTATTTTCTCAATTTGTGCCAACTCCACCGGATCCGGCCGCAGTGCGGGTGCGCGATCCTTTACCGTCAAGCCAGCGCGCAGGGCGAACAGACGCTTGCCATAGCATATCAAGTGCTCAATTGAACGCATTACGTGGGCAATGGCAGGCACCGTCTTTTCATGCAATGCCGCTGCATGGTTGCGGTCGCCATTGTCCCACAGCCGCATGACTTCGACGCCATAGTCCACAAGATCAGGGGCGAGCAGAAATCCGGCGCAGCCGACGTCGAGGCAAGCAATCATTTCTTGCCCGCCGCGACCGTTGAATACGGCCAAGCCTTCGCCGGACGACGCGATTAACCTTGCGCATTCCGCTGCTGTCGCCTCAGACTTGATCAAAGTGAAGTTCGTTGCCCGCTGTCGCAAGTTGGTGATGTCCGAGTCCGATAGACCGCGACCCAGATATTGCGGCGCGTTTTGAATGGCAACTGGCAACGACGTCTTTGCCATTACGCGGAGAAAAAATTCCAAATATTCACTCGCCTCATAGTGGCCCACGGCAGGTGGCTGCAGGATCAGCCAGTCAGCACCGACTCTTTCCGCTTGGTGCAAGCCTTCCACCTGTTCTGCAACTGACCCGCCAGTGATTGTAAAACCCACCGGTACCCGACCCGCAACATCATGGGCGACCCATTCCATCACCTGCACACGCTCGGTAAAACTCAGCTTGGCCACCTCCGTCGCCAGCCCGAATGCAGCAACTCCGGCAACACCCGACTCAATGCACATCTCAACTTGCGCCCGCATTGCAGCTCGATCCAGGCGCTCGGCCTCGTCAAAGAATGCATAAAGGATCGCGTGAACGCCCCTGCGCATCAGTGGCTTTCCCTCGGCACCGCAGCGCCCCGGCGTCCCACCAAAAAGTCCAGATCAGCGCCACGGTCAGCTTGCTGCACATGGTTGACGTAGAGCGCCTCATAGCCACCGCGATAATTGCGCGTCGCAGGCACGAAAGCCCCGCGGCGCGCGCCAAGCTCCGCTTCACTCACATGCAGCTCAAGTCGCCGTCCTTTCACATCAAGCGTGATTTCGTCTCCCGATCTGACCAATGCCAAAGGCCCGCCCACAGCCGCCTCGGGTGCTGCGTGCAGTACAACTGTGCCAAAGGCCGTGCCGCTCATGCGCGCATCGGAAATTCGCACCATGTCGCGAATGCCTTGCGCCAGCATCTTCTTGGGCAAAGCCATGTTGCCCACCTCGGCCATGCCGGGATATCCGCGAGGCCCGCAATTGCGCAGCACCATGATGCTGTTTGCGTAAATCTCAAGCGCCGGGTCATCGATCCGCGCCTTGTAGTCGTCGATATCGTCGAACACGACAGCCCGTCCGCGGTGCTGCATCAAAGCTGGACTTGCTGCAGAGGGTTTCAGAATGGCACCATCGGGCGCAAGATTGCCTCGCAACACGACCAGCCCACCTTCATTCACTAAGGCGCGATTAAGGGGCAGGATCACTTCATCATCCAGGATTTCGGCAGCAGCAATGCGCTCGGCCACTGTCTCGCCCCCGGCTGTGAGAGCTTCGCCGTGCAACAAGTGCCCAATTCGCCGCATGACGGCAGGTATGCCACCCGCATAAGCCAGCTCTTCCATCAGGAATCTTCCTGATGGCATCAGATCGACCACGGTTGGCACTCCGCGCCCCAACCGGTCAAAATCGTCCAGGCTCAGGTCCACGCCCACACGGCCAGCGATGGCTAGGAGATGCACCACAGCATTGGTAGATCCACCAATGGCACCCAGAACTCGGATCGCATTTTCAAAAGCTTCGAGCGTCAACAGCTGCGACAACACAATGTCCTGCCGCACCATTTCGACAATGCGCCGCCCGCTCATGCGCGCCAGTCGCGCCCGGCGCGCATCAACTGCAGGCCAGGCCGCATTGCCAGCGAGCGTGATGCCCAGCGCCTCAACCATGCTGGCCATTGTGCTGGCCGTACCCATCGTCATGCAATGGCCGGGCGATCGCGACATTGCGTTTTCAGCAGCGCTGAATTCTGCCATCGACATCTCACCAGACCGCACAGCTTCCGAGAATTTCCAAACATCGGTACTCGAGCCGATCGCTTTGCCGCGATAGCGCCCGTTCAGCATCGGGCCACCTGACACGCCAATGGTCGGCAAATCACAAGTGGCGGCCCCCATAACCAGTGACGGCGTAGTCTTGTCGCATCCCATCATCAGGACCACGCCATCCATCGGGTTGGCGCGGATCGACTCTTCCACATCCATTGATGCAAGGTTGCGAAACAGCATGGCCGTGGGCCGCAGATTAGACTCGCCGCAGGAAAAGACTGGGAACTCCAGCGGTAGCCCATCGGCTTCCAGCACGCCCGCCTTGATGTGGGTGATGAGTTCACGGAAATGCGCATTGCAGGGCGTGAATTCAGAAAAGGTATTGCAAATGCCAATCACGGGTTTCCCATCAAATGCATCATCGGGCAGGCCGCTGTTCTTCATCCACGACCGATGAATGAAGCCATCCTTGTCCTGCCCGCCGAACCACGCCTGCGACCGCAATTTCCGTGTCATTGTTTGTCCTCCGGATCGCGTTTACTCGACGCCCGTGAAAGTCAGCCTATCGCTTTGTAGGAATCGTGCAAGATCAACACTCTCCTGTCCAAATGATAGCAAGCCAGCCCTTTGACACAGCAGCCAGAGTGTTGTGTCCAGCTCGGGTAATAAAGCCCTTGGGACGAATGGTTTGATTCGTTCACGTCAGGAAATTGTGACGGGTAAGCCTACAAATAACCCAGTCGGGTGAACATCTTGTTGGCACCAAACATGCAGCTAGGTTTTAGCCAGTGCGGCCAGCTTGTATGTCTTAGGATATGGCCAGCCCGCTTGGAAGGGATTGGAAGGAAACTGTGGCGCTTGCACAATCGCAACACTGCGTTCCCTTAGCAATTTGACCGCCTCGATTTTGAACTTGCGCAAATACTTCTTTCTATTCAACTGAAACCTCCAGTTCCATCAAAACACCTTAACTCAATGTTCGTGAAACCGGCTGCCGCTCAAATGTCCAAACGCAAATGACTTTCAGGTGGCTCTGGAAGTGCCAAATCTGCGAATTTTGTCATATCCACAAGCGCGCCGTGATTACAAATCACCCTAGCGGCAATTTTATGAGCAAATCGTGCGGCAGCAACTGCATCAAGCCCTTGCACGTTAGCAGCAAGATAGGCACCATTGAAACTGTCCCCGGCACCAGTGGTATCTATTGGACGACTTACGTGGACAATGGGCACCAAAGTTGATTCTTTAGCCGTCATAACCATGGCGGAGTGTTCGCCACTTTTGATAACACAAGTGTCGACGCCGAATTTTAATATGGCTTCGCCCAAATTCTCAGTTTCTGAATATCCGAAAATGGTTTGTTCATCACTAAAAGTTGGCAAGGCAATTGTTGTGATTTGGTATGCTTGTACAATTGCGGTTTGCATCTCAGCTACAGTAGGCCAGAGTCGCGGTCGAATGTTCGAATCAAACGCAATCCTGACACCCCTCGATTTCAGCACTTTCAAAACTTGGAAAAAATTATCACGTTTTTGGCTATCTAAAATAGCGAGCGTTATTCCTGAGAAGTATATTATGTCTGAGTTTTGCAATGATTTCAAAAGGTAATCCGGATCATCGGCAAGAGTTTTGGCAGCTGATGCGTCACGCCAATAGGTGAATGAGCGTTCAGCGTTTTGCAGTGAAATAAGATAGCAGCCAATGGTCTTCTTTGGTAATTTGTGGATGTTGCTTATCCCAACCCCGTTGTCATGCATGAATGCGAGCATATTGCTTGACATTTCATCGTCGCCAACAACCGTAAAATAATCGACAGACAGTTTGGTTTTGGGAGCAGTGGCACGTGCATACCATGCGGTATTGAACGTATCGCCCGCAAAGCCTGTACGAAAAAGGCCCTCGCCGACATTTGCAATTTCCAGCATACACTCGCCGATACAAGTAAGTTTTTTCTGCTGCATGGTTACTCAAACAGGTCCAGATTGACAGCTTCAATTTTCGGCAGATCGTTTGGAGTGCCGTTCAAATGCAACTGCATGGCTTCATCTGCCTCGTCGGCACTCTTTGTGTCAATGGCATTGTAAATGTCTTGGTGATGGTGAAGCAGCTCATAGTTTTGATGTTTATCTATTGGGTGACATGCGCGCTCGGACAGACAATATTTACTCAAATTTGTACGGGAATCCATTGATCTACGTAGGTGTCGTGCCAACGACGATGGTTCAAATGATTGCCGAATGTATTGCATCCGAGTCTAAGTGTCTGACCGAAAAAGAAGTTGGGTGATATCAATCATTTGTGATTCAATCGGTGTTGCGAAGCATCGATGGAGTTTCACATGTGGACAGCTACCACCCGCAAGCAGTTTGCCAGAGGTGATCTGCTTTTGCCAA
>JANOXA010000057.1:0-70711 GCA_031418195.1 Hyphomicrobiales bacterium | reverse complement strand
AACGCCATCCTCGCAGCAGCAGGCTACAACTTCCGCCTCCTGCTCAACTGGTTGAGGGATTTATTGTGCCTGTTGCTGGCCATGATTTTTGCGCAGCAAAAACTTCAAGCCGCGTGAAAATGGGGTTCTTCACGGGCGACGGAGTACCGCGAAGCGGGGAGGGGGTGTGTCCGCGAACTCTCTGACAATATTTCAGTATCCGGGGGACGCTAGCAGCATCTCCTAAAAAGCTACTTTTTTATGTGCATCTCGCTATCTGATTAAAGATTGCCTGTAGTTTTTTAAGAGCGTCAAACAATCAAAATCATTGTGCAGTCGCAACTGATTTCCAAGAATGTTTGGAATAATCGAGTCGTAGTTTCTGAGACCGTTTGGCAAAACAAACAAACTTTCGAGAATAAGAGAAGCAACCCGATGGCGTCCATCTTCAGAAATGCCTTTGGCAGTTCCGAGTATGAACCTCTCGAAAGAGTTTCTTTGGTCTTTTAGTAATTTGAGATTTTGGGGGTGGTAAGCGCAGCCTAGGAAGACTACTACTTTTCCGAAACCATACGCCTCGGAAAGATCAGCACTGGCTTGTTCATCGAGTAACGTTTCAGAATATGTTCGCACAATGCCAGAAATCTCTTTCATTGTGGCTGTTTGAGGTATTGCGCCAAATTGCAAACCATTCAGCCCTTGCGCATTCGGCAACGGCCCGATTGTTCCATAGGGAAATACGACTTTGATTCTACGAACCAATTCATAAGCTTCAGGTAAAGTGATATGATAAGCCGTTGAAATCCAGAGTGCAATTGCCTGTTGAAAGCAACGATCATAGTTAAAGCTGATGACTCTTAGTTTTTCCAACTCTTCAGTAATCCGACCTAGAGGAACACTTTGAAATGTTATGTTAGCAAATTCGTCGTACCAAGTTTCCCCGATATTGCGCCGATCAAATCGAGCTTTATGCGGGTCATGGACGAAAAGCGGGCTTTCTCTCTCGGCGCGCAAAATTAGTTCAGAAATAGCAAGCTTTGCGCAATTCGCGACTTTGGGTTCGACGCTATTGGAGTCGACGTAGTTATCGATTGATCGCCAAAGTCTAACTCCTTCTGAAATTTTTCGACAAAATCTGAGGTGGTCATTAAGTTCTTCGCGATCCGGGTAGGCCGCTTGCAGTATACTAAAGAATCGGTGATCGCCATTGGTTAGACCGTGATCGAACTCAAAGTAGGTTATCGCCGCGATCTGTTCAGCCAAATCTGTTCCGAGGGGCATTTTTGCGTCGAAACTGGCACCTGCGCCAAGTACTAGGGTGGTATTTTCTTTCAACATGCGAAAATCTGACTTGCTCCAACGTGATTGTGTGCTTGTTAGAATCAGGTTTTGAAAAACCGTCAGATATCAGTTATCATGTATCAAAAACCTGTGAATTCTACTACCTCCGATGACCCACTACATCGCGCTCGTTCACAAAGACACTGACTCGGCTTTCGGCGTCCAATTCCCGGATGTCCCTGGGTGTTATTCTGCGGCGGATGATATGGCTGATCTCATCTGCAATGCCACCGAAGCCTTGAGTTTGTGGGGGGAAGATGCGCCCATGCCTAAGGCACGGTCTATTGATGCGTTGAAGAGGGACAAGTCCATCAAGCGGGATTTGGCAGAGGGTGCCTTTCTTCTGTCGGTTCCTTTAGATCATCGGGCGGTCAGTTAAATCCAAAAATTACGTCATTCCAAATCGCTTACTCCGCTGCGCTGCGTTACACGTTTGGAATGACGAAAAAAAGTGTGATTCATAACAATTGACCGCCCGATGCCTCTAGTGGAACATGACACCCGCGTCGTCTCCGCCAACATTTCCCTCGAGCGCGGCATGTTGAAAGCTATCGACGAGGCTGCCAAGCGCCGCAAGTTGACGCGGTCGGCGTTTTTGGCGCAGGCGGCGAAGCATGAGATTGAGCGTTGAACTCCATTTCGGCCAGCACCATATTGGCGTCACCAGCCATGTCCAAACGCCCGCCACCGCCTAAACTCCTGTCTTGCCTCGTGGTTATCAATCGTCGCGCGGGCACGGTACGTTCGCGTGGGGCGGAGGGTGTGCGGGATTTGGTTGAGGCTGCGCTGGTGGACACGTTTCGGCCTTTGACTGTCACACTGGCGGATGGCGATGTTGTGCCCCTCATCGAAAAGGCTTTGAAAGCTGGCACGGCTGATGTGGTGATTGCGGGTGGGGGTGATGGCACTATTTCCTCTGCGGCGGAGTTGGTTTTGAAGCATGGCGCGATATTGGGGGCCTTGCCGCTGGGCACCATGAACCTGTTTGTGCGTGCCCTGGGTTTCAGTCCGGTGTTGGAAGAGGCGTTGGTGCAGTTGAAACAGGCCAAGGTGCAGTCTGTTGACGTGGGCATTGCAAATGACAAGCTGTTTCTGCACCAAGTGTCTTTCGGCCTGCAGCCCCGCTTGGCGCGATTGCGGGAGCGTATGGGCTATCGCAATCGCTTCACCAAAATGCTGTCGGGTGCACGGGCCTTCATGACATTGGCGATGGCACCAAAGCCTGTGCGGGTGAATGTGCTGGTTGACAATAAACATGTGCGGGTTACCTCACCGATGATTGTTGTGAGCAACAATATGCTGGGGGCCAGGCATGATCTGTCGCTGCCTGAAAAACTGGATGGGGGCATTCTTGGGGTTTACGTTTTGAATGACACTTCGCTGCGCACGTTGATGCGATTGGCGCGGACTTATCTTTTGCGTCGCGGAACGCTTGAAACTGCAATTGAGCAACATTCGGCTGTCGCTCTTACCATCAAACGGCGACCACGGCGATTGTCTCTTTTCAAGAAAAAGCGCAAGGCCCTTTTAAGTTCGATGGATGGGGAAGTGGTGCTGCTGAAGAATCCGGTACACATCGAAATCCGGCCGAAAGCATTGCGTGTGCTTGTTTCAGGTGATGCGCCAATCAATTGACGATAGCCCTTGAGATTGCAGAAATCCATTGGCGCGTCCAAAGGGACGCGATCCAAAAAATCCATTGTGCGCAGACAGTGGCGAGGGGTGGGCGGATTTTATGATGTGGTGTTTTGAGCCATCGACGAAGGCAGCTTTTTTCTGGGCGTAGGTGCCCCAGAGGATGAAGACGACGGGGTGGGGCAGGGCGTTGACTTGGCGGATGACGCTGTCAGTGAATTGTTCCCAGCCAATGCCTGCATGGGAGGCGGCGCGGCCGGCTTCGACTGTCAGTACACTGTTCAATAACAACACGCCTTGCCGCGCCCAGTGTTCGAGATTGCCGTGGGCAGGTGGGTCGAAGCCGAGATCGGATTTCAGTTCCTTGTAAATGTTCACCAACGATGGCGGCGGGGGCACACCTTCGCGCACAGAAAAACACAAGCCATGGGCCTGGCCTTCGCCGTGATAGGGGTCTTGCCCGAGAATGACGACGCGCACCTTGTCGAGTGGCGTTGCATCAAGGGCGTGAAACCATTCACTGGCTTTGGGGAAGATGGGTTTTCCGGCGGTGCGCTCGGCCTCGAGAAAGACTTTGAGTTCGGCCATGTAGGGCGCATCAAAATCAGCCTGCAGGAGAGCCAGCCATGAGGCGTGAAGTTTTACCATGGCACGGCGGAACCTGCCTCAACCCCTCAGATATTTCATCAGTGCGCGGATGTCGCCGTTGTTGCGGTTGAGCACGCCGACAAAGGTGGTGCGCATTTGACCGGCCAGCCAGATGGACGACACATTGACATCCTGTACGCGGTAGCCACCCCTGCCTTTGCCAACCCGGAAGATGATCTTCTTGCCACCCGAAGAAGTCGCGCTGACGATATTGGCGCTGCACGTCGTAACCTTCAACCCACTGACATTGAAATTGTTGCCATAGCGGGCGAGGAAACGGCCCATGAAGGATTGGGCAAGGCGGACATATTCGCCCTCATCGGCCCGCGACAGCTTCTTGCGGTGAATGCCAAGGGCCGAAAGGGCGATGCTACGCGTGTCGGCATAGCGTGAGGCTGCGCCGATAAAGGCTGAGGCCGAACCCTGGCGGGAAGCGGCGGCGAAGGCCTGACCCGCATTGAGAACAAAGCCGCCTGCGGGGCAGTTGCTGGCAGCTTGAAGGGCAGCGGGCATGGCCGTCAACACAGTCAGGCAGCTGAGTAAAGCGAGAAAACGCTTCATGAATCAATCCTCAAAACCTCGAAGGCCCCCTTCGTTCAGAGGGCAATGTGCAACTGATCCCGCATTTCCGCAAGCCCTCCTTGCAGGGCATCAGGACTCTCGCGGCGATTTGCTTTTCCAGCCCTTGATTCTGCCGTTGCGCAGATGAAGGTCGTCGGTGCTTCCCTTGATATCTCCAGGCCTTGCCAAACCGAAAGTGCGACGGCGAATTTCAAGGATCAGGTCTTCGCGGTTGGTGAAATGGGCGATTTCGTGGAAGGGAACCGGTTTGCCAATGCGCACGCCAAGCTCTGAACCAATGCGCCGTGCAGTTTCGCGAAATACCAGGGAGAGACGCAAGGTCAGGCTGATGTGGCTGGCGATTTGAAAAAGCCGGGAATTTTGTCCGGTAAAGAAAACCGGCACGATGGTGGCTTCTGACTGGCGGATGAGTTTTGCGGTAAAGGGGGCCCAAGGCAAGTCCACGGCTTGGGCATGCAAGGGCCGTTCGGTGGTGGAAACGCCGCCCGCCGGAAAAATGCCCACGGCACCACCCTGCTTCAGCCAGTCTTGCGCGGCGAGCCGTGAACGCACATTGGTTTCGCGGGCTTCCCGCGTCGGGGCAAAAGCCACGGGCAACAAATGTTGCGCGGCTTCAGGGGCGTGGCAAAGTACGTCATTGGCCAAGACTTTCGTGTCGGGCCTGGCCTTCAAGGCAAGCCACGTCAGCGTAATGCCATCCAGCACGCCATAGGGGTGGTTGGAAACAAAAATGACGGGGCCTGACTTGGGAACCTGTGCCAAGGTATCAGCGTCATAGGTGACTTTGATGCGGAGCAAGCGCATGGCACTGTCAAAAAAGCTCTCGCCTCTTGAAAGATTTTCCTGATGGCGCACATAGAGTTTCTTGAGCTTGCGTTGACCACCGATTTTCTCGATGGCCTGGATTACGGCGCGCTGCAGCCAAGGCTGATCGGCTGTGGAATAGGAAAAGCGCAGCGGGGTTGCGACGGCAGCTGTTTTGGATGTTTGGTAAAGCAATGGGGCCAATCCGCCAGATGAGGGAAGCTGAGCTATAGCGGCAGATTGTGACAGCCAGAAGTGGAATTGCATGGAGTATCGTTATGGTATCGGTGACGCTGCACTTGTCTTTGATGTCTTCACCCCTGCCTTTTGGGGAGGGGCAGGGGTGGGATGGTTGGTTTGGGGAAGTCTTCAAACGCCTTACTGGCAATAGGTTCCGCCGCTGCGGTGGCGTTGCATGTCCATGTGGAGATGGTCTTTGTGGTGGGCGTCGGAGCCGGGTCCGAGCACCGTCTTGAAGGTGCCACAGGCATCGGCACGGACTTGCCGCAGGAAGCGGCTTTCGTCAGAGGCACCGCGCCAGCCTTCCAGCACACTCACCCGACGTCCTGATTCCAAAACAAAACTTGAAACATCGATGGCATTGCCCATGCCATGTTCGCTAAGTTTGCCACCCCGGATATTGTTGCGCGGGCGGCAGGCGTAGGATGATGGCACAACCACCGAGACAACTTTTTCACCGAAGGCATTTTCGGCCGCCGGCTGTACGGCATTGTCGAGCCATTGGGCAAAGCCCGTCACAACATTGCAATTCATCACACTGGATTTATTGAAAGCCACGCCCGAAACTGCCAGAACTTCATAGGCATTGTGGACAAAGCAGCCATTGCCTTGATCAATGTCGCGGATTTTCCGGGCTTTGGCAAAGTCGGTGGGATCACTGGCACAAAAATCGCTGGGAGCCACCAGTCCCTTGGTTTCAAATTGCTGCAATGAGGACTTGTCATCGGAACAGGCGGTGAGACACAACATCAAACCCGCAACTGCAAAACCATTCAATGCCAATCCCATACGCACAACTCCGCAAACTATAAACGGGTTATGACTCGGCTTGCTTAACGAAGCCTTGCGGTTGGCAATGGCAAACTTCATCAGGCCCCCAACGGGGCAGATTACGTCCCTTTGGAAAGTGATATGGTTTCTACCCGTAAAGCGCCTTGATCAGCTTGTCTATGTCACCATTGCGCTTGTCGAGGTAGGACACAAAATCGCTGCGCTGGAAATTCGTCAGCCAGAATCCCAAAACCTTGGCATCCCTGACCTTGTAGCGGCCATCACGCCAGACCAAACGCCAGGCCACGTTGTATACCTGGCCTGTCAACAGATAGACTTTGGTATCCACCAACACATCCTTGTTGGCATCGACTTTGGCTTCCCCGACTTCATATTTTGCCACGGTGTAATCGCGGCTTTGCAGCGCGAAATAGCGGGCCATGTAGGTGGCCACACCGCGCTGGTATTTGGATTTCTGTGCCGACGGCAGTTTATCGCCATATTTGCCCAAGGCCGCCAGCGCAATGGTGGGAACATCAGCGTGGCGCTGCACCACCCGCAGGAAGGACGGCACAGTTCCCTGACGGTGCGCTGCCAGCAAATCCTTGGCCACCTGCTTCATGTAGCTGACTGAAGGATGTTCAGCCTGGGCCAACGGCACAAGTACCGATTGAGCGGCACCAAAAGCCAAGACGGCAAGTAAAGATCGGCGTGTCAGCATGATTCGAATTCCTGAATATGCGGTTTTCAGTTCAGGTAGGTTAATGGCCAGTTAACGGCCCCTTAACGACGTTTCTAGCCACGATTAAGGCAACTACCAGGTTTCAGCTTCGCGCAGAAAACTATAGAGACTTTCAAAATCACCTTTGGACTTTTTCAACTCGCGCGAAAACGCATCGCGCATGGCGATGGAAAGGCGCACGCCCAGAATGCTCAAGTCAACCACTTGATAGTTTCCGCCTTTTCCAGCGAGATAAAACACCATCTGCTCTGAACCGCCACCCGATCTGACAATGCGCGATTTGACGACGGTAAAGCTGCCTTGGGTGGTGACATTCGCCACCTCAAAATCCGATCCCTGAAACTTCTCGACATAAAACACGAAAAGGGCGGCCGCATAAGTCGTCACCAGCTGGTTGAACTTTTCCTTGTCGCCCGCCGGCATTTTGCTGCGATAGGTGCCAAGCGATGACGCGGCAATATTGCGCAAATTCACATAGCGGCCCAGCAGACCGGCAAACTTGCCGCGCAAGTTTTTGCCGCGCAAACCACCATTGGCCAGCGCCACCACATCCTTGCCGATGCGCTCCACATAAGCTTCGGCTGCGGCATTGGCTGGTGCTGCATCAGTACCAATAACCAGAGCAAGTGGCACGCCCCCGAACAATTTCAGGAAAAAGCGGCGCGTTGGGTCGTCAATCATTCAAGGAGTCCGTCCAAAAAGCGTTCACCGTGCTGCGCCCCGGCAGAGTTGAACAAACTGAGATTAGTTCATGAGTCGCGGCAAAATCAAGGCCAATGGCGGATATAGCGATAATGCGACATTTATTTGACGCTTTACGAAAGATTTGCAATCCATATAAAGACATGTTTATATAGTTCAAGGAGAATATGCTGTGGAAGAATTGCTCGTCGGCTTGAAAGCTATCGCGGAAACAACCCGCGTGCGCATTCTTTTTGTGCTGTCCCACGGTGAACTCAATGTCTCAGAATTGACCTATGTACTGGGCCAAAGCCAGCCCCGGGTCAGCCGCCATTTGAAATTGATGACCGAAGCTGGCCTGTTGACGCGGCACAAGGAAGGCAACTGGGTGTTGTTTCGCCTGCGCAATGAAGGCTTGGGCGGTGCCTTGGCGCGGGCTTTGGTGGATATGCTGCCTGTAAAAGATGCCAATCTCTCTGGCGATCTGGCCAGACTGGAAGAAGTGCGCCGCCAGCGCGAGGAACGGGCCACCACCTATTTCAGCGCCAATGCGGCACATTGGTCGGATCTCCGCTCACTGCATGTGGATGAGGCCAGTGTAGAGCAGGCCATGCTTGATCTCGCGGGTCGCAATACCCTGGACACCCTGGTTGACCTTGGAACTGGGACAGGCCGTGTGCTGGAACTCTTTGCAGCCCGCGCCCGCAACTTGCACGGCATTGATTCGAGCCGCGACATGCTGGCCTTTGCCCGCAGCCATCTGGAAAAATTGGGATTGCGTAACGCCCAGCTCCGCCAAGCTGATATCTATGCATTGCCCCTGGCTGACAGCAGCGCCGACATGGTGACCATCCATCAGGTCCTGCACTTCCTTGATGAACCGCAAAAAGCCCTGCTCGAAGCCCGCCGTATCCTGAAACCTGACGGCATGGTGCTGATCGTGGATTTTGCTCCCCACGACCTTGAAGACCTGCGCGACCACCATGCCCATCGCCGCCTGGGTATTTCGACCGAACAAATGACCGCGTGGTTCGGCCGCGCCAACCTTGCCATGACCCACCATCAAGTCCTCGATCCACCCTGGATCAAGGACCAGAAGGGCCTGACGGTTTCGATCTGGACAGCTGCACCCAAGCCTGTCTTTGCAACTTCAATCCGCAACGCAGTGACAACAGCATGAACCAGAATTCCATCAAGGTATCCTTTGAATTTTTTCCGCCCAAACCCGGCGACGGCGAAGCCACCTTCTGGACCGCCGTGAAAAAACTTGAACAGATCAATCCGGATTTTGTTTCCGTAACCTATGGCGCGGGCGGCACCACGCAAGACCGCACCCTTGCCACCTTGCGCAAAATCACCAGCGAAACCAGGCTGGCGGCGGCGGGACATTTAACCTGTGTCGGGCTGGCCAAAGCCGACGTCAACAATGTGGTGCGCGCCTATGCAGAAGCGGGCGTCAAGCATATCGTCGCTTTGCGCGGCGATCCACCTGCTGGCGTTGGCACACGTTTTTCACCGCATCCCGAAGGCTATCAGAATGCCGCTGATCTGGTGCGTGGCATTCGCGAGATCGGCGAATTTGATGTTTCGGTTTCCGCCTATCCTGAACGTCATCCCGATTCAGTTTCGATTGAGGAAGACCTGGCTTTCATGGCCGACAAGGCTGAACACGGTGCCACCCGCGCCTTGTCACAATTCTTTTTCCACAATGCATTTTTCCTGCGCCTGCGGGATCGCATCGCGGCACGTGGCATCAACATCAATCTGGTGCCAGGTATTTTGCCGATCACCAATTTCACCAAGGTCTGTGAATTTGCGGCCAAGTGTGGCGCTTTCATGCCGCCGGAATTGGCCCGCCGCTTTTCAGGTCTGGATGGCGATCCTGAAACCCGAAATCTTGTGGCCGCCATGGTCGCTGCCGAACAGGTCCATGCCCTCGCCCGGGAAGGTGTGACAGATTTCCATTTCTACACGCTCAATCGCGCCGATCTGGTCTATGCGATTTGCCGGGTACTGGGATTGGGATCGATGGAAGTTGAGGAAAAGGCGGCTTGAGCTTCGCGGCTGCCAAAGGGACCTCATCCGCCCCGATGGGGCACCTTCTCCATGAAGGCATGGAGAAGGGCATTTGTTGGAGAACTTCTTAACCAATTGAACGATGGCACAGGTCGCAACCATTGTCCCTTCTCCACGCCTTCGTGGAGAAGGTGGCGCAACGCGCCGGATGAGGTCCCTCAGGTGAAAATCTGAATCTCATTCAAAACTTGTCGCCCAAGACGTCATGGCGGCCGATGCCCATGTCCCGCAACAGGTAGTCATCCATCTTCAGCAGCTGCTTTTTCATGGCTGTCCGCTGCGCCTTATCGCGCATTGATGTCATCATGCGCTCAAACACGTTTGCATTGTTGCGGGTGTTGCTGATCATAAGAAACATGTTGGTCATCGGTGTATCCTCCAGGGTGGGTTGGTTTTGATACCCCCACGTTTAGGATCATCCGCCTGAACATCAGCCCAATCAGCCGTTCAAGTTCGGTTCATCGCTGTTCAAATTGTACCGTTCCTTACCCAAACAGCCCGAACCTTGGGCACAGCCGCAACCGCTTCAAACAACCGCGCCAATTTCGGCTGACGTTTGAACAGCCCCGGCATATCCTCCGACCAGGCCAATAACATCGCCGCATAGAGATCAACGGCACTGATCCCGGCCCCCAACAAAAACGGCCCGTCTCCCATCTGGGAAGCCAAGATGTCGAAATCCCGATTGAGATCAATGATGGCCTTTTGCTTGATCGCCTCGGCATGGTCGGGATTGGTTGAATAACGCTGGGGATAATACATGCGCAGATCAGTGGCGTAAGGAGCGGCCGCCAGATACACCAACCAGCGCAAATATTGCGCACGGGCCGCCGATCCATGGGCTGGTGCCAGCCCCGCTGCCGGATAACAATCGGCGATATGGATCATCATGGCCGCACTTTCTGTCATGATTGAAAGGTCATCCAGTTGCAGCGAAGGGATTTCGCCGCGCAGATTGATCGTGTGATACCAGGCTGGTGCCGAACCATCCTCCTCCTTGGGAACCTCCACCAGTTGATAGTCTGCCCCGACCAAAGCCAACAAGGCCTCGACCGCCGCCGATCCGGTGTTGCTCCGGGAATAAAGTTTGAACATGAAAGTCTCCTGTTGTTGCAAAAAATTACAAATACGGCGCACTCTTTGCGACTTGCGTTGAATGCCCCGATGAATGCCCGCAGTATAAGTCGGGTTTTTGCCAAGCACATTGCAATTTTGGTCCGCCCTGTGCATATGTGGCATCATGGAACAGGAAATTCGACGTCCCGACTATGTGCCCCGCGTCAATGACCGGGCTGCCAGCGCCTTGAGTTGCTTTATGGCCGCAGCGGGGGTGACTTTGATGACTCTATGCCTTTTTGGTTCGGCGGCAGGGGTAACAGTATGGGCGTTGGCGCAGCTGTTTGAGTTGGGCAACACGGTGATGCTGGTATTGCAAGCCTTGGTGGCCATCCCCGTATTGTGGATGACGATTTGGGTGGCGGGCCGGGCCTGGTATCTTGAGCAACGGATTGCCAAGGGGCAGGATGTTGACAGGCCGGTTTTCAATCTCTTCCATTACTTCAGCAAATCCGCTTAATTCCCCACCGGGTAGCGGCGGCGGGAATCATTCACATGTCACTTTGGTCACGGTTGGCAGATGTCGTGCAGGGAATTGGCGATGGTGTGGGTGGATTGTTCGGCGGGCCTAAGCCGCCGGAGAAGTCCGTGGCCTTTACCATAGCGATGATTGCCTTGAGCGCCAAGATGGCGAAAGCCGATGGCACCGTGACACAGGACGAAGTTGCGGCATTCGGGCAGGTTTTCCAGGTGCCGGAGGCCCAGCGGGCCAGTGTGCAACGGGTTTTCAACCTGGCCCAGCAGGATGTGGCCGGGTTTGACAGCTATGCCTCACAAGTAGCTGAATTGTTCAATCATGAAGAAAGCGCCAAAGCCCTTGAACTGCTGGAAAATGTAGTTGACGGATTGTTCCACATCGCCAAGGCAGATGGTGCTGTACATCCGGATGAGCTGGTTTACCTCGAGAAAATAGCCGGTATTTTTGGCTTCACATCAAAGGATTTTGCGCGCATCCGGTCACGGCATGTGGCTATAGCCGATGATCCCTATGAAGTGCTGGGACTTGCACCCGATGCCACGGCTGTCGAGGTCAAGAAGCAGTATCGCAAGCTGGCACGGGATCTGCACCCTGACAAGCAGATCGCCAATGGCATGCCGCAGGAACTGGTGGTGATTGCCACCGAGCGATTGGCCCGCATCAATGCAGCTTATGGTCAAATCACCAAGGAAGCCGTGCGTTGACTGGCACGTCGTTGCCGCACATATTCTCGGCATCGCCAAATCATGAAGCCCGCAAGAACGGCCTCGCTCCAAGTATCCTGCTTTTGCATTACACCGACATGGCAACTGCCGAAGCGGCGAGGCTTTGGCTTTGCGCTCGTGAGTCGCGCGTCTCCTGCCATTACCTGGTCGATGAAGTGGGGGCCATCACGCAGATGGTCGATGAAGACAACAGGGCCTGGCATGCAGGGGCATCAAATTGGCGGGGGTTGGATGATATCAATTCGGCCTCGATTGGCATTGAAGTGCACAATGTGGGGCACCGGGCTGGCTATCCGGTTTTTCCTGTTGTTCAAATGCGCGCCGTGATCGCACTTTGCCATGATGTATGTCGCCGCCAACAAATCAGGCCAGAACGGGTGCTGGCGCATTCTGATGTGGCTCCGGGCCGCAAGATTGATCCTGGCGAGAAGTTTGACTGGCAGCTGTTGCATGAGCATGGTGTCGGCCACTGGGTTAAACCAGTTGTCATCGCGGGCGGAACATTTTTGCAAGAGGGGGACCATGGTGATGCCGTGGCGGCCCTGCAAACAGCGCTTCAGCTATATGGCTATGGCATTGAAGTAACAGGCCGGTTTGATGATCGTTGCCGCCACGTGGTTAAAGCCTTTCAACGGCATTTCAGGCCTTCGTGCATTGATGGGGTGGCCGATCAATCGACCATCGAAACCCTGTTCAAGCTTGCCGGCACAGTGCCTATGGCAAGTGGTCTCAGCTCTTCTGGCACAGTTTGAGCAGGCCGTCGAAATCGGCACCGACTGTCGGGTAGACTGATTTGTGGCCGCTTGCTGTGAGGCTGAAGCGGTCAGCGGACTTCACGGCATCGAACAATGGGTCACCAGTCGTCAGTTCCGCCTCCACGCTGCCAGTACCCGGTTCTGCGCCCAATGACCTCCGGCCAATGACATTGAAGGTTTTGCCGGCAACTGTCAGGGCCAGGGTTTCAGTCAGGGAATTTTGCAAGCCTGACTTGGATTCCGGTGCCAGCAAATTGACTTTTTCGCTGCCGATCTTGCACCAAAAGCTAATGCCAACATCATCGGTTTGGGCGACACCAAAAACCAGAAATGCATCTTCGTCGGCTGCATCAAGCACCCATTCGCGTTCCTGGGCGAGGGCGGTGCCTGCGAGACAGGCGAGAATAGTTGTTGTCGCAATCAAAAGCTTCATGGTGACTTCATTCTCCGTCGGGGTCTTCTACAGTCTTTGGCGGGAAAGCAGAAAGGCAAATTTGCAGGGTACGGAAACGGGGCAGAAGCTTCGAGGCTCGCAAGGGCTGGTTGATGCCACTTTACGAACCCGAAAATTTTGACTTTTCCTCAAGGAAATCAGTGATCAGCTTCAAGTTCCTGGTGTTTGACTTGAAGAACACATCGAATATGTCACCGACAACTGGAATGCTGCCGACGCCAAAATCCAGCGCGAGATTTCCGGCCATGCGCAACAGCAACGATCCGGGTACCCCCAGTCGCTGGGCCAGCAGCAAACTGTAGGAAGAGATCAGCAACATCACCAAATCGCCGCCACCGGGGATCAGGCCCACCAGACTGTCGAGGCCAAAACGCCAACGTGTAAAGGGAATGCCCCAGGCGGTGTCCATCAGCTTGGCCAAACGCTGGAGACTTCGCAAGCTCTTGGCGTGGTCAATAGGTTTTTCAGACATCTTGATGCTCCCCGGTAACAGCGGCCTAACATGGTGGCCGCGTGCGGGATTGCAAGCGTTTCTTGCGGCGTGCGCGGCTGCTGGCGGCGGCTGGCACTGGTTGAAATCTTGTGCTATCTTGCAGAGTGGGGGCTTCTTGAAAAGGAAGCTATCGGTGAAGCGCAGTTTTTCGCAGTCTATATTAAGACAACTCATCGCCATCGTTGCATTTGTTGTCTGTGCCACACTCATCTCGCACACTGGCTTTGCGAGTGCCAAGCGGGTGGCCCTGGTTATCGGCAACGGGGCTTACCAATCCGTGCCGCAACTTCCCAATCCGAAGAATGATGCCGAGCTGGTTTCAACAACTTTGCGCAAGCAGGGTTTTGAAGTTGTCACGGCGATTGACCAGTCACGGGTTGGACTTGAACAGGCCGTCGAACGCTTCACACGTTCTCTCGACGGTGCCGAAATCAGCCTGTTCTACTATTCAGGGCATGGCATCGAAGTTGGTGGCGAAAACCGCATCATTCCGGTTGATGCAACATTGAATGAGCCACAGGATCTTGAGACGCAGACCTACAGTTTGCAAACCATTCTGCTTTCCATGCAAAGTCACTCATTGGCGCAATTGATCTATCTCGATGCCTGCCGCAACAATCCCTTCAAGGATCGGGCATATTTGTCCGGCGCTGACGACACTGAAAAGCTGGTCGGCAAGGGCCTGGCCGAGCAGAAGGGGGCCATTGGCAGCCTGATTGCCTACGCAACTTCACCCGGCAATGTGGCGCAGGACGGAACCGGTGATAATTCTCCTTTCACTGAAGCAGTCATCCGGCATTCCTTCACGCAAGACACCGATGTGCAGTCTGCACTCATGCAAGTGACCGAAGAAGTTTGGCAAGCCACCCAGCAGAGCCAGCGGCCTTGGGTCAACAGCACACTCGTCAAACCCATATTCCTGAATGGCCAATTGTTGAAGTCGTTGGCAAAGAATGTGCCCCCGATGAACAAGACGCTGGCGGAAATCCAGCAAGGCGAGGCGACGCGCGAAGTTTTGGCGGGGCCAGTTACCCTGGGTGCCGGTGCCCAAGCTGTTTTGAATGGTCAAAGCCTTGATGTCCTGCCGCCTGCCAAGGCCTATAAACTGATGCAAGTGCCGATAGCCGGCACACTGTCTGTTGATGATGTGGTATTGGCAGAAGGGACTGTTGTGGATTTTGCCAGATTCAAATCCCTGAAATTTGAGCCCGCTACCGACATCGAAGCATTGGTAAATGAGATGGCACCGGTTGTCGTTGAAACAGCTGCCATAGGGGGCGACGGTTCGGTTTTCCCGGTGCAATTCAAAATTCAGCAAACCGTGAATCAATGTGATCTGCTGGTGGCCGAGCCGATGGATTTGCAAGGCTTGGCCAAAGGTGTGGAGCTTGCCGACATCGACGTGGCAAATGCCCTGATTGCCTGCCAACGAGCTGTTGAAGAGCATCCCGACACAACGCGCTACATCTATCTGTTGGGTCGGGCGCGGCTTGCAGGGGGTGACTTCGATGCTGCCTTGGAACTGATCCAAAAAGCCGCAGATGCCGGCTATGCCCGGGCTTTCAACCAATTGGGTCTGATGGCGACGGAAGGCGTTGGCATGCCCAAAAGCCTTGCACTGGCCAATGACTTTTTCAAGCAGGCGGCCGATAAAAACGATCCTTTCGGCTTATTCTATTATGGACGCAATCTTGTGAAAGGGCAGGGCAGTACGGCCGGCAGAAAGCAGGGGATCGGACTGTTGAAGCGCGCGGCGGAATTGGGCAACACCGCCGCGCTTGACGAACTCGCCAACCTCTACCTTTACGGCGGCTCCATCAAAGCCAGCCCGAAACGTGCAGTTGGATATCTTGAGGCATCAGTCACCCGCAACGTGAAAAGCCGATCGCGGGCCAAGCGAACAATTCTTGCCAGCCTGCCAACCGCTGCCTCCGACATCGGCAAGCTTTATTTCAATGGCAAAGGACTTCCGAAAGATCTGCGTCAAGCCATCAAGTGGTATGAGCGTGGGGCTGAGCGTGGCAATGAGGGTGGCGCTGCCGATCTCAGCTGGATATTCGCGCAAGGTCCAGATGATCTTCTCAATCCGACAAAAGCTGTGTGGTACACGTCGCTTGCCCTTTCGACGGATCAATTTCGTGGTGATGAGGAGCTGTTGCAGCGGCTGGCGGCATTGCCTGATGAAGCAAAACGCAGTGCGCTTCGCGATTTTGTCAACGAGGTCGGCCCTTGCGTCACTGAGACCGAAAATGGCCTTGACCAGACACTCGTTTCGCTGTCACGCAAGATTTGGCAGAAACGCAGAAGTGTTGAAGGCCTTGTGACCGCCTCAACAGGCGGCGACACATTTGCCCGACCGGACGGCACGCGTGCGGCTGATGAGTTGGACTACTGGATCCTTGTCAACCGCGAAGCTTCTGACCAGGCCTATGGGGCCTATCTGCAACATTTCCCGAATGGTGTTTTCGCTGATTTGGCGCATGGAAGGCTGGCTGGATATTTGGAGCCAGCGAATAATGTTGCAGAAGTGCCAACCTGCAAGCCTCCCAAAAGAGAAAAGATCAAATCCAAAGAACCGGTAAAGAAAGTTGAACCTCTCAAATTGAAGCAGGAACGACCCGTTTTCAAAAGGCCGAAACCCAAATTGGAGCCGGTTTTGAAAAAGCCACCCAAGCAACGCACGCCACCCGTCAAGCGTCCAAGGAAACCGCAAGTCACCATAGAGGTTGTTCCGGAAATTGAAGACGAAGTCGTGGAGCCGGAGGTTGAGCCACCAAGGAGAAAACGTTTGCCACGTTTCCCGCGATTCAAATTTAAGGTGCCGGTGCAAGAAAGACCCTGCACGAACAATGATTGTTAAAAATATCAACGGCCACTTGGATTGAATCTTTTTGATCGAATTCGTTTGCTCAGAAATCCCCTCCCCGCTGTTCAGCCCGGTGGATGGTTGACCTTGTCCGGGCAAACGCCTATCGGCTGCTTGCCAGTTGGCCGGATGACCGCTGCTGCTATGACCGAAAGGTTGCAGGGGAGGAAAGTCCGGGCTCCACGGAAAAACGGTGCCGGATAACGTCCGGCGGGGGCGACCCCAGGGAAAGTGCCACAGAAAACAAACCGCCCGCCTACGCCCAAAAGGCTTCGGCGGGCAAGGGTGAAACGGTGCGGTAAGAGCGCACCGCCCGCGCGGTAACGCGGGGGGCAGGGCAAACCCCACCGGGAGCAAGACCGAATAGGGGTGACATGGGGTTTCGGCTTCGGGGCTTTTCCGGCCTGTCATCCGGGTTGGTTGCGCGAAGCACTTGGCAACAAGTGTTCCAGATGAATGGTCATCCCATTGGTCCCCGCAAGGGTCCGGTTGGACAGAACCCGGCTTACAGGCCGACTGGCACTTCTTTCTGCGGCTCCCAAGGCATGTGGAAAAGCACAAATTGTGCCCAAGTGAATCAGATTTGAAACCATTTGTTAACAATGGGCGACGCATTGTCAGCACGTCATTAACCACTTGTTCACGCCAATTTTGGCCGGATTTGCCTGTTTTCATTCCATGACCACACCAACCTCGTTGCAATCACCGGATGATACCCGCCATGTGCCAGTGTTGCTGGACGAGGTGCTGGCGCAGCTGGCCCCAAGACCAGGAGCAGTTTATGTGGATGGCACTTTTGGAGCTGGTGGCTATACGCAAGCCTTGCTTGACGCGACTGATTGCCGTGTCATCGCCATTGACCGGGATCCTGATGCTATTGCGGTTGGACAAGGCATGGTTGCCGCTCATCGGGGACGGCTTTCGTTGCAGGCCGGAGAGTTCAGCGACATGGCCTCGCTGGTGGCTGATGCTGGTGTTTCGACAGTGCAAGGCGTTGTGCTCGATATCGGTGTTTCGTCGATGCAGCTGGATGAAAGCGGACGGGGATTTTCGTTCATGCGTGATGGTCCGCTGGACATGCGGATGTCACAGTCTGGGCAATCTGCCGCTGATGTGGTGGCCAAATTTCCAGCTGACGCATTGGCCAATTTGATTTTTGTCTTGGGGGAAGAGTCCAAGTCACGGGCGATTGCGCGGGCCATTGTGACAGCGCGGGAAGAAAGCCCGATCCTCACAACCTTGCAATTGGTAAAAGCCATTGAACGGGCGACGGGTCCACAACGCTTCAACATGCGCACGCATCCGGCCACAAAAACTTTTCAGGCCTTGCGGATATATGTGAACGGCGAACTGGATCAATTGGCTTCTGCGCTGGAAGCTGCCGAGAATTTGCTGGTCGAGGGGGGCAGGCTGGTTGTTGTCACTTTTCATTCCCTCGAAGACCGCATCGTCAAGCGCTTCTTTGCCGAACGGAGTGGCAACGTGCCCAGCTCATCTCGCCATGCGCCGGGTATTGAAGTGCACGCAGCCCCCAGCTTCACGTTGCCTTTCAAAGGCCACATAGGTGCCGGTGAGGAAGAGATGCAAGCCAACCCGCGGGCACGGTCTGGCAAATTGCGGGCGGGATGGCGCACGGCGGCAAAGCCACACAAATTTGATGCAGCGGCGCTTGGCGTGCCAGCATTGAACGAACGGAGGCACTGATGCTTAAATTCATCAACGGCATTTTGGTTGTTGCAGTATTGATCTCAGCTTCGGCACTTTACAATCTGGAGCACAAGACGCGTGGCCTTGAACGCCAGATTGCCAAGACCAAGTCCATGACCAACGACGACGATGAAGCCATCAAGTTGTTGAATGCCGAATGGAGCAGCCTGACTCGGCCTGAGCGCATTCAGGCGCTGGCTGAGCAAAACCTGAAAATGCTTCCCCGCAAGGCCGAACAATTTGTTCAAGCCGGGGAATTGGCACAACGCATTCCGGCGATTTCCGCTGAAGCGACACCGCAACAACCGTCCGATCCGATAGGCGATGTTTTGAAGAAGATGCAATGATGGCGGCAACTTCCGATACTGTTGACGGCAATGATGTGCCACGGCTGAAAGGCCAGAATCGCATTCGCCTGATGGGCCTGTTTTTCGCCAGTGTTTTTCTGGCCATCACGGTGCAATTGGTGCGCATCACCATCATCGCGCCGATGAACGAAGAATCCAAGATCATTGCTGAGGCGGCCGAACATATTCCGCGCCCCGACATTGTGGACCGCAACGGTATTGTGCTGGCAACGGATATTGCTGTCGCATCACTTTATGCGGATCCGCGCAAGATCATTGATATTGTCGAGGCGGTGGAACTGATCACTGCAACGGTGCCTGATATTGATTCAAAAGCGCTGCTGGCCAAATTCAAAACACCCGGCAAGGCCTTTGTCTGGCTTAAACGGCAAGTCAGTCCGGAAGAGCGGGACGCCGTTTACAATCTGGGCATTCCCGGCGTTGGCTATGTGAACGAGCGCAAACGGGTCTACCCGCAGGGACGGCTTTCCGCCCATACGGTGGGGTATGTTGATGTGGATACCAAGGGCATTGCCGGCATCGAACGCTATCTTGATGATGCCGGTGCGTTGTTTACAGCCTCATTGACCGATCCCGGCAAGGCTGCTGCGGCTCCTGCAGAACTTGCCATGGATATTCGCGTGCAGTATGCGATGACCGATGAAATTTCAAAGGCAGTGGCAAAATTCAAAGCCATCGCTGGGGGTGGTATCATCATGGACATTGAAACCGGTGAGGTGATTTCGCTGGTCTCGCTGCCGGATTTTGACCCCAATGCCGAAGCCAAGAAAATTGGCCGGGACCAGCAGAACCGCATGCTGAGCGGCGTTTATGAACTGGGGTCGGTGATCAAGGCCGTGACATTTGCCATGGCTTTTGACACGGGCACCGTGAACATGAATTCGAAATATGATGCGCGTTTTCCGTTGGTCATCGGCAGTGCCCGGATCAGTGATTTCCATGCGCAACGCCGGGTTTTGACAGTGCCTGAAATTTTCACCCATTCGTCCAACATCGGCACTGCCAAAATGGCGCTGGATGTTGGCATCATGGAACACAAGGCGTTCCTGGCCAAGGTGGGCCTGTTTGACAAATTGCTGACGGAAGTGCCGGAAACGGCCAAACCATTGTTGCCCAAACAATGGGGCAAACTGGTGTCGGCAACAGCGGCTTTTGGCCATGGTTTTGCCGTGCAGCCGTTGCAAGGATTGTCGGTGGTGGCGGGATTGCTGAATGACGGAAACATGGTGCCGCCGACATTCATGCGGCGCAGCAAGGAAGAAGCCGACGTGCTGGCAAAAAACATCGTGAAAGCTTCGACGGCGCAAGCGCTACGCACACTGTTTCGGCTGAATGTCACGGATGGAACAGCTTCCAAGGCCGATGTGATTGGCTATCAGGTTGGCGGCAAGACTGGCACGGCTGAAAAGGTGATCAACAAGCGTTATTCCAAGGAGCATAGTTTGACATCGTTCATCGGTGCGTTTCCAATGGACAAGCCGCGCTATGCCATTCTGATCATGCTGGATGAACCAAAAGCCTTGCCTGAAACCTATGGTTTTTCCACGTCTGGCTGGAATGCGGTTCCGACAGCTTCCAAGATCATCGAACGTATTGCACCGTTGTTGAACATTAAGCCGGTGTTCACGGCGGCTGACCGCGAGAAGCTTGCCAAGTTGGCCAAGGCGAAACGCGGGTGAGATTTGCATGACAACTTCCTTGAGCCGGTTGCTTTTGCATGATGTGCCTCCCGTTGCAGGTGCGGACATGATTTTTGTACAAGGTCTCACGGCGGACAGTCGAGAGGTGAAGCCCGGATTTGTATTTGCGGCTTTGCCGGGGGTGACATCCAATGGTGCTGATTATATTCCGCAGGCGCTGGCGGCTGGCGCGGTTGCGGTTATTTGCGCCAAAGGAATTTACAATGGTTCAGGTCTGGCTATTGAAGCCGAAAACCCGCGACAGTTGTTGGCCCGCATGGCCGCACGGTTTCATGGTCCGCAGCCTGAAACAATCGTTGCTGTAACCGGAACCAATGGCAAAACCTCGGTTGCGGTTTTTGTGCGCCAGATTTGGGAGCAGTTGGGTTTCCGTGCGGCCAGCCTTGGCACCATTGGTGTGGTGGGGCCGGGTGGCACGGAATATTTGCAACACACCACTCCTGATCCGGTGAAGCTGCACGCAACCCTTGCACGGCTGGCAGAAGATCATGTGCAGCATTTGGCAGTTGAAGCATCCAGCCACGGCCTGTCGCAATATCGCCTGGATGGCTTGCAACTTGCGGCTGGTGGATTCACTAACCTGACGCGGGATCATCTGGATTACCACGGCAGTCTTGACGATTATTTTGAAGCCAAGATGCGACTGTTCACGGAGGTTCTGCCGCACGGTGCTCCTGCCGTTATCAATATGGATTCTTCCTATGGTGAAGAACTTCGTATCCGGTGTGAAGCCAGTGGCTTGCGCAGTTTTACGGTGGGGACGAGGGGCAGCGACATCCGGCTTGTTGCAACAGGCAACGATGGATTGACGCAAGTATTGTCACTTGCAACCCCATGCGGAAAGCATGAAGTTTCCTTGCCGTTGGCTGGCACTTTCCAGGCTTCCAATGCTCTTGTCGCGGCAGGACTGGTGATTGCCGTGGGGGGTGAGACGGAGAAGGTTTTGCATGCGCTTTCCTCGCTCAAAGGAGCACCGGGGCGGCTGGATTTTGTCGGCAATACCGCAAATGGTGCAGCGGTTTTTGTCGACTATGCCCATACGCCTGATGCGCTTGCAAATGCCTTGCAGGCTTTGCGCCCCACGACCAAGGGCAAGTTGCATGTGGTGTTTGGCTGTGGTGGCGACCGGGACAAGGGCAAGCGCCCGTTGATGGCGAGGGCTGCCGCTGAAGCTGCTGATGTGGTTTATGTGACTGATGACAATCCGCGCAGTGAAGATCCTGCGGTGATCCGGCGTGAAACATTGGTGGGTGCTCCCGGTGCAATTGAAATTGGTGACCGGGCCGAAGCAATTGCAGTTGCCGTGAAGGCTTTGCGCAGCGGTGACATTTTGCTGGTGGCGGGCAAGGGCCATGAAGAAGGCCAGATCATTGGCAGTGTGACCAAGAATTTCAGTGACCATGCAGCGGTTCGCGCGGCATTGCGGGGCGAGACTTATCATGGCTAGGGCATTGTGGACTGTTGATGAATTGCTGGCGGCTACGGGTGGTGAAATTCTTGGCAACGTCACGAAAGTGCTGAATGGTGTTTCAATCGATTCACGCAGCGTGGCTGATGGCGATGTTTTTGTGGCGATCAAGGGCGACAACATGGATGGCCATGATTTTGTTGCCAAGGCCTTGCAGGCGGGTGGGGGCCTGGCCGTTATTGCGAAAATCACGCCTGAAATGCAAGCCGCTGGACCACTTCTGGCAGTGCCTGATGATTGCCTGAAAGCGCTGGAACGCATGGGCCGTGCCGCCCGCATGCGCAGCCATGGCAAGGTGATTGCTGTGACAGGCAGTGTGGGAAAGACTTCAACCAAGGAGATGTTGCGGGTTGCGCTGTCGGCCAGTGGTGAAACCCATGCGTCGGCAGCATCGTTCAACAATCATTGGGGCGTGCCGCTGACTTTGGCGCGCTTTGCAACGTCTTCAGCTTTTGGCGTGTTTGAAATCGGCATGAACCATGGGGGCGAAATCACGCCGCTTGTCGATATGGTAAAACCCCATGTGGCGATTGTCACGTCGGTGGCAGCAAGTCATCTGGGCCATTTTGCATCTGTTGATGAAATCGCTGATGCCAAGGCCGAGATTTTTTCGGGCGTTGTGGCGGGGGGAAGTGCTGTCATCAATCGCGACTCGCCGTATTTTGAAAAACTTGCAGGCGTTGCCAGGCAGGCGGGAGTTTCTGCCATCCATGGTTTTGGAAAACATCCAGACGCAACAGTGCATTTGGAGCGAATTGCCTTGCATGCCGAGTGTTGCTGCATCACGGCGGAAATCCTTGGCGAAAAACTGGTTTATAAACTCGGCATGCCAGGGGCCCACATGGCAATGAACAGCCTTGCAGTATTGGCTGCCGCGAAGTTGGCGGGAGCTGATCTGGCGCGGGCCGCCCTTGCACTTTCCGATGCAAAACCCGCCAAGGGCAGGGGCGTGCAGCAGCGGCTCGATACAGGGGCTGGCGACATCCTGTTGATTGACGAAAGTTACAACGCCAATCCGGCTTCCATGGCGGCGGCATTGTCGTTGTTGACGCAAGCGAGGCCGGGCAAAGGTGGAAAACGGGTGGCCATTCTGGGGGACATGCTGGAACTTGGAAAGTTTGGACCAGCGCTGCACGCAGGCCTTGCCAAAGACCTGGACGAAGCAGGAGTTGACGTTCTATACGCTGTCGGGCCTTTGATGGCGCATCTTTGGAGCGCTGTGCCAACGAACAAGCGCGGGGCGTATGCTGAAACGTCAGCTGAATTAAAAGACATTGTTTTGGCTGGTCTGCGGCCCGGTGATTGCGTGATGATCAAAGGCTCACTGGGCAGCCGCATGGGGCCGATTGCCGAGGCCATGAAAAATAAATGGGCTGAACGCCAATTGCAAAGCCAGAAGGAATCCTGAACCGATGTTTTACTATCTGGCAACCCGGTTTGCTGATGATGTTTCGGCGCTTAATGTTTTCAAGTATCTGACAACCCGCACGGGTGGGGCCATCATTACGGCATTGCTGGTTATTTTTATCTTCGGGCCAAAAATCATTTCCTTGCTGAAGATGAAACAGGGCCGGGGGCAACCGATCCGCTTGGATGGACCACAACGCCATATCGTTGAAAAGCAGGGTACGCCGACCATGGGCGGCCTGATGATCCTGTCGGGGATTTTTGTATCGACGGTGCTGTGGGCCGATCTCAGCAATCTCTATGTGTGGGCGGTACTGTTTGTGACCATCGGCTTTGGGGCCATTGGTTTTTATGATGACTTCCTGAAAGTCACACGGGCTTCGGTGAAAGGGTTTTCATCCAAAATTCGCCTGCTGGCGGAATTTCTTGTGGCGGGTGTGGCTGTTGGCTGTTTCATGTGGATTGGCGAGCAACCGCTTTCACAATCGCTGGCGCTGCCGTTTTTCAAAGACACGTTGATTTATTTTGGGCCATTTTTTGTGATTGTCGGGCTTCTGGTGATTGTCGGTGCTGGCAATGCTGTCAACATTACCGATGGACTTGACGGATTGGCCATTGTGCCTGTCATGATCGCATCGGGTTCTTATGCGCTGATTGCCTATCTCGTCGGCAATTTTGTTTTCTCGAAATATCTCGGATTGCATTTTGTTGCCGGAACCGGTGAACTTGCCATCATCTGCGGTGCGATTGTTGGGGCAGGGCTTGGCTTCCTGTGGTTCAATGCGCCGCCGGCCATGATCTTCATGGGAGATACAGGATCGCTGGCGCTGGGTGGTGCCTTGGGGGCGATTGCAGTTGCGGTCAAACACGAGATTGTGCTGGCGGTAATCGGTGGGCTGTTCGTGCTCGAAACCGTCTCAGTGATTGTGCAGGTAGCTTCGTTCAAAATGACGGGCAAACGGGTGTTTGCCATGGCGCCGCTGCACCATCATTTTGAACAGAAGGGCTGGAAAGAACCCACCATCGTCATTCGCTTCTGGATCATTGCGTTTGTGCTGGCCTTGATTGGCCTTTCAACCTTGAAGCTGCGGTAGGGCAATCATGTTTGCTGCTTCGGTTTTCTATGGCAAGCGTGTGGCAGTCTTCGGGCTGGCCCGCTCCGGCATGTCTTGTGCCGAAGCCTTGCGACTGGGCGGCGCTGAAGTTTATGCTTGGGATGATTCGGAACCAGCCGTCGAAAAGGCGCAGGCCGAGGGAATTGTCGTGACCAATTTGCACACAGTGGATTTCAAATCGCTGGCGGCATTGGTGTTAAGTCCCGGTGTTCCACTGACCCATCCTGAACCCCATTGGACAGTTGTGAAAGCCAAAGCTGCGGGCATTGAAATCATCGGCGACACGGAAGTGTTTGTGCGGGCGGTGCAAGACACGGGATCGCGAGTTGTTGCCATCACGGGAACGAATGGCAAATCCACGACGACAGCACTGATCGGCCATGTGCTGAAACAAGCCGGGCTTGATGTTGATGTGGGCGGCAATATTGGGCAGGCGGTTTTCAATTTGCGGTCGCCGGATCGCGGGCGGCACTATGTGCTGGAACTTTCGTCTTTCCAGATCGACTTGATGCGCGGCCTTGCGCCCGACATTGGCATTCTGACAAATCTCACGCCCGATCATTTGGACCGTCATGGTTCCATGGAACATTATGCCGATGTGAAATCCCGGATGTTTGCCAAGCAGCATGATGGCCAGACGGCACTTGTTGGCGTCGATGACGATTGGTGCGCGACGATTGCTGACAAGGTGCATTCCGGCGCTGACTTGCGACGGGTTTCAGTGACTGGTTCTTTGCTGGACGGTATTTCGGCACCTGACGGAATTTTGCAGGATCGGCGCGGTGGCGATGTTGTGTGCAGCATTGACCTTCGCCAGATGGCAGCCCTCAAGGGGCGTCACAATTGGCAGAATGCCTGCATGGCCTATGGGGCTGCGGCAGCGTTGGGTGTGTCGCCTGATGTGATCAAAATCGCGATGGAAAATTTTCCGGGCCTTGCCCACCGCATGCAGGAAATTGGCCGGGTGCAGGGCGTGGCCTTCGTCAATGATTCAAAAGCCACCAATGCGGATGCGGCGGCGAAGGCCCTCGCGTCTTACGACCGGATTTATTGGATTGCCGGTGGCATTGCCAAGTCGGGGGGGATTGAACCACTCTCCCCGTATTTTCCACACATTGCCAAGGCCTACCTGATCGGTGTGGCGGCCGAAGATTTTGCCAAGACATTGCAGGGCAAGGTGCTTTGCGTGATGTGTGAAACATTGCCGCGTGCCGTGCAGGCGGCGGCAAAGGATGCTTGCATGGATGGCCGGGCAGACAAAGTTGTGCTGCTGTCTCCGGCTTGTGCGTCGTTCGACCATTACAAGAATTTTGAAGTGCGCGGCGATGCTTTTGTGGAAGTGGTGTCGCGGTTGCCGGGTGCTGTAATGGCGGGAGGACATTTACCATGTTGATTTCACGCAGTGATCGGGGGGCGATTGCCCGCTGGTGGTTCACGGTTGACCGGGCCTTGCTGTCCGCAGCCCTGTTGTTGATGGCCGCCGGGGTGTTGATCAGCATGGCTGCCAGTCCGCCCGTGGCTTTGCGCATCGGGCTTGATCCCTATCACTTTATCAACAGCCAGCTGATGTATCTGGGCATGGCGGTTTGCGTGTTGTTTGCCTTTTCATTTCTCGACCGCATCTGGGTGCGCCGTTTTGCCATTGCGGGGTTTGCCGGTTCGCTGTTGTTGATGTTGCTGGCGCAAAAATTTGGTCCAGAGATCAAGGGTGCGCATCGCTGGATCAACATTGGACCAATAGGTTTGCAACCCTCGGAATTTGCCAAGCCGTGTTTTGTTGTCGTGTCGGCGTGGCTGTTTGCCGAGCGGGCTCGCTTGCCGGACATGCCAGCGCATTTCATGGCTTATGGTTGTTATGGGCTGTTTCTGATGTTGCTGGTCCTGCAACCGGATTTTGGCCAGGCGGCGCTGGTGACGTTGACCTTTGGCATATTGTTGCTGATATGTGGTGTGCGCTGGTCGTTCATCTTCAGTCTGGCTGCTGGGGCAATGGGCTTGGGAGGGCTTTCCTATTTTGCTGTTTCGCACGTCAGATCTCGCGTTGACCGATTCCTCAATCCCGACAAGGGCGACACGTTTCAGGTCGACACTTCGATGGAGGCGTTTCACAATGGCGGATTGCTGGGCACGGGGCCCGGTGGGGGCACGGCCAAACTGGTGTTGCCGGATGGTCATACGGATTTTGCCTTTGCCGTGGTCGGCGAGGAGTTTGGCTTGCTGGCTTGTCTGGCCCTGATGGCCCTGTTCCTGTTTATCATCATTCGTATTCTCAGGCGTGCCAAAGCCGAGCCTGATGCTTTTGCAGCGCTAGCATTCACGGGATTGATCAGCATGTTTGGCTTGCAGGCGGCGATCAACATGGGGGTGAATGTGGCACTGCTTCCCGCCAAGGGCATGACACTGCCGTTTATTTCCTATGGTGGTTCTTCGCTGCTGGGAACGGCTGTGGCCATCGGTTTTATTCTGGCATTGGGTCGGCAGATGCCGCGTGAAACCACATTGGTGCAGGGCAGCCTGTCTGGAGCCGTTCCCGCATGAGTGCGACAAATTCCGGCCTTGTCATGCTGGCGGCAGGAGGTACGGGAGGGCATTTGTTTCCGGCCCAAGCGCTGGCTGAAGAGTTGGCACTGCGAGGGATTGCCGTGCATTTGCTGACGGATGAAAGGGTGCGCGATTACGGCAAGAATTTTCCCGCCCTTGCCACGCATATTGTGCCATCGGCAAGTCTTTCGCTGTCTGATCCCTTGCACATGCCGTCCAGAATTTGGCGGTTGGTGAATGGCTACCGAATTGGTCGGGGCCTGATGAAGCAATATCGGCCCGCAGCTGTGGTGGGCTTTGGCGGCTATCCATCACTGCCGCCTGTTATGGCTGCCGTGCATTGCGGTGTGGCAAGTCTTGTGCATGAACAGAATTCGGTTCTGGGCCGTGCCAACAAATTGTTGGCAACACGGGTTTCTGCCATCGCAACGTCGTTTGAAAATGTTTCAGGCATTCCGGTTGCCGCGATGCCGAAGGTCATGTTGACTGGCAATCCGGTGCGTGATGCGGTGAAGCAGGTTGTCGGTGTTGCATATCCCGGATTGACAGCTGACGGTCCGATCAAGCTTTTGGTTTTTGGTGGCAGCCAAGGAGCAAAGTTTTTTTCCGATGCCATGCCGGATGTTCTGGCGGCACTGCCGGAAAGCTTGCGGAAGCGTTTGTGGGTAACGCAGCAGTGCCGCACAGAGGATATTGAGCGGGTGCGGTCGGCCTATGCAAGAGCAGGGCTGGTGGCGGACCTTCAGCCGTTTTTCAAAAACATGCCAGAGCTGATGCGCGATTGCCATCTTGCAGTCTGTCGTTCTGGCGCCTCTTCAATTGCTGAACTGGGGGTGGTGGGCAGGCCTGCGGTGTTGGTGCCGTTGCCCCATGCCATCGACAATGACCAATTGCGCAATGCTGAGAGTTTTGCGCGGGCAGGGGGAGGATTTGTCCATGCCCAATCCAGCCTCACGACGGCGCATTTTGCTTCGATTCTACAGGCATTGCTCAGCGATGGTGCTGCCCTTAAAGAGGCGGCACATGCGGCCTTGCGCCATGGCAGGCCCGATGCCGCCAAGCGGTTGGCTGATCTCGTCCAACATCATATGGCGTTGCGCTAAGCGCATCGTCCCGGAGAACCGAACACCATGAAATTGCCTCGCGACGTTGGCCCCATTCACTTCATCGGCATTGGAGGGATTGGCATGAGCGGCATTGCCGAAGTGATGGCCACACTGCATTACAAGGTGCAGGGGTCCGACATCAGCGACAACTACAATGTGGCGCGGTTGCGCAAGCATGGCATTGACGTTGCAATCGGCCATGCAGCTGCGAATATTGGTGCGGCCCAGGTTGTGGTGATTTCGTCGGCAGTGAAGCCGGACAATCCGGAATTGATGGAAGCCCGGGCGCGTTATTTGCCGATTGTCAGGCGGGCGGAAATGTTGGCGGAGTTGATGCGTTTCAAGTCCTGCATCGCGGTGGGAGGCACTCATGGCAAAACCACAACGACCTCCATCGTGGCGTCGCTGCTGGATTCCGGCGGCTTGGATCCCACAGTGATCAATGGCGGTATCATCAATGCCTATGGCACCAATGCGCGACTGGGCAAGGGTGACTGGATGGTGGTCGAGTCGGATGAATCCGATGGCACATTCGTCAAGCTTCCCGCCGATGTGGTGATTGTAACCAATATTGATCCAGAACATCTGGATCATTACGGAACATTCGACAAGGCGAAGGAGGCGTATCTGGCTTTTGTCGAAAACATTCCCTTCTATGGTTTTGCCGTGATGTGCATTGATCATCCGGTGGTGCAGGAATTGATTGGCAAGGTGCAGGACCGCCGGGTCATCACCTATGGCTATAGTCCGCAGGCTGACTATCGTTTGATGGATGTGACATACCGGGATGGAGCGACGCGCTTTGCGGTTCGGGTGACGGACCGGGTTTCGGGCAAGTATCATGACTTGCCTGATCTTGCGCTGAAAATGCCTGGCGATCACAACGCGTTGAATTCCACTGCGGCACTTGCCGTGGCGCGTGAACTTGGCATGAGCGATGACAAGGTGCGCGAAGGTCTTGCCAATTTTGAAGGCGTCAAACGGCGCTTTACGCGGACGGGCGAACACAATGGTGTGACGGTGTTTGATGATTACGGCCATCACCCGGTGGAAATTGCAGCGGTACTCTCAGCGGCGCGGCGCGTGACCAAGAACAAGGTGGTGGCTGTCATGCAGCCCCATCGTTACACCCGGTTGTCCAGCCTGTTCACGGAATTCTGCACCTGTTTCAATGATGCCGATTCGGTTGTCCTCGCACCGGTCTATGCGGCTGGTGAAAGCCCGATTGAAGGGGCGAGCCATATCGCTCTGGCAGAGGGGTTACATGCGCGGGGACATCGTTCGGTGCAGACTATTGATGACCCCAAGCACTTGGCCCCGCTGGTGAGAAAACTTGTGCAACCCGGTGATATTGTTGTCTGTTTGGGAGCGGGAACGATTACCCAGTGGGCCTACACGCTGCCCGCCGAACTTGCTGCGCTGGATTAAGGTTCTGAGTTATGACATTGAATGGACAGGCACTTTTGAAACGCTTGCCAACAGCGCGGGGCAGGCTTGATGCTGATGCGCCGCTGGCTGATCTGACCTGGTTTCGCACGGGTGGACCGGCTGAGGTTTTGTTTGCACCTGCTGATGAGGCTGATTTGGCCGCGATGATGAAAGCTACGCCGGAAGATATTCCGGTAACGGTGATTGGCGTAGGTTCAAACTTGCTGGTGCGCGATGGCGGTGTGCCGGGATTGGTGGTGCGGCTGGGACGGGGTTTTTCTGATCTCAGCCTGGAACCGGGGAACCGCATTCGCACGGGAACGGCGGTGCCCGATGTGCGGGCGGCGCGATTTGCCGCTGACAATAGTATCGATGGGTTAACCTTTCTGAGAGGTATACCGGGCAGCATTGGCGGGGCGCTTCGCATGAACGGCGGAGCCTATGGTGGTGAGACAAAGGACGTGTTGATTGAAGCACGCGCCGTTGATCGCCAGGGAAACATACTGGTGCTGAACAACGCGGACATGAAATACACCTATCGGCACTGTGGTGCTGCGGAAGGTTTGATCTTCACGCAAGCCCTGTTGCAGGGCAGGCCGGGAGTTCCGGCTGACATTCTCGCTGCGATGGATAAAATTACGGCGTGCCGCGAGGCGACACAGCCGATCAAGAGCCGCACCGGTGGTTCCACCTTCAAAAATCCACCGGGCGGTAAGTCTTGGGCCTTGATCGACAAGGCGGGCATGCGCGGTTTCAGTATAGGGCCTGCCAAGGTATCCGACTTGCATTGCAATTTCCTGATCAATGAAGGCGGGGCAACTGCGGCGCAAATCGAAGAGCTGGGCGAAACTGTGCGGGCGCGGGTCAAGGCTACATCCGGTATTGAACTGGATTGGGAAATCAAGCGGATTGGCGTTGCGGTGGGAGCAACAGCATGATGTTGGAAAAACGCATACCGCAGGAAACGACTGTAGCTGTCTTGATGGGTGGTTGGTCGGCTGAACGCAAGGTCTCACTGTCTTCAGGCGAGGCTTGCTACGGTGCCTTGAAACGGGCCGGTTTCAATGCTGTGATGGTGGATGTGCAGCGGGAAAAAATCCACGAACACCTTCTCGCGCTCAAGCCAGATGTGGCGTTCAATGCCTTGCATGGCAAATGGGGTGAGGATGGCTGTGCGTCGGCATTGCTTGAAACCCTGCGCATTCCTTATACACATTCCGGCGTGTTGGCTTCGGCGATTGCCATGCACAAGGAAAAATCCAAGGCGCTGTTTCGTGAAGCGGGCATTCCTGTCGCCGAAAGCAAGATGGTGGATCTGGAAGTTGCTGCAAGCTCGCATCCGATGACTCCGCCTTACGTGTTGAAACCAGTGGATGAAGGCTCAAGTGTTGGTGTTTATATCGTCGACAACACCCGCAATGGGCCAGCCCAGGGCATTCTTGCTGAACGGGCAATCTTCGGTGACAAGGTGATGGTTGAGCGCTTTATTCCAGGACGCGAGCTGACTTGTGCCGTGATGGGCGATGTGGCCCTGGGTGTGATCGACATCGTACATGAGATGGGTTTTTACGACTATGAAGCGAAATACACACCCGGTGGATCGCAACATATCTTGCCCGCCAATTTGCCGAATGAGATGTATCGCAGGGTGCAGAAATACTCCTTGAGGGCGCATCAGGCATTGGGGTGTCGTGGCATTTCCCGGTCGGATTTCCGTTACGATGACACGCCGGGTCGGGAACCGGAATTGATCCTGCTTGAAGTCAATACCCAGCCCGGGATGACTGGCACATCACTGGTGCCGGAATTGGCTGTACATGCAGGACATACATTTGAGGAGTTGGTGACATGGATGGTCAACGACGCGTCGCTCGACCGATGAAACAACGTACCCGCCTTGGCCGCGATTGCAGGTTGGCCTATCGGGTGGCGGCACGCATGAGTGCCGTGGCGTTTCTGGGCATGACGCTGGTGCATGGTGTTTTGCAGGGTGGGCACCTGATTTATCCCGGCAGTCCGTGGCTGAAATTGCCCGGCAAATTGTCGGGGCTAGTTGGTCTGGCGGCTGATGATATCCGGATGACAGGTCTTCAACACCACGATCCCGCAGTCATCCTTACCATTTTGGGCGTGAAACCTGGCGGTACCTTGATGGGATTTGATCCGGAGGGTGCGCGCAAACGTCTGGAAAGCCTGGATTGGGTCAAGTCAGCTGGCGTGCAACGGATTTTTCCAAACCAGCTTGAAATCACCCTTTCAGTGCGCGAGGCCTTTGCCATTTGGCAGACCAAAGGCAACTATCTGGTGATCGACAAGGCCGGTGTGCCGATGAGTGGTTTGGACCCGGCAGACCTGAAAGGCTTGCCACTTGTGACAGGTGAGGGAGCCAATGTTGCGGCTGCCGAACTTGTTAACCAATTGGAAGCCACACCGGCGTTAATGATGAGGGTCATGGCGGCTTCACGTGTGGGTTTGCGACGGTGGACACTTTATCTCGACAATGGGGTAAAAGTGGCCTTGCCGGAATTCAATGTGGCAGAGGCCTTGGCCAAGGTGCAGGCGTTGGATGCTGCTCAGTCGGTGACAACCATGGGGGTGCAGCAGCTTGACCTGCGCTTACCTGGTTCGGTTGTCATTGCTGTTGCGGAATTGCCGGTTGTTGCCGTGGCCAAGCCAGGCAAGGCCGAGGTGCAGTGAGTGTTGAGGGGATTGACCGTCCATGACTATTCTGGGGAAGAATTCGGGAAAAAACTTGGGCGTTGAGGGGCGGGTCGGCGGCTTGGGAAGCGTGCTTTCAGGCAGCACCATGCTGGCGGCACTTGATGTTGGCTCCACCAAGATCAGTTGTGTCATTGCTGAATATTCGCCTGGCAAACGCCGGACTTCTGGCGATGTGCGCAGTGCCTTGAAAGTCGTGGGCTTTGGCCAGACGGCGGCGCGCGGTGTAAAATCCGGGACCATCGTTGATATTGATGAAGCCGAGAAAGCCATCAGACTTGCAGTGGATGCGGCAGAGCGCATGGCGCAACGGCGCATTCGCAATGTCTATGTTGGTGTTTCAGGTGGACGTCCACAATCAATGGTTTGTGCAGGTGGCGTGAATACGCAATCTGGTGTGGTCAGCCCCCGGGATGGCGACAACGCCGTGTCAGATGCGATTTCGCGAATCAATGTGGGGCGGCGGCATGTGCTGCACCTGATGCCCGTTGGATTTTCGCTGGATGGTGCGGTCGGCCCCAACCTTCCCCTTGGTTTGCACGGCGCAGAACTGGGGGCCGAAGTTGCGGTTGTCACGGTTGACATGGCGGCCATGCGAAATCTGGAAATGGTTGTCGAACGCAGTCATTTGCAAGTCTCCGGCTTTGCCTTGACGCCCTATGCGGCGGCCCGTGGTGCGTTGGTGCAAGACGAACTTACCTTGGGTACGCTACTCGTCGACATGGGCGGTGCCACCACCAGTTTCAGCCTGTTCAAGGATGGCCAATTGGCCAGTGCCGGCCTCTTGCCGATTGGCGGCCATCATGTCACGCAAGACATCGCGCAGGGTCTGACAACCACAATCGCCCACGCTGAACGGCTCAAAACCATGTTTGGCACGGTGTTGCCGCATGGCCATGATGAGCGCGAAATGCTGGCGGTTCCCTTGTTGGGCGAACGGGGCGTGGACACTATACAGAAGGTGCCGAAACAAGTCTTGACCAGTATCATTCGGCCTCGGCTGGAAGAAACATTTGCCTTGCTGGGTCAACAGCTTGAGGAAGAAGGCCGATTTGCCAACATGGCAACGCGGGTGGTGCTGACAGGTGGGGCCAGCCAGTTGCAGGGTGTGGCAGATCTGGCGGCACAAATGTTGGGTCGAACCATTCGGCTCGGTGCACCTTCGGCCTTGGCAGGCCTGCCGGATGTGGGAAAGGGGCCGGGTTTTTCGGTGGCTGCTGGTTTGCTTGCCTGTGCGGCAGAGCCGGACCGCACTTATGCCATGCCAGAGCAGGCCCGCGAGGCTATCGACCGTTCACAACTAAGCTATGCCAGACGGGTGGGACGCTGGCTGGTTGAAAGCCTGTAGGATTCTTCCGCAATCCTATACAATTTTCAGCGCATAAACGATTAATTATCTTTGTGCTGTGACCATTCGTTAACCATTCCTTAGGCTTTGGGATTGAAAGTCGCAACCAGCCCTTATCAGCACTGGATTGCGCCACATGAGCCTTAAACTTACCGTTCCCAACCTTTCTGAACTGAAGCCCCGCATCACGGTTTTCGGCGTCGGTGGCGCCGGTGGCAATGCCGTCAACAACATGATCGAAAGCCGCTTGGAAGGCGTCGAATTTGTTGTGGCCAACACCGATGCACAGGCCCTGTTGCAGAACGCGGCGCAGCGCCGGGTGCAAATGGGCACGGCTTTGACGCAAGGCCTGGGTGCGGGTTCGCAGCCGCAAATTGGTGCCGCCGCAGCTGAAGAAGCCATGGCTGAAATTCTAGATCATCTTGCCGGTTCGCATATGGCGTTTATCACAGCAGGCATGGGTGGTGGCACGGGGACGGGTGCTGCACCGATCATCGCGCGCGCTGCCAAGGAGCAGGGCATTCTGACTGTCGGTGTGGTGACCAAGCCATTCCATTTTGAAGGTGTGCGCCGCCAACAAACAGCCGAGCGCGGCATCGAAGAATTGGCCCGCTATGTTGATACGCTGATTGTCATTCCAAACCAGAACCTGTTCCGGGTGGCCAATGAAAAGACCACATTCGCTGCTGCATTTGCAATGGCTGACCAGGTGCTTTATTCGGGTGTTGCCTCGATCACTGAATTGATGACCAAGGAAGGCCTGATCAATCTGGACTTCGCCGACGTTCGCGCCATCATGAGCGAAATGGGCAAAGCCATGATGGGAACTGGCGAAGCTTCGGGCGAACGCCGTGCCATTGAGGCAGCAGAAGCCGCGATTTCAAATCCGTTGCTGGATGATGTTTCCATGCGCGGAGCCCGTGGCCTGTTGATTTCGATCAGCGGTGGCCCGGACTTGACGCTTTATGAAGTAGATGAAGCGGCAACGCGCATTCGTGAAGAAGTGGACCCTGAAGCCAACATTATTCTGGGCGCCACATTTGACGATTCACTTGAAGGCACCATGCGTGTTTCTGTTGTGGCTACAGGCCTTGCGTCTGAAGTCACGAGGGACAACACTGCCGAAGACCGGGCTGAGACTGCGGATGAACCAGCTCGCCAGGTCTATGGTTATACTGGCAAGCAGTTCGAGAGCGTGAAGATCGTGCACCCGGCACCGATGGCAGCGCGGACCAAGGTGGCAGCGCCAGCACCCATGGCCTTGGAAGAGGCTGAGGCTGAGACGGAATTTGAGGAAGAAACCCCACAGTTGCAAGCGCAGAAGCCAATTGCTCCCCGGGCCACGCCGCGCATTCCTGCGATCAATGAATTTCCGGCGATTGCCCAAAAGCAGATTGCCGCCCAACAGAACCGCATCGAAAGCATTGCCGAACATGCCGTGAAAAAGAAACCCGGCATTTTTGAACGGTTGGCTACCGTCGGTCTTGGACGCCGTGAAGAGCCAGCACCACGGATTACTGCGCCGCGCGTTGACCCTGCGATGGCGGCACCTCGCCAAACCATGCAGCGCCAAGCCCCACCGCCAGCTGCTGAAACCTACGTTGCCGAAGAAAAAACTTATGAAGATGACCAGTTGGCTATTCCTGCCTTTCTGCGCCGTCAAGCGAATGGGTAAGGCGGACTTCGCCACGATCTGAGATTTTGAAACCCGGCGGTCACACTTCTGCCGGGTTTCGGCTTTTTATGCAGGTATCAACAGCCAGCACATTTTCCTTCTCAGAGTGGGGAGCTGCCGCTAGAACGGGCCACATGTCAAAGATGGGTACTACACAGATAAACGCGGCGCAGCTGGTTTCGGGCAAAAGGTTCCTGGCTGGTCTGGTTTTTTCGGCTTTTTTACTCGCTGGCTGTTCATCAGGCAGTCTGCTGAAGGACGTTTTTGGCGGCGGTGATTCTGTTGAAACAACCAGCTCGACAGTGCCACGTGGCGGAGCCTTGGCACCGGACCTTGCATCTGCCGACGAAAAATCAGTGGCCACACTCTACAACGGCGGACTTTCCGAAATGAACAGCGGAAATTACAATCGCGCCCGGAAAAAATTCGCTGAAGTTGAACGGCAACATCCTTATTCAAAATGGGCGACCAAGGCGATTTTGATGCAGGCGTTTTCAGCCTATCAGGCCAATGCCTATGATGACGCCATCAACTCCTGCGACAGGTTCATCAGCTTGCATCCCGGCCACAAGGACACGCCTTATGCTTATTATCTGCGCGCACTTTCGCAGTATGAGCAGATCGCCGATGTGCGGCGCGACCAGTCGCGGACGGAAAAAGCCGTGGCAGCGCTGGAAGAAGTGTCGCAACGTTTTCCGGATTCGAAGTATGCCAAGGATGCCGCCAGCAAGGCCTTGGTGGCGCGGGACCATCTGGCCGGCAAGGAAATGGAAGTTGGCCGTTACTATCTGAAAAAGGGGTCGCACCTCGCAGGCATCAACCGTTTCAAAAAGGTCGTCACAGCTTATCAAACATCCAGCCATACGCCAGAAGCATTATACCGCTTGGCTGAGGGTTACATGGCGCTCGGTGTGGTGTCAGAAGCGCAAACAGCGGCAGCCGTTCTGGGACACAACTTTCCCAACAGCCAATGGTACAAGGATGCCTATGCGCTGGTATCCAGCAATGGTCAGGCTCCCGTGGCGAATAACCAGTCGTGGATATCCAGGGCCTTCAGTGGGTTTTCGGGATAATTTTTCTTCCTTGCATGTGCCCCTCGCGCAGGTGACCCAGACTCAGCTATGGTTGGCATCATGCTGACTGCCCTTTCCATTCGCGATATCGTTCTGATCGAAAAACTTGATCTGCAACTTGATGCTGGCCTGACCATTCTCACGGGCGAGACGGGGGCTGGAAAATCCATCTTGCTGGATTCGCTGGGTTTGGCGCTGGGAGCGCGGGGTGATTCTTCGTTGGTGCGCTCGGGCCAGTCAAAAGGGAGTGTGACGGCGGCCTTCAGTTTGCAATCCTCGCATGCCGCTCATGATTTTCTGAAACGCCACGACATTGAGTTGGACGGCGGCGAGATTGTTGTGAAGCGGGTGCAAATGGCAGAAGGGGCCAGCCGTGCCACCATCAATGACCAACCCATCAGTTTGAATGTCTTGCGGCAAGTGGCCAGCCTGTTGATTGAGCTGCATGGGCAACATGCCGACCGGGCACTGGTCAGTGTGTCGGCGCACCGCAATTTGCTGGATGCCTATGGGGGCCTGGAGGGGCAGTTGCAGCAGGTTTCGGCGCTTTGGCAAGCAGCCAGTGCCGCAACATCGGCCCTGTACGAACATCGCGAAACCATGGCACGGGCGGAAGCCGAGCGCGATTACACTGAACATGCGACGAAAGAACTCGCGGCTCTTTCGCCAGAGGAAAATGAAGAACAGGTCTTGGCCGAGGCGCGGCAACTGATGATGCAATCCGAACAATATGTTTCGGCGCTCGATGAAGCAGATTCAGTGTTGTCGGGGGAAACGGCATTTGGGGCGCGGTTGAACGCGGCGCTTCGCCGCTTGGAACGGCGAAAAGACACGGCGGGCGGCAGACTGGATTTGGTGTGTGCAGCACTTGATCGGTTGCTGCATGAGTTCAGCGAAGCTTCACGCAGCATTGATGACGCCAAGCGGAGTTTTGCATTTGATCCGAGGGATTTGGAAAAATCCGAAGAGCGATTGTTTGCCTTGCGGGCGGCGGCGCGGAAACATCGCTGCACGGTGGATGATTTGGCCAAGGTGCGGGCAAAGCTTGAGGCCGATTTGCAGTCATTGAGTGATGGCGGGGCGCGTTTGCACGTATTGGAAAAACAATCGGCCGAAGCCACGAAGGTTTTTGAAGCGGCAGCGGATAAATTGAGTGCGGCGCGGACCAAAGCCGCTAAAGCCCTCGACAAGGCAGTGATGACGGAGTTGCCGGCCTTGAAGCTTGAGCGGGCGCGTTTTGAAACGGTGGTGGCGGCGGAAGTGTCCCAGCCCGGATCGCACGGTGTGGACCGGGTTGAGTTTCGCGTGGCGACAAATCCGGGAACGCCATTTGCGCCACTGATGAAAATTGCTTCGGGCGGTGAGTTGGCGCGTTTCATGTTGGCGTTGAAAGTGGTGTTGGCGGCCAAGGGGTCGGCACCAGTTTTGATATTCGATGAAATTGACACAGGTGTTGGGGGCGCTGTGGCGGATGCGATTGGCGGGCGGTTGGCCAAGCTGGCTTCCGGGTTGCAAGTGATTGCCGTCACCCATTCGCCGCAGGTTGCCGCTCGGGCCGCGCAGCATTTGCTGATTTCGAAAATGGAAGACGTGAAATCAAAACGCATGGTAACGCGGGTGCAACCCTTGTCCGATGCCAGCCGCAAGGAAGAGTTGGCGCGGATGCTTTCTGGTGCCACCGTGACCGATGCGGCGCGGGCCCAGGCTGATGAATTGCTGTTGAGGCGGGGTTAGGGCTGGTGGTTGCGTTGACCTTCGCGAAGGCAAGGCAGGAGCATGTGCGGCTGTCGTTGAGCATGGCCGCTCACGACAAAGCTTACTATGACGACGATGCACCAGGCATCAGCGATGCTGACTATGATGCGTTGCGCAAACGTCTGGGCGAGCTTGAGGCAACTTTTCCTGAATTGGTTTCAGGGCAATCGCCATCGGCTCGGGTTGGCGCAAAGCCATCGGGGAAATTTGCCAAGGTGCAGCACCGGGTGCCGATGTTGTCGCTGGCCAATGGGTTCAGTGACGCGGATGTGGAGGATTTCATCGGGCGCATTCGGCGGTTTCTGAACCTCGACGAGAGCGGCGCGTTGGCCTTTACGGCAGAACCAAAAATTGACGGTCTTTCCATTGCGTTACGTTATGAAGCTGGCGTGTTGGTTGAGGCTGCTACGCGGGGGGATGGGGCGGAAGGTGAGAATGTCACGGCCAATGCCCGCACCCTGAAAGACGTGCCGGAAAAATTGCGAGGCAATTTTCCGACTGTTATCGAGGTGCGTGGCGAGATTTATATGTCGCACGGGGATTTTGCGGCGCTGAATGAAAACCAGTTGCGGGAGGGCGAAAAGACTTTTGCCAATCCGCGCAATGCGGCGGCTGGTTCGTTGCGGCAACAGGATGCCCGCATCACGGCGGCGCGGCCTCTGCGGTTTTTTGCCTATACGTGGGGTGAGGCACCGGAGCTTCCTGCGGCGACGCAATTTGATGTCGTGCAAAGTTTCGGCGTCTGGGGATTGCCGGTTAACCCGCTGATGAAGCTCTGCCACTCAGCGGAAGAATTGTTGACCCATTATCGTTGGATTGAAAGCCAGCGGGCTGATCTGGGCTATGACATTGACGGTGTGGTCTACAAGGTTAACGATCTTGGGTTGCAGGCGCGGTTGGGATTTGTGTCGCGCAGTCCGCGCTGGGCCATAGCCCATAAATTTTCAGCGGAACAAGCAACGACAATTCTGGAAGGCATCGACATTCAAGTGGGGCGGACGGGTGCCTTGACGCCGGTGGCGCGGTTGCGGCCGGTCACGGTGGGGGGCGTGGTGGTGTCCAATGCGACGCTACACAATGAGGATGAGATTGCGCGGAAGGATGTGCGCATTGGTGACACGGTGAGTGTGCAGCGGGCGGGGGATGTCATCCCGCAAGTAGTCGGGCCGGTGTTGGAGAAGCGGCCTGCATCAGCAGTTGCTTATGAATTTCCAAAACTCTGTCCAGTATGTGGTTCCCATGCGGAGCGGGAAGAACGCGCGACGGGCAAGGTGGACGCGGTGCGGCGTTGCACGGGTGGGCTGATCTGTGATGCGCAGCGGGTGGAGCGGCTGAAGCATTTTGCTTCGCGGCCGGCCTTCGATATCGAGGGACTGGGCGACAAGATCATCGAGGAATTTGAAGCAGAAAAACTGGTGGTGTTGCCGCAGGATATTTTCACGCTTGAAGCACGGGATTTGACAGCTTCCAATAAATTGAAGGACCGGGAGGGGTGGGGTGTTTCTTCGGTGGCCAATCTTTTTGCGGCGATCAATGCGCGGCGCAAAATTGGCCTTGACCGCTTTATCTTTGCGCTTGGTATTCGGCATGTGGGTGAAACCACGGCGCGGGTTTTGGCGCGGGCTTATAGTTCGGCCGAAAATTTCAAAACACAAATGATTGCGGCAGGTGCAGCAGATCAAACCGACGCCTTGGTGGAATTGACGGCGCTGGATGGCATTGGTGTTGTGGTTGCCGAGGCCCTCGTGCAGTTTTTTGCAGAGCCTCACAATGTTGAGATGGTGGAGGCTCTGCTTTCCCATGTAACGCCACGCGGCATTGAGGCTGTTGCATCGTCGTCGCCGGTGGCTGGCAAAACCGTGGTGTTCACAGGTGCGCTTGAACGCATGACGCGGGATGAGGCCAAGGCCATGGCAGAACGCTTGGGGGCCAAGGTTGCAGGCTCGGTGTCGAAGCAGACTGACCTGCTGGTGGCGGGGCCGGGGGCCGGATCAAAATTAAAGGATGCGGAAAAGCATGGGGTTCAGGTGATGGATGAGATCGCGTGGTTTGTGCTGGTGGGTGCATGAAGTTGTCACGTGAGTTCAGGGACGGCTTTTCTGACATTGCCCCGATGGCGATTGCCTATGGGCCGATTGCCGCGCTTTGGGGGACTGTTGCAGCATCGAAAGGCTTGTCGCCACTTGAAACGGTGTTGATGAGTCTTGGAATTTATTCAGGTACCGCGCAATTTGTGGCGATGGATTTGTGGCACATGGGTTTGCCGCTGGCCTATCTGGTGTTCACCTTGGCAACGGTGGGATTGCGCCATGTGCTGATGTCGGCCTCGGTGTCACGGCACATGGCGTCGTTCTCAAAGCCGATGGCAAGTCTGCTGTTGTTTTGGCTGACCGATGAAGCTTGGGCGATGATTGAGCGGCGGGCTTTGAGCAAACCGGTTACGCCGGCTTACTTCTTTGGTGTGGCAGCACCGCTGTGGCCCGTGTGGTTCGGTTTTTCGTTGCTGGGTGCGTTGATAGGGCAGGCATTTGGCGACAGCAAAGCGATTGGACTGGATTTTGCTTTTGCCGCCATGTTCATTGCCGTGCTGGCCGGATTCTGGAAGGGACCGCGCACCGGGGCCATTCTGGCGGCCAGTGCGGTGGCGGCGGTTGCGGCTAAACTATGGATTGGTGGGGCGTGGTATATTCTTGCGGGTGGCGTTGCGGGCATGCTGGTTGCGGTGATGCTTTACAAGGATGTGGCGGCATGACCGTTCAGTTCTCAACCTTGGTCATCATCATCTGCGTGGGTCTTGCGACCTATGGGACGCGGCTTGCGGGTTATTGGTTGTTGCGCAATGTAACTATCACCGGGCGCACCAAGGCAGCGCTGGATGCCGTGCCACCAGCGATTCTAACTGCGGTGATCGCCCCTGCCGTGTTTCTTCAAGGTCCGATTGAGATGATTGCAGGTGCCATCACGCTGGCTTCCGCGTTGCTGCGATTGCCGTTGCTGGTGACGATACTTGCGGGTGTTGGTTGTGTGGCGGGACTGCGATTCATGATGTGAGGGGGCTGCACGCCTGTTGCAGCCATGGTATTGTTTCGGCTGAAACCAGCGGCGACAAAAGCTTCTCCACCTTGGCATGATAATCGTCGAGCCATTGCAGTTCATTGCGCGTCAACAAATGGGTGTCAATCAGGGCTTTGTCGATGGGGGCCCAGGTCAGGGTTTCGAAGCTCAGCATGGGGCGATCTCCGCCTTTGATTTTTTCCGGCGGTGAAACCAGCAAGAGGTTTTCAATGCGAATGCCGTAGTGGCCCTGCTTGTAGTAACCCGGTTCATTGGAAAGAATCATGCCGGGTTGCAGGGCGACGTTGCCGGTTTTGCTGATGCGGGCCGGACCTTCGTGGACGGAGAGATAGCTGCCAACGCCATGGCCTGTACCGTGGTCAAAATCAAAACCGCCTTGCCAAAGCGCATTGCGGGCCAGCGTGTCGAGATGGGCGCCAGTGGTGCCTTCGGGAAAGCGGGCGAGTGACAGGGTGATCATGCCCTTCAATACGCGGGTGAACCGGTCGCGCATTTCGGCTGTTGGTTTGCCGATGATAACGGTGCGGGTCACATCCGTGGTGCCATCGGGATATTGGCCGCCGGAATCGATGAGATAGATTTGGTTGAGTTTCAAGCGGCTGCCATCGCCCTTGGCGTGGTAATGGGGCAGGGCGGCGTTGCGGCCTGCGGCTGAAATTGATTCAAATGAAAGATCGCGCAACAAGGGTGATTGTTGGCGGAATGCATGCAGTTTTTCGGCGGTGGCAGCTTCCGTGAGTTTACCTTTGGGGGCTTCGCCTTGCAGCCAGCAGAGGAAATTGCAAAGGGCTGCACCATCGCGGATTTGAGCCTCTCTTGCACCTTTCTGTTCAGCCTTGGACTTTCGGGCTTTGGGCAATATGCAAGGGTCGGCGGCTTCGACAATTTTTGCGCCGGCTTTTTCCAGCAGGATGCGGAAATGCTCAGGAGCCAGCGCCGGATCGAGCATCACTGTACTTTTGGCTTTGCCCAGTCCCGCAAGTTTCGCGGCCAATTTTTCTGGTTGTTCAACCGTAACCGCGTTGCCGAATTCAGCTTTCAGTTTAGGTGACAGTCGTTTGGCATCGGCGAACAAAGTGGCTTTGCCGGATTTTTCGACGAGGGCGTAGCACAAGGCAAAGGGCGTGTGGGGAACATCACTGGCGCGGAGATTGAGGGCCCAGGCCACGGATGCGGGGTCAGCGAGAATAATGGCATCGGCGTTGCGCTGTTTGAGTTCAGCGGCAATCATGGCCCGCTTGTCGGGGGATGGTGTTCCCGCATGGCGCAGGGGATGGGCCTCAATTGTTGTTGCAGGCCGGGCGGGTTGGTCATCCCATATGCTGTCGATCAGGTTTTGCGAGACGGCCACAAGTTTCGCCCCTTGTTTTGCGCATGACGCGGCCAAGCGACGGGCTTCTGACATGTTCATCAGCCAGGGATCAAAACCGATGTGATCGCCCGACTTGAAATTTTGGGCAATCCAATCGGCGGGTGGTTCGTTGATCAAGTGCTTGGGCGTGAAAAACTTCTGGTCTACTTGCTCGCGCACCTGCACCGTGTATCGGCCATCAACAAAGATGGCGGCTTTGCGGGTGGCAACTATGGCCATGCCCCAGGAACCTGAAAAGCCGCTGAGCCATTTCAGCCGGTCGGCATAAGCTGCAACATACTCGCCCTGGAATTCATCCTGGCGTGGCACCAGGTAGCCTTGCAATTTGTGTTTGAACATCGCGGCGCGGAGGGCTTTGAGGCGATGGGGCGTTTGGTTTGGGGCAAGTTTTTTCATGGCATTTTTCATGGCATCGAGTCGCTTTCCCGCAAAATGTTAGGCAACCAAGGGGTGAATGCGCAAGCGCTGTTGCATCGCAGTATCAATATTTCGTATCGCATGTGAAATTTGCATGACACTTCAAACATTTTGCGACGAACAGGTCGTTAAACACTATGATTATTTGAAGGCGCAGACAGGTTTATTGTGGCAAACTTGCGAAAAAATACCTTATTATTAAGTGTTTTATCGCCATACTGTTAAACCTTAACCAGAGATGAACAAGACATGCAAATTTCGCATGTCTATTGCTCTGAAGTCACGCTGGTGCAAGCGAATTCTGGCGCATATGTATGGTCCAACAAGTGCAGTGCACAAAATTTGAAAGCGCCAAAGCGCTTAGTCTGTTTGGAGAACTAAAATGACGACGATCAAGATGAGCCGCGAAACCAATTTCTACACTGGTATGGTATCCACACCGGGCCTGATGGGGAAGATCAAATCCTATTTGGCACGTAGTAAGGCTGAGCGTCAGTTGCGTCTGCTGGATGATCATCTGCTTGCCGATATTGGCCTGAAGCGCCACGAAATCGGTCAAACTGTTTGGGGTGCATAACCTCGCAAGCTTCCTCCCGGCCGGGGCCACCTGCACCGGCAACAAATTGCCCGCGAATTCAGGTTCGCGGTTTTTTTGTCTATGCAGCGTGGCTCGGTTTGGTCACTACCAGGGCTACCCAATTATCAATCCTGATGGTTTGGACGGGCACCAGACCGTGCTGGCGATAACAGGCGGCGATCCAGCGCAGTTGGTTGCAGGTGAGGCCTGAGAGAATGATTTTGCCACGGGGCAATAACAGATCGCCCAAGCCGTGGGCGAGGGCGGCCAAGGGTTTGGCCAGGATGTTTGCGAAAATCAAATCAAAGGGGCCAGCTTGCCGGATGGCAGGATGATGCAACCCTGCCGCTGTGAGTGCGCGGATATTTGGACCGATGCCATTCAGCTCTGCGTTGAGCCTGGTGACGCGCACCGCCTCAGGATCAATGTCAGTTGCCAAAACCACAGATGCCGTGCTGCGGGCGGCAGCAAGCGCAAGCACACCAGTGCCACAGCCGAGGTCGAGAATGCGCCGGGGCTTCTGGTATTTCAGGATCGCGTCGAGGGCCTGCAAACATCCTGCCGTCGTGCCGTGGTGGCCCGTGCCAAAGGCCGTGCCTGCGTCAATCTCAAAACTGTGACCGCCAAGGCGGCGGGTTGCCCGGTCATGGGAGCCATGGAGGTAGAAGCGGCCGGCGATGACAGGTGGGAGACCTTCGAGGGATTTGCGCACCCAGTCGACATCGGGGACTGGGGCGATTTCTGCTTCTGCGATGGCGAGCGTGTCACGGGCCTGCGCGGCAGCAAGTTCAGTTTCGAAATAGGCAACAGTGTTCCAGAGATTGTTTGCTTCATCCGTTTCATTGACGGTCACCGCCATGGCATCAATAGCGAAATGCTCGTCGATAGCATCGGCAAGGGCCTGTGCGGATTCAAGGATTTGCGAAGGGCAGGTGAGCGTGTAGCGTGTTTGAATAAAAGACATGGGCGCGGTTTAGCTGAAGCAGCCGCGCCCGTCATCGGGTTTTATGGCTGTGTCATGACAGCGGCTGGATGGTGATTTCCACGCGACGGTTCTGCTGCTTGCCAGAGAATGAGGCATTGGAAGCCACAGGTTCGCGTTCACCTCGTCCATTCACCGAGAAACGGTCACCCGCCAGTTGTTGACTGGTGAGGTAACGCGCCACTGAGGCAGCCCGTTGGCGGGAAAGGTTGTAGTTGTAGTCATCGGAGCCATCGGCATCCGTGTGACCGACAACAGCAACCTCGGTTTGATCATATTCCTGCAGGACCAAAGCAACTGAATTCAAGGTGTCGTAGAACTCAGGTTTCACGGCTGACTGGTTGGAGGCAAAGGTGATGTTGGATGGCATGTTCAATACAATCGAGTCACCAACGCGGGTAACGGAAACGCCTGAATTCTGCAAACGTTGGCGCAACTGGGCTTCCTGGTTATCCATGTAAACGCCAATGCCGCCACCAGCAAGCGCACCAACGCCAGCACCAATCAAGGCAGTCTTGCCAGTTTTGAGTTTAGTCGTCGCGCCAATCAGCGCGCCTGCAGCACCGCCGAGAGCAGCGCCCGTGCCTGCCCCCAGAAGGCCTTTGGAAACCTGCTGTTCGCCTGTGTAGGGATTGGTGGTGCAGGCGGAAAGCAGCAAGGCAGATGCCGCTGCGGCAATGATCAAATGTTTCATGGATAGTCCCCTTCAATGGTCCAAGCTAATCGTGCCTCCATGTGGCAAGATTTAGGTTAAGGATGGGTTATAAGATGGCGAACTTCGACGTGGTTAATGGGTTCCCTCTGGAGGTTTGCCCTACTCCGCCGCTTCTTTTTTGATGTCCTCGGGGATGAGGAAGCCGCCGGATTGCCTTGCCCAGAGTTTTGCATAGATGCCGTTTTTCTTTTTGAGCAGTTGGGCATGGGTGCCTTCTTCGACGACTTTGCCCTTGTCCATGACCACGAGCCTGTCCATGGCGGCGATGGTTGACAGGCGATGGGCGACGGCGATGACGGTTTTGCCTTCCATCAAGGTGTTGAGATTTTCCTGGATGGCGGCTTCGACTTCACTATCAAGCGCCGAGGTGGCTTCATCCAGAATCAGGATCGGCGCATTTTTCAGCAACACGCGGGCGATGGCGACGCGCTGGCGTTGGCCACCCGACAATTTGACGCCGCGTTCGCCGACATGGGCATCCATGCCCTGTCGACCATTGGGATCAACAAGATGGGTGATGAATTCATCGGCATGGGCTTTGCGGGCGGCATCAAGGATCTCAGTTTCCGCGGCATCTGGACGGCCATAGCGAATGTTATCGCGCACGGAACGATGCAGCAGGGAGGTATCCTGGGTGACGACGCCGATGGCAGCCCGCAGGGATTCCTGGGCGACATTGGCGATGTTTTGCTGGTCGATTTTTATGGCGCCTGAACCCACGTCGTAAAAACGCAGCAACAGGTTTGCGATGGTGGATTTGCCAGCACCGGACCTGCCGACCAATCCCACTTTTTCACCAGGCTTGATGGTGAGAGTGAGGCCGGAAATTATTTCGCGACCATCATCTCCAACCGATTTTCCATAGTTGAAGTGAAGAGTCTCAAACTCAATCAATCCCTTTGATACAGTGAGGGATTTTGCATGGGGGAGGTCTTTTACCAGATGCTCGCGTGCCACCACATCGACGCCATCCTTGACCACGCCGAAATCTTCGAACAGGCCGGCAATTTCCCAGAGCATCCAATGGGCCATGCCGAGCATGCGATAAACCAGTCCGACTGAAAAGGCGATTGCACCAATGGTAATGGCATTCCCATGCCAAAGCCAGATGGCCATGGCAGCGGTGGAGGTGAGGAGCAGGGCGTTGATGCAATTCAGCACCACATTCATTTGTGTGGCAACGCGCATGGAATTATAGACGGCTTGCAACATCCAGCCCATGCCTTCCTTGGCATAGTCATCTTCGCGCGAGGCATGGGCGAAGAGTTTGACGGTGGGCATATTTGTATAAGTGTCAACGATGCGGCCGGTGACGATGGAGCGGGTATCGGCCTGCTTTTCCGACAGCTTGCCCATGCGCGGCACGAAATAACGCATGGTAAAACCATAAAGGACGAGCCAGCCGAGCAGCGGGATGGCGAGGCGCCAATCATTGGCAATGAAACTGGCAACAGCGGTCACAAAAAACATGGCGACCCAGGCGATGACTTGCGTGAGTTTCATGATGACATCGCGCACGCCAAGTGCGGCTTGCATCACCTTGGTGGAAACCCGGCCCGCAAACTCATTGTGGAAAAATTCCATGGATTGGCGCAGCATATAGCGATGCGACAGCCAGCGGATGCGCATGGCGAAATTGCCGCGCATGCCCTGATTTTCAATTGAGTCGGCGAGTGCCGTGATGACGGGCTGAAACACCACAGCGAGCGCGCCATAGCCAATCAGCTGCCACTTGTTTTCTGACCAGAAGGTGTTGCGGTCTGCCGTGCCCAAGGTGTCTACCAGACTTCCGACATAGGCAAAGACACGGACTTCAATGATGGCAAGTATGATCGACAGCAGAAAGCCGACAATCAACAGCGGATAAAATGGCCGCGTGTAGTGACCGATAAAACCCCATGTGGTGGGTGGTGGCTTGGAAGGAGGGGGTGCCGGAAACGCATCCACCCGTCGTTCCAACATTGTGAAAAACCAGTTCATCGCAGACCTGAAAAAATTGAATTGAACCGGCGGGAATACGCGATGGCTCGCTGGCGACCATGAGTCGGACCAGCCCTTCCGTATAGCGGAAGGGAGGGGGTTGGGCAAATGGGTGGTTGACGTATTTGAAGCGCATGCTTCGAGGCTCGCAAGGGCTCGCACCTCAGCATGAGGGTTTCTATATCGCAGCCTCACCCTGAGGTGGTCGCTCTTGCGAGCCTCGAAGGGCGCCGCAGTAAAACATGAGCTTTCAGCAAACCATCAAATCAACCGGGTTTGCCCCTAATTCCGCAGCAACCGCTCCACACTGCCCACAGCCACCGCTGCAATGATGATGGTGCCGACGAGGATGTCGCGCACGTAGCTGTCGACACTGAGTTGGGTGAGGCCGTTGCTGAGGATGCCGATCATCAGTACACCGATCAATGTGTTCAGTACCCGCGGCTCGCCGTGGCGGCTGATGGTCATGCCGAGGAAGACGGCGGCGATGGCATCGAGCATCAGGCCGCTGCCTTGGGTGGGGTTGGCGGAGGCAACGCGGGCGGCATACATCAGGCCCGCGATGCTTGCGCCAAGGCCTGTGATGCAAAAAGCTATAAGGCGGGTGCGGCGCGTATTGATGCCGGCCAGTCTTGCGGCTTCGGCATTGCCGCCCATGGCATAAACATGGCGGCCGAAGACCATTTTCTGCAGGATGAACCAGATGATGAAGAGGGCTATTGCGGCAATGATGGTGAGGTTCGGTAAAATCAAAACCTGATCAACTGATGACCAGATGGGCCAGATTGGAATGCCGCCTTTGGCGATGGCGGAAAAACCCGCCGGGATATCACCGCCAAAAATGGTTTTGCCGCCGCTGACCAGGAATGCCGTGCCACTTAAAATCGTCAGGGTGCCCAATGTGGCGACGAAGGGCAGAATGCCGAGATAGCTGACGAGGAAGCCATTCAATGCGCCACCTGCAATGCCCACTAACAGGGCAGCCGCGATACCGAGGGGAACGGATCCTGTGAGTTGAAAAGTGACAGCTGCAACAATGCCCGCCAGACTGGCCATGGAGCCGACGCTGAGATCAAAATCGCCCATGGCCATCACCATGGTCATGGCAAATGCCGTGACCGCCAGCATGCTCACTTGTTGCGAGATGTTGATGAGATTGCGGCCGGTCATGAAGGTGCCGGGCAACATCACCCAGAAAAACAGCAACAGGCCGAAAAAACAAACAAGCGTGCCGTAGGTTTGAAAAGACTTCAGCACGCTTGCTTCGACAACCTATTCGCCGACATTCGCCGCCGTGATCAAACGGGTTGGCACATAGATGACACTTGCGACAATTTTCTCGCCAGCAATCTGGCGCTTGACGGCATCAGCAACGGCACCGCCGATGCCCTTGAAATCCTGGGCCATGGAAGCTTCAAAATTGCTGCCCTTGCCGATTGCCGCGCGGGCTTCCGGGTTGGCGTCAATACCTGTGATGACAATGCCTTCACCGCCACGACCTGCGGCTTCAATGGCTTGCAAGGCACCAAGGGCTGGTTGATCCCAGGCCGCCCACACGGCAGAGATCGAACCTTTGTCGGGGTTGGCGGCGAGGATGGCTTCCATCTTGGCGCGGCTATCGGCAATGCCGCCGTCTTTCACGTCTGGTGTCACCCGGTCCAAAACTTTAATGTCCGGGCTGTTCTTGAAAATGGCATCGGCGATGATGCCGCGCTGTTGCACGGGCGGAAATGCGTCAAAGACAAACATGACGATGTTGCCTTTGCCGTTGATGCGGTTGCTGACATAGGCCGCGGTATCGGCGGCCATGGAATAGCCGTTGCTGGTGACGTTGGTGACGAGCAGGGGCGAGGCCCCGGCGTCCATGCCAAACACCGGAACGCCAGCAGCCTTGGCGGCTTCAAGACCGGCCGCAACTTGGGAAGGATCGACGTTGATGACGATGGCGGCGGGTTTTTGATTGGCGGCATCTTCGAGGCGCGAAATCACGGCAGCGACATCGCCTTTGGTATCGACAACATTGACTTCCCAGCCATTGGCCTTGGCTTTTTCCTGGAAGGCTTCAACATAAAACTGGGTGCCGGGTTGGGCAAGGTAGGGTGTGATCACCGTGATCTTTTCACCAGCTGCGGCGGCTAAGCCGCTCATCAATGCAAGGGCAGATACTGCGGCAATCCCCAATACGCTTCTGCGAACAAAATTCATGTCAAACTCCCAATTCATGTTGTGTGCTTTGCTTCGCACTTTTATTCCGGCAAAGTAATAGGGCATAAAATTTTGAGAGGCGCAAATGTTAATTGGGATCGATGTGGGAACGACAGCCGTAAAGGCGGCGCTGTTCGATGCCAAGGGCCATGTGCTGAGAAATTACGCGCAAGCCTACCCGACGTTACGTCCTGAACCTGGTCATGTCGAACAAAACCCTGCGGATTGGATGCGGCTGGTTTTGCTGGCTTTGACAGAACTGAGTGCCGACGTGCCGAAGGGCCGTATCCAGGCCGTTGGGCTTTGTTCGCAGGTGAATAGCCATGTGTTTGTCGATGACAGCGGAAATGCGCTGCTGCCAGCTTTCACTTGGCAAGATGGGCGCTGTGCTGCGGTGGCCGCTCAACTAGATCAGCAGATTTCGGTTGAAGAAAAGCTGGGGTGGTGGGGTGCGCCGCTGCCCATTGATGCCAGTCATGTGTTGTCGCGCATGGCTTTTGTGCAGCATCATCATGCCGAAGTGTGGAGGAAAACACGCTGGGTGCTGGCGCCCAAGGATTATTGTCTTTTGCATCTTATAGGCGAAGTCGTGACCGATCCGATGACGGCCTTTGGGGTGACCGATAGCGAACTCAGCCTCGTGCCAAGACTACTCAATCTTGTTGATGGTGCCGCCCATCGATTGCCGCCGCTAGCGCCATTCACAAAAGTCATTGGCCGGATTCGCGAAGGGTTGCCGTGTGCAGGTGTGGCCATGGTGACGGGAGCCATGGATGCCTGGGCTGGCATGTTCGGGGCCGGTGTGAGCGAAGAAGGGCAGGGGCTTTATCTCAGTGGCACCAGTGAAATTCTTGGCATCGTGTCTTCGCGCAACGCTGCGGTTCCGGGTGTGATTGCTTTTCCGCGGTGTGAGGGCATTGTATTGCATGCGGGTCCGACCCAATCAGGAGGTGCCTCGGTTGAATGGGCATCGAAACTGTTGGGACGAACGTCAACAGAGATTTCAGAACTGGCAGCATTGGCCGACACATCAAAACCATTGCCGATTTTTCTGCCGCATCTTGAGGGAGAACGGGCACCGCTTTGGGATAGCAAGGCGCGTGCTTCATTGTCGGGGCTTTCGTCAGGCATGGGGGCGGCTGAAGTGGCACGGGCCGTGCTGGAAGGTGTGGGTTACTCAGCGCGGTTGGTGGTTGAACGCCTGGAAGCTTCGGCATGTCTGGGGCCCGTTGCATTCAATCATTCGGGTGGAGGTGCGGCGTCTGACCTGTGGTGTCAAATTCGTGCCGACATTCTCGGTCGACCGATCAGACGCATGACGGTGCGTGATGCGGGTGTGCTGGGTGCGGCCTTGATGGCCGGAACAGGAATGGGAATGTTTGCGTCGTTGAACGAGGCAGCGAAGAATTTTGTGATGGTGGACCGCGTTTTTGAACCAAACCCGGCAGAATGCGTACGGCATGAGCGCGGGTTTGAAAAATACAATTCGTTGTATCGGCAATTGGTGGGTTGGAACGGGTGCTAGGCCGCAATCGGCAATTCAGCTTTTTGCAGGGCGGCCTTCAAAGCGGCAAAGCAATTTGCGTCGATGGCAGTGCCGCAATCATTTTCCATGATGGTGAGGGCTTGTGACACGGCCATGGCTTTGCGGTAGGGACGGTCGGCAGTCAGGGCGTCGAAAATATCAGCCGTGGTGACGATGCGGGTTTCCTGCGGTATCTGTTCAGCGATAAGGCCGTGGGGGTAACCTTTGCCATCCAGCCGCTCATGGTGGCCACCTGCAATGCCTGCCATGTCGGCAAAAGCAGATACACCGCTGATGATGGCCTCAGAGTGTGAGGCATGGGTTTTGATGGTGGCGTATTCAGCGTCAGTCAGTTTGGCGGGCTTGTCCAGAATTGAATTGCTGATGGCGAGTTTGCCAATGTCATGGAGAAGGGCGGCGCGGTGCAGCCAGCGGCGGCGCTCGGGCGCATAGCCCAGTTCCTCGGCAATCAGTTCGGTGAACAAAGCCACGCGTTGGCTGTGGCCTGCGGTGAAGGGGCTTTTGCTATCGACAACCAGGGCAAAGCCCTTGGCAATGTCATCGAGGTATTTTTCATCGGCAACGCGAGGTGTATCGCCGGGCTCAAGGGCCAAAACATTTCCGGCCAAATTTGGATCGATCAGGGTGTCCCAGAATTCCGGGAATTCGGACAACGCCTCAAATACAACAACCAGGTCGGGGTCGAACCAACTGTTTTGACGTGATTTGATTTCGTGGATCGCGGCGTCTTTGCCAGAAGCTTGAAAGAAGACATCGATGACTTGCGCCATCAGGGCGATTTGCGAGGCCACAGGAATTTGCCTGGCGCGGCGGCATTCTGGTTTGCCTTTGCCATCCCAATGCTCATCCAGATTTTGGATTGCTTCGGAAACCGAAGGTGAAAAACGCATCATGGCGGCAATTTCGGCACCGCGATGGCATCTTGCTTCAATCAGTTCGCGGGAAATTTCACCGCCGTTTTTCAGGATATTGATGATTGAGCGGAAGCGGTCGGCCATGCCGCTTTGCAGGCCTGTGTGGGAAAGGACGAAGCGCAGGGCTTGCGGAAGGCTGCCGTCGATCAGTTTGAAGTCAGCCTTGAAGGCCCGATCATCGGCCAGATAAAGCTGGCATATCCGCGCGGCATTGCTCGAACAGCCAAGGTCTTTCAGCAGCAGCGTATAATAGAGATCGGAGCGTTCTTCCGGTGAAAAATTTATCGCCTTGCCCAGTTGCATGCCAATCCAGCAGACGCGCATGCAATGGCCGCGTGGCTGGCCTTCTGTGAGATCAAGGGCATGACTGAGGGCGCCAATCAGTTCAGCGAGGCGGATCATGGGTTTTTGGATCATGTCCGCATTTGAACCTGCAAGATTTAACGGCTCGTAAATCATGGACTCACAAAGCTGTGATGGGTAATCCACAAGCATGTCCACCCCATCACGAATCCTGCCGCTGGTGATTGCCTCAGCCCTGTTCATGGAGCAGATGGATTCGACAATCATTGCCACGTCGCTGCCTGATATTGCGAAAGATTTGGGCACCAGTCCGGTTTCATTGAAACTGGCATTCACGACATACCTGCTGGGGCTCACGGTATTTTTGCCGATCAGTGGCTGGCTGGCCGACAGGTTTGGGGCGAAGCGTATTTTCCGCCTGGCTATCGTGCTGTTTACGATGGGTTCGGTGGCCTGCGGATTTGCCGAGAGCCTGGGCTGGTTGGTGGCGTCGCGGGGTTTGCAAGGGGTCGGAGGGGCGTTGATGGTGCCGATTGGCCGCATCATCATATTGCGATCAGTGCAAAAATCCGAATTGCTTGACGCCATGGCCTGGCTAACTATTCCGGCACTCATCGGGCCCGTGCTTGGACCGCCGATTGGTGGTTTTATTACAACAACTTATGATTGGCGGTGGATCTTCTGGATGAACCTGCCATTTGGTGTAATATCGTTTGCGCTGGCGACCTGGTTGATGCCAAACCTGAAGGCGGAAATTACTCCGCCACTGGACACCAAGGGCTTTCTGCTCTCAGGTTTCGGACTTGCCCTATCGGTGTTCGGCATGACCGTTGCAGGGCGGGGTTTGTTTGAGGCATGGCAAATCATTGGCATGATTGTTGCCGGATTGATCCTGCTGGTGGCCTATTGGTTCCATGCGCACCGGGTGCAATCACCCATTCTCGATTTCAAATTGTTTCGCATTCCCACCTATCGTCAGTCCGTTCTGGGTGGCTCGTTGTTTCGTATCGCGATTGGGGCCACGCCCTTTCTGGTGCCATTGTTTTTGCAACTGGGCTTTGGCTACACCGCGTTTGAAACCGGCATGGTGACCTTTGCTTCAACGATTGGTGCTTTGGCCATGAAATTCACGGTGGCCAGAATTGTGCGTTACTTTGGTTACCGCGAGTTGCTGATGGTCAATAGCGTGTTGTGTTGTCTGGCGATTGCGTTGCAAGGCGCGTTTTCAGCGACGACACCGTATGTCGTGATGTTTGCGGTATTGCTGGCTGCGGGCTTCTTGCGATCCCTGCAATTTTCGTCGCTCAACACATTGGCCTATGCCGATGTGGAGCATGGGGAATTGGCGAAGGCCAATGCTTTTTACACGGTGTTGCAACAACTCTCGCTGGCCATGGGAGTGGCATTTGCGGCGTTCATTCTGGATGCAAGGTTGTGGTGGGCGGGTCGCGAGGATTTTGTGGCGGCGGATTTTTCCTTTGCGCTGGTGGCGGTGGCCTGTGTTTCGGTGTTTGCAGTGCTGTTTTTCATGCGACTGGAGAAAAACGCCGGGGCGAGTGTTTCTGGCAGGACCGACGAATGAAAATTACAGAAGTTTTAGAAATCATCACGTTTGTTTGAGTTGTTTCCACGGGTTGTGATTAAACTTTTTGCGGGTTTTGGCGTAAGACTGTCATCAACAGGAAGACAATTCCATGAACCGTCGCTTATTCGCCCTTGCCACCGCCTCGCTTTTCGGCCTTGCCATTGCTTCACGCATGTCTACGGCTGAGGAGGTGTTTGAAATCACCAAATCGCCTGAGGAATGGAAAAAGCTCCTCAACGCCGAACAATTTGCAACACTGCGCGAAGAAGCCACGGAGCGCAGCTTCACCAGTGCCTTGCTTGAAGAACACCGCAAGGGCACTTTTACTTGCGCAGGCTGTGATCTTGCAAACTTTGCTTCGGAAACCAAATATGATTCTGGCACAGGTTGGCCAAGTTTCTTTGACCACCTGCCCAATGCCATTGGAACCAAAGAAGATGATACATTGTTTACCTCCCGTACGGAAGTGCATTGCCGCCGTTGTGGTGGCCATCTCGGCCATGTCTTTGACGATGGCCCAAAGCCCACCGGCAAGCGCTATTGCATGAACGGTGTCGCCCTGAAATTTGTGCCTGCATAGGGACGGCCTCTGCAAACACAAAAACGAACCGCCGAAGAAATTCGGCGGTTTTTGTTTTTTTGCTGTAGTTTGTCGGCCATGAAAAAACCTGCTGCGTCGCCACCCCAACAAGCCCTTGCCCTTTTGCGACAGGGCTCATTCAAAATAGGGAATGACTGGGAAAAGTCCCATGCCATTTGCCAAACGGCGGAGGGAACGTTTGAATATGACCTGGTGCATGCGCTCGCCCATTGGATTGAGGGTGATATGGGCAACCGGGATTATTGGTATTCCCGCGTCAGGCCTTGGGTGCGGGGCGAGACGATTGAAGCCGAAGCGCTGCGGATTGCTGCGCGGTTAAGCCAACAGGTTTTCATGCCCCCAGTCTTCGAGGATTTGCAGGGCAGGACCTAGCGTCATCCCCTTCTTCGAAATCGAATACTCCATTTTTGGCGGATTTCCCTCGCCTGAACGCCGCATGACAATTCCATCTCTTGCGAGTGCACGCAATTGCAATGTCAGCACACGCTGGGTGATATGAGGCAGGCGGCGGCACAGCTCATTGAAATGGCAGGGACCATCCTTGATTTGCAGCAGGATGGAGGGTTTCCACTTGCCGCCAATCAGGGCGATGGTGGAAGCAACGGGACAGCGTATTTGATGGCGCATGGTTATTGGCCTTCGGGGTAGTATCAAATTTGTGCGTTCTTACGGGCGGCATTCGCGATGAGTATGACATGAAGCAGTCATCTCAAGAAGGGAGTGTCATCCATGAAAACTCTTCTGCTCGTCGCTGGCATTGGTTCATGCCTCGTCTCCGGCGTGTTACTGGCTTTTTCATCCTTTGTGATGAGCGGGTTGGCCCGCATTCCAGCAGGTGCGGGAATCGCGGCGATGCAGTCGATCAATATCACGGTGGTGAACCCGTTGTTCATGAGCCTGTTTATGGGGATGGGGGCCGTGTCATTCGGCGTGCTTTTCATGGGTTTTCGCAGTCATGGCCTTGAGATCTCGGTGGGGAATATGGGGGCGGTAGTCTATCTTATAGTTGTATTGGGGGTAACTCTTGTGGTCAATGTTCCCATGAACGACGCGCTGGCAGGCATCGACCCGGCGACAGGTGCAGGAACTGAATATTGGAGGAACTATGTTGCGATATGGACAACCTGGAACCATGTGCGTTGTGCGGCGGCGCTGGTGGCAGGAATGATGTTTCTCGGGGCGCAATGAGCCGTTCAATAATTATCCCAGTTTTTCAGCAATCCACATCTTGATCAGGGATTGCCGCGTCACCCCAAGCCGCGCTGACTCACGGTCAAGCCCGTTCACTACCCATAGGGGGAAGTCGACGTTGACGCGTTTGAGTTCGAGGTTGGGGCGTGTGGCTTTGGAAAGGTCGAAATATTGGAGAATGTCTTCTTCTCCATCGTCAAAAATTTTATCCAGTTCGCTTGCTTTCATAGAAGTCTTCCTCATTGCGTCTGCTGCGCCTTACTGAAATCAGGCGAATGGCGTCAACACGCCAAGTGAAAATCGCGGTCCAATTTCGTTCAAGCATCCTGCCAATCGCGGCCCAACGTTTTTCACCAAATGATTCATTTGAGTAAAACACCACCAAATCATCATCAGCCCAAAGGGCCTGCGCCTCAACAAAATCAATGCCGTGTTTAACTTGGTTGGCCAAACTCTTGGCATTGTCGAATTCAAACACCAAAGTCATATGGAAAAGGTATAATAAATATACCTTTTTGTCAAGTTACCCATTTGAACTCTTTCGAGCCTCGAAGTGCGCTCTCGAGAGCGGGTTGATGTGGCGAAGTCGGGGAGCTGTTTCATTCACCGTCACTGATTTTCACCAAATAATTTTTGGCAGAAAACATAATCGGGGGAACTCTCCGACGCATTCAACGTTATTCCGGCACTACGTTCTTCACGACACGATAGCCCATTTCAAAACGAGGTAGATCATGAAATCAATTTTTCTGGCAGCAACTGCTTGCTTCATTCTCAGTGGGCCAGCACTTGCCATAAGCGATGTGGAATGCACGTCGATGTGGAAACTCGCTGATGTGAACAGCGACGGCGAGCTCAGCGGGACCGAAGGTGACCGGTATCTTGCGATGATGAGAATTGCAAACCAAACCATTGAAGCTGGTGGCAAAATTACTGAAACACGTTTTCAGGAAAGTTGCAAAACCGATATTTTCAAGATCGTCGCGAGCGATACGGGTGCACCTCTGCCAGGGGCCAACAGCTTCACCGAAACCCAGGCGAAGGACCGTGTTGTGGCAAACGGATGGGCAATGCCCGCCGCCATGACCAAAGACGACAACGGCATTTGGAGGGGTTCTACATTAAATAACGGCAAGAGCGTTAGTGTTGCGGTTGACTACAAAGGAAATGTTGTCGCGCAGTGACATGAAATCAAAGTTCACCAAAAGGAGAAATGCAAATGCAAACGATCACAAAAGTTTATGAGAGCTATGGCAAAGCGCGCAACGCCGTTGGCGATCTGGAGTCTGCCGGCATTGCCATGGCGGATATCAGTGTGTTGGCCAGCCAAGAGGCCCGTCAAGACTACGATGATGAAACTGATCAGGAAACCGAAGCCGGTCCCGGCGCGGGTTTGGGTGCAGTCGTTGGCGGCACTGCAGGCTTGCTGACGGGGCTCGGACTTTTGGCGATTCCAGGTTTGGGACCCGTTGTGGCTGCAGGTTGGCTTGCAAGCACGGCGTTGGGAGTTGTGGCTGGTGGCGCGACAGGCGGCATTGTCGGTTCACTCATTGGGGCTGGCGTTCCAGAAGACAACGCCCACATCTATTCAGAAGCGGTCCGCCGTGGCGGTACTCTGGTGTCAGTACACACGCAAGATCACAACATTGCGACTGTCCAGTCCATCATGGGCAAACACTCGCCACTCGATCCACAGGAACAGGGTGCCACATACCGCAGCGGCGGGTGGGACAAATTTGATCCAGACGGTGGTGCATATGGATTTGTCCGGCCATCAGACGAACGCGACCAGCGCTCAGTTTAACCCACAAACAAGAACCATTCCACTTTCAGGAGAACGACAATGGCCAAGGTAGCAAAGCAACTTGAAGATCTTTTTCATGACACTTTGAAAGACATCTACTTTGCTGAAAAAAAGATCGTCGCAACTCTGCCCAAAATGGCAAAAGCTGCTGCATCGCCTGAACTCAAGAAGGCATTTGAAAAGCACAAGACTGAATCCGAGGGCCATGTGAAGCGGCTTGAAGAAGTATTTGCCCTGATTGATGCCAAGCCCCAGGCCAAAACCTGTGACGCAATCATGGGACTTGTCAAAGAGGGAGAGGGTATCATTGAAGACTACAATGGATCTCCTGCCTTGGACGCTGCACTTCTTGCCGTGGCGCAAGCTGTCGAACATTATGAAATATCGCGCTATGGCACACTGAAATGTTGGGCAGGAGAACTTGGCATTGCCGGTGCCGAGAAACTGCTGGACGCAACCTTGCAGGAAGAAAAGAAAACGGACACAGCGCTCAGCAATCTCGCCGCCTCGGTCATCAATGAGCGAGCTGAAGCAGCTTAGCAGCATCACCGAAAACACCACCAGGATTATTAGTATCATGGTGGTGTTGCGTTTTCACCAGACCCAATGCGCGGAACATTTTTGCGCCAGTAGCGTTACAGTGGGTAACATGTGATCAAACCAATCAAGGAGAATTTCAATGAACTCGATCATCTATATTGTGGGTTTGGTTGTCGTGATCATGGTCGTCGCGGGTTTCTTCGGTTTGCGCTGACGTTGTGACAACATGAAAGTTGCCATTCGTTGGCTCGGCTCGCAGCGATACTTACAGCGCAATACCCAAATGCACACGAATTGCATTCTCCACCATTTCCATATCGGCTTTCGAAACAGTCCCAAACTGGCCATTTAATCGGCTTTTATCTGCGACCATGATTTGGTCGGCCATGGCCTTGCTGGTTTGGTTGTTGATTTTGTCGAGGGCTTCTCCGGGATAGACTCTTGTTGTGCTGCTGGTCAGCGGGATGACGACGACACGGGAGAGGTTTCGGTTGGCGGAGTCATTGCTCATGATAATGGCTGGTCTTCGCTTGGCGATTTCACTGCCGATGTCTGGATCATACTCCACCCACCAGACGTCACCGCGTTTCATCGGTCATGTCCTTGTTCAATGCCTCCGGCCATTCGCTGGCTTCTGCTTCGCGGGTTTCATCGGCTGCCATGGCTTGATAGCCCGCATCGAGGTTTGTGTCCAAAACATGGGGGCGCAACTGGTCTTCGATGAATTGGCTCATGCGGCGTTTGCCAATGGTGCGGTAAAGGCCATCGTAAACGGATTCATCCAGAATGATCGTCATCTTCTTGTGCATGGTTTTTATACGTCATACGTATTAGGATTACAAGGGTGGATCCCGCGTCTCCCTCGGCCCCAAGAGGCCAAGGGAGAAAGGGGATGAGCGATAAAAGATGCACTGTCACCGATTTGTATTTCTCCCCCGGCCCCAAGAGGCCGAGGGAGAAAAGGAAAGCGTCGGCATTGTTGCCATTTCGATTGAGTTTGTGGCGCACCTCGGAGCATTCGGTGGGTGGGGTAAGATAGTTTTATGCACTGTCACCGTTTTATAGTTCTCCCTCGGCTCTTGGGCCGGGGGAGTACCCGCAGGGGGAGGGGGTGTCTGACACGGTACGACTGTTGAGAGCCAGCCCAGCCCAACCACCCCCTCCCGGCTACGCCGTACTCCCCCGGCCCCAAGAGGTCGAGGGAGAAAGTGGGTGAGATAAAATAATATGCACTGTCACCGTTTTATACTTCGGGGGAGTACCCGACTGTGTCCGCCATAGCTCTTGCGAAGGCGGAAGGGGGAGGGGGTGTCTGACATGGAACGACTATCGAGAGCGAGCCCAGCCCAACCACCCCCTCCCGGCAACGCCGTACTCCCCCGGGCCCCAAGAGGCCAAGGGAGAAAAAGGAAGCGTTCCTTCGTCGTCCCAAACCTGCGGAGCAGAGAAAGTTTGCGTCACCCTAAAGCTGTTGGTCTTTCGCTGCGTCAGAGTTTTGATTTTTGATGGTTTTCCTTATGCGGTACAATCCTGCCGCTATAACGAGCACCGAGCCAATTGCTGCGATTGCCATCACCTTCATCGTTGCAATTGCGTCCTCACATTGATTGGCGTCGGGGCATTGGTGATTCGCGTACGCATCTGAGTATGCGGCGCAAAATATGAAGAGGCTGAAAGTTAACGCGAGTAAGCCGAAAACGGCAAGTATAAGTCCAAATAACCAGCTGCTTGAAGTCTTGACCACCACTCACCCCCGCGCCACAAACGTATCAATCACCCGTTTCTCCCCCGCCTTGTCAAAATCCACTGTCAGTTTATTCGCATCAACGGTGGTGACGTGGCCGTAGCCGAATTTTTCGTGGAAGACGCGGTCGCCTTGCTTGTAGCCGAGACCTGTTGCGCCGACGATGGTGCTTTCGCCGTCTATGAACCTTGGCGCACTTCGCAAATTTTCGCCGCGTTGTTGTCTTTCACTGGCGCGCTGCCAGCCGGGGGTGGCGTAGTTGCTTTGTTTTGAGAAACTTCCACCGTTGTCGAAGCGGCTCTGGCCGTAGCCGCCCAGTCCATAGCCGCCGTAGCTGGTGGTCATCGGCAGCACGTCGACATGGGCTGCGGGCAATTCATCGAGAAAACGGGAGGGGATGGCGGATTGCCAGAGGCCGCGGATCTGGCGGTTTTGGGCGAAGGAAATGGTGGCGCGGCGCTTGGCCCGCGTGATGCCGACATAAGCGAGACGGCGTTCTTCTTCCAATCCGGCGCGGCCTTTTTCATCGAGTGCGCGCTGGTGGGGAAACAGGCCTTCTTCCCATCCCGGCAGAAACACCGTGCCGAATTCCAGGCCCTTGGCGGAATGCAGGGTCATGATGTTGACTTCATCTTGCGCGGGGCCATTGTCGCGGTCCATCACCAATGAGATATGCTCCATGAAACCTGCGAGATTTTCAAACTCGCCCATGGAGCGCACCAGTTCCTTGAGGTTTTCAAGTTTGCCCTGGGCCTCGGGGCTTTTGTCGTTTTGCCACATTTCGGTGTAGCCGCTCTCATCCAGCACGATTTCGGCGAGTTCCGTGTGGGGCAAGGCGTCGACCTGCTGCCGCCAGCGCGAGAAATTTTCGAGCAACAGGCGCAGCGAGGTGCGGGCCTTGTTGGGAATTTCGTCTGTGGTGATGATGGTTTCGGCGGCGCGATAAAGCGACATTAATTCACGCCTCGCCACATCGTAAATTTTCTTGATCGAACTATCGCCAATGCCGCGCTTTGGCGTGTTGACGATGCGCTCGAATTTCAGGTCGTTGTCGGGCGACAGAATGATTGCGAGATAGGCCACGGCGTCCTTGATTTCGGCGCGTTCATAAAAGCGCGGGCCACCGACCACACGATAAGGCAATCCAAGCGTGATGAAGCGGTCTTCGAAGGAGCGCATTTGAAACGAGGCGCGAACCAGAATGGCGATGTCGTTATAGCGCTCGCCCCTCTGGTGCAGGCTTTCAATATCATCACCCACCATGCGGGCTTCCTCTTCCGAATCCCAATGGCCGCGCAGGATGAGTTTTTCGGTATCGTTGCGGGTGGTGTGCAAGGTCTTGCCGAGGCGGGCTTCGTTCTTGGAAATCAGGCCGGAAGCGGCACCCAGAATATCCGGCGTGGAGCGATAATTCTGTTCGAGTCGGACGACCTTGGCACCGGGGAAATCTTTTTCGAAACGCAGGATGTTATCGACCTCCGCGCCGCGCCAACCGTAGATCGACTGGTCATCATCACCCACGCAGCAAATATTCTTGTGACCTTGGGCGAGAAGACGCAGCCACAAATATTGCGCGATGTTGGTGTCCTGATATTCATCGACCAACATGTATTTGAAACGCTGCTGATATTCCTTCAGCACGTCGGGGTGGTTCTGGAACAGGCGCAAGGGTTCCAATAGCAGATCGCCAAAATCGGCGGCGTTGATGATTTTGAGGCGGGCCTGATAGTCGCGGTAGAGCTGGGCACCCAAGCCATTGCCAAAACCATAGGCTTCGGCTTGCGGCACCTGATCGGAGAACAGGCCGCGATTTTTCCAGCCGTCAATCAGATTGGCCAACTGGCGGGCGGGCCAACGCTTTTCGTCGATGTTCTCGGCTGACAGCAATTGCTTGAGCAGCCGCAATTGATCATCATCATCCAGAATGGAAAAACCGGATTTGAGGCCCACCAATTCATAGTGATTGCGCAGCATCTTGACGCCGATGGAATGGAAAGTGCCAAGCCAGGTCATGCCTTCGACCACGCCACCGATCAGCATGCCAATGCGCTCTTTCATTTCCCGCGCCGCCTTGTTGGTGAAGGTAACAGCGAGGATTTGATTGGGCCAGGCTTTCCGTGTGGTCAGCACATGGGCAAGCCTGGTGGTGAGGACGCGGGTTTTGCCAGTGCCAGCACCTGCCAGGACGAGCAGGGGACCGTCGATGGACAATACGGCATCGCGCTGTTCGGGGTTCAAGCCTTTGAGATAAGGCTGCTCAGCAGTTGCCATGGCACGGGCCGCCATGCCGCCGGGGGCCGGCGTGTGCGGTTCTTCGCTGAAATCGGCGAGATCAATGGGTGAACGGGACATGCCAGCTTTATAGGCCCACGCCGTGATTCAGGGCCAGATGAATTCGCCCATTCTGACAACAATGTTGTCACGGCCTGGCTTTCAGTATCTTCATGACATCAAGTTGCCGTTTGCGTTTGGTGAGATCGAGTTTATTCAGGGCGTCGCCGGTTTTCAGGGCTTCCGCGAGGGCGGTTTTCAGTTGGTCTTCCCGGCGTTTGCGCTGGTCGGCATGGATGCGCAATTCCCGTTGGCGTTGGCGCAATTCGGCTCGCTGGGCCTGATAGGCGGCAAAGCGTTGTTCATCATCGCGGGTCTGCTGTTCTTCCTTGGCCACCAATTCAGCCTGTTGCTTCTGGAGCTTTTCAAGATCGGCCATTTCCTTGGCCAAAAGATCATAGCCCAGTTTGGCGGCAAGGGCTGCCGTGCCGCTGCGCTTTTCCAATTGCCCCGGTTTGCCGGAATAGCTGATGGAGACAGGCGGCAAGTCCGGGCGATCAAGAATTGATACGTCAGCCTTGGTCATGAAATTGGCTTCTGGCAAGTCCATTGATATTTGCAGCGCAAGTGAGCTGCCGTCGATTGTTGACGCGATGGGCGACAAAGAAGCCAGACCATTGGCAATGGTGATATCAACGCTGCGGGCACCCAAAATGCTGCCGGGGCCTTTTTCCAGGGTTGCCAGAATCTGGCTCAAGGCTGCTGACGTTTGAACGGCGATGATCGACTTGGCGAAATCTTTCACGGTGACTTGTTGCAAGCTTGCATCGCGCACGGCGAATGTGCCTTGGCCTTGCATGGCGGAGAGCACGGCATAGGGACTGCGGCCTTGGCTTTTGAATTCACCTGACAGCAAACCGTTACCCGATGCCAGTACCGTCTTGTCTGACAATGTCATGAATTGCGCGAGGTCGAGGCCAATGCGGCCTTTGCCTGAAATGTCGAAAGTTGAACCGCGCGGTTTCAACAAGATGTCGAGGTCTGTGCCGTCGCTGCCGGGTTGTTTCAGGGTGATGCTGCGTTGATCTGGTTTGAATTCAATGCCGAGCACGGTTTCCAACTGCGGGTTGCCAAGGCCGGTTTGCAATTGCTTGGGACGCAGAAACAAAGTGCCATGCAGACGGTTTTCCATGGGACTGGCAAAATTGTCACCAAGGTCGGGGCGCGGGCCATTCCAGGGCAAAAAGGCCGCTGCCAAAACATCATGCAAGTAAAGCGACTGGCTTTCAATGTCGGCGGTGATAGTGGCATCTGCCGTAATGGTGGCCTCGCCCGCCAGAAGTTGGCCAGCCAGAGCACCGGCGATTTCTGAAAATTTGAGATCGGCATCTTGTACGGAAAGTGTGCTGGTGAGTTTCAACGGCAGAGGCTTTTCGGGACTGTAGGGCATGCCAATTGCCGCCAGCAGGGCAACAAGGTTTTCTGAGGCGACCGATGCACTGCCCGTAACATCGCCAAAATTGGTGCCATAATCATGGTGGCCCCTGAATGAAACCTGGCTGTCAAAGGCTGTTAAATCCGCGGTGGAATCGTAACCTTCGCTGCGCGAGCCCGCGGTTTTGAAAACCATCTTGCCAGGTTTGCCATCGGGCAAAACCGGTTCAAAACCAATCAGCCGCGACAAGGAAACAGCATCCTTTGCTTCGACAAGGCTGCTCATTTCAAGCCATGTTGTTTCGGACTTTTCGAGTCCTTTGGCGGTTCCGTTGCTGGTAAAATTGAGCGAAGCCGATTGACCCTTGCCGGTGAAGGCCAAAGTGGGTCCGTTGGCGCCCGGCAAAACCGCAATGGTAACGTCGGCTTCCGTTGCACCCAGCACATTGCTGACGGGGATGGCGGCCAGAATTTTTCCCTGGCGGGGAAGGCCTGCCAATTGCAAAAGTCCTGCGGTGTTTTGGGCCGAGATCGTGAGCTTGAACTCTCCTGAAGGCCCTTGGCCATCTTGCAGTACCAGACCATTGCCCGTGAGGCTGGCGCCGTTGATGGAGCTGACCTTCAAGGTTTTCACTTCAAAGCCGCTCAGGCTGGAAGCAAAGTCGAGGGCAATGCCGCTGGCGACAACGCCATTGAGCGTCAGGCTGTCGATGGCAATTGCGACGCGCCGCTCATTGCCCTGACCATCGGCGAGAAGACCTGGCAACAGTCCAAACAGACTGATGCCAACATCGACATTGGCGAGGGAAACGCCTTTGGTCATCAAGTTGTCGAGATCAAGGGATTTGTTGTCGAGTTTCAGATCGAGGGCCGGAAAATCTCCCATGCGAATGGCGATGTCGGCCTTGCCGGGTTGGCTTTCAAATTCGTAGTCGAGTTCCTTGAGTGCAAGCCTGAGGCCGGACCAATTGACTTTGCCTTGCAGTTTCAGGGTGCCGCGACTGCCGTTCCAATAGGTCTCGAAGGTCTTGCGGCTCGTGGGCATCAGCCATCCGGCAAAGTTGCGCAGGTCATTGCTTTCAAAGGCCAGGGTGCCGCCCAACTCGGCAGTTTCGGAAGCCGGAAAAATAATGCCGTCAAACTTCATGCGCGAACGGCCGGGGAGGCTGGCAGAAGCGTTGTGAATGCGGATGGCCTGCTTTTCGGCCACACCACTGACGCGCACTTCATTCAGGGTTTCGCCACCTGATGTCAGCACGCTCACATCAAGTGAATATTCCGTCACCAGGGTTTCTGGCAGATTTGCCAAGAGGCCATTGGCGATGGCCAGCAACCCGCCATTGCGCCATCGCGACAGGGTGTCAGCCCCGACCAGCGTGTCAAGATTGACGCGGGGCGATTTGAGCAGGACCTGGGCAGCGGGACTATTGCCAAAGCTCAATTGGGCGTAACCTTCGATCAAGGTGCCACTGTCCTTGGTATCGGCAGGTGCGATGCGGATCTTGTCGAGACTGACGCGGTCAAGTGATAACTCAATTTCGGTTTGCAAGGCGAGGGGCCGGAAGCTGCCTTCGCTGCTGCCTTTTTGGGTTTGATTGCTACCTGTGTCGGTTTGGGCATCCAGCCGCAATTTTCCCTTGAAAACCTGCGACGCCCATTCGCCGTCGAGTGAAAGCGCAGGCAGGGTGTTGTCATCGGGAGCCAGTCGAGTGCCAAAGCGGAAGGGCTGGTCGGTTTCATAGGCGTTACTGTTAAAGGTGAAAGACATGGGGATTTCGCCCCAATTGCCAGAGCCTCGCATGCGCCAGGGGCCTTCAAATGTCTGGGCTGCCAACACGGCATTCACTTTTGAGATGTTGGAGCGCAGCCGGCGCGTGTTGTCTTCCAGGTAGATCGAGCCATTGCGAATGTCGATTTCCTGCAAGTTGACGCGCGACAGCAGACCATTCAAGGCTTCATCGGACTTCAGGAACCAGTTGACCGAACCATCTGCCGTTCGCTGCAAATTGATATGGGGTGTTTCAACTTCGACTTTTTGCACATCGAGCGTGCCGCTAAACAATCCAGCCAGAGAAAGATTGAGATTGACGGTTTCTGCCGTCAGCAAGGGCGCTTCGCCAAACCCCTGCTGATTGGCGATGGAGACCTTGCCCGCCACCAGCCGGGGCCACGGGAACAGCCGCACTTCTATGGGGCCTGCGATTGTCACCTGACGGCCTGTCAGTTTGCGGCCGTAGCGTTCGAGGTCGGGTTTATAGTTGTCCCATTCCACCAGATAGGGTGCGGCCAAGGCTGCCGAGATGAAGGCCACAAGCAATATGCCAAAATAGAATACCGGGGATTTCCAGATGCTCATGACGTCAACATATCACCTGTGGTTCCGGCATTTTTTCCGGGGTTCATGATATTGTCGGGATCAAGTGCCTTTTTTATGGCTTGCATCCAGACCAGGGCAGGTCCGTGCTCGCGTTTGAGGTAGTGGCGCTTGCCGGACCCAATGCCATGTTCGCCCGTGCAGGTGCCGCCCATGTCCAAGGCACGCTCGACCAGACGGTCATAGGCTGACTTGATTTGAGCAACGGCCAGTGGATCAGCGGGATTGCAAAACATGCCGACGTGGAAATTGCCGTCGCCAACGTGTCCAATCATCGGCCCGTAAATATTGTGTTCAAGCAAATCGATCCGCGTGGCCTCAACGCATTCGGCAAGGCGGGAAATCGGCACGCAGACATCTGTTGATATTGATTCAGTTCCAGCGGGCCGGATGGCTTGGGTGGCCCAAAAGGCATCGTGGCGGGCTTGCCAGAGTTTGCTGCGATCTTCCTCTTTTATGGCCCAGGCGATTGCACCGCCCCCATGGGAAATTGCTATGCCTGCGAACAATTCCGATTGCTCGCGGGTACCAGCTACCGTGCCATGAAACTCAACGAACAGGGTGGGGGTTACAGCCATGGAGAGTTTTGAATAGGCGTTGATGGCCTTGATATGTTCGGCGTCCACCAGTTCGATGCGAGCCACGGGAATGCCTGACTGGATGCATTCGATCGTGGTGTTGCAGCACGCCTCGACAGATGGGAAAGCGCAAATGCCAGCCGCCATGGATTCCGGAATGCCGTGCAGCTTGAGGGCCACTTCGGTGATCACACCAAGCGTTCCTTCCGACCCCACCATCAGCCGCGTGAGATCATAGCCAGCGGAAGATTTTTTGGCGCGGCTTCCGGTGCGGATGACTTCGCCATTGGCCATGACGCAGGTGAGGCCCAGCACATTGTCTTTCATGGTGCCGTAACGCACGGCGTTGGTGCCGGAAGCCCGTGTGGCGCTCATGCCGCCCAGGCTGGCATCGGCACCGGGATCAATGGGGAAGAACAATCCCTGGTCGCGCAAATGGGTATTCAACTGCTTGCGGGTGACGCCTGCTTCAACACGGCAATCAAGGTCTTCGGCGTGGATTTCGAGAATGTTGTTCATGCCACCCATGTTAATGCAAATGCCGCCGTGGATGGCCGTGAAATGGCCTTCGAGAGAGGTGCCCGTGCCATAGGGAATCACGGGAACTTTGTGGGCAGCGCAGATACTGACGATGCAGCTCACTTCATCGGTGGATTTTACAAAGGCAACAGCATCGGGTGGATTCCCGGCATTCCAGGTCTGGTCCTTGCCATGTTGTTCGCGCACGATCTGGGCGGTGGACAATCGATCTCCCATAACGGCGCGGATGGCCGCAATGGCTGTGGTTGTCTTGTGTGATGTGGTTCTGGTATCCATAACTGGAAAATAACACAAGGTTCAGCAAAGGCGATGAAAATTTCCGCTCCCCACCGATCCACAGTCATGGCAATCGAAAACCAGTGGATTGACTACAACGGCCATTTCAACATGGCTTATTATGGCGTGCTGTTTGACCAGGCGGCAGATCAGTTATTTGCAACCTTTGGGCTTGGGCATGACTATGTGAAAGCCACCAACAATTCGATTTTTACCCTCGAAACCCATACGTCTTATCTGCATGAAGTGCAGCCCACCGATATGGTGATTGTCGAAAGCCAGATCATCGATTGTGACCACAAGCGGGTGCATTATGTGCAGCAAATGAAGCACGCCACTGAAGGCTGGGTGGCTTGCGTGCTGGAGGTCATGGTGGCCCACGTGGACCTCGGTTTGCACAAGACCTCGAATTTTCCGGATGCCGTGCGGCTTGGCATTGATGCCTTGTGTGCTGACCACAAATCACTGCCTGTTCCACAACAAATCGGACACCAAATAGGCATTCCCAGAAAGCCTGCCCCATAATCGTCATACAGTCGTAAAATTCAGGCCCTATTCATCTTCCAACTTGCAATCACCCGCAACAGCAATGGAGGATGACATGACAAACCCTGGCTATACGCATTTCGCCGAAGCACTTGTCTTTGCCCATGGCCCACAGGCTTTACGCGAAGCCATTCGCCATGCCGAGCTTTGTGCACGGCAGGGAGACATGGACATGGCTGCTCATTGGCAAGCCACGATTGCCGAGGTGCGCGATTTCAAGGCGCCAGTTTGTTGGACTGTGCGCGGCTGAACAGCCAAACCCGGATGGCCGACGAGAGATTGCGACCTTGCCGTGATTGATCAATCTCGCCCACGAGAGCCGCCAGACTTTTGTTCTGGATTTTGGCCGCCTCAGCAAGATCTGTCCAGAATTCGGTTTCGAGCGAAATGGATGTACGATGACCGGCTATGGTCAGGGAGCGTTTGGTGAGTTCGCTCTTCATGGCAAGAAGGAAGGGCCTTCGCTTGCTGCCAAAGGGACCTCATCCGGCGCGTTGCGCCACCTTCTCCACGAAGACGTGGAGAAGGGACAATGTAGGCGTCCTGTCCCTTCTCCACGCCTTCGTGGAGAAGGTGCCCCAAAGGGGCGGATGAGGTCCCTTTGGCAGCAAGTCATAGTCTGCAAAGATACAGCGTTTGTCATGGGTCGCGCTTATGCCCATCAAGAAACTTCACGGCATTCTTGTCTTCGGCCTTCGCCAAATTCTTCTCAGCCTTGCTGCGGGCAAATTTGATGCGGTTGGCGTCGGCTTGTTTTGCGACTTCGGCCCGGGCGAGGTTTTTCCTGGCGCGGCGAAGATTGATAATTTCCGCCAAGGTTATTTTGACTTGGCGCAGGTTACGGGAGGCTGCCTGTCTTTGCCGAACAGGAAATCCAGCAACAGCCCAGTCTGGCAGGCCAAACGTTTCTGATCACCTTGCGTCATCGGCGGCGCATGATAGGTGGCGAGCCAGCCATCGTGGAAGACCTTGTTGAAACTGCCCGCAGCATCGCCGAATGCAATGAGTTTGAATTCAGGGTCCATGAACAAGGCCGTCTTGTCGGGCTTGTCATAACGGGCAAATTCATCGGCGGCGCAAGCGGTCTGGTTTTCGAATGGGGCACGAGAGGGCTTGGCCGGATCCTTGGCGCATTCGTTGACGCGGGTATCAAGTCTTTCGATGGTCATTTCCAATCCCTTGGGATCGGCAAGTTTGAAGGTGGTCAGCTCTTCAACGAAAACCGCATTCCAATTGCTTTGCAGCAAGGCACCCTTTTTAATGTTGGCCGGTTTGGGAATGATCACGGTTCCCTGGTTGGCTTCGAGTAGCCGAATTGACTGGCCGCGAAAGCTGACAGGCTCGGCATCGCCAAAACCGCGCAATGGATTTCCGATGAGATAGAACAGCGGCACAAGAACGATAACAAGGGCGGCGATAAGAAGGTGCAGCGGTTTCATGAAGGGCCTAACATGTTTTCGGGTCTGACAATGACATCAAAATCGTCAGCGGGTATGCCGTCCTTGATGGCCTCTTCGCGCAAAGTCGTTCCATTCTTATGGGCGGTTTTGGCAATCCTGGCAGCGCGGTCATAGCCGTATTTTTCTTTCAAAGGGGTTACCAACATCAAGGAGTTGGCGAGGCCTTTGGCGATATTATCGAGTCGGGGTTCGATGCCGACCACACAATTTTCAGTGAATGATACGGTGGCATCGGCCAAAAGGCGCACCGATTGCAGGAAGTTATAGGCCATCACCGGGTTGAAGACGTTCAGTTCAAAGTGGCCTTGCGAGCCGGCAAAGCTCATGGCGGCGTTGTTGCCATGGATTTGCACGGCGACTTGGGTGAGGGCCTCGGACTGGGTGGGATTGACCTTGCCCGGCATGATGGAAGATCCCGGTTCGTTTTCGGGCAGTGACAATTCGCCCAGGCCCGACCTTGGACCTGAACCCAAAAAGCGGATGTCATTGGCGATTTTGAAACAACTCATGGCCACGGATGTGATGGCCCCATGGCTCATCACCATGGCGTCATGGGCGGCCAGGGCTTCAAATTTGTTGGGGGCCGAGGTGAACTTGAGATGGGTGATGGCGGCGATTTTTTCGGCCACCAGTTCGGCAAAACCGATGGGAGCGGCAAGCCCTGTACCCACCGCCGTGCCGCCTTGGGCCAGTTGCATCAAATCGGCAAGAGTCTGCTCTATGCGCTTGATACCATTGTCTATTTGCTGGGTATAGCCAGAGAATTCCTGACCCAAAGTCACGGGTGTCGCATCCTGCGTATGGGTGCGTCCGATCTTGATGATGTGCTTCCAGGCTCCCGCCTTGTCGTTCAGGGCGTTGCGGAATTGCTGCAGGGCGGGAAGCAGCCGGTGGTGGATTTCTTCAACACAGGCGATGTGCATGGCGGTCGGAAAAGTGTCATTGGAAGATTGGCTCATGTTCACATGGTCATTGGGGTGAATGGGTTTTTTCGAACCCATTTCGCCGCCCAGCATTTCAATGGCGCGGTTGGAAATCACCTCATTGGCATTCATGTTGGATTGGGTGCCGGAACCGGTTTGCCAAACGACAAGCGGGAAATGCTCATCGAGCTTGCCTTCGATGACTTCCTGTGACGCCCGGACAATGACTTCGCCAAGTTTTGGATCAAGCTTGCCCAAGGCCATATTGGCTTCAGCAGCAGCACGTTTCACGATGCCAAGGGCGCGAACCACGGGCAGGGGTTGCTTTTCCCAACCGATCTTGAAGTTTTGCAATGAGCGCTGGGCCTGAGCGCCCCAGTATTTCGAGGCATCAACTTCGATGGGGCCAAAGGTGTCGGTTTCGGTACGGGTAGGGGTTTTCGCCATGGGATGTGCTCGCTGCAATATTGCAGTGCGATAGCACGGCTGGGCGGCAGATGCCAGTCAGGCCTAGAATTTAAGATTTTTTATTAATCGCGAAAACATAAGCAATTGCTGCCACAACAATTGTTGTAAGAATGTATTTTCCAAATTCTCCAAGTTGAGGTCCTTCCAAATAGGAAGCTGCGTACAATCCAAACAATAAGATTATCAGCACTACGGCGTAGGTAAAAATCTCTCTGTATCGGATTGATTTATGCTCATGGCGTTGGTTATTTTCTTGCAGTTCGAAGTGCACGTCATCTTGTTTGCGATTAGGGATGCGACCGCCGCGAGGTGTGATTTCAGTGCGAACAACTCTTCGCCTGTTGCTTGATTTCTTAGAACCTATCCGTAAATAGTTTGTTAACCAAGATCTCCGAAACAGTCATGGTCTGGAGGGATCATGGCAGATACCAGGAAGCGTGTGCAATCGTGGGAAGTGACGGATGAATTGTGGGCTGTTGCAGCTCCCCTGATTCC
>JANOXA010000056.1:0-22249 GCA_031418195.1 Hyphomicrobiales bacterium | reverse complement strand
TTGGCAAAAGCAGATCACCTCTGGCAAACTGCTTGCGGGTGGTAGCTGTCCACATGTGAAACTCCATCGATGCTTCGCAACACCGATTGAATCACAAATGATTGATATCACCCAACTTCTTTTTCGGTCAGACACTTAGGCATCTCCCGTCAGCATCTTTATGATATTCTGGCCGAACGCAAACCGCTTTCTCCCAATGTTGCCGCCTTGATCGGCAAAATGTTTGGCGGCGGTGTTGGAACGTGGCTGCACATGCAAGCCGCCTATGACGCCTGGCACGCCGAACGCGAAGTTGATGTGAGCCATGTAAAAGCGCTCAAAGCTGCGTGATGATTGTGGAGGAGGAAAAGGGAAACGTCCCCTTTCGTTCCTTTAAAGGGAAGCGTCCCCTTTACTCCCCTTTAAAGGGAAGCGTCCCCTTTACTCCAAAGTCCCATCGGCGCGGCTGCATGGCGCGAAAGAGCGCTACAAGATCAAATTGCGCAATGCGGGGTATCGGCTGGTGTATGAGGTGCGCGATCAGCTATTGATTGTGTTGGTGGTTACGGTAGGCAAGCGCGAGCGGAATGAAGTGTATCGGATGGCGGAGAAGAGGTAAGTATGCGCAAATCACTTTCAAATATTTGCGTCTATTGAACCTCACGGCTCTTCGCCCCCCCTTGGACAGGTGCGGTACAAGAAGGATCCAGCATCGTTCAATGTGGATAACTGCTTCCAACCAGAAGCAAAAGGAATGCCATTGAGAATAAGGGAATCAGCCGAGGTCGTTTTGCTCGCGCCTCCGCATACTTGATCAGTGTCAAGGCACAGACCGCTAAGAAGCCGCTCGCATGAGCGTTTCCGATTTTCAGTGATGTTCGCATAGATGGTCCTTTCAGCAAAAAGCGATAAAGGACACAGGGGTTGTTAGGGGCCAAGCATTGGTGATTCGCAAGACAAGAGAAAAAATCTTTCTTAAGTTGTTGATTTTAAATTGCTTTATCTTGAAACTGTGGATAACTTTTGGGTGGAAAACCAAATGACCAATGAAGCAATCCAATCTAGCCCACTGCTCAAAGCTTGGGTTCCCTTCCGCGAAGCCCTCGGCTTTTCCAGCATCCGCACTAAGCGCGACCACAAACGCGCCATGTCACTGGTTGACCAACGCGTTGACGAAATCGTCGAGAACGAAAACCACCCCCTCGCAGATTTACGCAACTACCTCTCAAACCTCGTCATGGCCTACGAAGCGGAGCACGTAAAAATCCCCGACGCCCACCCCCGCGAAGTCCTCTGCTTCCTGATGGACCAACACAACCTCACCCAATCCGACCTCAAAGACTGCGCTCCACAAAGCCGGATATCGGAAGTGCTGAACGGACGGCGAGACATCAGCAAAGACATGGCGAAGGCGTTGGCGAAACGATTTAGTGTGGGTGTGGGCTTGTTTGTTTGAGTGGGTTGATGCCTTGAAAAGGGAAGCGTGTCCTTTCTCCCCCTCTTTAACACTTCGGGATGACTTTCCAATTGACACGCGAATGGGTTTGTTGGAGAATACTCGCTCTTTTTGATATACTACGGTGCATAACTCTTGGGACATTGTTGCATGGACAGGCGACAGATAATTCTAGGATCACTTTTCTATGGATGCAAAAGCATTACCGGACACGCTGCTGATCTTGCATTGGTCGGCGATGTATTTTTGGAAGTGCTTGCCAGCCCGCCAGGAACATTCCCTGTCGGACAAAATTGGCTTACGCCAGGACATGCGTTTGTGTGCATTAGCTACCATCTGTCTAGTGGGATAAAAGAGGATTGTTTTGGATTCTATCCGGCCAGCTCTGGCAACGAAGCCGTCATTGGAGGCGATAGTCTGAATGACGAATTTCAGAAGAATCCTGATCGATTCTCTAATGTTAGCTGGAGCCTGAAAAAGAAATTAGGTAGCACCCAAAGGCAAAGCTTCTTCCAGATCGTCAATGATGCCAACTCAAGGACATTTAGTCTGACCAAGTATAATTGCGGCGACTTCGTTTTTGACGCTGTCCAAGCAATCGGGTGGAGTAACGTTAGCAAGGGACTCCTGCCTGAGCCATACGTGAGAGACTTGGTAGTAGTGAACACAAAGAGGTACAAGTACCTCTTGAACGGCAGTTTCCACCGCCTCGAAAGATCTAATGCAAACTGGCTTCAGCTGAATGAGAACGGAAGGGTGTCAAACACCTACGTTGATCGCGGACATGATGGCACACACATTATGATGGACGACGGTCCAAGAAATGTTGTGGAAATTCGCGTTCCTATCAAAGGAGGGATTGCTAAAGAGCGACTCTACAGAAGAGGAACTTGGCACGACTACCAAGCAAATCCGCTAAATCCGGAATATGACTAGCGGAAGGGAAAAGAGCGGGGATTAGGGGAAGGGAAAGGAATAGGGGACGCTTCCCTTTTTATGATGGCACCGGAACCACTCACGCCACCGCCTTCAAATCAAACGCCGCATGGATCACGCTGAACGGAACATGCACCATCCCATCCTCGTCGCGCTCGACAATCCCCCACTCCATCAGCGCTGTCACATCATCATGCACACGCTTCACATCGCGGTCGAGAGCACGGGCCAGTCCCCGAATTGTGCTGGGCCCCACATGCTGCAACCGTTCAATCAGTTCCCAGCGTTTGGGGCTGATGACGGAGAAGAGTTGGGCGGGGGTACTGAAGGTGAAGACGGCGGGCTGGGGCTTGGCCGAGACCCACGCTTTCTTGAAACGTGTAGCTGACTGTTTTAGAACCGACGCGTCACCTGAGGAAATGCGGATGATGGCTTCGGTCATTTCAACTCTCTCCTGTCGTTCACTTCGCGCATGAAATCTTCAATCAACCTGTCCACATCCAAGAAACGATATGGCTGTTCGACTCCGTCGAGATGGCAATGGTCGCCCTTTGGCCTTTCGTTGTCGAAGCCCACGATCCGCTTTTCGTCATGTCCATAGTACAGCCGATATTTGTAGCTGTGCATACAGCCCGGGACAGGTTCGGGCAAAAGCCAAAGCACCATTTCGACAATCGCACCGTCCGACAACACGTCCTTCGAGCGGAGCAACAGCTTTGCCTTCATGTTGGCATATATGCCATCACACTGGATCGAATGTCAATCCTCCATCTCTTTCAATCTGCGGCGCATCCCTCGCACTGATGGACGCTGGCGTTTGAGCGCCGCTCATATTGTTTCCGGCACAAGCTACAAAACGACTTCGCCATCCAGCCCCATCAACCCGCCCGCACCTCAGCCAGCAAATCGGGGTGGCGGTCTAGCACTTTTAGCAGTTTGACCAAAGCGAGGGGTGGCTTGGTTTTGCCGGTTTCGTAGCGTGAAAAGGCATTGGCACCGCCGCCGAAAATTTCGGCGGCTTCACGTTGGTCGAGATCGAGTTTCTTGCGGACGGTGCTGATAAATGACGGATCGACAATTGCCGCATTCACTTGTTTGCCGAATGCTTTCATCTCGGCGCTGATCGCCCGCGACGTTGCGGCATCAAACACCCCTTCGCCACAGGCGCGGCAGTAATGGCCTGCTAAACCTGCAAACACGGTTGCCTCGCCTTTGTAGACAAAAGGCATGTCGCGGACATCGGCTATCAGTTCAGCTTTTCCGCAGTTTGGACATTTCATCTTCATAGCTCCTTGAACGAAACGATCAGAACATCGTCGATCACTGTCAATTTCAAATAGACATCCCCAGCAGCCGTCGATGGCTGGTACACATCCTGCCAAATCCGATGGTCGCTAAGGGTCGTCATGCTCTTGTAAAAATCGCGGGAGGTCAGAGCACGAACGACATTCAGCATGTCATCAAAGTCCAAATCCAATGCCGCCGCACCCCTCAGTGCCGTTCCGGTGGCGCGAACCCGCCCTTGTTCGACCAGGGCGTGAACGACCGACAATGGACAATGAGCCTTGCGCTTTTCCATCAAAGGCTCGTTATCTGAATTTTGCCCGTTTGGCAAGTAGGTTAATTTAGCATATAGAGCAGGCGTCTGCCCTTCGAGGACGCATACATATCCTCACCGGATGCGCAGGTCAGCCGTATCGCCAGCACCCTTGTCGGCGATGAAGCGCAGGCGGTTGCCGTTTTGTTGCACCAGTTGGCAGTTGCGCGCGAACACCTTGCCACCGGCTTTCAACGTGCGGCAGAAATAGCCGTCATTCCAGGTCCACGCGCCGCTGACAGTGCTGCCGAAGGCGCGCCCCCCGATGCTGCCCGACGGGCTGACAGTCAGACTGACGCCCAGACTGGTCAAGCTTTTGCCTGATACGAGAGCGACGAAGGCTCCCCGGTTGGTCACACGGGTATAACCCTCGGCCGTCGCGGGCGAGACAAGGGCGGCGAGAAGGGCGATGATTAGCAAGCGCATGGCTGTTTAAACGCAGCGAGGTACCGTCTGGATCATTTTACACTGTTTCGTTGCACGTTACGGTGATACTCAATTTAGGCCGACAAAACCTGTCACAATCAGACCTCGCCGACTGCGCACAACAAAGCCAGATGTCCGAAATTCTGAACGGACGACGGGCGATAAGCAAAGGCCCTGCAAAGGCGTTGGTGAGTAAGTTTGGGGTGAATGCGGGTGTGATTATTTAAGGGTCTCAAAATACACCTCGAAAAAGGGAAGCGTCCCCTTTAACCTTACGAAATCAAGGGCCGCTGAAACAAACTTCAGCGGCCCGTTCAATTTGCGCGGCAACGCGACAAATCAGTTGACCATGTAGGTCCGCTTGGTACGGTCGAAGGTTGGTGCGCTGGTCAGCATTTCCTTGGTCGCATCGACCACAAGCTTCACAACATCGCCACTGCGCTGCATGTCGATACTGGACATCGACACAAGCACGTCTTTTTCACCTATGCCGAGGAAACCGCCAACGCCCAGGATTACGGCTGAAATCTTGCCGTCGGCTGACAACAAGACATCATTCACTTCGCCGATGTCGTCACCGGCTTTTGAATAAATCCGCTTGCCGGTGAAGTCGCTGGCCGTAATCAACGTGGCGCCTGTCAGGGATTCACTTGGCACAATCAATGAAGAAGACATTTTTCCATCAACGGCTGGTGCCGGATCGGTGGCTGCAGTGGTTTCAGGTGACGGGACTGCCGGATCGGTGGTGGATGCACCGTCCATCGCCTTCATGCTTTTGCCATCTGGACATTTGATCATATCAACTTTTTCAGCCCCGCTTGCGTCCTTCATGACACATGCAGGATCAACGCCTTCCATCGATTGAGCGAAAGCCAGAGGTGCGGTGGAAAGCAAGGTAAATGCCGTCAATGCGGCAAGGGTATTCAATTTCATGATAGTCTCCTTCAGCTGGCGCAACGGATTGTGCCAGACTTCAATGTCCCATTGTTAAAATGCGGGATCACCTCATCGTGATCCATGGGCACCTAATGCTTGGACTTGCCAAATGTTTCATAGGCGTTTGAAAAAAACCGGTCGCTCTTTGATCTCAAGGGTTAGGCCTCGGCATTAGACTTGACACCAAATCAGGCATAAAACCCAATCTCATTAAGCGGATGGCAATTGCATATCTGCATCTTCAATTCCCCGATCAGTTGGTATAATGTTTTGGCATGCCGGAACCTGATCAAACTTCGCAAATCCTTCTCAAGCATTGGCGCGATGCAACGCGTTGCGAAAATTTGCCTGCGGATTTGCAGCCTCAGAGCAAGGCGGAAGCCTATGCGGTGCAGGCTTTGATCGCGCAACAATCTGCCAAACCCCTGTGGGGCTGGAAAATTGCGGCCACCAGTGTTGCAGGCCAAAAACACATCGGCGTCGCAGGTCCGCTGGCGGGCCGTTACATTGCCGAGCGTGTGGTGACATCGGGACAGGCCATTCCCTTCGGGCGCAATCACATGAAAGTGGCTGAAGTGGAGTTTGCCTTCAAGCTTGCCGTAGATTTGCCGCCACGCGATCATCCGTACACGGAGGATGAAGTGTTTGCCGCCGTGGCCTCGCTGCACCCGGCCATCGAAATCCCCGACAGCCGCTATGAGCGGTTTGAAAAAGTGGGTGCGTTCGCCCTGATCGCCGACAACGCCTGCGCCCACTGGCTGGCGATTGGTGAAGCCGCACCCGACATCTGGCGGAGCATGGACCTTGCGGCCTTCACGCCAACCGGACGTATCCTCGGAAAAGGCGAATGGCAGGGCAGCGGTAGCAATGTTCTGGGAAGCCCGCGCACCGCCATGACCTGGCTTGTCAATGAGCTCTCACAACTCGGCATCGGCCTGAAAGCCGGACAAACAGTGACGACGGGAACATGTTTGGTGCCGATGGCGATTGCAGCCGGGGATCGGATTGAAGGTGACTTTGGTGCGCTGGGAAAAATTGAGGTGACGATAGGGGCATAGGCGCTTTGCAAAGTGCGTTTAAAAGTGCTATATAACGCATCAAATAAAAACCATTTGGAGACCTATCAATGGCACAACAAATTCACGCAACGACCACTGCCAGTGTCACCGAACTGAAAAAAAACCCCATGGGCACTGTTGCGGCGGGCGAAGGTTTCCCCGTGGCCATTCTCAACCATAACGAGCCCGCCTTTTACTGCGTGCCCGCCAAGGCTTATGAGGCCATGCTCGACCGCTTGGAAGATTTGGAACTCAATGCCCTTGCTGATGCGCGGCAAGGTCAAGCCATCATCAAGGTCCGGCTTGATGAGCTATGATCTCGCCTTCCTTGACGTGGCGCTGAAAGAATGGCGCAAGCTTGACAACCAGACGCGGCAACAGTTCAAGGCCAAGCTGGAAGAGCGATTGCTGAACCCCAAAGTTCCATCGGCACGGCTGCATGGGCCGAAGGAACGCTACAAGATCAAACTGCGCAATGCAGGATACAGGCTGGTATATGAGGTGAGGGACAAGCAGCTGATTGTACTGGTGGTGGCGGTGGGCAAGCGTGAGCGGAATGAGGTGTACAAGGTGGCGGAGCGGCGGTGAAAAGCTGTGTGATGCGCAACACATCACCATACAAATCAAAGGGAAGCGTCCCCTTTATCCGCCCTTTATCCCAAGGGAAGCTTCCCCTTTATCCCAGGTTGGGCTTTCAACTGTCCAAGAGATCGAGTCTGACGACCGAAAAAAGAACCCCAGTAGCATCTTGGCCGTTCGTGTTGCGCTTGAAGCTAATGGGATTGTGTTTGGCGATGGCTCAATTAGTGGTCCCGTTGCGGCGTTATCCTCCGCAACGGGAGACACAAATCAGGCTGCGTCTTCCAGCCCCAACGGGGGAATAGGAACCGCCGAAGGAAACCGCCTTCCATGAACAACATGACAGACGGTGCCAACGTTCAGACCAAGAACGATTGCTGTTTTAGTCTGGCTCCAGCGGTTAAATTTGACGCACCACAAAACGTGGCATGCGTCATTGAAAGTGCAAGGAAAATAGTCACTATGGGACATGATAGTCACCTTTCTTTAAGAAAATTGGTGACTTCCGTGCTTGAAGTTTGGATCAAGACGTGCGAAATTAATCAGACAGGCTCCGCAAATCTTACAATCTTCCCGCTCGGAAGTCCGTAAATTGTGGTTCTATGCGAAGGTCGTCCGGTACAAACGGGCGGCCTTTGCTACTCTCAGGGGTGAACCAAATTCCTGAGAGTTAGTGGGGTCCGTTTGGCATTTTCAACATATCCTCTTGACCATCAGGCGGAACAATCCCGCCTGAATTTGATTCAGTTTCGACCAAAAACCAAAGCTTTCCAGTTTTTCTAGTTTTGCCCATAACTTTCATTGCGTTAAGTGCGCCTCGTACACTGTTACGTTTGATGTCTTTTCGCCCCTGATCTTGAAGCGCCTTGAAGACTGATTCGGTGCTCAAGCCACGCGCTGCGCTTTTAATAATATGCGCGATAGCAGGTCTAACAGTACCATGGGCTGCCCTGTTGCCAATTCTATCGTCACCGGATGAACTGGTTTTTTGACTGGATTGTGTAGCCACGTCAGGTGGACGGGTGGAATTGGGTTCGTCAAAAAAGCCAGCCATTTTGGTTTTAATTTCCATTTTAGCATGGGAGTGACCCTTTGCAAAACCTTCAGCGTAAGCCTGAGCCAGCAAATCGCGCACGCTCTCCCCGAACGTCTCCACCAAACCGTCCACTACATCTGATTTATGTTTATCCATGGCATCGCTCCTGTCAGTGAAAACTAGATACCATGACGCTAAGAGAAACACAATAGAACGCGTTGTTCTTGTTATAAACCTAGCCGAAAGAGCGAAAATCGTTATTTTTTAGGATCGGTCTGATTCGCACTAGTAGTGGCGTCTCGCAAATAATCGTCTTTTCAAGCGATTCTTTGTGACGATCTGTGTTTATAAACGGTTTTCCTGTGGCATTTGAGCCTTAATACCGCATGTATCAGCTTTGCTTGGAGAGGTGGGCGGCCCGGTCTTCGAGCGCGGCAATGACATCCGCATCATCAAAGCGGCCACCTTTTGCAAAGGACGCGTTCAAAGTATCGCGCAAGGATTGCAACTTTACTTCCCGCTCCTCAACCAAGCGCAACGCTTCGCGCACGACTTAGTTTGCAGAGGCATAGCGGCCCTCTTCAACAACTCCTGCGACGAAACCTTCCCACCGCTGTCCCAGTGATACATTCATGGGGAAAACGGGGAAAACGGGGACGCTTCCCTTTTCAATTCCGGTATGCGCTTCATGCGGATGGTCAGCGAATACCCAGGTTGGCAGTTTCCCCGGAGCCTTTGTCGGCGATGAAGCGCAGGAGCTTGCCGTTTTGTTGCACCAGTTGGCAGTTGCGCGCGAACACCTTGTCACCGGCTTTCAACGTGCGGCAGAAATAGCCCTCATTCCAGGTCAAAGCGCCGCTGACATTGCTGCCGAAGGCGCGTCCGCTGATGCTGCCCGATGGGCTGACGGTCAGACTTACGCCCAGACTGCTCAAGCTTTTGCCTGACACGAGATTGACGAATGCCCCCCGGTCAGTGACGCGGGCATAGCCGTCGGCGATGGCGGGCGAGGCAAGAGTGGCGAGAAGGGCGAGGATTAAAACACCCATGACATTGGACAAAGGGGACGCTTCCCTTTATGAATCATCTCCTGACGATAGCCATAGCGACCGAAACTTCCCTCTCCCGTCGCCGCGCGACACCCTCTCCCGCGAGGGGCGAGGGCTATGTTCACGGGGGCAATGGGGACGCTTCCCTTTGTTGGGCGACCTGCCAGTGATGGCCAATCCTGACAACGCATCCCTCTCCCGTCGCTGCGCGACACCCTCTCCTGCAGGTGGCGAGGGTTTTTGGTTTAGGGATGAGCCGTAATCGCGATCACCGTGATCACGTCTTTACCGGGGCCGTAGTGCCAGAAGATGCGATAGGCACCAGGGGTGTTGTTCTCGGCGTAGGCCTCAAAGGCGACCTCGTCATCCCGTCCGGTCAGATCATCGAATTTGTGGGTTCTCAACCCGGGGTGGCGTGGATTTGACTCGAGCTTGGCGAGGCAACCCCTCGCGGCTTTCAGTTGTTTGCTGAGTGCAGGATTATCTGAAAGTCTTTCCAAGTCGGATTTTGCGCGCGAGGTCAGAACAAGGCGGAACGACATGACAGCTTCAGTCTTCCAAGTATTGCGCGAAGCTTCCCAAGTCATGGACGCGGCCTGCTCGAGAATCGGCAAGACCTTCCAAGACAGCCTTCAAGGCTTCTGGATTATTGTAAAGCCAAGCTTCCCGCTCAGGAACTTCCTTCATGGGGCGCATCAGATACGATCCGTCCTGGTTTTTCTTGACCTTGAAGCTGCTTACGCCTTTTGCAAGATTTCCGAAGGTAACGCGGCCTTTTGCGTCAAGTCGGAGGGTGAATTCGGCGGCGTCAGACATAACACACTCCTATGGGAACTCATTGAAGTGGGATATAGCCCAATTCCCACCCTATTTCAACCCACACTTTTTCCATTGTGCGCAATAGCTTTAGCAAAGGTGGATGGTGGAGAAAACACTCCCAAAAATAATCCTTGACAGATATCGGAATATATACCTATACAAGGATCGCGTCACTCCGCACGGGGTCCGGTTCATGACGGTGAACCCGATGGGGTGGGCAACGGGCTTGGATTGACCGGCAAACGTAGCTGGAAATTTCAGGTTTCACTGATACACCCTCGGCCCCTTAACCAGGCCGGGCCGATAGGGCGGGCGATACGGGGCCGGTATGCAGCATGTTCTGCGCTCCCTTGAATGGGAAATCCGGTCACACTTGAGGTTCGAGAGCGAGACTGCGGGCGCTGCGGAACACTGTAGTGTCAAACGGTCGTGGATGTGTTTCTGCCGAAAAACCCGTTCAGCGAGGGGGAACCCGACGCTATACCACGCGACGTTAAATCCACGTCGCAGTCCGCGAAGGGTTTCCCCGCGCCCCCTCGTTTCTCAGGGTGAGAGAGACCAAGGCCGAAATATCAGGCCTCACAAAGCCCCAGTTGCGTCTTGGCGCAAGCCCTTCAGCCTGGCGTAATCCAAACACTCCGTCCACGGACGAATACTCGAAGATGTTGTCGCTGAATGCAGGGATGTGGCAGCACTCGCATTGGCAAGTGCCAGACATCGGTCTAACGACCACCCCTCATGAATGCCCAGCAACATTCCTGCGTAAAATGCATCACCCGCACCAACTGTGCCGATGATTTCCGATTGGGGGACATTGACGGAGAGGGCGTGAGACTTTTCGCCGGATTTCCTCAACGCGATGGCGCCTTCAGGGTGGTGGATGCTGACGAGCTCATTGACGCCAAGGTCGAGGAGTTTTTGCGCGGCTGTAAGTGCAAGCGCTTTGTTGAAGTGGCCGTCTTGTGTCACTGGCAGGCCCGACAATATTTCGGCTTCGCTGTCGTTGATGACGAAGTAGTCGAGCAATGGAAGGCAGGGCAGGGTTTGGGCCCGTTGGGTTTCGGCGGGCACCGGGCAAAGTTCCATAGCGGTTTTGAAACTTCTGCTGCGGGCTTGCCGCAAGGCATCGCGCCAACCATCGCTGGCATCCATCGATTTGGAAATGCCGGGGGAGCCGAGATAAAAGATTTTTGCCTTGTCATCGGTGGGGAGCATTTGGTTGGCTAAAATCGTGCCATTGGCACCGGGGCGGTAGAAGAAGGTGCGCTTGCCCGTGGCCTTCGACGTCATGACATGGGTGACATCGGTGCGCTGGCCCGACACGCGAATGACATTGGAAGTGTCGAGGCGATGTTCTCTGGCGATGCGCATGAACGTGTTGCCTGCTGCATCGTCGCCGACAACGCAGATCATCGAGACGGGAAATTCAGCACCCAGTTTGACAAGACCCGCCGCTGCATTGTGGGGCGGGCCACCGGGGGCTTCGATGGTCTGGCGGATGAAGGCAATCTGCTCTTCATCCGGCCAGTGGTCAATCAAGTGGACAATATCGAGGACGATGGTTCCGGCGAGAACGATGCCGGAGCGTGTCACTTCTTGTAACCCTCAAGCACGCTCTCGGTGATCATCTGGTCATCTTCCAGTGAACGCACGGGACGAAGTTTTTTCCTGGCTAATACGGCATGATAGGCTTTCACGGCTTCGGCTGGCGTCATGTCACGTTCAATCACCGGACGGAAGAACGACAGCAGGTCGAGCGGGCTTTCGGCGAGTTTGATCTTGCGACCGAACAGGGCGACGCGGGCACCGGATTTTTCGCCCTGATGAATGAGCTCCAGGCAGTCACGCGTGGTGCCACTGCCGCCGCCGAGAATGCCGACAACCAATTCAGTGTCATAGCCTGCGAGATCTTCCATGGCACGGCGGCCATTAAAGGGGATCTTCAGAAACAGCGGACGATCAGCGCGTGTCATGCCCGCGACACAGCGGAGGATGTTGTCGTTGACGAAATCAGGAATCTGCTCAGGCGACAGGTTCTTCGGCGCGTTGGGATTGAAGACTTCGAGAAAGTGGCGGAACTTGTGCTTGGCGGCATCAGCGCGAAACTGGTTATAGGCTTCGAGGTGGGCGTAGTCGGCGGAGAGGTCGTTGTTGAACGTCACCGAATAAAGGCCGAGGCCGGCGAATTTTTTGCAGTGGGCCAAGTTTGCGGTGCGGAAAGGCCTCGCCATTTCCTTGACATAGGATGAGCCACGGGCGCGCCAGATGTCGGTGGCGTCATTGGCGCGGATGGCGGGTGTCACGTGGGATTTTTTGAAGGTTCCCTTGGCCGATACGGCTTCCAGCGATGAGGCAGCGACCAGCATGATATCAACAACGCCTTGCTTGACCACATCGATAATGGATTGGCGGAAAGTTTCAACGTTGTGGTGGCCCAAGCTGTCGTCATGCAAATCCCTGGGGCCGGGGGAAGACACACCTGCCGACATTTCGGGATCCTTGGCATCGGCGACGATAAAGTCCCTGGGCTTGTATTTGCCCGAGGTGATGCGTTTCAATTTGGCGTCAAGGGATTTCATGGGGGATCCGATCAGTTGGGTGTTCGCCGTTATGGAATGAAGGACTTGCCAAGGCAAGCGTTTGGCGGAATAGATGCCATGATGAAGACGCTGATCATGATCCCCGCCTTTGGCTGCGACGAGAGACTTTACCAGCCGCAGATCCAGTCACTTGCGGAAGCCTTCCGCATACAGATCGTTATGCCAACCACCACGCGTTACGAAGCGATGGTTGCTGATGTTCTGCGCGCGGCACCTGATGGATTTGCCATTCTCGGCACATCGATGGGTGGACGTCTGGCGCTTGAGGTGGCTTTGGCGGCACCTGACCGGGTGACGGGGCTTTGTGTGATTGGGGCGGGGGCAGGGGCCGTGGTTGATCAAGCGGCGGGAATGCGGCGCTCTGACCGAATTCGAGGCGGTGAACGGGAACAGGTGGTTGCTGAAATGGCAGCAATGATTGCCCACGAGCCGGGACCTCGGGGGCCTGAAGTGAGGCAGGCCTTTGTTGACATGGCCATGGATTTTGATGTTGAAGTCCTGGCGCGGCAGTCGGATGCCTTGGCCCACCGCGTGGACCTTTGGGATGAACTTGACGGTGTTGAAGGCCTGACATTGTGCCTTTGGGGTGAGCACGACAAGTTCTCGCCGCCTGAAGACGGACTGCGCATAGCGGAATCCGTTGAGATGGGAAGCTTTATTGAACTGCCAGATTGTGGACACTTCCCCACCCTCGAATATCCTGATGAAGCCACAGCGGCGATTGCCATGTGGCTGGAAGATATTGATGATGTTGAAGCGTGAGGTTATTTCAGGCTGACAAGATATTCAGCGATGGCCAAGATATCGGCCTCAGGCAGTTTTGACATGTTGGTTTGCACTTTGCCCATGCCGCCTGATGACAATCTGCTGTAGCCCATCATCTCACCAAACTGCAGGGCGGCCGCGAGATCCTTGGCATCCTTGTATTTTTCACGGCCAACGAGATTGATCAGGCTTGGTACTTTGCCCACACCTTCAGGGTGAGGTCCACCTGCGAGATATTTCGATGTGCTCATGGTCATGAACACGGTGCGCGGCGTGTGGCATTCATTGCAATGGCCAGCCCCGTCAACCAGATATTTGCCACGATTCCAGCTTTCGCTCATGGCTTTGTCGGCGACAGTTTTCGTCTCATCAAGGCCCAGATATTTCCAGGCTCCCAGTCCCCGGCGCACGATTGGCAGGGCAAAGACCTCGTGGGCTGGCACGGCATTCTTGATGGCGGGCAGCGACGCAAGATAGGCCTTGATGTCCAGAACATCCTCGACCTTCATATGGGCATAGGAGGTGTAGGGGAAAGCCGGAATGATATGATAGCCATCGCGGCCAATGCCTTTTTGCATGGCATTGACGAACTCAACATCGGTCCATTGGCCAAGGCCGGTCTCGGCATCAGGCGTCAGGTTCGGCGGATAAAGGGTTCCCACCGGGGTGAGCAGCGGTGCGCCACCAGCCGGTATTTCCTTGTCGATGGTCGAACCCTTGGCGGGCAGATGGCAGGAATGGCAGCCACCGGCATCATAAAGCTTGTGACCGTTTTCCAGATTGGCGGTGTGGGTGGGAATGTCGCCCGCCGTGAGAGGGCGCGGAATTGTCAGCACCCAGAAAAAGCCAAGGCCCAGCGCTGCCAGCAGCGCCAGGCCCAGAAAATTGCGTTTGGTGAAAAGCCGTTTGATGGCTTATTCTTCGGCAGCGCGATAGGTTTCGTGGCAGCTCTTGCATGAACCGCCAAATGCGGCAAATGCTGTCTTGAAAGCTGCATCATCGGCAGCCCCCTTCAAGGCGGTCAAAGCTGTGTAATAGGCAGTGCCGGCGGCAGCAAAACCAGCGGCATCCGACCAGACTTCCGCTTTTGCCTTGGTTACTTCGGCTTCACCTTTGGCTGTTTCAGGGGCCCACCAGGTGGCCCAGCCAGCACAGGCTGTTTCAACTGTCGTCGCTGCAGCTGCAACTGCGGCTGCATCAAATGGCTTGGCACCTTGCATCATCGGCACGAAGGTGCCCATGGCAGCGCCATTGGCTTTCATGCAGGCCTTGCGGGCCTTGATGGCGTCGTCGACGGCACCGGCAGAGGCAACACCAGCAGTCAGGGACAGGCCGAGAACCGTGGCTGCAAGTATGGTTGAAAATTTATGAATCATGTGAAAATCCTCCAGGGGGGCTTTGGATGAGTGGAATGTTTGCTGCCACAGGTGATGTTACACATAGTTTGGCGATTTCGACAACAGCATTTTTTTATCACCTGCCTTTTGCATGAACCCGGTGTGAATGTCCTGTTCTGCTGGGTTTCAGACTGGGGCGCTTAAAGGGTTTTTAAGGCCCGAAGCCCATAATGATCCGCAAGGGAAGCAAAAAATGACACAAAGCGTTCAAACAGCCAAACCGGCCCAAGTCCAAAAACTGAGCCCGGAAATCTCCGAGTTCCTGCACATGTTGCGCTCGCTGGAAACCACGCCAACACCAGCGGAGAATTTGATTCGCAATTAAGGTATTAGATTTTGGTGGCTTGAAGAAGCTGCATGTTCGGCTCATTGCGCAGGCAACTCCGTTGCCTGCAAACGAAGTTGAAAATCCAGGGCACCAAGTGGCCAGACAGCTCATTGTTATCCCGGACGTCATTCCAGCCAAGCGTAACTCATGCGGAGCGCCAGATGGAACCCCGCTTTCTTTCAACCAATTGGGCTTGTAGCCACCAAAGCCGGTTTCCAAATCGCCCGCGACAGGGCGGGCGTTTGCAATGACGGCTTTTTTCAGCGCCCCTGGATTTCGCACAGGGCGGCGTGATGCCAATCGGCTACGGCGTTGAGCATTGGCAAGATGGCGGGTTGGATTGGATCCTCGTGATCCAGCAGAATTTCCAGCTGTTTGATGTGGAAACTGCAGGCCAGATTTTTGAGAATGTCCAGACCTTGCATGACTGCCCGTTGGTCGCCGGACTCTTGGCAAGAGGCGATGGCGAGAATTGTGTGGTGGAGTTCCTGGATGACAGTCTTGACCATGATGCGGCGCGTTCCGCTGGCAAGACCCGATGAAAGTTGCGACCAGGGGTCTGAGATTTTTTGCGGCTGAGGCGATGTTTCGGAAGGCCTGCCTTCGATGATCTGTGAAAGTGCGCGGCGCAATTCATTGCTGTTGGCGGGTTTGGGCAAGGCACTGTCGAAGGCATCGCGCCAAATGGAATGTTCTGTGGAGTCAGCCAGAAAGGCCGACATGGCCATGATCGGGGTGGCCTGGCAGGGACCGGCATGAGCCCTGATCTGCCGCGCCGCAGTCACGCCGTCCATGTTGGGCATTTCAATGTCGAGCAGGATCAAATCAAACAATGCAGCCTTGGCTTTTTCCACGGCCAATTCACCGTCTTCAACAGCGACGACGGCAAAGCCCATGCGTTTGAGCAGCGCTTCGGTGACGATGCGGGTCGAGGCCTGGTCTTCAGCATAGAGCACGTGGCGCTGGCTGCCATCGGCGCGCCTGGCCAAATCACGATATCCCGGCGCTTTTTCACGCGGTTTACGTAATGACTGATTCTGCACCATACCCACTCCATGACGCCAACCAGACGTCGCGGGGCCAATCTAGGCGGACAAGTCTTGCATAGAGGTAAGCAGGCCAGGGATTGTTCTGGCCATGCTTAACATGATGTGAACTGGCTATTTCGTGCCAAACATCCGATCTCCGGCATCACCAAGGCCAGGCACAATATAGCCGTGGCTGTTGAGGTGGGAATCGAGGGCTGCTGTAAAAATCGGCACATCGGGATGTTCAGCATGAAAATGCATGACACCTTCAGGGGCTGCCAGCAGTGTGACAAGGCGCATGTCCTTGGCACCTTTTTCCTTGAGGCGCTTGACGGCGGCCGAAACAGAGTTTCCGGTGGCCAGCATGGGATCGACGATGATGGTACGGCGCTCGGCGATGTCTTCTGGAACCTTCAGATAATATTCCACGGGCTGCAAGGTCTCGGGATTGCGATAAAGCCCGATATGGCCGACGCGGGCAGAGGGAATGAGCGACAACATGCCTTCCAGCAATCCATTGCCAGCTCGCAGAACCGACACAATGACGAGTTTTTTGCCCTTGAGAATGGGGGCTTCCATTTCAGCCAGGGGAGTTTCGATGGTCTGGGTGGTCAGGGGCAGATCGCGGCAGACTTCATAAGCCAGCAGATGGCTGATCTCGTGCAGCAGTTGGCGGAAAACCGCCGACGGCGTGTGCTTGTCGCGCATCAGCGTGAGTTTATGAACGACAAGCGGGTGATCAACGATGGTAAAATTTGGCGGCCGGATGAAATTGACTTTGCTGGGCATGACAGACTCCTCAAGCCATAGTTTGCCGTGTGGCCCATGGCTTTCACAAGATGGGCTGCAACGACTTTCCACCATAATCGGCATGAATTTTCGATTTGCGGCAAATAAATGCTTGAACTCCGCCTGCAGCGGCACTAGGTAGCTGTAACACAATTAGTTACGGAATAAATTGATGTCCAAACCCAGCATCCCCGCCGTCACCCGAATCGGCCATGTTCATCTGAAGGTTGCTGATCTGCAGCGGGCGCTGGATTTTTATATGGGGGTTCTCGGATTTGATCTCGTCCAGATGTATGGGGATCAGGCAGCGTTTGTTTCGGCGGGGGGCTATCACCACCACATCGGCCTCAACACCTGGGAGAGCAAAGGCGGTCCACCTCCGCCGCCGGGAAGCACAGGGCTTTACCACACAGCGATCTTGTATCCGACACGGGTTGATCTTGCCAATGCCTTCAAGCGGGTTCTGGCAGCAGGTGTAGAACTTGATGGAGCGGCAGATCATGGCGTATCGCTGGCGCTGTATTTCCGCGATCCCGATCAAAACGGCATTGAACTCTATTGGGACCGTGCCGAAGCCGAATGGCCGCGCGGACCCGATGGCAAACTGGCGATGAGCAATGCCCGCATTGATCTCAAAGAATTACTCGCAACTGCAACACAATAAGGAAAACAAAATGGCTAAAGTACTCGTTCTCTATTATTCCGCCTGGGGCCACATGGAAGCCATGGCCTATGCCGCCGCTGAAGGTGCCAAGGAAGCTGGTGCCACGGTTGATGTGAAGCGCGTGGCTGAAACCGTGCCGGAAGATATCCAGAAGGCCTATCACTACAAGATGGACCAGAAGGCTCCCGTTGCCTCCCCCGAAGAGTTGGCAAATTATGACGCCGTGATTTTTGCAACAGGCACACGCTATGGCATGATGACGGCGCAGATGAAGAGTTTCCTCGACCAGACAGGTGGCCTGTGGATGAAGGGTGCGCTGGTTGGCAAAGTCGGTTCGGTGATGACGTCTTCAGCGACACAGCATGGCGGGCAGGAATCAACCATTCTTTCGTTCCACACAGTATTGCTGCATCATGGTTTTGTGATTGTCGGTCTGCCCTATTCTTATACAGGCCAAATGGGCCATGATGAAATTCGCGGCGGCTCGCCCTATGGTGCATCGACGGTGACAGGTGGTGATGGCTCGCGTCAGCCGGCGCAACATGAACTTGATGGTGCGAAGTTCCAGGGCAAGCGCGTGGCAGAAATTGCGGCAAAGCTGGTGGCTTAAAAACGTCCTCGCCCGTTTCTTTAACGGGAGAGGAAGGGACCCGTCGCACTTGCGACGGGGAGGTGAGGGTGTGTGATATGCTCGCGACTTCCCCCCTCACCTATCCCACGCCACTAGCGTGTCGCCGACCCCTTTCCTCTCCCGCTTTCACGGGCGAGGACGAGAGGCAAGGCCTCGGCCAACAGGTCGAGGTCTTTTTGTTGTCCGCAACTTACACGAATACAGCGGTTCAGGGGTGCCACGCCCGGCATGCGGATGAAGATGCCGTGTTGCAACAGGCCATCGACGATTGACTTGGCGTAAGCGCCGTCGCGGCCACAATCCACGGCCATGAAATTTGTGGCGGACGGTAGCGGGTTCAATCCGTTGTCGAGAGCGATATCGCGGATGCGGGCGCGGGCTTTGATGACCTCGGCTTTCACGTACGCCACCCAAGCCTGAGCTTGTATCGCGGCAATGGCTCCAGCTTGCGAAATGCGGCTGATGCCGAAATGATTTCTGACTTTGTCGAATGCCGAAATGATTTCCGGGTGGCCAATCACATAACCCACTCGAATGCCAGCCAGACCATGGGCCTTTGAAAAGGTGCGAAAGCGCAGGAGGTTCTTGTGGGTGGTGTCGATGTCGGGTGACATGCCTTCGGGAGCAAATTCGATATAGGCCTCGTCGAGCAGCAACAGGGTACTGTCGGGAACCGTATTGATCAGGTGCTGCACCTCTTCGGCAGGCCACACACTGCCCATGGGATTGTCGGGATTGGCGAAGTAAAGCAGTTTGGGGTTTTCCAGTTTTGCCAATGCGATGAGGGAGGCGGGGTCTTCCTTGTCGTTCACGTAAGGTGCAGTCACCAGCTTGCCGCCTTGTGCGGCAACGTGGAAATTGAAGGTGGGATAGGCGCCGAGCGACGTTGCCACTGCATCACCCGGTTCAATGAACAATCGCACAACAAGTCCCAGCAGGCCGTCGATGCCTTCGCCACATGCGATGTTTTCAGGCGCAACACCGACTGACTTGGCGATGGCCCACTTCAGATCGTGGTGTTCGGGATCGCCATACATCCAACTCTCTGCCGCAGCCGCTTGTATCGCAGAAATGGCGCGCGGCGAGGGGCCGAATACGCTTTCATTGGCACCGATGCGGGCCAGGAATTTCAATCCACTTTGGCGTTCAAGTGCTTCAGGTCCGATGAAAGGCACGGTGGCGGGGAGTTGTTTGATGATGGGAGCAAAACGCATGGTTCAAACTGGCTGATTTTATGGTTGTCCGCAAGTCTGAGGTGCGCACCTCAAAATACATTTGCAGCTTTTGCCCGATTGCTTTATCGGCTGCCTCAAGATTTCAAAAACCTGCAGGAGAATTGCCCCATGGCCCGTATTACGCTTCGCCAATTGCTCGACCACGCCGCTGAACAGGACTATGGTGTGCCTGCCTTCAACATCAACAACATGGAACAGGCCCTGGCCATCATGGCGGCGGCGGATAAAACCGACTCGCCGGTCATCCTGCAGGCGTCACGTGGTGCCCGCTCCTACGCCAATGACATCATGTTGAAGCACATGATGGATGCGGTCACCGAAATCTATCCGCACATTCCGGTTTGCGTACATCTGGACCACGGCAATGAGGCCGGCACCTGCATGACCGCCATTCAATCGGGCTTTACCTCGGTGATGATGGATGGTTCATTAAAGGCCGACGGCAAGACCCCGGCGGATTGGGATTACAACGTCGGCGTCACCCGCACTGTCACCGAAATGGCGCATCTCGGCGGCATATCGGTTGAAGGCGAACTTGGTGTTCTGGGTTCACTCGAAACCGGCGAAGGAGAGAAGGAAGACGGCCATGGTTTTGATGGCAAGCTTTCGCATGACCAACTGTTGACAAACCCCGACGAAGCCGTAAAATTCGTGAGGGAAACCGATGTGGATGCACTGGCCATCGCCATGGGCACATCGCATGGCGCCTACAAATTCACCCGCAAACCCGATGGCGCGGTGCTGGCGATGAACGTGATTGAAGAAATCCACCGCCTGTTGCCCAACACCCATCTGGTGATGCATGGTTCATCATCGGTGCCTGAGGATCTGCAAGAGATCATCAACAAGTTCGGCGGCAAGATGAAGCCGACCTGGGGCGTGCCCGTCGCTGAAATCCAGCGCGGCATCAAGCACGGTGTGCGCAAGATCAACATCGACACTGACAACCGCATGGCGTTGACAGGCGCAATCCGCAAAGTCTTCGCCGAAGATCCGAGCGAGTTCGATCCGCGCAAATATCTCAAGCCCGCCATGGAAGCGATGAACAAGCTGTGTACGCTGCGCTTCAACGAATTCAATACTGCTGGACAGGCTTCGAAAATAAAGAAAGTCATCTCGGTAGCCGAAATGGCCAAGCGCTACGCCAAGGGCGAGTTGAAGCAGAAGTTTGCTTGAGAACTGGCTGAGTTATGAAATCCAAAGGCTCCCGTGCGGGGGCCTTTTTGTTCTGTTGCAGTCCTGTCGTGGAACTGGAATTGCAGAAAATGAATAGCCGCTTCTGACCGTACTCTTACCCATCAACGGCTTCAACCACGCTCCTTCTGCAACCAGCTATACCGCGCTGGTATAGGCAATGGCTCCCATCATCCCGGCATTCATGTGATAGATGTGGTGACAATGGAAAGCCCACGTGCCGGGATTGTCGGCATCAAATTGTATGGCCACCTGCATGTTGGGGGGCACCAGCACCGTATCGCGCAAGGCCCCATCGAAACGCTGGCCATTGACACCCACCACCTTGAAATAATGGCCATGCAGATGCATCGGATGGGCCATGCCCGTCATGTTGTGCATGACGATTTCATATCGCTCACCTTGCCGGACATTGAACAGCACATCATGCATCGAGGACTTGCCATTAAGCCCCCATTTGTAATCTGATCCACCGCCCGTCAGCATCAGAAAGTCGGTGCGTGACACTGCAATTTCTGGCCGCTCGTAAACCGATTTGAAACCTGCTTCGAGGGCCAGATCAAGTGGTGGCGACAAACCGGTTTCTGCATCAAATTTTCGAACTTCTCCCCCACCAGCCTGCAGGACAATGCCACTGCGCAGCTTCGAACCTTCGGCGTGGAAAAAAATCGGCCACGCGCCACTTCCGGAAGGCAAGGTCAAGCGAATGTCAGCCCGCTGGGCGATGGCAAGCGGAAAACGCCTCCCTTTGACGGGATAGATACTGTTGCCATCAACCGCCACCAAGGCACCTTCAATCTCACCGAGTTCGATCCAGAGATTGCTGGCCGCAGCCCCGTTGATGATTCGCAAGCGAAACCGTCCACCGCGCTCCGCCTTGATGACCTGGGGGTCATCCAGTGTCCGGTCATTGGCCAGCATGGCATCATACGCGATGTCGCTCAGCATGGCTCCAGCGCCAACACTGCTTTTCATAATTGTGCCATCGGGCATCTTATGGGAGCCCGCCGTCTGGTGTCCAGCATGCAAGCCGCCGCCAGCTTGCAGCTCGGCCAATATTTCCTGGGGATCGCGGAATGTGAAATCATGCAACATCACCACTTGCTCTTGCTCATCCACCAAGGCATCGCCAGCCTCCTGGACAATCAGCGGGGCTGCCAGCAGTTGCTGTTCCTGCAAACCCACATGGGAATGCATCCAATGGGTGCCGGTGCGGCTGTTTTCGAAAGCGAATTCGCGCGCCTCCCCGGCATTCAATACCGGGCCCGACAACATCGGAACCCCATCCATATTGTGGGGCGGTGTCAACCCGTGCCAGTGGATAAGCGTATCTTCTGTAAGTTGGTTGGTGACAAGCGCCCGGAACGGTGGGCCATAGCGGGTCACCAATCCACCCAAACCGCCATCAACTTCAAGACCAAAGACCTTGGCCGGTTTCCCCTTGACCTCGAGAATGCGGGAAACCGCCTTGATGTCAAAGACCCGGGCTTGCGCCTTGGCAAATCCGGGCGATGTTGCAAGCATCGCACCAGCCCCAGCAAGAGTTTTCAGGACGGTGCGCCGATTGACAGAAATGCTGCTGGCAAATTTCATTAGACTGACTTTCTATTAGGGCCTGTCCTCAAATACGGGATTCGCAAATCAGTTGAAGTGTGATTCATAGGGAACCTTCTTTGGAGGTTTTTGTGATGAAGCGCTATGGTTTGCGGGATGATCAGTTTGCACGGATCGAATTGTTGCTGCCGGG
>JANOXA010000055.1:0-38353 GCA_031418195.1 Hyphomicrobiales bacterium | reverse complement strand
TTGGCAAAAGCAGATCACCTCTGGCAAACTGCTTGCGGGTGGTAGCTGTCCACATGTGAAACTCCATCGATGCTTCGCAACACCGATTGAATCACAAATGATTGATATCACCCAACTTCTTTTTCGGTCAGACACTTAGGCCTGTTGGCGCTACTCATCATTATTCCTGGACATATGGTGTGGTTTGCCGAGCGCAGGCACAATGAACCAGCTTTCTCAATCCGTTATTTTCCTGGAATTTTTCAGGCCATGGCTTGGGCGCTCTCTGCTGCTGCCGGCCAGCAAAACAACAGTTTGAATTCCAAAATTGGCCGGCTGCTGTCGGTCGCCGCGATTTTCATCAGCTTGTTGTTCCTGACCTATTGGCAGGCTGAATTGACTTCCAGTTTTACCGTTGAACAACTGCAAGGTGGCATCAATGGCCCTGAAGATTTGCCAGGCAAAAAAGTCGGCACGACAACTGGTTCCACATCAGCAGCCTACATATCCTCGCACAATTCAATACTTCAGGAATTTCAGAAAATCGATGAAGCGATTGCTGCATTGGAAGCTGGAAAGCTTGATGCTGTGGTTTTTGATGCGCCAGTGCTGTTGTATTATGCTGCCAATAACGGCCGGGGAAAAGTTCGGGTCGTGGGCCGGATTTTCCGCAAGGAAAATTATGGCATCCTGTTCCCGCGTGGCTCTCAATTGCGCAAACGCATCAATGAAGCACTTTTGAAAATGCATGAGGATGGCACTTACGACGATCTCTATTATCGTTGGTTTGGCGCACAAGGCGGCAAACAAGGTTGATGGGCGTGTCTCAGAACCAATATTTGAAGGCATAAACTGCTGTCATCAAGCAGCCCGCTGAGATGATGACGCTTCGAACGGTTTCTGGTGCAATGATTTTCAACAATTTGACACCTGCAAATCCACCCGCAATGCAGGCCATCATCATGATAACGGCCTCTGGCCAGCTGATCAATTCCCACCAGATGAAGAGCGCGATGGCGGTGGCATTGGTCAACACGCCGAGCAGGTTTTTGAATGCATTGGCGCTGCGAAGGTCCCAAGGGCTGGTGGCCCGGATAACGGCCATCAAGATGACCCCCAATCCAGCGCCAAAGTAGCCACCATATATGGTGGCGGGCAAAAGCAATCCGGCGCGCATCGCTCCGGTTTTTTCCGCGCTGACCTGTTTGGCCAGCCATGCCTGTATCGGCTTGGCAAAAGCAAAGATCAATGTTGCGATTCCGATAAGAGCCGGGACTATTGCCGTGAACAGGCTTTCTGGCGTTGTCACCAACAGCAATGCCCCCAGCACACCACCCGTCAAAGCCGAAGCCAATGACCACAAGAGTGAAGCCGACATCGACGGCAACAGTCGGCGTTCGGCCCATGCGCCGGTCAAGTTTCCAAACACCACGGCAAAAGTGTTGGAGGCATTGGCAGTAATTGGCGGCAAACCAGCCGCCAGCATGGCTGGAAAGGTAAAAAGCGATGCGCCACCCGCCATGGCGTTTGCAATGCCCCCCAGAAATCCGGCGGCTATCAGTAGCAGGGTGATTTCAACAGTTGGCATGACACGTGTGTAGTGCGGAGGTTGCAGTGAAAATGCAAGTCTTTCTGATTATTAACATGGCTTTGGCCAATAATGGATAATTTGGGATTTTGTTTGAAGCTTGCTTGGCTATAGTGCGAGGGTCATAGACGGAAACAAATCAACCAATGGAATATATCCAACCTTATCTCGACTATTTTTCTGCCAATCCCGAATGGGCAATTGTCGTGATATTCCTCATTGCCCTTGGAGAAGCCCTGCTGATCATCGGGTTGTTTGTTCCTTCAACTGTTGTGTTGGTGGGGGCAGGCACATTGGTGGGGTCGGGCCATTTGCCTTTCTGGCCTGTGATGATTGCAACCTGCCTTGGCGCGATCATCGGGGATCAACTTTCCTATTGGGCGGGCCGGCTTTTTGGCACCCGTCTCAAAACCCTGTGGCCCCTGAACCGTTATCCCGGATTGGTGCAGCGTGGCGAAGAATTTGTGCGTTTGCATGGCGGCAAGTCGATTGCTGTTGGCCGATTTGTGCCGGGCGTCAAAGCCGTGGTGCCGGGCATCGTTGGCATGCTGGGCATGAGCCAACCGTTTTTCATCTTTGTCAACGTCACGTCGGGCATTTTTTGGGGCGCCGCCCATGTTTTTCCGGGTATTCTGATTGGCCAGGGATTGGCGTTGGCAGGCGATCTGTCGGGTCGCTTGCTCATCGTGTTGCTTGTCCTGTTGGCTATTCTGGCGATCGGCGGTTGGGTCATCAGATTGCTGGCGGCAAGCTTTCGACCTTATCTGGAAAAGCTGTTGCGGTGGATTTCTTCTTGGGCCCTGGCGCGGCGCAGCCGTCCGATGCAAAGGTTCGGGCGGGCCATTTCACCTGAACACACACGCTCGACGGCTATCGTTGTATTTGTATTGTCGGCCTTGATTTGCGTTTTTGCCTTGGTTGACTTGATGTTCGGTTTGGTAGTGAGACAAGCGGTTTCAAACCTCGATCTTTCGGTTGCCACGCTGGTTGGCGAATGGCGCAATGCACCAGCCGACGAACTGATGGTCGGGCTGTCCATGCTTGCCGACAGGCCGGTGATTTGGAGTGTTGGCACAGCCCTCATTGTCTGGCTGTTCTTTTGGCGATCATGGCGAGCCGGACTGTTTGCCTTGGCTTTGATGGCAACGGGCGAATTGCTGTCCGTGGGACTGGGGATGATTGTTGATCGGTCTTCACCTGTTACAGGACCATTGGCAGGCATTGTCATGAGCGATGGCAGTTTCCCCAGCGGCCATGCCCTGATGGCAGCGTTGGTTTTTGGGTTGATTGCCGTTCTGGCAAGCCATGCCATGGGGCGCTGGAGCAAGGCTGTGGTTGCAGCAGCGTGCGGCATCATGGTCATCGCCATTTGTTTTTCACGCATTTACCTGGGGGCCGATTGGCTCAGCGACGTTCTGGGTGGCCTGCTGGTGGCGTTGGTTCTTGCCGCTCTTTTTGGAATGGTCATTGAAGCCTTGCCGGCGCGCCGCATTCAGCCGTTTTGGCTCATGGGGGTTACCGCACTGGTGCTGGTGCTGAGTGGTACCATTTACATCAGCAGGAACCAAGACGCGCAACTCGCAGCATTTGAACAGCCTGTGCAACTTCAGCAAGTCAGTCTGGCTGAATGGACAGCAGGCAAATGGTTGGATTTGGCAGGGCGGCGCATAGATCTCGCCGGGCCAGCTGAAGAAGTATTTGCCGCTCAATGGCTGGGCGAAGTATCCGGGCTTGAGCAAACGATGACCGGGCAGGGTTGGAAGACTTGGCCAAAATGGCGGTGGCGCGATGCCATTTCCTATCTCGATGTCCATGCCACGCTGGATATTTTGCCGCCACGGCCACTGTTGCATCAGGGCCTCAAGGCGAAACTTACATTGACCCGCGACAATCCGGCCAAACCCGGCAGCCGCGATGTTGTGCGGGTTTACCGGTCAAATTTTGTGGCGGATGGAAGTCCAATTTATTTGATGAGCTTTTCATCGGAGATTGCGCGGGCAAGACTGTCACTTTATGCGGTGCCACTGACGTTAAGGTCAGGCCAGGAGGCGGTTGCGGGTTTTGCCCAGCAACTCGCAAGAACCGCAGGTGTGAAAGTGATTGTCAGCGGCAATAATCCAGACAAACCGCTTTTCGTGTTCGGCAGAGGTAATTGAAACTGCTGGTCCAGCACTTTGAGACCGTGACATTGCAGACTGTTTTGCTGCTGGACTGATGCCGATGGTTACGCCATATTCCCGGCAAATCAGGCAACCAGCGACAGAGATTCATGCGCATCATCAAACAGTTTTTTTCATGGTGGAATGGTGCAACCTGGAACACCTTGTTCTACACGTGGCGCAAAGGTGAACATGTAGGCAGCGATGATTTGGGTAACCGTTATTACCGTGCGAAATCGGCAATTCCTGATTCCATTCCGGAACGGCGCTGGGTGATCTATGCAAACTATTCCGAAGCCTCTCAAATTCCTCCCGGCTGGCATGGCTGGATGCATCACCGGGTCAACAATCCGCCGACTGATGCAGACCTGCGGCAACGGGAATGGGAACTGCCGCATGTTGAGAATATGACCGGAACAGTCCGGGCCTATCGACCACCAGGATCAATTGTCGGTGGCAAGCGACCGCAGAAAGCTGAGCCTGGCTATGCGGCTTGGCAACCTGACTGAGGCAAGTTTCAAACCATGGCCCAATCCAATTCAACGCTCGAAACAATTGTTGGCGCAGCTGTTATCGTACTGGCCATCGGCTTTTTCAGTTTTGCCTACAAGACTGCGGGATTGGGCGGCGCTTCTGCAGGCGGCTATAAAGTCATTGCTGAATTTGACAATGCGGAAGGCATCAATGTTGGCACTGATGTGCGGCTGGCTGGCATCAAGATTGGCACAGTCACCGGGCAGAGCCTCAATGCGGAAAACTACATGGCGCGGGTTGAAATGACCTTGGCCCCCACCATTACACTTGCCGATGACACAGCTGCAAAAATCACCAGCGAAGGTTTGTTGGGGGGCAAATTCATTGCCATGGATCCCGGTGGTTCAGACGTCAAACTGGCCGAGGGAAGTGTCATGTCGGTGACACAGGGGTCGGTTGATATGTGGGCCTTGATCAGCCAGGCCATGTTCAGCAAATCTGGCAGTGAAAAAGCAACAGAGCCAGGGGCTGCGCCGCAATGAGGCTATTGGCCTGGCGGGTTTTGATTCGGTCGGTTTTGGTTCTGCTGGTGGCAACATTTCCTGCACGGGCCGAACGGATCAAAAATCCATTGGCGCTATTTTCCGGCCTCGACAAAATCACCGGCGTGACGACCAATTTTGAAATCAAGGTGGGGGAAGAACTCAGCTTTGGTGGACTCATCGTAAAACCCATGGTGTGTTTTAGCCGCCCTATTACTGAAGAACCGAAAACCACTGGCTTTGTGCTGGTGGACGCACTTGAAACCGATGGCAAGCGGCTGAGGATTTTCTCGGGCTGGATGTTTGCTGAAAGCCCGGGGTTGAACGCCGTTGACCATCCGATTTTTGATGTCTGGCTGACGGGCTGCCGCGATCCCGACGCCCCGCCACCACCCGTTGAAACGCCCACCAAGCCGATAGACGGCGAAGTGCCTGAAGAAGACAGCGAACAGGCGGCGCCAACGCAGGAGTAAGTCTAGTGGCTTGCCAGCTGCAAAACCAACTGCGGATTATCGTCGTGAGAGAAACCCGTAAAATTCGCATCAGCTTCGAGGGCTGGTTCGAGCAATTTCTGAAAGTCAGGCTTGGCAATCGGGCGCGCACCAAACTGGGTCAAATGGCTGTTGACGAATTGGGCATCGAGCAACTTGAAGCCACCAAATTTCAACCGCGCCACCAGATGAACCAATGCTACCTTGCTGGCATCGGTGGCTTTGGAAAACATGCTTTCACCGAAAAACGCTGCACCAATTTTTACACCATAGAGGCCACCCACCAGTTTGCCATTCTGCCACGCTTCCACTGAATGGGCGCAATCCAGTTTGTGCAATTGCGTATAAAGTGAAATGATGCGCTTGTTGATCCATGTCTCTTTCCGTGTGCTGGTTGCAGCGGCGCAGGCGGCAATCACTTCAGCAAACGCACTGTCAATGCGGATTTCAAACTGTTGGTGTTTCACCCGCTTTTGCAGCGATCGTGGCACATGAAAAGCGTCCAGCGGAATGATGCCTCTTTCATCAGGCTCAATCCAATAAAGCGCTGGATCATCGGCGCTTTCTGCCATGGGAAACACCCCCGCAGCATAGGCCTTCAGCAAGACTTGCGGCGTGATTGACGTCATGGCCGGAAATCAGGACGCGGCGTCGCGGGCCAGATATTTTTCCAGCCAGTGAATGTCGTACTTGCCGTCAATAATATCGTTTTCGCGCAACAGTTTCTGGAACAGCGGAATGGTGGTATCCACACCTTCCACCACAAATTCCGACAAGGCGCGGCGCAGGCGCATCAAACATTCGGCCCGGGTCTTGCCAAATACAATGAGCTTGCCAATCAAGCTGTCATAGTAGGGCGGAATGCGATAGCCAGAATACAGGGCGCTATCGATACGCACACCCAGTCCACCGGGAAAATGCACGGCGTCAACACGGCCTGGCGATGGCACAAAGGTTGAAGGATGTTCGGCGTTGATGCGGCATTCTATGGCATGACCGGAAAATTGTATGTCGGCTTGGGTCAACGCCAATTTGGCACCGGAAGCCACGCGGATTTGTTCCTGCACCAGATCGAGACCCGTGATCATCTCTGTGACAGGATGTTCAACTTGCAGGCGGGTGTTCATTTCGATGAAATAGAATTCATCATTTTCATAAAGGAACTCGATTGTTCCAACGCCCTCGTAGGAAAGGCCGCGCATTGCTTCTGCCACGCGATTTCCGATTTCTTCGCGCTGACTTGCATTGAGGGCAGGGGAATGGGCTTCTTCCCAGATTTTCTGATGGCGGCGCTGCAAGGAGCAATCGCGCTCACCCAAGTGCACGGCATTGCCTTGGCCATCGCCCAACACCTGGATTTCAATGTGGCGGGGCTTTTCCAGATATTTTTCAATGTAAACTTCGCCATTGCCAAAAGCTGCCTTGGCTTCGGTCTGGGCGGTTGCCATGGCCATTTCCAGATCGTCAGGATTGCGGGCAACTTTCATGCCGCGCCCACCGCCTCCAGCCGTGGCCTTGATGATCACAGGATAGCCAATGTCCTTGGCGATTTTTCGGGCATCGGAGATGTCTGAAACGCCACCTTCCGATCCGGGGACCACCGGAATGCCCAGCGACTTTGCCGTGCGTTTGGCTTCAATCTTGTCGCCCATGGTGCGGATATTTTCCGCTGATGGACCGATGAACTTGATTGAATGTTCTTTGAGAATATCGGCAAAGCGGGCGTTTTCAGACAAAAATCCGTAACCCGGATGCACGGCTTCTGCCCCGGTGATTTCACAGGCGGCAACGATTGCCGGAATATTCAGATAGCTGTCCTTGGCAGGAGGTGGGCCGATACACACGCTTTCATCGGCCAGTTTGACATGCATGGCATCGGCATCGGCAGTGGAGTGCACGGCAACGGTTTGAATGCCAAGTTCGCGGCAGGCGCGCAACACGCGAAGTGCTATTTCGCCGCGGTTGGCGATGAGGATTTTTTCAAACATCGCCTATTCAATCACCATCAGAACTTCACCGAATTCGACGGGTTGGCCATTGTCCAAGAGGATTTGCGTAACCTTGCCGGAGCGGGGTGCTGGAATCTGGTTCATGGTTTTCATGGCTTCGATGATCAGCAGGGTTTGGCCCTGCTTGACGGTTGCGCCAACGGTCACAAAATTTGGCGTATCAGGCGAAGGGGCCAGATAGGCGGTGCCAACCATGGGAGATTTAACGGCACCGGGGTTGTCAGCGGGAGACACTGCTTTGGCAGATATGGCAACTGCTGTTGCAACGGGTGCTGGAGACGCCGCAACTTGTGCCATGGCGGGAGCAATCTGGTAGTTTGCCATTAAAGCTCTGGAAACCCGGACGCGGACACCCTTCTGTTCCAATTCAATTTCACTGAGACCTGTGGAGTTGAGAATTTCCGCCAGATTGTCGATCAGCATCAATTCTGCTGAACGTGGCGCAGTCTTAGATGATGTTGCGTTTGCGGGTTTTTTGGGCACTGGCTTTTTGGCGGGCATCGTCAGGCTTTCTTTGGTGTTTGGGCTTGAGTTGCAAGAAGTGCAGCCAGACCTTCAATGGCGAGTTCGTAGCTCATGGGGCCAAAACCACAGATCACACCATGGGAAGCAGGTGAAATATAACTGTGGTGGCGGAATGGCTCACGTTTGAACACATTGCTCAAATGCACTTCAATGGCAGGCAGCCCCACGGCCTTAAGGGCGTCATGCAAGGCCACTGAGGTGTGGGTATAGGCACCCGCATTCAGGATTATACCCTTGGCCTTGTGTTGCGCCTCATGAATGGCCGAAATGATTTCGCCCTCAATATTGGACTGTCGGAAATCAATGGCAAAACCCCGCATCTTGGCGCGATCACGGCAACTGGCCTCAATTTGGGCCAGCGTTGCATGGCCATAGGTCTCTGGCTCTCGGGTTCCGAGCAGGTTCAAGTTTGGGCCATTCAAAATATAGATCAGCGACATGTCCTGCTTATAGGCTGGCGATGAGAATCAGTCCAATGGGCATTGGCAACATTGCTTGATGCTGTGGATTACTTTGTTGTCAGCAAAGCTTGCAGCCGCCACTGGCCCGCACCTTGGAGATTGCAGCTTGCAGGCCATCCATTTGCAAATATCCCGGCACCACCTGGTCATCAATGATGAAGGCTGGGGTGCCATTCAATTGCAGGGATTTTGCCAGTTCATAATTGGCGGCAATGGTGTCGATCACTGATTGGCTGGTCATGTCCTTTTTGAACTTGTCCATGTCCAAGCCCTGGGCTTTTGCCAGTTCATCGACAACTTCCTTGGTGACCTGGCCTTCATGGGAAAACATCGCAACGTGCAAGGGCCAATATTTCCCCTGCATGCCTGCGGCCAAAGCACCCCTTGCAGCATATTCAGAATTTTCTCCAAAAATCGGAAATTCCTTGAAGATCACTTTCAGGTTTTTGTCGGTTTCGATCAATGACTGCATTTCCAGCATGGATTTTTTGCACCAGCCGCAATTGTAATCGAGGAACTCAACGATGGTTACATCGCCTTTGGGATTGCCAATGACCGTATCGCCGCTGGTTTTGAATATTGCAGCGGTTTGGGTGGTCAAGGCCGCGCCACGGGCCTTCTCTTCAGCTTGACGCTCGGATTCCTGAAGCTTTTGCGACATCTCGCGCAAGATTTCCGGATGCTCGATGAGATAGGAACGGATCAACTCGTTCAATTCAGCTTTTTGAGCGTCGGTGAAGTTTGCCGCAGTTGCTGGGCCAATGGCAGGCATGGTCCACAGGGCTGTGCCCAAGGCCAATGAACATAGTGTAGCTTTGATCCGATTCATGGTGCTTCTCCGTCTTGAGTTCGATTTAGACCAATTTGACTGCTTGCAACAAATGTCATTTACGTGATGAGAGTTCGAGCAAATCACTGGCCCGCAACCATTCCGGTGAGCCGCGCCTGAATTGTTCCTGGGCCTTCTTGGCTTTGCTTAGCGCCAGTTTCTTGTCGCCCAACAACCAGTAATATTCCGCCGTGGCCAGTTCAGCACGGGCGGGATCACCTTTGATGGCATAGGCACGGGCTTGCATCTTGTAAACGTCGGGCGTGTCGCCTTCTGTCTTTTTGGCCAGGACTAGCAGTTTCAAAGCTTTGTCAGCATTGGCCGGTTTTTCGGCGCCAAGTAGAAGTTGGGCATGAAGTAGTTGCAGCAAGCCATTGTTTGGAAGCAGTTTTCTGGCTTTTTCAATGGGCGGAATACCGCGGTCAAACTGGGCGTTTTCAAGCAGAGCCTGGGCCTTCAACTCCCAGAAATAGGGATTCTCTGGCAGTTCCTTAATCAGGCCATCAATCAGCGGCAAGGCATTCTTGATGTCGCCGCGACGAAACATGGCGATGGCTCTGGCATAACGTGATGGCAAGGAATTGTCGGTTGAGGGATAACGCTGGAAAACCCGTGAGGTGCCTTGAAGGTAGCCAACAAGTTTGGCTTTCACGAGGTCATAGCGCAGCTTTTGGCCGGGATCGGTTGGTTTGCCAAAATAAATCGATTTCCTGGCTTCGATGCTTAAACTCTGAATCCGGTCCAAAGGCATGGGATGGGAAAACAGATAGGGATCGGCGTTGTTGGTTGAAGCAATTGATTCATTGGCGAGCTTTTGAAAAAGCGTCAACATGCCTTCCGGGTTTTGCTTTGTGGCGGCTAGATATTTTAGTGCCGCCTGGTCCGCCGAGGCTTCCATGGAGCGCTGGTATGACAGCAAACCCCGTTGGGCAAAGCCTTGCGATCCCATTACAATACCTTGGCCAGCCTGGGCCGCTTCATTGCTGCCGGCAGCTGCACCGCCCACCATGGCTGCAGCACCAACCAGCAATCCGATAATGCGTTGGGTGCTGGCGCGTTCCAATTCGCTGTTCAGGCGCGAGAGATGTCCGCCTGAAATATGTCCGGTTTCATGGGCGAGAACGCCAATGACTTCTTCTGGCGTTTTGGTTTTGGTGAACAAGCCAGTATTGATGAATATCCGCTGGCCGCCTGCGACGAAGGCATTGATGCTGTCGTCAGCAATCACATAAACTGTTACAGAAGCAGGATTGATGCCTGCGGCCTTGAATACTGGCTTGGCAAATTGGCGCAGCAGGCCCTCGATTTCGGCATCACGAATCAGGCTGGGTCCGCGGTTTTTCTTTTCTTGCGCAACGGCCGTTGTTGCAACACTCTGCAAGCCAAGGGACAAGCCCAATGTGGCAGCTGCAATATATTTGAGAAGTCTGGAAAGTTTCAGCACACCAGCGTATTTCATGGCAATTGCGGCGAGTTTGAGGCTCTGGCGGCAAATCAATCATGTTGAAAGGCTCCCTGCCTTTGAAGAGGCAAGGAGCCGATTGGTTGTTATTTCAGCCGGTTCCACCAGCCACCCTTTTTGGGCGCAGTTTCAGTCTGGATGGTTGGGGCGGGCGGTTGCCATTTGCGTGGTTCAGGTTCGGCAATTATCTCTGGGATGATGATAACTGATGCTGGCTCGCTTGGGGGCTGATAGGCCTCTTCATTGTGTGCTGGGCGCGCCGACCGTGGGGGTCGATCAGGTCTTTCCTGACGATCTGGCCTTGGCTGACGTTCGCCCCGCTCGCGCGATGGATTTGGTTCGCCTTTGGGGCTGCCACGGCCGCTGCGGTTGCGTCCAAAGCGATCCCGGCGACCGCGCGGGTTTTCACCGGTGTTGCCGCCCACATCTTCGCCGTTATCATCGGGCGCAGTTGGCTGGCTTTCCGAAGATGGTCGGCTTGCCGCTGATTCCGGCGCATCTTGCTGATTGCCAGATCCTGCTTCGGAAACTTCTGTTTCAGAACTTTCCAGATTTTCTGGAACTGAACCACCATCAGCAATTTCACGGTCTCGTCCGCGACCACGACCACGCCCGCGACCTCTGCCACGATCACGGTTTTGCCCACGGGATTCGCCGTCTACATCGACTTCCTGAACACTGCCTTCAGATTCTATGGCATCAGAAACTGACCGGGCTTGCTCCTCGCCGTCATCCTCATGGGAGGCCGACTGTCCAGCTTCAGATGGCGGGTTTTCGGCATTTTGATCAATGTTGCCATTTTCATCGCGGCGTCCACCACGGCGACCACGGCGGCGGCGACGGCCATTTTCGCGGCCAGCGTTTTCAGTTTGTGCTTCGTCTGAAGCTTCAACGTTTTCGCTGGACGATTCTGGAACTTCCTCGTCTGCCAATTCTTCAGACTCGATTTCTTCTTCAGGCTCGGTTGCGAAGGCTGAATCCATGCGAACAGGAGTCGATGCGACGACACGTCGCTGCACATGCTGGCGATCCTGGGCCCGCTCGATGGTGGCTTGCGTGCCTTTCACGTCATGGTTGCCTGGAACCACGAAAATCGTGACGGCATAGGTTTGCTCGAGGATGAGCAAGCTGTCGCGCTTTTCATTCAACATGTAGAAGGCAACATCACGGTTGCAGGTAACCGTCAGGTTTTCCGCCCGCTTCATCAAATTGTCTTCGATGTTGCGCAACACGCCCAAAACACATGAAGCGAGTGAACGCACCATGCCACGGCCTTCGCATTGCGGGCAGGTGTGGAACGTGCCTTCAATCAGGCCGGGACGCAAGCGCTGACGCGACATTTCCAAAAGTCCGAAATGGCTGATGCGACCGACTTGAATGCGGGCGCGATCATTTTTCAGGGCTTCCTTGATCCGGCGCTCCACCGCGCGGTTGTTGCGGTTTTCCTCCATGTCGATGAAGTCGATAACCACAAGGCCTGCAAGATCGCGCAGGCGCAGTTGTCGGCCAATTTCGTCGCAAGCTTCGAGATTGGTTTTGACGGCCGTGTCTTCGATATTGTGTTCGCGCGTCGCCTTGCCGGAGTTGATGTCGATCGACACCAATGCTTCGGTCTGGTTGATCACGATGTAGCCGCCCGAAGGCAGCGTGACGGTTGGCGAGAACAGGGCATCCAAGTGGCTCTCCACCTGGTGCTTGGCAAACAGCGGTTTGTTTTCGCTGTAAAGCTTCACGTTTTTGGCGTGGGACGGCATGAGCATTTTCATGAAGTCCTTGGCTTCACGATAGGCTTCATCACCCTCGACGATCACTTCATCCACGTCCTTGGTATAAAGATCACGGATCGAGCGTTTGATCAGGCTGCCTTCTTCATAGACCAGGCTAGGCGCCTGGGATTGCAACGTCAGATCGCGCACACTTTCCCAGAGGCGGAGCAGGTAGTCAAAATCACGCTTGATTTCGGGGCGGGTGCGTTGGGCACCAGCGGTGCGCACAATCAGGCCCATGCCTTGCGGCACTTCAACATCGCGGGCGACTTCCTTCAAGCGGCGGCGATCACCAGCGTCGGTGATCTTGCGGGAAATGCCGCCACCCCTCGCGGTGTTGGGCATCAAAACGCAATAACGACCGGCCAATGACAAATAGGTTGTCAGCGCAGCGCCCTTGTTGCCGCGTTCTTCTTTTACGACCTGCACCAGCAAAATCTGGCGGCGCTTGATGACTTCCTGAATTTTGTAGACCCGGCGGCGCGGTTGCCGACGGGGGCGTTGGGGAACTTCTTCCAAGGCATCTTCTGCCCCGATGGATTCGACGCTGCGACTTTCCACATCTTCTTCAATGGAAACCAGTTCGCCACTTGCAGGGGCATCGCCGCTGCTTTCGGGATGGTTGTCAAAGGCCGGGGTGTCTTCGGAATGATCGTCTGAATTTATCGAAGGCATGGCCTCTGCCGCGAGGGCTAGGTTGTCAGCAGGTGCTTCACCATCATCATTTTCAGCGATGAAGTCGTTTGCATCTTCCGACGGCTGATGATCAACCGACGAAGCAATAATATCCGTGTGATGAATATCGTCGTCGTCGTCTTCCTCGGCGTCGTCTTCTTCCTGTTCCTTGATCAGGGCCAGACGGTCGGCGATGGGTATCTGGTAATAATCCGGGTGGATTTCGGCAAAGGCCAAGAACCCATGGCGATTGCCGCCATATTCCACAAACGCCGCCTGGAGCGAAGGCTCCACACGGGTTACTTTTGCCAGATAAATATTGCCTTTGAGGGGTTTGCGCGAGACACTCTCGAAGTCAAACTCTTCTATGCGGTTGCCACGTGCCACCACAACGCGGGTTTCCTCGCGTTGGCTGGCGTCGATGAGCATTTTGCTGCCCATGGTCTTTATTCCTTTGAGCGGCAAGGACGTGGATCATGAGAGAGCGACTGTCCGGTTGAAGGACGCCCCATCAAGATGCAGCTTGCCTGCGTTAGGGGATGCCGACCCACAGACATGCAGCCGAAGCCTGAAGCTTCCAGGTGCGGTTTCTTTAAAAAACAAGAAACAAATATGTGTTTTCTGGGCCATATCCCACGTTGACTTTTTGATGTCCGGTCTCTGCCCCGAACGGTTTACGCAATGTAGTCAGACTGCCTGATGGTTCCGGCCATCTGGATAAGCCTGCGGGCCAGTTGACCCAGATAAAACGCAACATTTCAGGCTGCTTGCCAAAGCGAACCGGACACCTGTCCGTTGCGAAACTGTTGCTCCTGCAGCCTAGGGTAGAAAGCCCGACTCTGCGATGGAGACAACTTGTTTGTAGGTGGCATCGCGAACCGTTGCAAGCTTGATCTATGCGGGTGATGAATTCTCAGGTTTTGAAACCAGTGGTTAACCATCGGCTGGCAGGTTTGGGTGGCGGAACAACACGATTCTGTCGTTTCATCCTTATTTAACAGTGGTTTAAAGTAACAATGCAGGTTCCTTGCGTCTTCCGGCTCAGTGTTTTGGCAGAACCCCTGCGATTGTTGGTCAAGTTTGCACCAGCGCTTCTCATGTGCAAGATGTTGTTTTTGCTTGTCATACTTACTACTGCACCTGCAACTGCAGGCGTGGTTGCCACCACAATGAAAATTGAAGTGGCAGGACAACGAACGCGCTTTGTGGTCGAAGTTTCTGGCGCTCTGGATTTTGACGCGCGGGCTACAGGCAATCCAGACCAGATTATTGTCTCGGCCAAGGGTTTGCGGTTCAATTTGCCGAAAGGGGCTGGCCGCAAGGTCAAGGGCTTGGCCAGCAAAATGCGTTATGGCGTCGATGCATCGGGCACCCCGCAGTTTGTCATCGATACACAAGGCCCGACCAAAATCGTTAGTTCGCAACTGCTGCCAAGGAAGGGCAGGCGCAAGGCGCGAATCGTCATCGAATTTGAACTGGCGGCGATGGTTCCAGCAATGGGCACTGATGATGTTGTCGTCACCGGAAGTCTTTCCGCACCACCACCACCAACGCTATTGCCGGGATTGGCGGCTCATGCCGCAGGCAAAAAGGTGATTGTCATTGATGCCGGCCATGGTGGCATGGACCCCGGTGCTGTCAGCCCGGCGAAGGTCAAGGAAAAGGACGTTGTTCTGGCGTTTGCCTTGGAGCTATCGCGTTCACTTCTGGCCACTGGCCGGTACGAAGTCGTGATGACTCGCGATGATGACCGCTTTGTTACATTGGCTGAACGGGTGAAGATTGCCCGCAGCAACCAGGCTGACTTGTTTGTGGCAATTCACGCTGACACGGTGCGTGGACCATCGGCTCGCGGCACAACTATTTATACATTGTCAGAAATTGGTTCTGACCAGGAAGCTGAAGCCCTGGCCCAGAAAGAAAACCAGGCCGACGTCATCGGCGGCATTGATCTGGGTCAGCAGAACAGTGCGGTGGCAGATGTCCTGATTGATCTGGCTTTGCGGGAATCGAAAGGCAGTGCCCTGATGTTTTCGCGGGTTGCGCTCAACCATATCACGGGAAAGACAACGCTCACTGGCGTTCCCCTGCGGTCTGCAGGATTCGTCGTGCTCAAGGCGCCAGATGTGCCTTCAGTTTTGATTGAACTCGGCTATCTTTCCAGCAAGGAAGACGAGAAAAACATGATTTCCCCGGTTTGGCGGACGACTTTGGCCAAAGCGTTGTCGAACGCAGTTGATGACCATTTTGCGGGCCAGTTTGCCGTTGCAACGCCATAATCCGGCCGTAGTGGATAGGTCTTGGGCGGTGTAGGCGGGTGTGCTAACACGCGCTGGGATTGCGTTCATTTCTTAAGGTAGGGTATGCTTAGATTTTTAGGGTGGCTATTTACGGCAGGCTTTATGCTGAGCATCGGCGTCGCCGGTGCCTTGCTCTATGTTATCTGGGACGTTTCCAAAGACCTGCCAGACTACAAGCAACTGGCGGCCTATGAGCCACCTGTCATGACCCGCATGCATGCCGCCGATGGTTCGTTGCTGGCGGAATTTGCCGAACAGCGCCGGCTGTTTGTGCCGATAAAGTCGGTGCCGAAAAAACTCATCGAAGCCTATCTCGCGGCAGAAGACAAAACTTTCTACCAGCACTCCGGCCTGGATTGGCGCGGCATTGCTGCAGCTTCATTGCGATATGTGCAGATCAAGTTGATGGGGCAACGGGGGCAGATTGTTGGTGCCTCTACCATTACCCAGCAGGTGGCCAAGAACTTTCTGCTGTCAAATGAACAAACCCTGACGCGTAAATTGAAGGAAGCGCTGGTCGTGCAGCGCATTGAGGCGGCATTTTCAAAAGACCAGATTCTTGAACTCTATCTGAACGAGATATTTTTGGGTTTGAATTCCTATGGCATCGCGGCGGCATCGTTGAATTATTTTGGCAAATCGCTGGATGAGTTGTCGTTGGATGAAATGGCCTATCTGGCGGCCTTGCCAAAGGGCCCAAACAACTATCACCCGTTTCGCCATACCCAAAAAGCCATCGACCGGCGCAATTGGGTTTTGGACCAGATGCTTGAAAACAATTACGTGACTGCCGATGAATCAAGGGAAGCCAAGGCAAAACCATTGAACGTCAGCCCACGGCCCTTCGGTGCGCAATTGTTTGCAGCAGAGGGATTTGCTGAAGAAGTCCGTCGCGATCTGGTTATCATGTATGGCAAGGAAGCCTTGGGCAAGGGTGGCTATTCCGTCAGGACTTCGCTTGAACCCAAGCTGCAGATATTTGCAAGGCAGGCCTTGGCGCGGGGCTTGATTGATTTTGACCGCAAGCGTGGTTTCAGAGGCCCTTTCAAACATGTGGAACTGGAAGGCGGCGATTGGGCGAAACATTTGGAAGCTTTCAAGGTCGCTGAAGATGTGAAGCCCTGGCGTTTGGCTATCGTGCTCGAAGTGGTTGATGAAAAGGCTCAGATCGGTTTGCAGCCGCTGCAGCAAGCCAATGGCGCGATGGGCGAGGAACGTGAAATCGGTATTGTCCCCACGGAATTACTGACGTGGGCCAGGGCATTTGTGGATGGCACGGAATTGGGCAAGGTGGTGACCAAAGCCTCGCAGGTTTTGCAAGTTGGTGACATTGTTTATGTGGCACCTTCGGCAAAGCCGGAGGAATGGCATCTGGTGCAATTGCCAGATGTTGAGGGCGCCATGGTTGTGATGGACCCCCACACCGGACGTGTGCTCGCCATGGTCGGCGGTTTCTCCTACAGCGGCAGCCAGTTCAACCGGGCGACGCAAGCCATGCGGCAGCCGGGGTCTTCGTTCAAACCCATCGTTTATGCCGCTGCCCTTGACAATGGCTATACGCCAGCCTCGGTGATCATGGATGCACCGGTTGAATTCAAACTGTCAGACGGCAAAATCTGGCGGCCCAAAAACTATACCGACAAGTTTTATGGCCCATCAACACTGCGGCGCGGCATTGAACAATCGCGCAACGCCATGACTGTTCGCCTTGCAGACGATCTTGGCATGACCAAGGTGGCAGACTTGGCGCAACGCTTGGGCGTTTACGAGCGCATGCCACGGCATTTGGCCAATTCGCTGGGATCGGCAGAAACCACATTGCTCAGCATGACAACTGCCTACAGCATGTTTGCCAATGGCGGCAGGAAAATTGAGGCGTCTCTGATCGACCGGATTCAGGATCGGCGGGGCAAAACCATCTGGCGCCATGACAAACGTGATTGTGCGGCGTGCGCCGTGGCAGATTATACCGAGGGGCAGGTGGAACCTGAACTGATTGATGTGCGTGAACAGGTGATGAGCCCCTACACGGCCTACCAGATCACATCCATGATGGAGGGCGTTATTGCGCGCGGCACTGGCAAGCGCATGCTGATTGTCGGCAAACCAATTGCCGGAAAAACCGGAACATCAAATGATGAGCGGGATGCCTGGTTCATTGGCTATACACCTGATATGACGGTGGGAGTTTATGTTGGTTACGATAATCCGAAACCCATGGGTGCGCACCGGACGGGTGGTGAACTTGCGGCACCCATCGTGGCGGATTTCATGCAACTGGCTCTCAAGGACAAAGCTGCTGTGCCGTTCCGCGTGCCACGGGCAATTGAACTCATTCCCATCAACGCCACCTCGGGCAAGCGCTCGATTTTCGGCGAGGCCGATACCATTCTCGAAGCCTTCAAACCCGGCGACGAGCCACCGCAAAATACCAGGTTTGTGGGACAATCGACGGGCAAAAAGCCCGCGCAGGTGTCTTCCGGTGGTGGCGTGGTGCTGGTTGCGCCGGACAAGAAAACTGATGCAAAAGTGCCTGCAAACGGGTTGACGACGGATAGCGGCGGCCTCTATTGAGCGGGTCTGGCCCGCCGATTGCGCGGGACTAAATCATTCAGGAACAATCATGCGCGCCGAAGTCATTAAAATGATCGAAGAAACCCAGCAGTCCTTGGGCCTGCTGAGGAGGCATCTTTGACTGGGATCAATCGATTCGCGATCTCGACGAACTGAACGCAAAGGCAGAAGACCCGACACTGTGGAACGATCCGCAAAAGGCGCAGGAATTGATGCGCCGCCGCCAAGACCTTGAAAACCGCATTTCAGGCATCAGGCGGATTGAACAAACCATCGTCGATAACAGCGAGCTCATTGCCATGGGTGATGAAGAGGGTGACCAGACAATCGTTGTCGAAGCGGAAAAATCCCTCGCAGGGCTGAAAGCCGAAGTTGCCAAACTTGAACTTGATGCGTTGCTGTCAGGCGAAGCGGACGGCAATGACAGTTACCTGCAAATCAACGCGGGCGCTGGTGGCACGGAAAGCCAGGACTGGGCTTCCATGCTGATGCGCATGTACGTGCGCTGGGCCAATTTCAGCAAATACAAAGTCGAAGTCCTGGATCAGCATGACGGTGAAGAAGCCGGCATCAAATCCTGCACCTTGCTGATCAAAGGCCACAACGCCTATGGCAAACTGAAAACTGAAAGTGGTGTGCACCGCCTTGTGCGGATTTCACCTTATGACTCGAACGCAAGACGGCATACATCGTTCTGTTCGGCCTGGGCCTATCCGGTGATCGACGACAATATTGATATCGAGATTGTTGAAAGTGACTTGAAGGTTGATACCTATCGCGCCTCAGGTGCCGGTGGGCAGCACATCAATACGACGGATTCTGCCGTGCGCATTACCCATATGCCGACAAATATCATTGTTGCATGTCAGGCCGAACGTTCACAGCACAAGAACCGTGCGACAGCCATGAAAATGCTGAAAGCCAGGTTGTATGAACGTGAATTGCAAAAGAAGCAGGAAAAAGTTGATGCGGCCAATGCCAAGAAAACCGAGATCGGCTGGGGCCATCAAATTCGTTCCTATGTTTTGCAGCCCTATCAATTGGTGAAAGATTTGCGCACCGGTCACACCAGCACCAATCCATCGGCGGTGCTTGATGGTTCCGTGGATGAATTCATCCAGTCCTCATTGGCCCACCGGGTTTATGGTGGTGGTGACGGCTTGATCGAAGACATCGAATAGGCTGGGCCTATTTTTTGAAATTGACGATCTGCGCCAATGGCATGTCTGTTTTTGGCTTGACGGTCATGATCGGTAGTTGGCTTGTAGATGCGTTGCGGGGAGCCGGTGCATCATTGTGACGGATGACGCCATAAACGTAAGCACCGTTTTCGATGCTGATCGTGTCGTGGAAGACTTCGCCTTCCACATGGGCTCCCGCATAAATAAAGATACTGCTGCCATGAATGGGACCGATGACCCGGCCGCGGACATGCACAACTTCGCCGGAGACTTCACCTTGCACAATGCCAGCCATATCAATCACACATAACTTGGCCTGAACGGAACCACGCACCGTGCCATCGACATGCAACTCACCAGAGGAGTTCACGTGACCATCAATCGTGGTGTCATGACCGATGAACGAGGGTTCATGCTGCGTGTCAGCCGTGGCAGGCTTTCTCGAATTTAGCGCCTGCTTGATCTTTTTCTTGAAAAACATTCAACACCATCTCTTGGCCAAGGCATGGCCACAGTTTCCCCCGGACGGGTGGTCGGCGTTCTTGCTTAAAACCCTGGTAACGCCATTCACCAAACTGCTTTTACGCTAACTGTTTCAAAGCCAATTGTCATGGCCGAAATGGGGCTGGTGCCATTAAAGTTTACGCCATGGTTTTGCCCACCTTTGCTGTGCAAAAGCGCTTGGAAGCTTGCTGATTTGATGAAACAACTGCAGGCACGGGACGATTGAGTCTCTTTGAAACTATAACGGCCAAACGGCAAACAGCAAACCGGACCATCAGAACAGTGACTCAGAAGGCGCTTAAAATAACGTTTTTGAGTTTGATATGGCTGGTCGGCCTACTGGTCCTGTTGGGTTCAGGGCTTTATTGGCGATTGAACCAAGGGCCAATTTCGCTGGCCTTCATGGGAACTGCCATTGAAGATGCGATCAACCGGAAACTGCCTGAACTTAAAATAAAACTTGGCGAAACCGAGTTGGAACTGGACAGCGAAACGGGCGCACCGAACATCCGGGTGCGCAATCTCGTGCTTTATGGTGCTGATGGCCAAATCATCGCCAGCGCCCCCAAAGCTGGTGTTTCACTTGAAACCTCGCGTTTGCTGGAAGGCACCATCAGCGTCAAAACCCTTGATTTGATCGGTCCGCGGATGAACGCGCGGCGCAATCTTGATGGCAGCCTTGAACTTGGCATTGAAACGGAAGCAGCGGGGGAAGACCAGGAAATTGTGCTGGACGGACTGGACGCAGCGCCACAAAATGGCGAGAAAGCTGATGGACAGTCGATTGCAACCAGCAAAAGCCCGCTGCTTTCTGGCAGCAAACTCCTGGCGCTGCTCGATGCTGGTGGTGAACAGGGGGCATTGTCGACGCTTGAAGAGGTGCGGATCAGCCGGGCTTCATTGCGGCTGTTTGATGAAGCCAATGATGCGACGTGGATTGCCAGCCGTGCTGACCTGGCATTCCGGCGTGTGGCATCGGGTTTTGTAATTGCCGCCAAGGCCGATGTGGCCAGCAAGAACGAACCGTGGAAAATCGAAGCCTCAGCAACCTTCAGACGTGCCGAACGAAACTATACGGCAAACGTGGTGATTGACCGGCTGGTGCCAGCCCATGTTGCTGAAAACATTTATGCCCTTTCGCAGTTTGCCAAGGTCGACATTCCGTTTTCAGGCAATTTCGAAATCAATGCTGCGGAGACTGGTGAAATTACCAGCATGACGGGCCAACTTTTTGCGGCAGCGGGCAAGGTCAACTTGCCGGATTATCTTTCCAATCCAATCATCGTGGACGAGGGAGAGCTTCGCATCAAGTATGCTGGAGCCGGAAGTCCCATTGAAGTGGTGGAAGCTTCAATCCTCATGGGAGGATCACGGGCCGATTTAAAGGGCAAGTTTGCGCCCCGTCGCGCTACCGATGGTCGGCTGCTTTCAGTCGGTATCGATCTTGCTGCCAATAATTTGCGGGTTGATGCACAAGGCACCATCAAAGACCCGGTGTTTGTCGACCGGGTGACATTTGTTGGTGATGCATCGGTTGAGGAACAACGGGTTGAAATCACTGATCTCGTCGTCATGGCCAATAACACGGGTGTGAGGCTTCGAGGGGTAATCACGGGAGGGGAAGAGTCACCCGGCATCAACATAGCAGGTCGCTTGCGCGATGTGTCAGCGGCTCTTTTGAAAAAGCTTTGGCCGCCCATTGTCACGCCCAGAACCCGGACATGGATCTCCGACAACATAAAGCAAGGCGTCATCACTGAAGGGACTTTCCAAATCAATTTCCCCGCCAATGCATTGGCAAAAGCCCAGCGCACCAAGGTGTTGCCAGATAATGTCGTACAGATGGATTTTGAGATGCGCGATGTTGAAACCAGCTACTTCAAATCATTGCCATTGCTTCGCAATGCTTCGGGCAGTGGGCATTTGAAAGGCGACAAGTTTACGCTGCGGATTGACAAGGGACATGTGGACCTCGAGTCCGGCGCCAAGGTGACAGTGACCGAAGGTTCATTTGAGGCCAGTGATTTGTTGTCAGAAGCCGTGCCCGGCAGCTTCAAGTTTGATATTCAAGGCGGCGTGGCCGATCTTCTGGAATATGCTGCTTTTCCAGATCTCAAGCTTGCGACGGGTGAATTGAAGGACATGCCAAAAATTGGTGGAATGGCACGGGCGCTGATTTCCCTCAAGCTGCCACTGATCAAGAATGCGCCCCGGGACCGGGTGAAACTTACCACCGAAGTCAGCTTGAAAGACGCATCGCTCAAGGCGATTTTGCCGGGTGTTGATCTGACTGATGGGCAATTTGAAATTGGTGTTGATCCAGAAACCATAACCGTCAAAGGGCCGGCCAAGGTCAACGGCATCGCCGCCAAAGTGTTTTGGCAAAAGCCGCGTGGCAAAGGCCAAGTCAAGGCGGACGTCGAAACGGTGCTTGATGCCAAGCTTCGGGCGAAGCTGGGTTTGAAACTTGAGGAATACATGTCAGGCGATGTACCAGTCAAAGTGTCAATCAGTGGTGACCAGGGTGAAGGCCGCGTCATTGACGTCGAGGCCAATCTTTCTGGCGTTGCCATGAAAGTTGCAGCCGCCGGATGGAGCAGGGCCGCCACCAAGGGCACCACAGCAAGCTTTCAGGTTATCGACAATGGCGCGGAGGGGCGCAGCATTCAGGACTTGAAGCTTGACGGCACAGGACTGAAACTGCGGGGGTCATTGAAGCTTCGGCAGAACGGCGGATTGAAGATTGTTGATCTCACTGAGATCAGGCTGAGTGAAGATGATGTGTTCACGGCAAAGCTTGAACCCGGCGAAGATGCCACCAATCTCACTTTCACAGGCAATAGTTTTGATGCGCGGCCCTACATCAAAAATCTGATTTCGCCTGCCAAGGGCAATGGAAACGGAGGCAATCAAACCGGACCCAAATTCATTGTCACTGCAAGCTTCAAGGAAGTGATTGCCCATCGCGGGGAATCCGTGCGCAATGTCAAAGGGACTTTTGTGACACGGGGAGGCCAGATTACCACAGCAATGCTTGAAGGGGTTTTCCTGAGCGGTTTGCCACTCACCATCAGGCTAACCCCCACCGATGGAGGGCGTGAAATGCGGGTGACCACGGCAGATGGGGGGGCTGCCTTGCGGGCCGCGAACTTCTATTCAAAAATAGCCGGCGGCGAGCTGCAATTTTATGCGCTGATGGCAAATGCTGCTGGATCGCCGATTCGCAATGGCGAATTGGAGATCAGGCGTTTTGAAGTGCGCGATGAAGCTGCACTTGCCGAGCTTGACAGCCGAGGCCGCGCCAAAAAATCCGGTCCGCGCAATGGTGGCATCCGGTTCAAGCGTCTGACCTTGCCATTCACCACAGATGCAAAGCTGGTGCGTGTTTGCAATGTAGAACTGCGGGGTGATGAAATGGGCGGCATTGCCAGTGGGCTTATTCGCAAGGCTGATGGTGCCATCGACATTTCAGGCACAATGGTTCCGGCACAAGGGCTGACACGCATTTTCAATGATGTTCCATTGCTTGGCCAGATTCTTGGTGGATCGAAAGGTGAAGGCATTTTCGGCATTACCTTTGCCATGGGCGGCACAATCAACAAGCCGAAAACGCAAGTGAATCCCTTGTCAGTTCTGGCACCCGGAATATTCCGCGAAATGTTCAAGTTCGAGGATACCTGCGGCGTGCGCAAAAAAGCCGGATGAGTTTCAGCGGCCCTGAACGAGTACGTGTTTTTTCTTGCCCATGGAAAGTTTCAGCGTGCCACCCGCAGGGGGGGGCGTGACAACCAGTTTTTCATCGGTGACTGCCACATCATCTACCTTGATGCCACCGCCCTGGATGGCGCGTTTGGCTTCACCGTTGGACTTGGCAAATCCCAGTTCCACACAAACCTGCAAGATGCCCATAGGCAAATCCAAAATGAATGTCGGCAGTCCCTGAGCGCTTGATCCCTCCTCGAAAGTCTTGCGGGCGGTTTCGGCGGCATCTCGTGCAACACCAGCACCATGAAGAAGTTTTGTGGCTTCATTGGCCAGGATTTTCTTGGCGTCGTTGATTTCGGCACCACCCAATTTTTCAAGTCGCGAGATTTCTGCGAGCGGCAGAGTTGTAAACAACTTGAGAAAACGGCCCACATCGGCGTCTTCGGTGTTGCGCCAGAACTGCCAGTACTCATAGGGACTGCGCATGTCGGCGTTCAGCCAAACAGCACCTGATGCGGTTTTGCCCATCTTTGCCCCGGATGACAGGGTGATCAATGGCGATGTCAAGGCATAGAGTTGTGACGTGCCCATGCGGCGTCCCAGATCAATGCCATTGATGATATTGCCCCATTGATCGGAGCCGCCCATCTGCAAATTGCAACCCTGGCGACGGGCCAATTCCACATAGTCATAGGCTTGCAACACCATGTAGTTGAACTCAATGAAAGAAAGTTCATGCTCACGGTCCAGCCGGAGCTTCACCGAGTCCATGGCCAACATGCGGTTGACGCTAAAATGCTTGCCAACGTCGCGCAACATTTCGATGTAGTTGAGTTTGGTCAGCCATTCGGCATTGTCGACCATGATGGCATCGGTCTTCTCGCCACCAAACTTCAGGAAGCGGCTGAAGACTTGCTGGATGCCTTGCTTGTTGTTTTCTATATCTTCGAGACTGAGAATCTTGCGGCTTTCATCGCGGCCGGAAGGGTCACCAACACGGGTTGTACCGCCGCCCATCAGGACGACGGGCTTGTTGCCCGTTTGCTGCAACCAATGCAGCAACATGATTTGGACAAGCGAGCCCACATGAAGGGAGGGTGCGGTGCAATCGAATCCGATATATGCACGGACGTCTTGCTTTGCCGCAAGCGCATCGAGGCCAGAGAAATCAGAACATTGATGAATGTAGCCACGGGAGGACAGGACATTGATGAAATCGGAAGAATATTGGGTCATGATGGGATGAGTCTTAAACGGGGGATGATGTGGTGTCAAAAGTCTTGAGAGCCATTGGCCTGATGAGCGGCACATCGCTGGATGGCATTGACATCGCGTTGCTGGAAACTGATGGCGAAAGCATCGTGCGCCATGGTCATTGTGCAACGATTCCCTATAGGGAAAGCGAACGTGAGTTGTTGCGTCAGGCGCTTGCTGAGGCCGTCAACCTTTCAGCGCGTGACCAAAGGCCTGGCAGGTTGAAAGATATTGAACGGCAAATTACTGAATGGCACGGATTCATCGTGTCGACTTTCCTTCGCAAACTAAACCTTGGACCCCTGGACATTGATGTTATCGGCTTTCATGGGCAAACGATTATCCATCGTCCGGAAAAGGCCTTGACCGTACAACTGGGCGATGGTGCAGCATTGGCCAGGCAAATCAACATTTCCGTTGTTTATGACATGCGGGCGGCAGATGTGGCGGCAGGCGGGCAGGGTGCACCGCTGGTGCCGGTCTATCACCAGGCTTTGGTGGCATCTGTGCCGAAACGCCCGGTTGCGGTGGTCAATATCGGCGGCGTGGCGAATGTCAGTTGGATTGGACCCAACGGTGAACTGGTGGCGTTTGACACGGGGCCTGGCAATGCGTTGATTGACGATTGGATGAAATTGAAAACAGGCCAAAGCCGGGATGAAGGTGGCGGCATGGCGCTCAAGGGTCACGTGGACGAAAAGTTGGCGAAACGATTTTTGTCACATGAATTTTTTGCAATAGCGGGCCCGAAATCGCTGGATCGGAATAGTTTTGCAGGAATTGCGATGGGAGATCTATCCGCCGAAGATGGTGCTGCGACGTTGGTTGCAGTGACAGCCCGGAGCATAGCGGCAGCACGGACGCATTTTCCGGCTGAACCCAAACGCTGGATCATTTGCGGCGGAGGGCGGCATAACCGGGCTATCATGGCGTCGCTGAAATCACTGTTGCCCAACGTTGAACCAGCCGAAAAATTCGGCATTGACGGTGACAGTCTTGAAGCGGCGGCTTGGGCCTATCTGGCCGTGCGAAGTTTCCGCCGATTGCCCCTGACGTTTCCGGGGACAACGGGAGTAGTGCGTGAGATGACTGGTGGGGTGTTGGCGGTGGCTTAATTTAATTTGAAGCCAAGGTAGCGCAACGCCCGGCCATCAATGATGACCAGCGCTGAGCCAATCACCAAGGCACCGACGATTTCGCCCACCGACAGCGCTTCGCCCAATAACAGATAGCCCAGCAGAATGGCGGAAACTGGCACCAGCATGGTGACGAGTGATACAAAGGAGGGGCCGGAGCGTTCGATGATCTTGAAGAACATCAGATAGGCGAGCGACGTCGATATGGCGGCGAGGCCCAGCAGGGCGGCCCAGGTTTTGGGTGAGGCTGCTGCATATTGGCTTGGATTGGCGAAAAGCACGACGATTGCAGTCATGATCAAGGTGGACAGGCTGAGTTGGCAGGTCGCTGTTGTGATTGGAGGAATTCCCGCCAGCATTTTCTTCGACCACGGGGCTGATAGTCCGTAGCAAATGGATCCTCCTGTGACGGCGAGGATGCCCCATGTCTGGTCGCCCAGGTTGCTCAAATCTGCACCTTGCAGAATGACGACGCCGACTAAGCCGATGAAGAGGGCGATGGCTTTTCGCAGTGTTATTGCTTCGAGGGCAAAGGCCGCCATGAAGATCGTGGCGAACATGGGTGTTGTGGCGTTAACGACCGACGCCAAACCGCCTGTGATGTGATGCTGGCCCCAGGAAATTAGCGTGAAGGGGATGGCATTGTTGATGATCGACATGCCGCCACAAGCGATCCAGGTCTTGGCATTGCGGGGCAATGGCCCTTGGACAAGCAAATGGATTGGCAAAAGTATTGCTGTCGCGATACCAACACGGGCAAGGACGATCAACAGGGCGGGCAGTTCCTTGACGGCGACGCCGACGAACATGAATGAGCCGCCCCAGATCAGGGCAAGCAAGGCCAGAAGGCCCCAAGATTTTCCATCAACATGGGTTTGGCCGATGGCTTTTTGTGATGTCATCTTCCGGCAATAGGCCAGCGAAGCGGCGTTCGCCACCCGAAAACGGGCAGGGCTGATATGCTGATCTCAGGCTTCTTCGCGCGCGAGGCGCTTGTCGAGATAATCGGCGCAAATCTTGTTGAGGTCTTCGATCTTGTCCTGAAAGAAGTGGTTGGCACCGGGAATCACCTTGTGTTCGATGGTGATGCCTTTTTGGGTTTTGAGTTTGGATACGAGACTATGCACTGCTTCAGGAGCAGTCACCGTATCCTTGTCGCCATTGATAAACAGGCCTGAGGCCGGGCACGGTGCCAGAAATGAAAAATCATAATGCTTGGCGAGCGGAGCCACAGAAACGAAGCCAGAAATTTCCGGGCGACGCATTAACAGCTGCATGGAAATCCAGGCACCAAAGGAGACCCCTGCAATCCAGCAGATTTTGGATTCCTTGTTGTAGGTTTGCAGCCAATCTAACGCCGATGCCGCATCGGAAAGTTCGCCTGCACCATTGTCAAACATGCCCTGGCTGCGGCCCACACCGCGAAAATTGAAGCGCATGACCGAGAAGCCGCGGCTTTGGAACATGCCATACATGGTGTGAACAATCGGGTTGTTCATGGTGCCGCCAAAGGCTGGATGGGGATGCAGCAAAATTGCCACTGGTGCGCCAGTGGCCTTGGCGTGGTGATAACGGCCTTCGATGCGTCCTGCGGGGCCGTTGAAAATCACTTCTGGCATTGTGGTTCCTTCTTGCGAATTGCCAACGTGGCCAATTCGCTTTTACTTGACTCTGTTACTCGGTCTTCCTAGATGTAGTTTAGAATAGTTCCAAAAAGCAAATGTGGAAGTCCGGTTGTTTCAAGTCCGGCGTTTAACACGGGGCGGGGGGCAAAAGGCAAGCCTTTCGTGATTTGGTGAAAGCTTTGCAGAAACAGGGTGTTGGCAAATGAAAATGAGCACAAAGGGCCGCTATGCGGTCATGGCCATGATCGACATCGGCCAACAAGCATCTGGAAAACCGGTTTCCCTGAATGAAATTGCCGAACGACAGGACATCAGCCAGGAATATCTGGAACAATTGTTTGGGCGCTTGCGGCGTGCAGGCCTGGTGGACAGTGTGCGTGGACCGGGTGGAGGTTACCTGCTGGCGCGACCTGCAGCAGAGATTCCATTGTCAGAAGTGATTCTTGCCGTTGACGAACCGTTGCGGGTGACCCGCTGTGACGGCGATGGCGTAGATGGTTGTGTGAAGGGCGAGCAGTGCTCCGCCCATGACCTTTGGGCTTCGCTGGGTCGGCAGATGATGTATTTTCTTGAATCCGTGTCGTTGGAAGATGTGGTGCAAAAGCGCAATCTGGCGTTGGCTGCATCAATCAAGCAAACCAAGCAACGGCATGTGGGTGTGGTACGGTGAGAACCTATCTCGACCATAACGCAACCAGTCCGCTGCGGCCTGCGGTGAAAGCTGCGATGATTGCCGCTATGGAAGCGCATGGCAACGCCTCATCAATCCATGGCGAAGGTCGCAAGGCCCGCAAAATCATGGATGATGCGCGTGAGGTGCTGGCCTTCAAGCTTGGCTGTCTGCCGCAGATGTTGACGTTTACGAGTGGCGGCACTGAAGCCAACAACATGGCACTGCGCGGGATGGGGGCTGAGCATATTCTGGTATCGGCAGTCGAACATCCAAGTGTGATGGCTGCGGCCAAAGCATCGGGAAAAACTGTTGAGGTCATTCCAGTCGATGAATTCGGCCTTGTAAAAATCGGTTCGTTGCAGGGAATGCTGGGCAGGCCCAACACACTTGTGTCAGTGATGATGGCCAACAATGAAACCGGCATTGTTCAGCCCATGGCTGAAATTGTTGACGTGGCCAAAAAAGCTGGCGCATTGGTGCATGTTGATGCTGTGCAGGGTTTTGGCAAGCGACCGGTGAATTTTGGCTTGATAGGCTGTGACATGATGACAGTTGCTGCCCACAAGGTGGGTGGTCCGGTTGGCATTGGGGCGCTGATCGTGCGCGACGGACTGGTGATCGAACCACTGCTGGCAGGTGGCGGACAGGAATTGCGCCGCCGTGCGGGAACCGAAAACATTTCCGCAATTGCAGGCTTTGCTGCTCTGGCACAGGAACCGCAGCTTGATACTTTTGAATTGAACGACAAGTTGGAAGCTGGACTAAGCGATTGTGTGATATTTGCTGATGGCCGCGAACGGCTTTGCAATACCACGTGTTTCGCGGCGCCAGACATGAAGGCGGAAACGCTGGTGATGGCTCTTGATCTTGATGGCATTGCGGTGTCGTCGGGGTCTGCTTGTTCGTCGGGAAAAGTCGGGCGGTCTCATGTGCTGGATGCAATGGGTGTGGCACCTGAACTGGCCTCAAATGCCATACGCGTGAGCCTGGGTTGGAATTCCACGGAGCAAGACGTGACGAGATTTTTGGAAGTATTCAACAAGCTGCGTGTGCGCCATCAAGCGCGGCGAGCTGCCTAGGAAACAAGCATGGCCGATCAAGATACCATAGACCTCGTGCGCGGGATTGATGTTGAAAAATACAAGTACGGTTTCACCACCGATATTGAATCCGACTTTGCGCCGAAAGGCTTGAGCGAAGATATCGTTCGCTTTATCTCAGCCAAGAAAAACGAACCACAGTGGATGCTGGACTGGCGGCTGGAAGCCTACCGCGTCTGGTTGAACATGGACGAGCCGACATGGGCCAAAGTGCACTATCCAAAAATTGACTTTCAGGATTTGTATTATTATGCGGCACCGAAAACTTCAGCTGCGCCAAAAAGCCTGGATGAAATTGATCCGAAACTGCTTGAGACCTATGCCAAGCTTGGCATTCCGCTGAAGGAGCAGGAAATTCTTGCGGGCGTGCAGAAGCCCAAAAAACTCGATGATGAAGGCAATGAGATTGTCGAGACCCGGGTTGCGGTTGACGCGGTGTTTGACTCGGTTTCAGTCGTCACAACATTCAAGGACGAATTGGCCAAACATGGGGTGATTTTCTGTTCGATTTCGGAAGCGCTGCGCGAGCATCCGGAACTGGTGAAGCAATATCTGGGGTCGGTGGTTCCGCAAGGTGACAATTACTATGCGGCGCTGAATGCAGCCGTATTTTCGGATGGTTCGTTTGTCTACATTCCGCTAGGTGTGCGTTGCCCCATGGAACTCTCAACTTATTTCCGCATGAATGCCAAGAACACTGGGCAATTTGAACGTACACTGATTATTGCCGACAAGGGTTCCTATGTATCGTATTTGGAAGGTTGTACTGCTCCGACGAGGGATGAAAGCCAGTTGCATGCGGCTGTGGTGGAACTCATCGCCCATGATGAGGCCGAGATCAAATATTCAACGGTGCAGAATTGGTATCCGGGGGACGCCGAGGGCAAGGGCGGCATTTATAATTTTGTGACAAAGCGTGGCGATTGCCGGGGCCATCATTCGAAGATTTCTTGGACGCAAGTGGAAACCGGTTCGGCGATCACATGGAAATATCCGAGCTGCATCTTGCGCGGCGATTATTCGCGCGGTGAGTTTTATTCTATTGCGATTTCCAATGGCCGCCAGCAGGTGGACAGTGGCACCAAGATGATTCATCTGGGCAAGAACACGTCTAGCCGCATCGTGTCGAAAGGCATTGCAGCGGGGCGGAGTGACAACACTTATCGCGGTCTAGTGTCGGCCCACCGCAAGGCGACGAATGCGCGGAATTTTACCCAGTGTGACTCGCTGCTGATTGGCGACAAGTGCGGCGCCCATACGGTGCCTTATATTGAAAGCAAGACTTCAACCGCACAGTTTGAACACGAGGCCACGACGTCGAAAATTTCCGATGACCAGATGTTCTATTGCCGCTCGCGCGGACTTTCGCAGGAAGAAGCGGTGGCGCTGATTGTGAATGGTTTCGTGCGTGATGTGATTCAGCAATTGCCGATGGAATTTATGGCTGAGACGCAGAAGCTGATAGGTATCAGCCTGGAGGGAAGTGTGGGATGAAGTTTTTATTACCTACTAAGCAAGAGATTATTGTCAACAGCAAAAATTGCTTGATGATCTTAGATCATATTGGCGAGAGCAGACATTCGCGTTTTGCAGCGACCTAGATATCACAGCTGATGTTTTGTTCGAGCAGACACATTTGTTTTCATGCTCGGCAAGCAAAAACCATTGGCAATGTTGAGGACAAGTTTTGGAAATGAAGTCAAATACATTGCTGACGTCGACGGCATGTTGAGGTAAAAAATGATCACCATAGCCAAAGTGGACTGGAAAGTATTGATAGAAGAGGTCATTTTGGCTGTTAACAAACATCCAAGTGAAATCTTGTTTTAGAGAAAAGCAATGCTCGAAATCAAAATCCTAATTGTTCACTTTGAAGAAAGTATGGGATGAACTTTTCTTTGACCACATTCGATATTTTGTTTCCGATTGGATTGGGCGCGATGTTTGGCTTGGCGCGCTACATGAAATTCTCTCAATCAGGTGTCGCAGGGGCTGGTCAGTTGGCTGCCATCGACAGCGTCAAAGGTATGGCAGGGGCTGGTGCCATCATGCTGGCTTACAAATTTCTTGGAATACTTTGAAACGGAATCAATATGCTTGAAATCAAAAATCTTCACGTTCGCCTCGCCGATGAGAAGCGTGAAATCATCAAGGGTTTGAATCTCACGGTCAAGGGCGGTGAGGTGCATGCCATCATGGGGCCGAATGGGTCGGGGAAATCCACGCTATCCTACGTGCTTTCGGGTCGTGAGGGCTATGAGGTGACGGAGGGTTCTGTCACTTTCAAGGGTGAAAATCTGTTGGAAATGGCGGCTGACAAGCGGGCGGCGGCGGGGGTGTTTCTGGCTTTTCAATACCCCATTGAAATTCCGGGTGTGGCAACCATGCAGTTCCTCAAGGTGGCACTGAATGCCCAACGCAAGGCGCGGGGCGAGAAGGAATTGTCTATTCCTGATTTCATGCGCTTTGTAAAAGAGCGGGCGGCACAGCTTAACATCTCACAAGACATGTTGAAGCGTCCGGTGAATGTCGGCTTCTCAGGTGGTGAAAAAAAGCGGGCCGAGATTTTGCAGATGGCTGTGCTGGAGCCTTCGCTATGTGTGCTTGATGAAACGGATTCAGGTTTGGATATCGATGCCCTGCGGGTGGTTGCCGATGGTGTGAATGCGCTGCGTTCGCCGGATCGGGCGATGATTGTCATCACGCATTATCAGCGATTGCTTGACTATATCGTGCCGGATCATGTGCACGTGCTTTCGGATGGCAGGATTGTGAAATCGGGTGGCAAGGAACTGGCACTGGAATTGGAAGCCCATGGCTATGCCGACATCGTGGGGCAAGCCGCGTGAACGCCATGATTCCCCAAACCCAGGCTGAACAGGCACTCGGTTTCATGCTGCCTACGCGCCGCCTTGAAGAGTGGAAGTGGACTGATCTTCGCCGGCTCATCGACAAATCCTATGGGGCTGTCGTAAAAGCAGATTCCAAAACAATTGATCGTCTGGTGGAAGCTGCCCCGCTTAAACATTTGCACGCCCAAAGACTGGTGATTGTGAATGGCGTCATCGATGATATCCGGTCGCATGTTGACGGGCCATTGCGTTCCCATATGGCCCCGGCCATTGTGCATGAGGACCCATTGTTGGCCTTGAATGACAAACTCAATGCCAAAACAGTCACTGTGAGTTTCAGCGACAATTTTGACCGGCCCATTGAAATACTCCATGTCTCGACAGGTGGCAATTCCGCCATAGCCAGCCGACTGCATATCGTCGTCGCCGATGATGCATCGGCGCAGGTTATTGAAACCTTTGTGGGCGAAGGCGACTACCTGAACAATCCCGTGACAACCATCAGCGTTGGCAAGGGGGCGAGGCTGGATCGTGTGAAAATCGAAACTGAATCACCAACCGCCCATCATCTTTCGCATGTGATTGTTCAACTTGCGGCGAAAGCCACATTTAACGACTTCACGCTCACATCCGGCGCACAGGTCAATCGGCAAAATGCAACGGTTGAATACATGGGCGAGTATGGCAACGCGCGTATCGCAGGTGCCTATCTGCTGAAGGGGACACAACACGCGGACACCCGGCTGATTGTCGATCACAAGGTGGCCCATTGCATGTCGCGCGAAATGTACAAGTGCGTGATGAATGACAAGTCGCGAGGCATTTTTCAAGGCAAAGTCATTGTGCGAAAGAACGCGCAAAAGACTGATGGCAAGCAATCGTCACATGCCTTGCTGCTTTCTGAAACCGCTGAGTTCGATGCCAAGCCGGAATTGGAAATCTACGCTGACGACGTGGTGTGCGGCCATGGCACGACTTGCGGAGATTTGGATCGCGATCATTTGTTCTATCTCAAGTCACGCGGCATTCCGGAATCGGAGGCGCGCAACATGCTGGTGCAGGCCTTTGTGGCGGAGGCGTTTGAGACAGTGGAGAATGAAGCGGTGCGTGAGGCATTGATGGGCATGGTGGAGGCAGGATTGGGATGATGAACGTCCCTTCTTATTCCCGTCATTCCAAACGCCCGCCCTATCGCGGGCGATTTGGAACCCCGCTTTCGGGCGGCGCTGTACATGTCCCCGAAGCGGGGTTCCATGTCGCGCCTTCGCTTCGCTTCGGCTTGCATGGAATGACGAATTAAAAAATGTATAACGTTCAGAAAATCCGCGCCAACTTTCCCATCCTCTCACGTGAGGTTTATGGCAAGCCACTGGTGTATCTCGACAACGCAGCATCGGCGCAAAAGCCGCAAGCTGTGATCGATGCGATGACGCGCAGCATGACTTTAGAATATGCCAATGTGCATCGCGGGCTGCACTACTTGTCTAACACAGCAACCCAGGCATTCGAGGATGCGCGGGAATCAGTGCGCCGCTTCATCAACGCTCCTTCAAAAGACCAGATCATCTTCACCCGCAATGCCACGGAAGCCATCAACCTGGTGGCGCAATCTTATGGTGGCATGGTAATTGGGGAGGGGGATGAGATTGTGCTTTCCATCCTCGAGCATCATTCCAACATCGTGCCTTGGCATTTTCACCGGGAGCGCCGGGGTGCTGTTCTGAAATGGGCACCGATTGATGACGATGGCAATTTTCTACTTGAAGAATATGCCAGGTTGTTGACAGCACGAACGAAGATCGTGGCGATCACCATGATGTCGAATGCGCTCGGCACCATCACACCCATTCATGAAATCATCAAGTTGGCGCATGCCAAAGGCATTCCGGTTTTGCTGGATGCCAGCCAGATGGCGGTGCATGGTTCGGTTGATGTGCAGGCACTGGATGCGGATTTTCTGGTTTTTACCGGACATAAAACCTACGGCCCGACAGGCATTGGTGTGCTTTATGGCAAGTCAGAACTCTTGAATAAAATGCCGCCTTATCAAGGGGGTGGCGAGATGATTTCAGAAGTTACTGAAGCTGGCGTCACCTATAATGAACCGCCGCATCGGTTTGAAGCGGGAACGCCTGCCATCGTTGAGGCCATCGGGCTTGGAGCTGCGCTGGATTACATGGCGGGGATCGGTGCGACGGCAATCGCAGCCCATGAACAATCGCTGCTTGAGCATGCCATGGAACGCTTGGGCAAAATCAATTCATTGCGGATTTATGGCAAGGCGAAGCACAAAGGACCGATCATTTCCTTCAACATGGAAGGGGCCCATGCCCATGACATTGCGACTGTCATCGACCGGCAGGGAGTTGCGGTGCGTGCGGGCACCCATTGCACGCAGCCGCTGTTGCAAAGATTGGGTGTGACCGCCACTTGTCGCGCCTCATTTGGGCTCTACAATAGCCATGAAGAAGTTGATAAACTGGCCGAGGCGCTGATCGCTGCCCAAAGGATTTTCGGATGATGGACGCCGTTGCTGACGTTGAAAATTTGCCCAATCCCACTGCCATTCCAGCAGATGAATTGGCGCGATTGACTGATGATATCGTGGCCGCAATGAAAACGGTCTATGACCCGGAAATCCCTGTCGATATCTACGAACTCGGTCTGATTTACAAAGTCGATATCGATGATGACCGCAATGTGGCCATCGAGATGACGTTGACTGCACCTGGCTGTCCGGTGGCAGGTGACATGCCGGGTTGGGTGGAGAATGCCGTTTCATCGGTTGCCGGAGTGGCGCAGGCCAAATGCAAATTGACCTTTGATCCACCCTGGGACCATAGCCGCATGTCAGAAGAAGCCCGCATGGCGATGAATATGTGGTGATGGCCCACGTAGTATCACTTTCTGCTTTGCTGTTGATCAGCTGGTTGACCCCCGCTGTGGCGCAGGAAGATTGCAGCATTGCCTATGATTTTGATTCCAGTGCTTTGCACATCGGTACGATAAGATCCAAAATCAGGAAATCGCCTTTTGAGCCGGGTTTGGGTGTGGGCGAGGGAGCCTATGTTGTGGCTGGCGACGAAGTTGTGATTGGCAGTCAAACAGCTGAGTTTGTTTGCGCTCTTTACGTGAACAGCCAAGGCGAGACTACCCAAGGCTGGCTCAAAGCCAGGGACGTGACAGTGACCAATATTGAGCCGATGCCGCCCGAAAAGTGGCTTGGCAAATGGACAGCTGGGGAATGGCACAACATAGAAATCAAAAAAAGCACAACACCGGGCTGGATTGATTTTGTTGGTGAAGCGGCGTGGGCCAATTCGGCACAAGCAGCCAAAAATGGCGGCCTGCATGAAGGCGGAATTGGCGCAGATGTACCAATTGTTGATGGAATCGTTGGCTACACCAGCAATAACCTGGAATTCGACAAATATTTCCCATATGATGCCGAGGCGGAAAAAAGCGGCAATTGTGCCGCGCGCCTCAAGGTTTTAAGTCGGCGTTATCTGATGGTGGAAGACAATCGGCTGTGTGGGGGAGCCAATGTTTCCTCTTCCGGTTTTTATGTGAAAAGAAAATAATCATGACAGCAGTTTCGGCGACTTCAGCCCAGCGCGTTCGTCCCAACGTCGTCAAATTGACGGATGCAGCTGCGCAACGCATTCGCGATCTCATGGCCAATGCTTCCAATGAAACGGCTGGCTTGCGGATTGGCGTCAAAAATGGTGGCTGTGCCGGCATGGAATATACCATGGAATGGGCCGATGAAAAAAAGCCCTTTGATGAAGTTGTCGTCGACAAGGGTGCGCGGGTTTTGATTGAAGCCAAGGCCTTGATGTTTTTGCTGGGCACGGAAATGGATTTTCAGTCGAGTGCATTGAAGTCGGGTTTTGTATTCAACAATCCCAACCAGACTTCAGCTTGTGGGTGTGGTGAGAGTGTTGAAATCAAGCCTGCCGTACTTGCGGGTTGATTGTGGGTTTTTCAGCCCTGCGAACGGGGTGCGCTGAAAACCCAAATTAAAGAAATGGCGGGTGCTCTAAAACTTTCGCACAGGGGCTTTTTTGGCTTCGCTGGTAAAAACAATACCGAGGGATTGTGATTTGCGCCAAACGACTTTAGCATCACGAACGGTGTTTTCGCTTTGTTGAAGCAGCCGAAATACATCAGGTAAGCCTAGTGCACCCTCGCAAATCAGCTTGGCGCCCGTTTCTGAAACATCGCGAATCTGACAATCAATATTGGTCCAATTGTCCATGACAATTTTGGCCCCTTTCAGGACTTTTCGTCTCGGCGCAATCCGCGCGACTTGTTCGGTGGCATCTTCCACGGCAGTAGCCCAACATTCTACAAAAACTGAAGCGCGTTAACGATAACGCCTGGAACCTAGTTTAACCCAGCGGGTTTCAATAAAATGTTAATTTTTTCCTGATTCCTGTTTTTTCAGGCTGCGGGGTTACGCACTGGTTTGGACAAAAAAGCCGGCATGTTGCCTTGATTAAAACCATTGTGATCTGGTGCATCATCGTCGGCAAAGCGTGGCCGACGGTTGCTGCGGTTGTTTTCGCGATTGGCATCCAGGTGGGGCGCGTGGGGTTGTCGCGCAGGGCGGGGTGGAGAGCTGTCTTGCACAACAACGGATGACTCCAAGGCAACAACTGGTGCAACGACAGCTGTTTCTACGGCTCCAACTGCTGCAATTTTCGGCTGGGTCGTTTCCTTCGCGGTGCGTTTAACCGCTGGCCGACGACTACGCTTTGGTGGTGAGGCTTCAACTGCTTCAGCATTTTCTGATTCTGCCGTCGCACCACTTACCTCAAACCATTCCACATCCTTGTTGATCAAGGCCTGAATGGCTGACAAATGCTTGGTATCCATCTTTCCAACCAGCATGAAGGCATGGCCTTCACGCCCGGCCCGCCCGGTGCGGCCAATGCGATGCACATAATCTTCGGAATGGATCGGCACGTCAAAGTTGAAAACATGGCTGACTTCAGGAATATCAAGACCTCGGGCCGCTACGTCTGATGCAATCAGAATGGTTACTTCCTGACTGCGGAACGCGGCCAACATTTTGAGACGGGCAGACTGGTCCATGTCGCCATGCAAGGCACCGGCGTTGAAGCCATGGCGGCGCAATGATTTTTCAAGCAGGGCCACAGTGGTTTTGCGATTGGCAAAGACAATGGCATTGTTGATATTGGGTTGGCTGCGGATGAGGGCCCGCAAAATGTCACGCTTGGCTGCAGGATCAGATGGTGCTTTGACCAGGTATTGCTTGATGGTGGTAACCGTTGAACTGACGGCTGAGGTTTTTACTTCCACAGGATTGTGCAAAAATTGGGCGGTGATGCGCTGGATTTCAGTCGGCATGGTGGCCGAGAAGAACAGGGTTTGCCGGGTGAAAGGCAGCAATTTGCAAATGCGCTCAATATCGGGAATGAAGCCCATGTCCAACATGCGGTCGGCTTCGTCGATGACCAAAAGTTCAACACCGTTGAGCAACAGCTTGCCGCGCTCGAAATGGTCCAGCAGTCGTCCGGGTGTGGCAATCACCACATCGGCACCACGGTCGATTTTGGCGGCTTGCGGTTCGAAGGCAACACCGCCGATCAACAAGGCGACCGTCAATTTGTGCAGCTTGCCCAGGCTTTCAAAGGCTTCCTGCACTTGAACAGCTAACTCACGGGTCGGTTCGAGAATAAGTGTGCGCGGCATGCGGGCGCGGGCGCGGCCTTTTTCCAGCAGCGTCAACATTGGCAGCACAAACGCGGCAGTTTTGCCAGAACCCGTCTGGGCGAGCCCCAGCACATCGCGGCGGGCGAGGGCATGGGGAATGGCTTCAGCCTGAATTGCGGTAGGGGTGGTATAACCAGCTGCCGTAACAGCTTCGAGAACTTTCGGACTTAGTCCGAGGGAAGAAAATTCCATGTAACCTGAAAAACCTGGGCGGAGGGAAAAGCATGCGCCAAGTGGGGCTCGCCCGGGCCGGGAGGCGCAACATACGCTGTCAGAATAAAGTGAATGGCTGGCAGAGTCAAATCGCCCAGACGCCAAACGCCCGACAATTCGCAAATGTAATGTATTTTGACTTGTCTGCGGGAGTTGATAGCTGAAATAGTGGCGAAACACTGCAGATAGATCGACGTTGGCAACTGGGATACCTTGGGTTGTCCTGCTCCGATTCGGAGTTTGAGACGATTAAAGCAACGGGGGATCCCATGAATAAATATCTGGCAGAAGTTATCGGTACATTTTGGTTGGTGCTGGGAGGGTGTGGCAGTGCAGTTTTGGCCGCCGCGTTTCCAGGGGTTGGTATAGGTTTGTTGGGCGTGTCGCTGGCTTTTGGTCTAAGTGTCTGACCGAAAAAGAAGTTGGGTGATATCAATCATTTGTGATTCAATCGGTGTTGCGAAGCATCGATGGAGTTTCACATGTGGACAGCTACCACCCGCAAGCAGTTTGCCAGAGGTGATCTGCTTTTGCCAA
>JANOXA010000054.1:0-61788 GCA_031418195.1 Hyphomicrobiales bacterium | reverse complement strand
ACACCGCCAAGGGCTTCGTTCTGCTGCCGCGAAGATGGGTCGTCGAGCGGACCTTCGCATGGCTGGGACGCAACCGCCGCCTCGCCAAAGACTTCGAGCGAACCATCGAAAGCGCAACCGCTTGGCTCTATCTCGCTTCAGTCCAGCAAATCACCCGCAGAATCGCAAGTGCTTGAATTCACGCCAAATCATTATGAGTCAGACTCTCACATAATTGCTCGGATGGGCCCCGCCACAAGACAACGAGCCTGACTCGGAATAGCTCAGATAGCGGGGTGAAGCATAGTCGGTTTCAAAGCTGATTTCAGGTCCGGCATCTTCAGCTTCCCAGCCCAAGGGAACGGCATTCTTGCATTCCCTGTATTGCACAACATCCTGCAAATGTGCCGCCAGCAACAGCTTGTTGATTCCAGCCCTGCGGACCGCATCGGGGAAATTGCCCAGCAATGGAAATTCAATGCCAAAAGCCGAATCCTTGACCGTCCGCACCTCAACTGCACCAAAGGTTTTTGCCTTCCCCACATCAGTAAACCCTACTGTTTTGGCCCAAAGTTCGTCATAGATTGCAATCTGCAAATTGCGATCCGGCCCTGCCTGTTCAGCTGAAATTTCCGCCACCCGCGAAAGCGCAATCGGCAACTTCTGCTTGCCATCAACCGATGTCCAGGTGCCAGTTCCAGTATCGCCGTTGATCTTCAAATTCCAACGCCCGGTCACTTTCTTGTCGCCATCGCTTGGCTCCCGATAGAGATAGGGCAGCAACAATGTTTCCTCAAACCGCAGCTCGCCACCGGCCTTCAGCAACATGAGATTGATGTCCTTGGTCTTGGGCAAATAGCTGTAGCGCGAAGCCTCCCGCCGAGTGTCACCCTCCCGGTCATCCAGCGTATCAACCAGTTGCACAAGGATTTTAGACTTGCCGAGCCTGCCTTCAAACACCCCCTCCCAATCAGCGGCCTGGGCGGCAGGGGTGAGAAGTACACAACCAGCAAAAAACAATAAAGAGGTGATAGTACGCGAAAACCGGGTCATTGGAATTCTACTCCGCTTTTGTGGAACGCATTTTTGCAATTTGGAACTGTAAATAAAGTGAATCAATACTCAGTCACTTTTTCCCTGTCGCTTTTTGGGGACATGTTTTTCGAGATTGGGTATCTGTCGCTTCATGAACTTGTCAAATAATGGGACAGTGAATGCTGTTTCACCGTGACGTTGGCTCCAGATCATGCCTTTGTCGATCAACTGTTGTCTGACAGCAGCCACCGTTGAAGCGGTATTGACGCCGAGTATTGCTGCTATGTCGCCAGTCTTGTGAGGGCCAGGTCCAAGTTCGGCCATTGCTCTGAGATATTTTTGCTGCAAGACCGTAAGTCTGTCAAATCTCACGCGGAAGAAATTTTTGTCGAGATGAGTGATAATTCCCGGAGTCGCATCTTCAACGTCACGCTTTTGGATTGGGCTTTGTGGCGCATGGTTCCAGACATTGGCGCCCCATTCCTGAATGAAATATGGATATCTTTCTGTCACCCTCAAGATTTCGTCTATCGCTTCGTCATCAAATGCCACACCTTCCCTTTGCGCGGGCGCAACAAGAGCCTCACGAGCTGCTTCAGGCGGCAGTTTATCAACTTCGGGATAGTGAAAAAGTCGCTCAGCGTATGACTTGGCATTTCCGGCCAAGGCTGCAATTTGCGGAAGCCCCGCGCCAACGAAATAGAAAGGAAGATTCTTCTGAGCTATCTCGTGGCAAGCAACAACGATAGCTGCCAGTTCTTTGCCGGAAAGATACTGCACTTCATCAATAAAGATTGCGATTGCAGAGTTTCGTTCTTTTGCCGCTTCGGCTACCGCAAGTAGCAGTTGCGGAACATCCTGTTCCAGGTTGCCGGTATCTGCCACTCCCGGCGTTGGATTCATGCCAATTTCAATTTCACCAATAGCAACTTTAAAGGCGCTGCCAAAATTTCGAAGTGCGGCCATGCCACGCTTAACTCTCTCGCCTGCATTTGCCATGAGATCTAAGCTGAACAGAATTCTGCGGAGATCCGGAACGAGTAATTCTGGCAGTTTCCCACCTTCAGGGGCTTCAATTTTTGCTGTGAGAAAACCTTTGTTGTCAGCAATTGCTTTGATGCGATTAAGAAGAACAGTCTTTCCGACGCCTCGGAGACCGAGTAACATCATGCCTCGGGTGGGCTTGCCATTCAGCACGCGTTCCAGATCGATTTTGGCGTCTTCAAGTATTTTGTCTCTGCCGACGAGAGATGGCGGCTGGATACCCGCTCCGGGGGCATAAGGGTTTAGGAGTCTGTCCATGATTTTACTCAAATTATTAATAATATTGGGAGATCTATTAATATCATTAATTCAAATAAAGTGCAATCCCCCCCAATTTGACATCCACCGCCATTTCCCCTATCACCCCGCCATCTCAATAACGTCTTGAACGTTACGAGGTCTCTGCACACATGGGGTTCTCAATTCCCGGGGGGTGCGGCGACCAGCATCCGGCGGCGAGTTTCGCTCCCGGGTGTCGTTTGCGTTTGGGATACTGACAATCTTCCCTCGCCCCTTGCGGGGGAGGGTGTCCGAACGCAGTGAGGACGGGAGAGGGACGTGCAGCCCCACTTCCCCCTCCCGGTTCGGTCTGCGACCTCACCACCCTCCCCCGCGAGGGGGGAGGGAAAGAAAGTGACTATGTTTGACACCTTAAGTGATCGCCTGACGGGCATTTTCGACAAGCTGACGGGCCGTGGTGCTCTGTCGGAGGCTGATGTCGATGCCGCCATGCGTGAGGTGCGCCGTGCTTTGCTTGAGGCAGACGTGGCGCTTGAGGTTGTAAAATCCTTCATCGAAAAAGTCCGCGAAAAAGCTGTTGGCGCTGATGTGGTGAAATCCATCAAGCCCGGTCAGATGGTGGTGAAGATCGTCCATGACGAAATGGTCGCCATGCTGGGGTCCGACCAGTCGGCCCTCAATCTGCGGGCCTCGCCACCCGTCGCCATTCTGATGGTGGGTTTGCAGGGTTCTGGCAAAACCACCTCCACCGCCAAGATTGCCAAACGTTTGCAGGAGCGTGACAAGCGCAAGGTTTTGATGGCCTCGCTGGATACGCGCCGTCCCGCAGCGCAGGAACAGCTGGAAATTCTCGGGAAGCAAGTCAAGGTCGCAACCCTTACCATCATCAAGGGCCAGCAACCCATCGAGATTGCCAAGCGCGCCATGTCTGAGGCCCGCAAAGGCGCCTACGATATTGTCATGCTGGATACGGCTGGACGTTTGCATATCGATGAAGAGCTTCTGGCCGAAGCCGCCGCCGTGCGCGACGTTGCAAAGCCCAAGGAAACCCTGCTCGTTGTTGACGCCTTGACAGGTCAGGATGCTGTCAACCTTGCCCGCGCCTTTGATGAAAAAATTGGTATTACCGGCATTGTGCTGACGCGCATCGATGGCGATGGTCGTGGTGGTGCCGCCCTTTCCATGCGGGCTGTCACGGGCAAGCCCATCAAGCTCATGGGTACCGGCGAAAAGCTCGATGGCCTCGAAGACTTCCATCCCGCCCGCATTGCCGGCCGCATCCTTGGCATGGGTGACGTTGTCTCGCTGGTTGAAAAAGCCGCCATGGATATCGACCATGAGAAGGCCAAAAAAATCGCCGAGCGCATGCGCCGAGGTGCATTCGACATGAATGATTTGGCCGACCAGTTGCGCCAGCTTGAAAAAATGGGCGGCATGGGTGGTGTCATGAAAATGCTGCCGGGCATGGGCAAGATATCAAAGCAGATGGAAGGTGCCAACCTCGACGACAAGCTGTTCAAGCGCCAGATCGCCGCCATCGGCTCCATGAACAAAAAAGAACGGGCCAATCCCAAGATCATCGATGGCAAGCGCAAGCGGCGCATTGCTAGTGGTGCGGGCGTCAAGGTTGAAGAGATCAACAAGCTGCTCAAGATGCACCTGCAAATGGCCGGCATGATGAAGCAGATGGGCCAGGGCAAGGGAATGTTCGGCAAGATGTTCGGCGGCAAGGCCATGCCCGATGCGGCTGAAATGGAAAAGATGCAGGCTGAGCTTGCAGGCCTCGACCCCAATGCCCTGCCGCCTGAATTGAAGGACATGATGGCGGGTCAGAGCGGCGGATCATCTGTACAAGGACAAATACCTGACCTTTCAAAATTCATGGGCGGTCAAATGCCAAAACTCCCAGGTTTAGGCGGGGGCCTCGGCGGACTGCCAGGCTTGGGTGGCAATCCCTTCAAAGGCCTTCCCGGATTGGGAAAGAAGAAATGACCAACGACATTCACACATTCACAGGAGAAACCAAATGTCAGTGAAAATCCGCCTCGCCCGTGCAGGCTCCAAGAAGCGTCCCTACTACCACATCGTTGTGGCGGCGGCGACCAGCCCGCGTGACGGCAAGTTCATCGATATCATCGGTGCTTTCAACCCGATGTTGCCAAAGGATTCGGCTGAGCGCGTCAAGCTTGATGGCGAAAAGGCCGCAGCCTGGTTGAAGAAGGGTGCCCAGCCCACCGACCGCGTGCTGCGCTTCCTCGACAAGATCGGTGTGGCCAAACGCGATGTTCGCAACAATCCAAAGAAGGCACTCCCTGGCAAGAAGCGCACCGAGCGCGAAAAAGCTGCTGCCGATGCCGCCGCGAAAGTTGCTGCTGCTCAAGCCAAGGCTGCAGCTGATGCCGCCGCTGCTGCTGAAGCTGCCGCTGCTGCTCCGGCTGCTGAAGCGTAAGAACCCGTTGAAACACCCCCTCCCCCTTCGGGTACTCCCCCGGCGCAAGAGCGCCGAGGGAGTAGGAATAGTTTTCTCCCTCGGCTTCTTGGCCGGGGGAGTACCCCGAAGGGGGGAGGGGGTGTCTGACACATGACCAGTCCCCTCATCCTCCTCGGCCGCATCACCGCTGCCCATGGCATTCGCGGTGCCGTGAAGCTCAAAAGCTTCACCACCGACCCCAAATCAATTGCAACTTACGGCCCTTTGCAAACCACCGATGGCCGCGAGATTGAAATCGCTCGCCTGAAAGCCGTGCCTGATGGTTTCATCGCCGACCTCAAGCATATCAAGGACCGCAACAGGCCGAAAGCCTGAGAGGCCAGGATTTATCCTTGCCCCGCGAGCGCCTGCCCGCAGCAGACGATGCCGAAATCTATCTCGTCGATCTCATCGGCAGGGACGCTTTCCATAACGATGAAAAACTGGGAACCATCATCGGCATTGAAAACTTCGGTGCCGGCGATTTGCTTGATATCGAAACGGGCGCCAAGCAATCCCTGCTGGTGCCGTCGCTGTTCATGAAAATAAGCGAGGGCCTGGTAACGCTGGATTTGCCCGAAGGCTTTCTAGACCTGTCAAACCAACAGGAATGAACTTCGCGGCCACCATCCTTACACTTTTCCCCGAGATGTTTCCGGGAACCCTTGGTCACTCCCTCGCAGGTCGGGCTTTGAGTGAAGGCAAGTGGACGCTGAATACTGCTGACATTCGAAGTTTTACAAGCGACAAACACCGCACTGTCGACGATCACCCCACAGGGGGCGGTGTCGGTATGGTGCTGAAGCCCGATATTCTGGCCCGTGCCATCGATGCAACACCGCATCAAGGCCCGCGCCTTTTGATGAGCCCGCGCGGCGAGCCCCTGACGCAAGGACTGGTCAGGGAACTCGCCAGCGGCCCCGGCTGCCTGCTCGTCTGCGGCCGCTTTGAAGGTGTGGATGAACGGGTCATCGAAAAACGAAACTTGCGCGAAATTTCCATCGGCGATTACATTCTCTCCGGTGGCGAACCAGCGGCCCTTGCATTGCTTGATGCCATTGTCAGATTGCTTCCCGGCGTGATGGGAAAGCCCGAAAGTGCCGCCGAAGAAAGCTTTGCCGACGGGCTGCTGGAACATCCCCAGTACACCAAGCCCAACACCTGGGAAGGCGCTGAGATCCCCCGGATTCTCATGAACGGCAACCACAAGGCCATCGCCCAGTGGAAGCGCGACAAACGCATTGAGATAACCAAAATGCGACGTCCAGACCTTTGGGCGAAGAATCACAAGCCCGAAGGTTGACTTTTCAGCAGTCTTGCCGCTAGAAGCCCCCAACTCCCAATAAGGATACAGAATTATGAACATTATTGCCCAGCTCAATGCAGAGCAAGTGGCCATTGTTGTTGCCCAGCGTGCAGTACCCGAATTCGATGCCGGTGACACGGTGATCGTCAATGTCAAGGTCAAGGAAGGCGAACGCACCCGCGTCCAGGCCTATGAAGGCGTTTGCATCGCCCGTGCCGGCGGCGGCATCAATGAAAACTTCACCGTGCGCAAATTGTCCTATGGCGAAGGCGTTGAGCGGGTGTTTCCGGTCTATTCACCGATGATCGACTCGATCAAGGTGGTGCGCTTTGGCAAGGTGCGCCGTGCGAAACTTTATTACCTCAAGGGCCGTACCGGTAAAGCCGCCCGCATCGTTGAAGATCAACGTTGGGATGACAAAAAAGTAAAAGTCGCAGAGGTTGTGGCCAAGGTTGAAGTGGCAGCCGATGACGTATCGTTGATCGCTGGCGTCGGCCCCAAGATCAAGACCCAGCTGCATGCCGAAGGCATCACCAGCCTGAACCAGATCGCTGAAATGTCCGATGAAGCGATTTTCGCCCTCGACGAAAAGCTCGGCCTCAAGGGCAAGACCAAGCGTGAAGACTGGGTTGAACAGGCCAAGGAAATTGTCGCCGGCAAGGCACCCCGTGCCAAGACAGATCAAGCTCGCGCTTGATTTCATAAACATTTCGAGTTTGAAAGGGCTGGTCGTGAGACCAGCCCTTTTGCTATGGGATATTCAGCGGGATTGAAATCCCCGGTGTTTCGTGCCATATTGTTGACATGACAAACAAGATGGCACGACATCCCGGTTCTGGCGAATTCTCAAGAGATGCACGACTTGGCAAATGGCTCGACAAATCGAAACTTGCAGCAGCAGCAGGGCAAGATCAATCCTTGTCGGTGAAGGAATTTGAGGCGGCTTGGTCGCCGCGCTTTGCAACAGATGAAATCGAAGAACTTGTGATTCCACGCCGGACAATGGCACGCCGCAAGGCCGCAGCCACCATGCTGACTCCAGACGAGGTCGACAAGGCCTTGCGCCTTGCCCGCATCCAGACCAAGGCAGATCGTGTGTTTGGCGAGGCAGAACGTGCATCACTCTGGCTGCGATCACCCAACAAAAGACTGTCGGGACAATCGCCGCTACAGGTTCTCAAAAGCGAGGCAGGCACCATGTTGGTCGAAGAAATGCTTGTGCAGATTGATCATGGTATTTACGTCTGACGCCAGATGATCATCTGGCGCATTTCAAATTATGCCAACCTTGATGGGGAAGGGGGCATGTATGCCTCTGGCAGGTGGCATACGGCGGAACGCAGAATTGTCTATTCGTCGGACCATCCAGCTTCTGCATTGCTTGAAATGTTGGTCCACCTTGATCCCGTCGCAAAGCCCAAATTTTACCGGCTCTTGAAGGTTGAGGCCCCTGAGGAGTTGTCAATCCAGAAACACCCGCCATTGCCAGCAAACTGGCGGGATGAAAGTGAATTGACCCGGAAAATTGGCAATCAATGGCTTGATCAACAGCAAGCAGCAATCCTGGCTGTGCCATCGGCAATCGTACCTGATGCCGTAAATTTCCTGATTAATCCGGCCCACCGTGATGCAGAAAGTCTCAAGATCCTTGCGGCTGTACATGTGCCACTTGATCAGAGATTGAAATAGTGTTCAGCGATGTTTTTCCTGCATCAAGGCCAACAGCTTCCGCCACGGCAGCAGAATGATCGCCAGTCCTCCAAAGATCATGAGTGAACCAACCATGCGCAGTGGCGTTACGGTTTCGCCCAGTATCAGGAATGCCGAAAGCCCGCCAAATACCGGCACCAGCAAGGCAAAGGGTGCGGCCACGCTTGCGGTGTAGGTCGAAAGCAATTTTCCCCAGACCGCAAAGCCTGCCCATGTTGAAAGCACCACGGTGAAGGCCAAGGCGGCCAGTGCAATCGGGCGAACTGTATTCCAGGAGTGCAACCATTGCCCAGGCCCTTCAAAGGTCAATGACAGGGCAAAGGCGGGCAGGATTGGAACGAGACTCAGCCATGCAACGCCCGCCAGTGTGCCAAAGCCCGCGTCAGGCCCTGCCAATTTGATGGTGAAATTGCCGTAGGCCCAGGTGGCAGCGGCAAGCACAATAAACACCATGGCAATCGCCGGAATGCTGCTGCCTTGGCCTACTGTTGAGGCTATCGTTGAAAGCCCCGCGAGAGCCAGAACACCGCCGAGGATTTGTTGCGTCTTTGGTCGTTCGCCCAACACAACAATCGACAGAATTATGGTGATAAACACCTGCAATTGCAGCGTGACTGAAGACAACCCCGCAGGCATGCCAAGCTTCATCGCCACAAACAAAAAGATGTACTGACCTAAAAACGCTGTCAGCCCGACGATAATCAAATGTTTAGGCCTCATGCCCTTGGGCTTCGGTAAAAACAGCACTGGCAAGCAGGCAAACAGAAACCTCAACCCAGTGAGCAACAACGGCGGAATATCCTCCAGCGCCACTTTCAAGACGACAAAGTTGAACCCCCAGATCGCTGTGGTGATGATGCCAAGGAAAATGTGGATAGGGCGCATGGGCGGAATGACTAGGCAGGCCAGTTGCGAAGGGCAAGGGCAAACTTGATTTGGTGACAATATGGAAGCTGCTGAGGCAGCATTGCATTTTTCACCCTTTGATTCACCTCAGACAATCGCTAAAGAACCACAAAATTCATTTCTTCGCGAGACTCCAAAGCTATGGCCAAACCACGCACCCTCTACGACAAGATCTGGGACGATCATGTTGCCCACGAGGCTGAGGATGGTACGTGCCTCCTCTACATCGACCGCCACCTCATCCATGAAGTCACCTCCCCGCAAGCCTTTGAAGGCCTGCGCATGACCGGGCGCAAAGTCCGCCATCCGGAAAAAACCCTGGCTGTGGTTGACCACAATGTTCCAACAACGGATCGTTCGAAGGGCATTGCCGAGGCAGAAAGCCGCATTCAGGTGGAAGCCCTGGCCAATAACGCCCGCGAGTTCGGCATTGAATATTTCAACGAGATGGACAAGCGCCAGGGCATTGTCCATGTCGTGGGGCCCGAACAGGGCTTTACCCTGCCCGGCACCACCATCGTCTGCGGCGATAGCCACACCTCTACCCATGGTGCCTTCGGTGCGCTTGCCCATGGCATCGGCACTTCGGAAGTCGAGCATGTTTTGGCCACGCAAACCCTGATCCAGAAAAAAGCCAGGAACATGAAAGTGGAAGTCAATGGCAAGCTTGCCAAACACGCCACCGCCAAAGACATAATCCTCGCCATCATCGGCGAAATCGGTACGGCAGGCGGCACAGGCCATGTCATCGAGTTCGCTGGCGACGCCATCCGTGACCTCTCGATGGAAGGCCGCATGACCGTCTGCAACATGACCATTGAAGGCGGTGCACGGGCCGGCATGATTGCCCCCGACGAAAAGGCCTATGCCTTCCTGAAGGGCAAACCCAAAGCCCCCAAGGGCGAGCAATGGGACAAGGCGCTGGCCTATTGGCAAACGCTCGTCACCGACGAAGGCGCACAATTTGACCGTATCGTGAAACTCGATGCTGCGAACCTGCCGCCCATCGTCTCCTGGGGCACCTCGCCGGAAGATGTTGTATCTGTGGCAGGTCAAGTGCCCGATCCGGCTTTGATTGCCGACGAAGGCAAGCGCCAGTCAAAAATCCGCGCCCTCGACTATATGGGCCTGAAAGCCGGACAAAAAATCACCGACATTCCGCTTGATGTCATCTGGATTGGTTCCTGCACCAACGGCCGCATCGAGGACATGCGCGCCGTTGCCGAAGTGGTGAAGGGCAAAAAGATTTCCGCCAATCTCGACTATGCCATGATTGTACCGGGATCTGGCCTCGTCAAGGAAATGGCCGAGGCCGAAGGCTTGCACAAGATTTTCCTCGATGCAGGCTTTGAGTGGCGCGAACCGGGTTGTTCCATGTGCCTGGCCATGAACCCGGACCAATTGAAACCTGGCCAACGCGCCGCCTCGACCTCCAACCGCAACTTCGAAGGCAGGCAGGGTTACAAAGGCCGTACCCACCTGGTCAGCCCCCAAATGGCGGCAGCCGCAGCGCTGGCTGGACGCTTTGTGGATATTCGCAACCCTTGATCCGTCGTCCCTAGCTTTATTGCTACACCCCATTAACCCTTGATTAAGCTTTCCTTTACGTTAAATCCACGCATCAGGACTAAACGTGAGTCGGGGCAGTTCTGCCAGGTGAACGTGCGTAAGCGTAAGGGGGATATCCATTGAGTTCGACTGTTTCAACCGTGAAGGCTGACGCGCTGTTTCTGCGTCGGGTGTTTTTGGGTCTGGTAATTGTGGCAACACTTTCAGGCTGCATGGCGGCCTTCACCACGGTGCAGGCCATGACGGCGGCACAACCCGGAAAGTGCCTGTTCTTCTGCAAATAACCAGTTCTGGATAAAAATCAAAACCCGGCAGTGTGGGAGACCACCGCCGGGTTTTTTTTGATGACTCTGGATTGCGGCAATCAGTTTGCAGGGGACGCCGCGTTCACAAATGTCAGGCGCAGACTTTCTTGGTTTTGAAAGTCACAATTTTGCGGCCGTATTGTTCTTTCACAAACTTGACCTTGACCAATTTGCAAACTGGTTCGTCATAGGCTTCAACAACTTGGGTCGGTTTGTATTCGTGTCCGACGATGGAAATCTTGGCCTGTGCAGCAGGTGCGAGTGACATGGCCAATGTCAGGGCCATTACAGCAGCGGCAGTGGTGGCGATCAGCTTGGATGCGATGTTCATGGTGTGATTCCCTCTGGTAAAGTTAATGAAGCGTTTCGATGGCCACGATTTAGCCAAGATTGACTGAACCAAAGCTGAGAGCATTATTCATCTGGCATTCATCAAGTAGAATCAAAAAACCGACTGTGCGGGAGAACACAGCCGGCTTTCAAAGGCGGATGACCGAAGACTTGCAGGGGATCGGGGAACCGCGGAGAGACTAGGTATCAGTAGGTATTGCAAACCAGCTTCTTCTTGAATGTCACTACTTTGTAGCCATGCACCCATTTCACCTTCTTGACTGTGATGTAGTGGCATTCGGGTTCGTAGCCATAGTTGTCTGCCACATAGACGGGAGCAGGAACTACGATGTGGAGGTTGAAGTGCAGCTTGGCCTGGGCGGCAGAGGAAGCGCCAACTGCCAGGGCGGCAACGGCTGAAACGGCGACAAGGGCTGATTTGATGTTCATGTGATTAATCCATTCATCTTCTGTTTGTTGATTTTGTTTGTTTGGTTCGATGATCAGGTTTTACGTCGCTAGCCCTGAACCAAAGCTGAGCCCGGCATTTAACCTCAGTTCATATTGAAAACGCCGTCCTGTGGCGCTAGAAGCCCGTTCCATGAACAGAAAACCCACCATTTTTATCGACGGCGAAGCGGGCACCGCCGGCTTGCAGATCCGTGACCGCCTGAAACACCGCAGTGATATCGAACTGGTTTCCATCGACCCGGCCATGCGCAAGGATGCGGGTGCCAGACGTGGCCTGTTGAATGAAGTGGATGTGGCCATTCTCTGCCTGCCGGATGAAGCGGCGATTGAGGCCGTGTCGTTGATTGATGCCTCATCCCGAACCCGTGTCATCGACGCCTCAACCGCCTATCGCACCAATCCCGATTGGGCCTATGGTTTTGCCGAGCTTGACCATCACCAGCGCGAAAAGATTGCCAGCGCAAAACGCGTCGCCAATCCCGGCTGCTGGCCGCAAGGTTTCATCGCCTTGGTCAAACCGCTGATCATGGCGGGCCTGATGCCCAAGGATGCACTTTTATCCTACAGTGGCATATCAGGCTATTCCGGCGGTGGCCGCAAGATGATCGAGGACTATGAAGCCAAGGCATTGTCAGCCTCACATTTCATGCCCTATGGCCTTGGCCTCAACCACAAGCATCTGCCTGAAATGAAGCATTACACCGGACTCAAGTCCGATGTGGTTTTTCAGCCCGTGGTTGGCAATTTTGCCCAAGGCATGTTGGCCACGGTGCCCCTGCACATCAGTCAATTGAAAGCTGGTGTCTCAGCCAACCTTGTTCAATCGGCTTACGAGAGCTTTTATCACGACGCCCGCTTTGTTGAAGTGGCACCCTTTGAAAACCAGGAACGGGCGCCAACACTTGATCCGCAAGTCGTCAACAACACCAACACCATGCGCCTGCATCTCTTCGCCAATGCCGCCCGCGGTCAATTGGTGTTGATGGCGATTTATGACAATCTCGGCAAGGGAGCATCAGGCGCTGCCGTGCAAAACCTCAACCTGATGATCGGCGCCGATGAAGCGGAAAGCGTAGACTTGGTGTCGTAAAAAACCCTTCTCCTCACCCCTCCCGGTTTGGGGAGGGGCAGGGGTGGGGCCTTCGGGCCAGAACAGAAATTTTAGCAGCGGCAATGCTGCACCACCCCACCCCTGCCCCTCCCCAAAAGGGGAGGGGTGACGAATTTGGAGAAATAAATCATGCAAAAATTTGAAACCCTGACCGGTGTTGCAGCCCCCCTCAATATCGTCAATATCGACACCGACATGATCATTCCCAAGCAGTTCCTGAAAACCATTCTGCGCACGGGATTGGGCAAATCCCTGTTTTATGAAATGCGCTACACCCAGGAAGGCGTGGAACTGCCAGAATTTGTTCTCAACAAGAAGGCCTATCGCAAAGCCGAAATCCTGGTGGCCGGGGACAATTTCGGTTGCGGCTCCAGCCGTGAACACGCGCCCTGGGCCTTGCTGGATTTTGGCATCCGCTGTGTCATCTCGACAAGCTTTGCCGACATCTTCTACAACAACAGTTTCAAGAACGGCATTCTGCCTATTGTCGTAACGCCTGACCAATTGAAGCTGCTCATGGACGACGCCGGACGCGGCGCCAATGCCACAGTCACAGTTGATCTGGTGGCGCAGGAAATCCGCGGACCAGACGGCGGTGTGATCAAGTTCGACATAGATCCCTTCCGCAAACATTGCCTGCTCAACGGCCTTGATGACATTGGCCTGACGCTGGAAAAGGCCGAGAGCATTGCGGCATTTGAAAAACACAATGCGGAGAGCCATTCGTGGCTCTAGGCGAATAGCGAATAGCGAATAGAGAGATCAGGTCTTCATGCGGTATGCAATTCCCCTATTCGCCATTCGCTACTCCCTATTCGCTTCCTTCCCATGAACGCCATCATCACCACAGTCCTCCCTGTTTTTGGACTGATTGTACTGGGTTATGCCCTGGCGAAAGCAAACATCATCGATAGCGTTGCCGGACGCGGCATTACGTTGTTTGTCTTCAACATCGCCATTCCAGCCTTCCTGTTTCGAACCGTTGCCACCATGGCAGCACAGGAGGGTGCACCCTGGACCCTGTGGATGGCTTTCTTTGGTGGGTTGTCGCTGGCATGGATTGCCGCTGCCATCGCATCTCGTTTTATCGACAGCTTGAATGTGTCGGGCGGGGCTGCTGCTTCCATGGCCACAGGTTTTGGCAATTTGGCATTGCTGGGAACGCCCCTTGCGCTGGCGCATTTTGGCCCGTCGGTTGGCGTACCCTTGGGCATGATTTTATCCGTGCATGCCCCCCTTTTATGGTTTGCCGCCACATTGCACCGGGAACTGGCCCGCAACTCCGCTACTTTTTCCATCACCGACACTGCAAAAGCCCTGCTCAAAATGTTGATGACGAACGCCATCATCATCGGCCTGGTGGCAGGTGGCATCTGGCGCATGACGGGCCTTGGCTTGCACCCGGTGCCAGACAAGATGTTGTCAATGCTGGCTGATGCCAGCGTTCCCACGGCGCTGGTGGCTTTGGGTGTTTCATTGGCTGCCTATAGTTTGCGCGGTTCCTGGGGCGGCATGTTCGCCTTGATCGGACTCAAAATGCTGGCCATGCCGCTGTTTGTCTTTCTGCTGGCCCGCCACGCCGTGACATTGCCACCCCTGTGGATCAAGGTGGCGGTCTTGTTCGCGGCCATGCCGACGGGGGCCAATGCCTTTTTGTTTGCCCAAAAAAATGATGAAGCCGTGCCAGCGGTAACAGGCGCAGTGGCCTTGGGCACGGGATTTGCCGCCGTCACGGTGGCTGTCCTGCTCTGGCTGATGGATGCCGGATATATCTAGCAGGAGACAATGATGGCACGGGTACTCAGCATTTCCTCGCAAACGGTGTTTGGCCCCGTCGGCAATTCAGCGGCTGTGCCGGCGTTGCAGGCAGCAGGTCACGAAGTGCTACAAGTGCCCACGGTCCTGCTGTCCAACCATCCGGGCCTTGGCAAACCTGCAGGCCAATCGACGCCTGCTGCCTTGCTTGAAGACATGTTCGCAGCCCTGCAGTCCATCGGTGCATTTGACAGTCTTGACGGCGTGATGACCGGATACTTTACCTCAGCCCCGCAAGTCATTGCGGTTGCGAAACAAATCGCCGCATTGAAAGTCAAACATCAAGACCTTCATGTGCTGGTTGATCCGGTGATTGGTGACCATGGCAAGCTTTATGTTGCAACTGACGTGGCCGAAACGATCCGTGACCAGTTGTTGCCCCTCGCCACCATCACAACGCCCAACCTGTTTGAACTGACCTGGCTGGCAAGTACCAATGACATCGCCAGCGCCGTGAAAAAACTTGGCGCAGGCGAAACCATCGTCACCTCAATTCCCCATTGCGATGCTGAGTTGCGAACTGAACTGCACGTCAGCAAAGACCCGACTTGCCTCTCCCATGTGATGTCCAAACAGTCCCATGTGCCAAATGGCACGGGAGACTATTTGGCAGGCTGCTATCTCTCCGAACGATTGAAGCATTCACCAAATCTGGCATTCCCAGTTGCCATGCAGCGCCTGGAAATCACCATCGCCAAAAGTCTCGGATCACCCGCCCTTCAGCTCAGTTGAAAGCCTTGGCCATCATCTCGCCCAGCCGCTTGGCAAATCCGGCGGGGTCGGTCACCTGTTCACCTTCCAGAATAAACGCCTGATCCAGCAGCAAATGAGCCGCATCACCCACATCGTCAGAACTGGCCAAGGCCTTGATCAATCCATGCGTGGCGTTGATTTCAAGAACAGGCGCACTGATGGCCACGCCTGAATCCTTCTGGCGCGACAACAGACGCTCGAGATTGCGGTCAAGCGCACTGTCATTGACGAGACACACCGCACTGTCAGTCAGCCGCTTTGAAACCCTGACATCCCGCACTTTGTCTCCCAGCGCCAGCTTCATTTTGTCAATCAGCGCTTGCGTGGCTTCATCGGTTTTGGCTTCTTCTTTCGGCGCATCGGCGGGCTTGAAGTTTTCAAGATCGCTGGCCCCTTGCGTTACCGACACAAACGGCTTGCCGTCAAACTCCATGGCCGTGCGCACCCAGAAACTGTCCACCGGGTCTGTCAGCAGCAGCACTTCAATGTCGCGGGCCTTGTAGCCTTCAAGCTGCGGGCTGGCGGCAGCCTTGATGGCATCCTCACCGGTGATGTAATAAATCGCCGTCTGGTTTTCCTTCAGGCCTGCCACATAGTCTTTCAATGTCAGGGATGGTGTTTTGGTGGATTTGAAGCGGGCAATCTCAAACAGCGCATCGCGCCGCTCGAAATCCTCGTAAAGTCCTTCCTTGATGACAGGCGCATAAAGTTCCCAGATCCTGGCGAATGTCACCTCGTCTTTCTCTGCGCATTTCTTCAGTTCTGAAATCACCCGGTTGGTCACGGCTTTCCGCACACCAGCCACATCAGGATTGTTCTGCAACATCTCGCGCGAGAGATTGAGCGGCATGTCGGAACTGTCAACAACACCCCGGATGAAACGCAGATAGGGCGGCAGCAATGCTGCATCATCGGCAATGAAAACCCGCCTGACATAAAGTTTCTGGCGTCCCCGGCGATCCGGATCATACAAATCAAAAGGCTTTTCACCCGGCACATAAAGCAGCACATTGTATTCATGCCGCCCTTCTGCGCGGTAGTGGATGGTCAGCGCCGGATCACCCGAAGCATGGGCCAATGCCCCATAAAATTCCTTGTGCTGTTCGGTTGTGACCTCCGACTTGGGGCGCACCCAGATGGCACTGCCGGAATTCAATTGCCGCAACTCCTCTCCCTCCAGCATGATGGGATGCGCGATATGGTCGGAATAGGCCTTGACCACGCTTTCAATTTTCCACGCCTCAAGGAAATCCGCTGCCTCTTGCTTGAGATGCAGCACAATGCGCGTACCCCTTGGTCCTTTCCCGGCTTCACCCACCATGAAGGTGCCCAGTCCATCAGAGGTCCACAAGTTGGTTTTGCCAGCACCGGCTTTGCGTGAGTAGACCTCCACCTTGTCGGCCACCATGAAGGCTGCATAGAAGCCCACGCCAAATTGTCCAATCAGGCTTGGCGCATCCCCATCTTTTGATTTGGCCTTCGCCACAAAGGCCTGCGTGCCCGACCTCGCAATGGTTCCGAGATTGGACGCGAGTTCCGCCGCCGTCATGCCAATGCCGCTGTCGGTGATGGTCAGCGTCGCTGCTTCCTTGTTTGCGGCAATGCTGATGGAAAGGCCCGCATCCTGCTCCAGCAGGGCAGGCTTGGCGATGGCTTCGTAGCGCAATTTGTCAAGCGCATCCGAGGCATTCGAAATCAACTCCCGCAGGAATACATCCCGGTCAGAATAAACCGAATGCACCATCAGCTGCAAAAGCTTTGCCACCTCGGCCTGAAAGGCCTGAGGTTCGCCCAAAGCTGGTTGTTCTGGTTGCTGAGTGGTTTTTGCCATGGTCGCCCCGAATGCTGTATCGCGGCTTCCATATTGTGCCTGAGCCACCTGAGGTCAAGCAGGATTGACTGAAAAAAACGGCCCGCAACTGCGAGCCGTATGAAAACGCGAACCCTACAAACGAAACGACCAACAAACAAGTTACGCGAATAAAGGGGCCCGGCCGGAATAGGCATCGGAAGGGCTGGGGGGCTTGGAACCGAAACACACCAGCCGGGCTGTCGAGGCAACATATCAGTTATCTCCCCGCATCCGGGCAGAGAAGCGGCACAATTGGGGCGGAATTGGGATATTTGCGCCCCTCTTGCCAATTCGATATTTTCAAACCAGTATGACATCGTGATGACAGCTGAACCAGCAGGCAATTTTCACCGTGGACGGTAATGTGGAAGAAGCAAGGGCGAGCGCCTCAGCAACACTTGTGGCATTTCCACAAGGCCGAACCACCCCTGTTGCATTTGACCGCCGCGAACTCGGCACCATTCTCAATCTCTACGGTCGCCATGTGGCGGCCGGCGAATGGCGCGACTATGCCATGGATTTTGGCGGGGATGCCGCAAGCTTTGCCGTCTTCAGGCACAGCGCCGAACAACCCCTCTACCGCATCGTCAAAACCCCTGGCCTCGCCCGCAAGCAGGCGCTCTACAGCGTCGTGGCCCTGGGCGGCCTGATCATGAAACGCGGCAATGATCTCTCCCAGGTTTTGAAAGTGCTGGAGAAGTAGGCCAGACTCCTGTTTTCACAAAAAAACCCCGGCCATCGCGGACCGGGGCTCAATCATTTCGATCAGTGTTCAGTCGCGGCTGGCAAAGCCCAATATGCTCAGGATATTCACGAACAGCGTGACGAAGCTGCCGTAAAGCGCAAAGGCACCAAAAATGCTCTTGCCCTTGGTAACGCCAGCGGCGTCACCTTCAACATACATTTCCTTGATCATCTGTGTTTCATAAGCCGTAATGCCTGAAAACAGCAGCACGGTTACAATCGACGTGATGAAGCTGAACATGCCACTTTGCAGGATGAACACATTGACCAGACCGGCAACCAGAATGCCGATTGTTGCCATCATGAAAAATCCACCCATGCCCGAAAGGTCACGTTTGGTCACATAACCAGCAAGGCTTGCACCAGCAAAGGTCACCGAGGTGATCAGAAAGGCTTGTGTCACCAGATTTGGTGAAACCCGGAGATAGGCACCAACCATGGGAGCAATCATCAGGCCCCAAAGTGCGGCATAGCCCCAATAGGCCGCATGGGCCAGAGCGGTATTGCCAGAGAAAATCAGCTTGGGCGCAAAAAATCCAAGTCCCAACACGCCAATGAACAGAATCCATTTCATGCTGTAGACGGCGGCAAGGGCAGCCGGATTGGATGCCACAGCCATGACGACAATGGCCGTCAGGGCAACGCCCAGGGCCATGTAGTTGTAGACACCCATCATATAGGAGCGAAGCCCCTGGTCGATTTCGGCAGCAGTTCCGGTGCCGAACCGGTTTGGATAACGAATCTCAGCCATTTACATGCCCTCCATAGCACTCGTTCCCGAATATGGGGAATGAACCCTGAATCGTCAAGGCTCCAACAGCCACTTTGGTATCAGGGTTAAATTTGGACGATCTCATCCATTTTCTGGGCCAGCGTCACATCCAGCTGCGTCAGGCCATGGGCCGCATGGGTGGTGAGGATTACCTCAACCTTGCCATAGACATTGCTCCATTCCGGATGGTGGTCCATTTTCTCGGCAAGCAGGGCAGCTTGCGTCATGAAGCCAAATGCCTGCCGGAAATTCTTGAAGCGATAGGTTTTGCAAATCGCATCCCGTCCCGCCACATCCACCCAGCCGACAAGGCTTTGCAAGGCCTTGATGCGTGCCACCCCCTCAAATCGTTCGCTCATGGTCCCGCTCCTGCTTTTCTGAATTGCATTGATAGGCCGATTCGACGGCATAAGGACCGCCACCCCTGAGGGGTCGCGATGAGAACAGCACGAATTCAGCCACATCGAAAGCCTGTGTCGAATAAAGACTGTGGACTTCCACCCAGCGTTGCAAGGCCCGCAAATCCGGATTGCGCAGTCTGGCCAACGTGACATGGGGCATGAATTTCCGCGACTCCGGCGGCAGGCCCAAACCTTGGGTCAAACGCTCCTGCAAGCCATGCAACCGTTTCAGTTCGTCACTGCTCTCAACCCCGGCATAGAGTGAATGCGGCTTGTTGCCACCAAATATCCCGACACCCTTGAGCCGCAAACTGAACGGTTTGAAATCGATACCGGCCAGAACGTCCGCCAGATCACGCGCCAATCCCTGTTCAATGTCACCGACAAAGCGGATCGTCAGATGAAAATGTGAAGGGTCGAGCCAGCGGGCACCGGGAATGCCGCCTTGCATGATTTGCAAATCCAGCGCCACAACATCTGGAATTTCAAGGCCGGTAAACAGGCGCGGCATGGCAGCTCCTCACATGGGATTGCAAGACTACCCTGATTCTCAAAAACCCAAAGCCCTAAAACATATGGTCAAGGCTGCCGGGGCTTTAGCAATTTCTCCACATAAGGCAGCAGTTTCCCGACAATGACAGTCACGCCTTCTGCGGTGGGATGAATGCCATCGGCCTGATTGAGCATCGTGTTTGCTGCAACACCATCGAGGAAGAACCCGTAGAGCGCCACGCGATGTTTCTGGGCCAAGCGGCTGTATGCGGCATCAAACTCCTGCACATACTCTGGTCCCAGATTGGGCGGTGCCTTCATGCCCAACAACAGTGTCGGCAGTTTTTTTGCCACAAGCTTGCTGATGATCTGGTCGAGGGCCGCTTCGGCCTGGTCGACCGACAATCCCCGCAAGGCATCATTGGCGCCTAGTTCGACCAGCACGACGTCAACATCGTCAGTCAAAACCCAGTCTAGCCGTTCAGCCCCTTGCAGCGCCGTGTCGCCTGATACCCCTGCATTGATGACAACCACATCATGGCCGTTGGCCCGCAGGGCATTTTCCAGCTGGGCCGGAAAGGCTTCCGAGGCATCAAGCCCCAATCCCGCCGTCAGGCTGTCGCCCAAGGCCAACAATTTGATGGTTTCTGCCCGTATCGGCACGATTGCCAGGAAGAAAAACAGGATCGCGACGGAAATTCTCAGCATGGAAGTCTATGTAAGGGCCCAGCGCGTAAATACAAGCTTTGGCCCCACAACACCAAAACACCTCGACTTTCCATGCCCGCCGCCCCATCTAGCCTGTTCAAACATCTCCCGGAAAACACTCCCTTGGCAAAGCCCCTGCTGTCACTCTCCAACGTCAATCTAACGCTGCGCTCAAGGGCAGGTTCTGTCCATATTCTCAAGGATGTTGGGCTCGCTGTAACAGCAGGCGAGACCATCGGCATCGTCGGGCCTTCGGGGTCTGGCAAGACTTCGTTGCTGATGGTCATCGCAGGACTCGAGCCGGTGACGTCAGGCGAGATCTATATTGATGGCGAGGCCTTGCATGGCAAGTCTGAAGATGCCCTGGCAACCTTGCGGCGCAATAACATTGGCATTGTCTTCCAGTCTTTTCACCTGATCCCCACCTTGTCGGCACTGGACAACGTTGCCTTGCCCCTGGAATTCAGGGGCATTCCAGGCGCAGTGGCTCTGGCCCGCGAAACGCTCGGCAGTGTGGGTTTGGCCCATCGCCTTGAGCATTATCCCGGACAAATGTCGGGAGGCGAGCAACAGCGGGTCGCCATTGCACGGGCTCTGGCCAGTGGTGCCAAAATGATACTCGCCGATGAGCCCACGGGAAACCTCGATCAGGAAACCGGCAAGACCATCATGGACATGTTGTTTGATGTCAGGAAAACCCGCGGCACTTCCCTGTTGCTGGTCACCCATGATCGCAATCTGGCTGAACGCTGCGACCGGGTGATCGAAGTGCGGGATGGCAAACTGGCGGAAAAGACCCGATGAACGGCATTTTTAATGTGCGGCTCTGGTTGATCTATGCCCTGCGCAATCTGCGCTCTGGCTTACAGGGCTTCTGGATTCTGCTCACCTGCCTGACGCTTGGCGTTTCGGCCATTGCCATCATCGGTTCCCTTGCGGTCTCCATCGACCGCGGTCTGGCAGAACAAGGCCAACCCCTGCTCGGCGGTGACCTGGAATTCTCCATGGTCCAGCATGAACTTGAGGCAGGGCAACTGGCCCATGTCCGCTCACTTGGCACAACCAGCGAAGTGACGACACTCCGCGCCATGGCCAATGCCAACGGCAAGGCCACGCTGGTTGAAATCAAGGCCGTCGATCAAGCCTATCCGCTTTACGGTTCGCTTTTGCTGAACGGCGATACGGCGGCAAAGCGCGTTCCCGATGACGGCAATTCGGTTTTGGTTGATCCCCTGCTGCTGGGCCGGCTTGGCATTAAACCCGGCGACAGCCTGAAACTTGGATCGGCGCCCTTGCGGGTTACAGGCATCATCGCGGCTGAACCTGACCGGATTTCTGACGGGCTGGTTTTGGGACCACGCCTGCTCATGTCCCATGCCGCCCTCAAGGCTACGGGACTTGTCCAACCCGGAAGTCTCACCACCCATCGCTACCGGGTCAAGCTGCCGGGTGAAACCGATCTCAAGGCGGCAAAGTCGCTGATAGAAGCTGCCCAGAAGAAATTTCCCAAAGCTGGATGGCGTGTCCGGGCCCGCGATGGTGCTGCCTCAGGGGCCGAACGGTTTGTCGAGCGTCTCGGCTATTTCATGACCCTCGTGGGCATTTCGGCGCTGGTGATCGGTGGTGCCGGGATTGCCAATGCGATTTCGGCCTTTGTTGACCGGCGGCGCAAATCCATTGCCATTCTGAAATGTCTGGGCTTGCAGAATCGCGATGTTTTGGGACTCTACATGACAGAAGTTGTCTTGGTGGGTCTGGTGGGCATTGCCATCGCCATGCTGCTGGGTGCTTTTGCACCCGTGCTGCTCAAGTCCCTGTTTGGCCACATCCTGCCGCTTCCGGTATCAACAGGAGTGAATTTCGGGCCACTGCTGTTTGCCGCGGCCCTTGGCTTGTTGATCCTCGGCAGCTTTGCTGCTTTGCCGCTGGCCCGCATCTCCAGGATTCGCGGGGCTGACCTGTTTCGTGGCTTTGTTGCGGGAAACGGTGGCAGGGATTGGGACTGGGGCTGGCTGGGCTTTTCGCTGCTGCTGCTGGCCTTGGCAGCGGGTCTGGTCATTGCCAATGCCGACAACCGCCAGGTTACCGCCCTGTATCTGGCTGGTCTGGCCGGCAGCTTCGCTTTATTGGGTGCACTGGCATTTTTATTGATCAAGCTGGTGACCATCCTGCCGCGTCCCCGCCATCTGCTGCTGCGGCAGGCCTTGGGGGCATTGCACAAACCGGGCAGCGCCAGCTTCTCGGTCATTCTGGCGCTGGGGCTTGGACTTTCACTTTTTGTAACCTTGGCCCTGACCGATGAAACCATATCACGGGAACTGCGGGCGGGCATTCCGGAGAAGGCGCCGGCTTTTTTTGTGCTAGATGTGCGAAACCAGGAACTCCCGGCGTTCAAGCAACAGGTCAGTGCCATGCCGGGGGTTACATCAATTGGCAATGCGCCGATGTTGCAGGGCCGCATTGTCAAGGTGAAGGGTATCGATGCTGAAAAGATCACGCCGAAACCTGAAGTGGCCTGGGCCTTGCGCGGCGACCGGGGCCTGACCTATGCGGCAGAACTGCCCAAGGGTTCTGAACTGGTTGCAGGAAGCTGGTGGCCCACGGACTATGCAGGTCCGCCACTGGTCTCCATGGTTGATGAAATTGCCGATGGCATCGGCCTGAAACTTGGCGACAAGTTGACAGTCAGTGTGTTGGGCCGCGAGATTGAAGCGGAACTTGCGAGTTTGCGCCGGGTCAATTGGCGCGGCATGGGCATAAATTTCGTCATGGTGTTTTCGCCCAACACGCTCCGCTCGGCTCCCCATGCCCATGTGGTGACCATCGAAATGAACGGCGGCGACGAGGCCGCGGTGGTGAATGGCATTGCGGCGGCGTTTCCGTCGGTCACTGTGGTGCGCGTCAAGGATGCTTTGGCCACAGTCAGTGACTTGTTGGCCAAAATGCTGGTGGCGGTCCGCTCGGCCAATGGCTTGACCTTGTTGACAGGTGTGTTGGTGCTGGCAGGGGCTCTCGCGTCGGGTCTTTCCCTGCGATCTTATGAATCAGTGGTGCTAAAGACCTATGGTGCCTCGCGCCGCCAACTGCTTATCGCCTTTGTGCTGGAATATGGTTTCATTGGGCTTGTGTCGGCATTGTTTGGGGTTGTGACAGGCACGCTGGGAGCCTGGTATCTCGCAAGTTACTTGTTGGAAATGCCCTTTGTTTTTTCGGCAGGCACTGCTTTGCTGACGGCTGTTCTGGCCATGCTGTTGACAGTGTCGGCTGGATTGCTGGTAACCTGGCGAGCCCTTTCTGCCAAGCCAGCTGCCTATTTGCGTGATCCCTGAAGCAAGTCTCTTTCGCAAAACCCGCTTTTGCTTTAGTCGATTGCGGATGGTGGTTCTCAATCGCATCTACACACGAACAGGTGATTCAGGCGAAACCGCACTGGGTAGCGGAGAGCGCTTGTCCAAGGCCCATCTCAGGATCGAGGCCTATGGCACTGTCGATGAGACGAATGCCGTGCTGGGCCTGGTGCGTTTGCAAACCAATCACGCACGGTTTGCTGTTTTGGATACCATGTTGTCCCGCATTCAAAACGAGTTGTTTGATTTGGGAGCAGATCTCTGTGTGCCGGATCGGGGCCAGAAGCTGGAGTATGTTCCCCTGCGCATCCTGGCTGAACAACACCAACGCCTTGAGAGTGAAATTGATTTGCTGAATGCTGAGTTGTCGCCGCTCAGGTCTTTTGTGCTGCCGGGGGGCGCTGCTTCGGCAACCTTTCTGCATCAGGCCCGCACGGTATGTCGCCGCGCCGAGAGGCTGATGGTGGCTTTGTCTGCGGTGCCGGGTGAGGTGGTGAGTGCTGATGCCTTGGTCTACATCAATCGGCTGTCGGACTTCCTGTTTGTCGCCAGCCGCTGGTGCAACCTTGCCTCAGGTGATGGCGATGTCATGTGGGTGCCCGGGTCAACCCGTAGCCAAAAAGGGCTGGTCTGATGTTTACACCATTGGGTGACAACACACCGTTACATGTCATACGGGTTCAATACATCACCATGGCAATCATTGCCCTGAACGTTGTGATATTCCTGTTGACGGGTGCCATGCGGGGCGACGCGGCGCTGATGGTTTCGGCCACCGGGTTTGGCGTTGTGCCGACGGAGATGTTGGATCTGGCTCGCGTGGGCAGTGCTGAGCTCAATCCGGTTGCAGAACCATTGACGCTCATCACCTACATGTTTCTGCATGGCGGCTGGTTGCATCTCGTCGGCAACATGCTGTTCCTCTGGGTGTTTGCCGACAACATTGAAGATGCGTTTGGCCATACGGCCTTTGTGTTCTTTTACCTGCTGACCGGTATTGCCGGTGCCCTGTTGCATGTAGCACTTTATCCCGGCAGTAATGAGCCATTGATCGGTGCCTCGGGTGCGGTGTCGGGTATTCTTGCGTCCTATCTCCTGCTGTTTCCGAGGGCGCGTATCTTGGTCCTGGTGTTTTTGGCGATCCCCATGCGACTGCCCGCGATCATTGTATTGGGTGGCTGGATCGCACTGCAGTTTTATCACATCTTGGTGGATGACAATTCCGGCGAAGCCATCGCCTGGTGGGCCCATATCGGCGGCTTTGCCACTGGACTGTTATTGACCCTGATCTTCCGTTCCCACCTGCGTTTGGCGAATTGAACGGCTGCGCTGATCATGAAGCCGCTGCGAAAACCGCTGGACCAGTAACGGCGGCTGGGGCTTCTGCCATGCCAGCACATTCACCTTCAAAGGCTTCGACCAGATCCTGCAAGATGGCTTCTGAGGCTTCAGGTGATTTGGCCAGCAGATGGACGTGAATTTGATCGATGCCCTGGGACTCCATCCGCTGGAAATCCTTGCGGCTCAAGGGGCCATCCCAAAAGGCAGTAAAACGGCCAATCCCCAAGGCAACCCGCAACATTCCCTCACGTCGCACCGCCACATAAATTGCACCAGGCAGCGGTGGACACGCCTCAAGGGAATAAACCGAATGAATGTATTTCCGCCCGGAAGCACCGGACCAATACCAGAAGCGGTCCTTGAAATGAGGGTCCGCGGGAAGCGAAGCGGTGATGGGGAAACCATGAATCAGCATAGGAACAAATATAGAACATTATTTTTGTGGTTGTCAAGCGGCGTTAACCGCCCAAATCAACCGCACAACGCAAATCCACAATCCGAACAACTCATGCAGCCTTCCCTGGCCAGCAGATTATCTCCCCCGCAGGAAGGGCAATGTCCGGCTGCGGCATCATTGCTGACAAGAATTGACCCCGTCACCTGGTTGGGCCGAAATGTTGTGCAGCCTTTTAGCCCCAGGCGATAGGCATCTTCATAGACCGTCACAAATTCTTCAAAGCTGATGGAAGCTGGCACATTGATGGTTTTGGAAATCGAGCTGTCGACATGGCGTTGCGCGGCAGCCTGCATGGCCAGATGCTCGGCAGGTGTCAGGTCGTCAACTGTGACCAGTGCGGTCGGCCGCCTGGCATTTGGGCCATTGGTTCTGCGCCAAAGACTGTAGCCATAATCTTCGAGCCGTTCGGTGCGTGGACCCCCATGGCGTTGCAGGATGCGCCGCTGCTGCGACAGGCTGAACACCGGTTCTATGCCGCTTGAAACATTTCCCGCCAGCAATGAAATCGTGCCGGTGGGGGCAATCGACGTCAGAAGGCCGTTGCGCAAGCCGTGACCGCTGATCAACGCCTGCAACTCAACCGATAGATTGCGGCCATAAGGCGTGTTCATATAGTGCTGCCGGTCAAACAGTGGAAATGCGCCCTTCTCCTGGGCAAGTTCGCAACTCGCCTCAAAGCAGGCTTGCTGGATGGCAGCCATCCATTGTGCGGCCAATGCAACCGCTTCAGCAGAACCATAACGCACCCCCACCATGAACAAGGCATTGGCAAGCCCGGTCACACCCAGTCCAAGACGACGTTTTGCCAGGGCTTCAGCTTTTTGCTGGGGCAGGGGATAGTTCGAGACATCAATCACATTATCTAGAAGGCGAATGGCAAGACGGGCCGCAACAGCCAGTTTGGCCTCATCAAGTCTGGCATGATCAGTAAAGGCCGATGCCACAAAGCGTGTGAGATTGAGCGACCCCAACAGGCAGGCTCCGTAGGGCGGCAAGGGCTGTTCGCCACAAGGGTTGGTGCAGGCAATGGTCTCGCAATAGGACAGGGGATTTTGGGCATTGACCCGGTCGATGAAGATGACGCCGGGTTCTGCCACATCATGGGTTGCCTGCATGATGGAGCGCCACAAGTCCCGCGCCGCCATGGTCTTGTACACGGTGCCTGCAAATTTCAATTCCCACGGCCCATCTTCTGCCACGGCTTGCATGAAGGCATCGCGAATCAGCACCGAAACATTGAAATTGCGCAAGCGGGTGCCATCCCGCTTGGCTTCAACAAAAGCTTCGATATCAGGATGCGAACAATCCAGCGTTCCCATCATGGCCCCGCGCCTGGCCCCTGCCGACATGATGGTGCGGCACATGCTGTCCCACATGTCCATGAAGCTCAGGGGACCAGAAGCATCAGCCCCTACACTGTGAACCAGCGCACCCTGGGCGCGCAACGTCGAAAAATCATGGCCAATGCCGCCGCCCTGTTGGAGTGTGAGAGCCGCTTCCTTTAATCCGTCAAAAATGCCTGGAATTGAATCAGCAATCCTCCCCATGACAAAACAGTTGAACAGGGTCACTGCCCGCCCGGTTCCGGCGCCTGCAAGAATGCGTCCTGCTGGTATGAAGGCAAGATCAGCCATCAGGTCAAAAAACTGCTTTTCGAAAATGCTGCGCAATTCAGGCTTTTCGGCAACGGCGACCGCCTTGGCCACCCGGGCGAAACTTTCTGACAGGTCACCGTCACCCCGACCCTGGCCATCCTGATAGCGGTATTTGGCCGCCCAGATTTCATGTGAAATGGCTGGTAATTGATCTGTCAACATACTGCGGATATAAATCCGATCCGCTGTTCTGTCCAGAATTTGTTCTAGTTTTGTTTCTTCTGCTTTTGTATCGTCTGGCCCTCGGCCACCAGACGATCCGTTATGCTCTCGATGTCGGCTTCCATGCGGACCTGAAAATCCGCCCGCTTCAGTCCCGGAGCAATGGCCTCGCCGAATTCGATGATGATTGTGCCGGGGTAACGCAGGAATTTGCGCCGCGGCCAGAACAATCCGGCATTCAGGCCAAACGGTACACAAGGCAAATCCAATGCGCCATACAGTGCTGCCGCCCCTGGCTTATAGTCAGGCGGGTCACCCGGCGCTTTTCGCGTGCCTTCCGGCATGATGACGATTTGCCGGCCTATGGCTGCTTCAACCCTGGCCTGCCGCAGCAGGTCTTTCAAGGCTTTTGATCCGGCCGCCCGTTCAACCCCGATCATCCGGAACTTCATGGCAAACCAGCCGAAAAACGGGATCAGCGTCAGTTCCTTTTTGAGCACCATGCAAGCATCATCGAGCAGCGGCAGCATGGCAAAGGTCTCCCAGAACGACTGGTGCTTGCCAGCCACGATACAGGCACCTTGGGGAACATGCTGCAAACCCCTGACCTCCATATGAATGCCGCAGGAAATCTTGAGCAGCCAGAGCGAAGTCCGCGCCCACAGTTTCAATCCAGCCAGTGTCCAGCGGCGCGGACAAAAGAACAGCCACGATCCGCCGATGAGAAACACCAGCAGATTGACATAAAACAGCACGTTGAATAGACCAGAGCGAAAGGCAACCATCACAACTCCTTTAGCATCCGCATCAGGGTGAAGCGAGATGTCAGAAGTCCGATGAGCGTGGCCACCACGGGCACCAGCAGGAACCACAGCATATGACGGTCCGGCCCGTCGGCTGGCACATAAAACAATCCCCGTGCTGCAGCAGCCACGCCGTTGCTTTCTGCCCCACCAAAAAATCCGAGCAGGACAAATGTCGACAATCCCAGCCCAAGACCAATCAGGCCCGACCTCAGACCAGTCAGCAAAAACCGCCGGTCAATCACCTTGGCAATGAAGTGATCTTCGGCACCTGCCAATTGCAGCACGTCGACGATGGCCCGGTTGCTGTCGAGCACCGCACGGGCCGCAAACACCACCATGGCAATGGCTGACAAGCTGATCAGCACCAGCACCAGACCAGAGAAAAACGCCAGGGTTCCCGCCATGCGCTTCAACTCGCTTTCCCAACGACGGTGGGTATCCAACCTGGCACCTGGTACAGATTCACGCAAGGTTGTGTCCAGGCTTGCAAAATCCGGCGGATTTTTTTCATCGATTCCCACCCGGATCAAGCGGGGCACCGGCAATTTGTCCAGCCCCTGATTGCCAATCCATGGCTCCAGCAGTTTGGCACCAGCTTCCCGTGGCAAGGCTTCAACCCTGACCAATCCCGGCGTCGTTTGCAAAAGAGCAACCACAATGACAAGGTCGGCCTCCATGTCCCGTCCACTGATTTCACGCAGTTGCACCGTGGCTTCGCTGGACAACCCTCTCGCCCAATGGCTGACGGCCCGGTCAATCAGGATCATGCTGCCCACGGCCAATACAGCGAGATAGCACATGACGGCCATCACGGCAGTCAGACTGCGCAGGGGTGCAGCAGCAGCCGGAATAATGGCGCCTGGCCTGCGATGGATTTCGGTTTCAGTTGTCATCGTCATGATGCCTTCAACAACCCCTCCGCCAGATGAAACACCGGAGCCTTGACCTGCTTCAACACCGCTTCATCATGGGTGGCAATCAGCACAGTTGTGCCGCCGCGATTGAGTTCCGCAAACAGATGGATCAGCCGCCTGGCCAATGGCTTGTCGACATTTCCCGTAGGCTCATCCGCCAGCAGCAGCTCAGGCTTCGAGATCACCGCCCGGGCGATGGCGATACGTTGTTTTTCACCGCCCGACAGAACCGGTGGAAAGGCTTGGGCCTTTTGCTTCAATCCCACCCAATCCAGGATATCCCTGACATCGCTGCCATAGGACTCTGGTCGCTGTCCCGCCACGCGCAGGGGAAGCGCCACATTGTCAAAGGCCGAGAGATGGTCAAGCAGCCGGAAATCCTGAAACACCACACCGATCCGCCGCCTGAGTTGGGCAATGTTTGAACGTGAGGCATCAGCAACGTTTGCGTTGAACAGCGACAAGTTGCCCCGGCTGGGTTTCAGGGCCATGAACAACAAGCGCAACAGCGAGGTTTTTCCGGCACCCGAAGGCCCGGTCAGAAAAGCAAAGTCACCCCCAGCCAATCGCCAGGAGACGGATTTCAGCACTTCCGGTCCATTGTCGTAGCGCAAGCCGACGGCATCAAGCTTCAAAACATCACGCATGCAAAATTCCATATCCAGCAAGGCAATCCAGCTTCATGATGGCTGCCAACAACCCCTGTTTGCCGTCGATTGCTTAACCCGGCATTAACCCTGTCCACCGATAGCTGAAAGACCGGGACCGGAAGTCCCTTCTTCATAGAATCAATTCGAGTTTTGAAGCTTCATAGCGCCCATGATTGCCAGCTGTCCCGCCTGTGACACCAGAAACCACCTGTCGGCCCGCGCCGCTGCTGGCACCATCAAAGCCCAGTGCCGCTCCTGTGGCTGTCAATGGACCGAGATTGAAACCCTGCCAACTGTCCACGCCAGTGACGATTATCAAAACCGCAACCTGCCGCGCACCATCGAGCATGATGAAGCCCCGGAATTGGAGGCCCGCAGGCTGGTCGAACTGGCACGGCAATCCCAGGAACATTTTGCAGCCGCCAAATCTGCCCGCAGCCGCAGCCGCCAAGGCTGGGCGATGTTGGGACTTTTCGTGATGGCGCCTTTTGTTGCCGCAGCATTCATGCCTGAGACCCTGGTGTCGGCTGCCCCCATCACCATCAAGGCCTATGAAGCCATGGGCTATGCCATCAATCTCTATGGCCTGGATATTCGCAATGTCGAACGCCAGCATGCCATCGTTGAAGGGTCTCGCATCCTGTCGGTCAGGGGTGACATTGCCAATATCGATGATGCAACCCGCAAAATTCCCATGCTGCGATTTGCCTTGGTCGGGCCTTCTGGCGAAGAACTTTACACCTGGATTCTGGATACAGCGGCCAGACCATTGCGACCTGGCGAAGCCACCGGATTTGTGACGCGCGTCTCTGCGCCACCAGAAGCTTCGCAAAACCTCAAGATTCGCTTTGCCAGGGCCGATGAAATCGCTATCGAGAAAGCCAAGTCCAAACTTTGAGTTTCAAAAGCGATGAGCAGCATCACCATTGATGGATATCAGATCGATGTCCTGTTTTCAGAATCCCAGATCCGTGATCGCATCACCGCCCTGGCGCACGAAATAGCCGCCCTCAACCCATATCGCTTGTTGGTCATTCCCGTGCTCAAGGGCAGTTTCATTTTTGCCGCCGACCTGATTCGCGCCATGCACCATGCCGGATTGTCGCCGGAAGTCGATTTCATGATTCTCGCAAGTTATCGGGCTGGCACCACATCGTCGGGCAAAGTTGAAGTCCTGCGCGATATAGAAACTGACGTGCGTGGCCGCGATATCCTGCTGGTGGATGATATCCTTGAATCGGGCCGCACCCTGGCCCATGCCAAGGATCTGATCATGGCGCGGGGTGCCAACAAGGCCTATAGCGCTGTATTGCTCGACAAGCCCGGCCATCTCGCCGCCAACATCTCAAGCGATTTTCATGGCTTCAAATGCCCCGACAAATTTGTCGTCGGCTTTGGCATGGACATGGCCCACCAGTTCCGCGAACTACCCTTCGTCGGCCATGTGGTTTCAGGGCCGAAGGTGTGAATTCAAAAAAGTCCGCGCAGCAAGCGGTCAATATACGCCTTTTCCTGGTCCGTCAGGTCGCGGTCATTGGCCTTGGCACGCAGGCTTTCCAGAATCTCGCGGGCGCGTTTTTGCGCCTGCTCCTTCGGCACCATGTCCTTGTCGGGACCTTCGCCAGCATTGCCTGAAGCCCGCGGGCGACCCAGGGGATCATCGTCACCGCCGCGCCCCTCACCATCCCTGGCTTCGCCCTTTGCCTGGCCCTGTCCCTGTTCGCGCATTTTCTGGGCGAGTTTATTGGCGCCCTTGCGCAGCTTGTCCAGCGCGTCGCCCTGCTGGCGCAGCGCACCCGCCTGGTCGCCATCACGTAGCGACTGTTCCGCCCCCTCCATGGCGCGGCCCGCTTCATCCAACTCGCCGGGTCCGCCTTCGCCCTGGCCCTTCAATCCATCCAGCCTGCCCTTCAGGTCACGCTGCCGATCAGCCAAGCCATTGCCCTCGCCGTTGCCTTCACCCGGCTCTTGACCCGTCTGACCCTGGCGTTGGGTCTGATCCATCAATCTCTGTTGCTTGCCCATCAGGTCGCCGAGGCCCTGCATCATGTCATCAAGCGCACTTGATCCCTCTCCACCTGCCTGTTGGTCACCGCCGGGTTGCAGGTTCTGCAATAACTTGTTGAGTTCCTCCAGCATCTGCTGGGCCATGTCCTTGGAGCCGTCCTTCGACATTTTCTCAAGTTCATCCAGCATTTTCTGCAAATCTTCACGGCTGATGCTTTTGTCTTGCTGGCCCTTCTGGGGTTGCAACGTGCCTTCCTGGATACGCTTTTCAGTTTCCTTGCGCAGGGCATCCATATAGCGGTCCATGGCCTTTCGCATCTTGTTCATCAGTTCAGCGATACGTTCTTTCGACGCCCCATCCCGCAAGGCTTTTTCCAGCTCTTCTTTCAAGGCCTGCAATTCCGCCTTGGCATCTGACAGGGCACCATCTTCAAGTGCCACGGCGAGCTTCCAGATTTCTGCCACGGCAAAGCGGATGTCGTCATTGCTTGCAGCATTGCGCAAACGCGAGGCAATCGCCCCCATGATGACGACAGGCGTTGAACTTTCAAACAGGTCTTTCGGGTAAAGCGACAGGGTTTCAATCAGCGTGCCGATATGTCCGGCCCGTTCCGGAAACAGGATGAGGTCCCGGCGTTGTTCGATCAAGGCACGGGGCAAAGCCCGCACAAAAACCCGCTCCGGCATTTTGAACCTGGCGGGCTTGGCTTGTCCGCCTTGCGCCGCGCCATCAAAGGCAGTCATCGCGAGATTGACGGTGAATCCTGCCCAAGGGTGTTCGGCGAAATCAAACTTGGAAGTGCCAGTTTCCTCTTTGCCGTTGGGGCGCCGAAGTGCAATTTTCATTACAGGCGGATCATAAAGAAATATGCCATTGGACTCAAAGCCAAGGCCACTCTCCTGCTCATCGGCAAGCTCGAGTTCAGCGGTGATTTTACGCAGGCCATAGTCATCCCTGCCCTGCCATTTGAACGACAACGCACCTTTGGCATCGCCCACGGGACTTTCAGTGATTTCAAGGCTGGGCGGCTGATCAGGAATCGTGTTGACTGGCCAGCGGCCCAGCTCCCTTGCACCATCACGCACCACGATCACCAGGGGGCGGACAATTTCTGCCGTCGCCGACAATACGCCGTTCTTGATTTCAGATTTGCTGTTTAAATCCGCAATTGCCGCACCACTTGCCTCGGCAAGAAATGCAACTGAAGGGTCATCTGCACCTGTGAGGCGCAAGCTGAACACCGCCCGCTCCGGAATATCAATGCCAACACCCGATGCCAGTTTTTCGGCAATGACAGGTGAGGTGAGCAACAGCGGCGGTCTTCCCGTATAGGCCGGAGGCTTGAGCCAGGCATCCATGCTGAGAGGGATGGCGGCAACGGCTGGTGTGAGCCTGACTGATTCCTGAAGATTGGAAATCAGGGAATTCGGCCCCAGCAGAAAAGCTGCCCCAAGTGCCATCACAAGCGGCACCCGAAGGGCCAGGGGATCAAACAAGCGCCAGCGCGACCGGGGTGGCACAACCCGTAGATTATCCAGTCCGGCCAGTTGGCGACGCTTGTGTTCTTCCCATAGAACCTCGGCCTTCGGATCAACCAGTTCAGGCGCCAGTTGGTCCTTGGCACTGGAGACCTGCCGATGCTCAAAAGCGCCAAGGGTTTCCATATGCCGCATGGCCGCCATGCGCTTGGGATAACGCAACCGCCACAAGGGCTTCAGCGCGACGATGAAAAGAAGTGCAAGCGCTGCAAGTCCGGTGAGGCGCAAGCCTTGCGGCAACGCCAAAAAAGCGCCTGATACCGCCAGCAACAGGGCCAATCCGAGAACCATCAGCGGCCAGTGCAAAGCCTGCCAAAGTCCTTCAAAACCCATGGCCTCCCGTTGCCAGCCGATTCTGTGGTCGAGGGCTTCCAGAGGTTCTCGGATTTTGCGTCGTATCATCATGGGAACTTCATAACATAAATAAGGCCCAAATATGCCATCACTGTTTGCTGATTACACCTGCTGCCACGGGGCCAGTCGGTCCAATCCGATTAATTCTTCGTAATCCAGCCGTGGCCGGACCACCGCATATTTGTCACCCCGCACCAGAACCTCAGGCACCAGGGGTCGGGTGTTATAAGTGCCGGATTGCACAGCTCCATAGGCCCCTGCCGTCATGACAGCCAACAGATCACCTTGTTCTGGCCGGGGCATCCTGCGATCCTTGGCAAAATAGTCACCCGATTCACAAACCCCGCCCACCACATCGGCCACAATCATCTCGGCTGACTTGCGGTTTTCATCAACCGGCAAGATCTCGTGATGGGCATCATAAAGCGTAGGCCGGATCAAGTCATTCATGGCCCCATCCTGAATGACAAACACCTTGGCCCCGGAGTCCTTCACATAGATCACCCGCGTCACCAGAATGCCGGCATTGCCAACAAACATCCGCCCCGGTTCCAGCACGAGTTTCAATCCCAAGGGTCCCAGAACCCGTTTGACCATTGCCCCATATTCATCCGGGTGTGGCGGAATGTCATTGTCGCCGCGATAGGGAATGCCAAGTCCGCCGCCCAAATCGAGGTGCCTGATATTGTGACCGTCGGCCAGCAGGCTGCGGGTCAATTCCGCCATCAGTTTATAGGCCTGTTCAAACGGCGCAAGTTCAGTGATCTGGCTGCCGATATGCATATCGATGCCCGCCACATCAAGCCCCGGCAGTTTGGCGCCCCGCCCATAAACTTCCTGGGCCCTGGTCCAGGAAATGCCAAATTTGTTGTCAGCCTTTCCGGTGGTGATCTTGGCATGGGTCTTGGCATCAACATCCGGGTTGACACGGATGGAGACCGATGCCCGTTGTCCCACACGGGTTGCCACGGCTGACAGCAATTCAAGTTCCGGCTCTGATTCAACATTGAAACAGGCAATGCCTTCCTTGAGGGCAAAGGCCATTTCACGCGCCGTCTTGCCAACGCCTGAAAACACAATGCGCCGTGCCGGAACACCCACCGCCAGGGCACGGCGCAACTCACCTTCCGATACCACATCCATGCCAGCCCCCTGCGCCGCCATGGTCTTGATGACGGCCTGGTTGGAATTGGCCTTCATGGCATAGCAGATCATGTGATCCGTGCCTTTGAAGGCCTTGTCCATCACCTGGTAGTGCCGCTCCAGCGTGGCGGTGGAATAGCAGTAAAACGGTGTGCCTACCTCATCGGCCAGCGCCGACAAATCAACGTCCTCGGCATGCAGCACACCGTTTTTATAACCAAAGTGATGCATGGCCCTACTTCGTTTCTGTCAAGGCGGGAGGTTGGGGATCACCGCGGACACCGCAAGCTGTGATTGACGTTGCCAGTAGAACCAGCAGCAGGGCGTGTTTTAAAATCATCATCATCAACCTTTCAAAATCTTGAGCCAGCGTTGGGCTTCACGTTTTACATTGGTCGGAGAGGTTCCCCCAAGCGAGCGTCGTTGCGCAACCGAATTCTCAACCGTCAGCACCTTGAACACGGATTTTGTAATGCGTGGTTCGACTGACTGCAAGTCAGTCAAAGCAACTTCATCGAGCTGCAATTTCTTCTGTTCCGCCAGCGCCACGATTTGCCCAGTCACATGGTGGGCATCACGAAACGGCATGTTGAGCGCCGTCACCAGCCAGTCGGCCAGATCAGTCGCCACCGCGTAGCCCATGGAGGCTGCATCATGCATGGCTTTTTTGTTCGGCACCATGTCATCAATCATGCCAGTCATGGCGGCAATGGCAAGCGCCAGACTGTCCACGGCATCAAAGGCCGGTTCCTTGTCTTCCTGCATGTCCTTGGAGTAGGTGAGCGGCAAGCCCTTCATGACCATGGCAAGTGCTGTAAAAGCGCCTAGAATCCGCCCCGGTTTAGCCCGCACCAATTCTGCCGCATCAGGATTGCGTTTTTGCGGCATGATGGAAGAGCCCGTGGTGAACTTGTCTGACAGCGCCACAAAGCGAAATTGCGCTGAACACCAGAACACGATTTCCTCGGCCAGCCTTGACAGGTTGATGGCACAGATTGTCGATGCGGCCAGCACTTCCAGCACAAAATCCCGTGCCGACACGGCATCCATGGAATTGTGCAGCGGTTCAGCAAAGCCCAAGGCCTTGGCCGTCTGTATTCGGTCAATCGGATAGGGCGTGCCCGCCAGCGCCGCAGCACCAAGGGGTGAGAGATTGACGCGCTTTCTGGCATCGGCAAAGCGCCCACGATCCCGCGAGAGCATTTCAACGTAGGCCAGGAGATGATGCCCAAACGTCACAGGCTGGGCCACCTGCAAATGCGTGAACCCCGGCATGATGGTGGCGGCATGAGTTGCAGCCTGTGTGGCCAATGCGAGTTGCAGCGTCGCCAGTGCTGCATCAACACTGTCTACCACATCGCGCATATAGAGTCGGAAATCCGTGGCCACCTGGTCGTTGCGCGAACGTGCCGTGTGCAAGCGACCAGCGGGTTCCCCAATGATCTCCCGCAATCGTGATTCGACATTCATGTGAATGTCTTCAAGAGCATCAGAGAAGTTGAACGAACCGCCATCGATTTCTGCCTTGACCTGATCTAGACCGTTGATGATAACCTTTGCATCTGCCTTGGAAATGATTTTTTGTTGCGCCAGCATGGCGGCATGGGCCTTCGAGCCTGCGATATCCTGGGCGTACAGGCGCTTGTCAAAACCGATGGAGGCATTGATTTCCGCCATGATGGCAGAAGGCCCTTGCGCAAATCGACCGCCCCACATTTTATTTGCCATTTGAATTCCCGTTTTCGACTACAATCAAAGAACGACGTGTCGCGAGAAGCATAAACATCATGAATTCACCGCTCTTCAAAAAAATCATAAATATCCTGACCTTCTTCGCCATTCTCTATGTGTTGGCCAGAGGCGTTTACTGGTATGCAGGTGAGCCGCGCAAGGCTGAAAGCCAGCCACCAGCACAAACTTCCGTTTCAGGCACCAATAGTGGTTTGAGCAAGGCCATGGCAACTGGTCCCATGGCCGCATTTCTGGTTCACACAGCACCCAAGGACATCGCCACTTTTGGCTTTGCTGACAAAGACAACAAACAACGCAGTCTTGCCGCCTGGAAAGGTAAAGTTGTTCTGCTGAACCTCTGGGCCACCTGGTGCGCCCCCTGCCGCAAGGAAATGCCTGACATTGCCAAACTGCAGAAAGAATTGGGCGGCGCTGATTTTGAAGTCGTGGCCTTGAGTGTGGACAGGAAGGGCCTTGCGGCATCGCAAGCCTTCCTCAAGGAAACCGCCGCTGACAATCTTGCCGCCTATACTGACCCCGAAGGCACCAGCCTGAAAGCCCTGCAAGCTTTAGGCCTTCCCGCCACAGTACTTATCGACCGCAACGGTAAAGAACGCGGGCGCCTCCTCGGCCCCGCCGAATGGTCATCCCCGGAGGCCAAAGCGATGGTGCGGGTCTTGATGGAGGAAAAGTAGTTATGGAAGAGGACGAATTGATACTGATTGGCAGGGCAGCTGAATTGGCCATTTCATTGGCTGAGCGCGAAGGGCTGTCAACGAAAGAAATTGTGGAGCGGGCACTCGAGCACTATGGCACTATTCGTCGTGCGGCAGAAACATCGCCCGATCCTGATCCAAAGTAGCGGGCAGTCAAATGAGATTACCACCCTCCAAAACGTCATTCCAGCCAAGCGTAGCCCTTGCGGAGCGCGAGCTGGAACCCCGCTTTCTTTCAACACGTTGAATTTAATGCCGCGCTGATCAGTCTTTCATGATCTCAAGCATTTGCCGGGTGGCATTTGCCGTATCCATGGTGGCAGGCATGACGTGGCCGACCGCGACCAAAATGATGCCCGTCAAAACAAGACCCGAACAAATTGCTGCCAACGCGACATACACGGATGGCCCACCCATTTGTGGGAGGGCAGCTTCGCTACGTTGGCCTACAGCCAAGGCAATGGCTGGGATGACAATGGCCAAAACGATCAGCAGCCACCCAAAGAAAGAAATCACACGCGCCAGAAATCGGCCTGTCTTGTAATCGGTCTGGAAGTTTTTCTTTGGATAGTCTTCGCCAACTCTTTTCTGATTGCCATTGGCCATGTTTCGTCCCCTCCCTTTTAGAAAAACCTTCTACCGCGTCGGCACCGGCTTTTCGCCGCGGTAATCATAGAAACCGCGTTTGGTCTTGCGCCCCAGCCATCCGGCTTCCACATATTTCACCAGCAACGGACAAGGGCGATATTTCGAATCCGACAATCCCTCGTGCAGCACCTGCATGATCGAGAGACAGGTATCCAGACCGATAAAATCCGCAAGCTGCAATGGCCCCATCGGGTGATGCGCCCCAAGCCGCATGGCTGTGTCGATGGCTTCAACACCACCCACACCTTCATAAAGCGTATAGACAGCCTCATTGATCATTGGCAGCAGGATGCGGTTGACGATGAAGGCCGGAAAATCTTCAGAAACGGCAATGGTTTTTTTGAGATTCAGGGCAAAGGCATGAATGGTCTTGAACGTCGCATCATCGGTGACGATGCCGCGAATGAGTTCGACAAGTTCCATCACTGGCACCGGATTCATGAAATGAATGCCCATGAATTTTTCCGGGCGGTCCGTCACGGCAGCAAGCCGGGTGATCGAAATTGATGATGTGTTGGAACCCAACAGCGCATCTTTTTTCAGGTGGGGACACAGCTCTTCAAAAATCTTGATCTTGATCGCTTCTTTTTCAGTGGCCGACTCAATCACCAGATCATGGTCGCCAAAACCCTCATAGGCCGCAACCTTGTGGATGCGCGCCAGTGCTGAAACCTTGTCCTCTTCGGTAATTTTCCCGGACTTCACCTGCCGCGCCATATTGGCGGCGATTTGCAACAGCCCGTTGTCGATCCGGTCATTCGCTACGTCGTGAAGGCCCACAATATGCCCGGCCAAGGCACAGATATGCGCAATACCGGATCCCATTTGCCCTGCGCCAATGATGCCTACCTTTGCAATTTTCATGCTTGTGTCTGTTCCTGTCTACTGATCAAAGCGGCGCGACCCTATGCCCGCGGGCTACGCAGTTCAAGCGCTTTTCAAACCTGCAAATTGAGCCATCATGTCACACACGACAACCACCGATCATACAACCAGCAATAACACGATTGCCCTCTGGGCCATGATGTTTGGCAATTTCCTGATCGGTACAGGCGTTCTGCTACCTGCCGGATTGCTGAATGACATGTCCACGGATTTCGCCATCACCCCGGCCCGGGCGGGCCTTTTGAGTTTGGTGGGCGGCCTCGTGGTTGGCGTAGGCGCACCCCTGTTTGCGACTTTCACCAGCCGCTTTGACCGACGGCTTTTGTTGAGCTTGTCGCTGTTGCTGTATAGCGCAGGACACCTGGCAGCGGCTCTGGCACCTAGCTTTGAATTGCAGCTCTGGATTCGTGGCATCACCATAATAGGTGCGGCCATCTTCACACCGCAAGCCGCAGCAACAGCCAGCCTTCTGCTGCCCCCGGACAAGCGCGCAGCAGCCATTGCCTTTATTTTCATCGGCTGGTCTGCCGCTTCTGTTGCAGGGATTCCGCTTGGCGGATTGATCTCATCGCAGTTCGGTTGGCGCACGGCTTACTATGCGATGGCGGCATTGTCGCTTCTCGGAACATTGGCCATCTGGTTCAGCCTCAAGCCCGGACTGTTTGTGCAACCCCTGGGGCTAGCGGACTGGATGAAAGCCTTGGGCTCGCCTGTCATCCTGCTGGTGTTCCTGGTGACGCTGCTGTCCATGTCAGGCCAGTTCACCATGTTTGCCTATATCGCGTCCCTTCTGAAAAACGGTTTTGGTGCAACGCCGCTCATGATCTCCATGGCTTTTTTGATCGTCGGCCTTGCCGGTGTCACCGGCAATGCCGTTGCTTCACGCATCGTTGGCAAATTTGGTGTCGATAAAATTATCGCGGCCGGGCTTGCCTCGCTTTGTATCGGCTTCATCGGCTTTGCACTGTCCTATGGAAACTTCAACTTCGCCATGCTGGCCAGCCTGTTCTGGGGCCTTGGATCATTCTCATCCAATTCCCTTCAGCAGAGCAGACTTGCAAGCCTTGCGCCGCAAATCGCCTCGGCCACTATCGCGCTCAACACTTCTTTCGTCTACCTCGGCCAAGCAACCGGAGCCAGGGTCGGTGGCTACCTGATGGACATGAACATGATGACCAGCCTGCCGTGGATGGCTTTTGGATTTATGGTGCTGCCATTCAGCATTTCGTTGATCGCCAGCCGTGTGTCGCAAAAAACCTGACTATTTGCCAAGCTTTCCCAGTTCCGCATCCAGTTCCGGTACAGCCGTAAACAAATCCGCCACCAGCCCGTAATCCGCCACTTGGAAAATCGGTGCTTCTTCGTCCTTGTTGATGGCCACGATGATCTTCGAATCCTTCATCCCCGCCAGATGTTGGATGGCCCCTGAAATGCCAACGGCGATATAGAGATTGGGTGCCACCACTTTGCCGGTTTGTCCGACCTGATAATCATTGGGCACAAAACCCGCATCAACAGCCGCACGTGAAGCTCCCACTGCTGCGTTGAGCTTCTTGGCCACGGCCTCAAGCATTTTGAAATTGTCACCATTCTGCATGCCACGCCCGCCCGATACGATGATCTTGGCCGAGGTGAGTTCAGGTCGGTCTGACTGGGTGAGATTTTCACTGACATAGGACGAGAGACCGGGATCAGCCGAAGCCTTCACAACTTCGATGGCGGCTGAACCGCCATCTCCCGTCGCTGCGAAAGACGCAGTGCGCACGGTGATGATCTTCTTGGCATCCGTCGACTGAACAGTCTGCACCGCATTTCCCGCATAAATCAGGCGGACAAATGTATCAGCCGATTTCACTTCAGCAATATCCGAGATTTGCATGACGTCAAAAAGTGCTGCAACCCGAGGCATATAGTTTTTACCATTGGTGGTGGCAGCGGCAACGACATGATCATAGCCGGAAGCCAGCGCCACAATGGTGGCAGCCATCGGTTCGGCTAATGGCCTTTCAAGATGTGCTGATTCAGCATGCAGCACTTTTTTGACGCCAGAAAGTTTGGCAGCAGCAGCAGCGGCAGCACCTGCCTTGTTGCCAGCGACCAGCACATGCACATCACCACCCATTTGCAGGGCAGCCGTCAAGGCCTTGTGGGTGGCATCTTTCAGGGATGCATTGTCGTGTTCGGCAATCAAAAGAACGGCCATGATCAGATTGCTCCCACTTCTTTGAGTTTTGATACCAATTCACCGACCGACTTCACTTTCACCCCTGCGTCGCGCTTGGGCGGATCAATTGTGTTCAGAACCTTGAGGCGCGGCGCTGGATTGACGCCATAGTCAGCAGGTGTCTTTTCATCCATCGGCTTCTTCTTGGCTTTCATGATGTTAGGCAGCGAGGCATAGCGCGGTTGGTTCAAGCGCAGATCCGTAGTGACGATCAGCGGCATCTTCACTTTCAGGGTCTGCAACCCGCCATCAATTTCGCGGGTGATCGTGGCTTCACCAGAACCGGGTTCAAGTTTGGAGCATGCTGTGGCTTGCGGCCAGCCAAGCAGTGCCGCCAGCATCTGCCCGGTCTGGTTGGCATCATCATCAATCGCCTGCTTGCCGAGAATGACAATCTCGGGCTTTTCAGCCTCAACGATGCCTTTGAGGATTTTGGCAACGGCGAGGGGTTCAATGAGTTCATCATGCTTCACCAAAATGGCCCGGTCTGCGCCCATGGCAAGTGCGGTGCGGAGTGTTTCCTGGCATTGTTGCGGCCCAATCGAAACTGCAATGATTTCCGTCGCCTTGCCTTGTTCCTTGAGACGGATGGCTTCTTCCACGCCAATTTCGTCAAACGGGTTCATCGACATCTTGACGTTGGCGAGTTCGACGCCTGAGCCATCGGCTTTCACACGAATTTTGACGTTGTAATCCACCACGCGTTTGACCGCGACCAATACTTTCATCGGATAAGCTCCCTGGAATATGGCGTGAACCTCTAGGCACCACGCCTGAACAAGTCAATTCCGACAACGGCAAAGCCCAACCAATTGCGACCATTTGGCCGCACTTGCAATCGACTGGTCAGATCAATTGCGACAACGCCTCAAGTTCAGCATCAACACAGCCCATTTGCCGCAAATGCGCTGCTGTCTGGCGCACATAGTCGGCGCAGGACCCTGCCTCACCATGTCCTTGCCTGATGTATTCAAGGACTTGGCCCTGGTCGAGTTCTCCGGTAAATTGTTGATGGTCCCGGTCAACCACATAAGTCATCGCCAACACTTCGCGCTGACTGACCGTCAAGCCAACGGGCAGCAGTTTTTCCTTGTAAACGTGTGTCACCAATTCCCGCATCGTGAGATAGGCATGGGTCTCGGCCCAACGATCAGCCGCCACCTCATAGGCAAGCCCCTGACAGGTGCCACCCTGATCCAGGCCAAACACCAGTCCTTTGCAATCCTCAGTGCCACGATACTTGTGCGACAACACGCACAGCGATCGGTGAAATCCTTCCAGTGTTGCAGGCTCTGCATGCACGTAAGGAAAGTCCGGTCGCCAGATCAACGAGCCATAGGCAAACACCCAGTGGTTTTGATTATCGCTTTTCATGTCTTGTGGGTGGGATCGCGGCCAAAGTTGGGAGCCGCCGTATCCTGTCCGGCGGCGATGATGCCACGCCGTATTTCCCGGGCCTTGCTGAAAACATCAAACAGCTTGTCGCCATCCCCAGCCCGGATGGCTTTTTGCAAAATCGAAAGCTCTTCCGAAAAGCGTCCGAGAATGTCGAGTACGGCATCGCGGTTGTTGAGAAACACGTCGCGCCACATGGTGGGGTCAGAGGCGGCAATACGGGTGAGATCACGAAAGCCGCCAGCCGAAAACTTGATGACCTCGGATTTTGTCACGGTCTCAAGATCGCTGGCTGTGGTCACCGCATTATAGGCAATGAGATGCGGCAAATGGCTGGTCATCGCCAGTACCATGTCGTGATGGTCGACATCCATGCGTTCGACCCGCGCACCAAAACTCTTCCAGAAATCTTCAAGCGCCTGGACTTTTTCCGGCGGATTTTCAGGCAATGGCGTGAGGATGTGCCAGCGGTTTTCAAACAGTTCAGCAAAGCCCGAACGCGGACCTGATTGTTCAGTGCCAGCAATGGGATGGCCGGGAATGAAAATCACATGAGGCGGAACATGCGGCAACACATCCCTGACGATGGCGCGTTTCACCGAACCCACATCGGTCAGAATGGCACCCGGTGAAATATCCTTGGCGATGGCTTCTGCGAGAGGACCACAAGCTCCCACAGGCGCACACAGAATGACAAGATCAGCACCTTTTACGGCATCAGCGGGATTTTCAAAAACCTCAGATACCAAACCGATTTCAAGCGCAACCTCCCGCGTTTCAGCACTGCGCGCATGACCGACAATGACACTGCCATGCCCCTGTTTCTGCATGGCCCTGATGATGGAGGAACCAATCAGGCCGAGGCCCAAAACCGCAACCCGTTTGAAAGGGCTTTTGAATTCAGTTGTCACGAGAGAAAATCTTTCAATGCGTCAATTACGGCACCATTGGCTTCTTCAGTTCCCACAGAAAGCCGTAAGGCACTGGCAATGCCATAGCCGTCCATGCGGCGCAGCACCAACCCCCGGTCTTGTAAGAATGCATCAGCTGTCGCGGCATTTTTAGAGGCCGGAAAATGCACCAGCAGAAAATTCCCAACACTGGGCGTGACAGTCAGACCCAGTTTTTCAATTTCCAGCTTGAGCCATGCAAGCCATTTTGAGTTGAAAGCCAGCGCTTCATCCATGAAAGCTGTATCATTGATCGCCGCAACACCGGCAGAAATGGCGGGTGCTGACACATTGAATGGTCCCCGGATGCGGTTGAGCACGTCAATTACTGAGGCAGGACCATAGGCCCAGCCCAAACGCAAGGCCGCAAGTCCATGCAGCTTGGAGAAGGTGCGGGTCATCACAACATTTTCCGACGATGATACCAGTGCCACGCCCGCTTCATAGTCATTGGCCGTCACAAACTCTGCATAGGCCGCATCCAGCACCAGCAGCACATGGGAAGGCAAAGCGCTGTGCAAGCGTTTTACTGCTTCGAACGACACATAGGTGCCCGTAGGATTATTCGGGTTTGCAAGAAAGACAATTTTGGTCCGTGGACTGATGGCGGCAATCATCGCATCGATATCCGTGGCGAACTGGCTTTCCTTGGCCACCACGGCCGTTGCCCCATTGGCGGCAATGACGATGGGATACACCATGAAACCATATTGGCTGTAGATCGCCTCGTCGCCGGGACTGAGATAGGCGTGGGCGAGGAGTTGCAGGATTTCGTCAGACCCCGCCCCGCAGATCAGCCTGTCAGCAGCCAAACCATAACGTGCTGCCAAGGCACCGCGCAATGCCGTGGCGCTGCCATCAGGATAGAGCGCCAGATCGCCCGAGGACGCGGCAAAAGCCGCCATGGCGTTGGGGCTTGCTCCAAGTGGCGATTCATTCGACGAGAGCTTGAAAACCTTGGCGCCCTTGGCGCCACTTTTGCCCGGCGTATAGGCTGTTATACCGAGAATGCCTGGCTTTGGTACGGGTCCGTTACGTGTGTCGTCTGCCATTTTCAAAGCCCTGTAGCCGAAGCATAGCGCCCAGCCACTTTAAGACCAAGGGCCGGGTTGGAGCGTATCACACCGACGATGGGCGCTTCCTGCTCTGAATGAAATCCGGCAAGTGCTGATAGCTTGAAGGCCCCATTTTTAAGGTGCCACAACGGTTGCAGGGCAAAATCCCGCGGCAAGTTGCCGTGACTGATCAACAGTGTTTCGTCATCGCCTGTTGCTTCCGAAGGTGCATTGCCAATGACAAGCAATTGCGGCACCGGGTCATTCGATTGCACAGGCAGGCTGGCAATCACTTGTGCAGACCCTGCGAGGCCTGCGACAAAGCCTTCAACCCAGGGCGCATCGGTTTCGACCACACAAATATCGCCCCCACTCACCCCGACTTGCGTCAAGACCTGGGCCTCGTCGCGCCATTCCTCCACCGCCATGCCGGGAAAATGATCACGGATGCGCAAACGGTGACCTATGGTTTGGCTCAACCGCCGTGACACATGCAAGGTCATCGGGGATTGGTTCAAGCTGGACTGGGTGAGGATGCCACGCCAGATTTTCAACACCATGGCAGGGTCAAGGCCATGCAGCTTTGACTTTGCCAGCAAGCGGCGGTGAATTTGTACTTCCCGCGCAGGCCGGAGTGGGGATGCAACAGATTTGGCCGTCACCTGCTTCAAGCTCTTGACCTGCGCTGTGACGGTAAAGCGCTTGGCCAGCAACTCGATCAATCCATCATCGAGGCTGTCGAGTTCGCGCCGCAGGGCATCCAGGGCATCGCCGCTATTTTCGGTGTTGGGCTTTTCGGTCATCAGCAATCCAGTTCAGGGTTCAACTCTTTAGACCGAATTTGCCTTGTCTGTGAACCGTTCACGTGAAACTTTTAATGCATCGCGGCTGGATTGCGGCGAAGGCAGGAGTATCGGCCTGAAACGCTGCAACGGCCTTCGCGCCCGTTTTCCGGATGAAAATGCATAAACCTGCTTCATGGCTTCAACGATAGTCACGCCGGAAAATCTGGCAAGGGCTCGTTCGGCCACGGCTTCAACAGCAGGCGCAGCCTTTAAAAATCCTGGATTTTGCAGGGGCGGCAAGCAAAGCGCACTGCGCCATTGAGTGACCGCAAATTTGGCTTGCTTGAGCAAACCAGAAAGTTGTCCCCGTGAAAACGGCTGGCCATAGCCAAAGGGTGTGGCTTCAGAAGCTGCCCACAATCCCCGGCGGTTCGGCACCACCAGCAGCAACCGACCCTGGGGTGCCATCACCCGCCATATCTCCTGAAGGGTTTCCAGCGGTGCATCGGCAAATTCCAGGCCATGCACCACGAGAGCGAGATCTATCGTGCTTTCGAGCAAAGGCAGGTCTGACGCATCAACCAGGGCGGACCGATTCAAGGCATTGTCAGGCCAATGGGTAACACCTTGCTGGGCCAGCATGAAGGAGAGCGTCAGGGATGAAGCAGGTGCGAGTTGTTGCAGGTAAGGTGTCGCGTATCCCATTCCCATGACCGTTTGAGCCGTCGCTGGTTTGGCAAAACCCTTGAGCTGTCGTCCAATCAGCTGGGCAGTGACAACGCCCAGGTCACTTCTGTAGAACTCGCGCAGATCAACTACATCCATATGCCGATGCTAGCGCAAACAGTGGTTGGCGTGAACAGGTGCATAAAAGAATTGCTTGCCCCGCCGCCTTGAGGCACATCATGTTCCCAAAGGACAACCGCTCATGGCCCATCTCAGCGTTCACCAATTCATCTGCCGTGAAGACAACTATGGCGTGCTGGTGCACGACCATCCCACGGGCACCACCATCTCGATCGATGCCCCTGATGCGGCGGCTGTCGTGACCCAGCTGAAGAAGCGCGGCTGGCAGCTTACCCACATTCTCACCACGCACCATCACAGTGACCACGTCGACGGCAATCTTGAGCTGAAAGAAGCCTATGGCTGCCAGATCATAGGGCCTGTATTGGAGAAGGACCGGATTCCCGGCATCACCCAGACCGTTGGCGGCGGCGATGTTGTCAAAATCGCCCAGCGCGACATGCGGGTTTTCGCCTGCCCCGGCCATACGGCAGGCCACATCGCCTATCATTTCGAGGATGACTATCTGCTGTTTGCCGCCGACACCTTGTTTGCCATGGGATGTGGCCGCGTCCTCGAAGGCACCATGGATGAGATGTTCAATTCCGTGAACCAGTTCGCCACATTGCAGCCCATGACATCAGTTTATTGCGGCCATGAATATACCGAGGCCAATGCCAAGTTTGCATTGGCCATGGAGCCCGGCAACCGGGACTTGCAAATGCGCGCCAACGAAGTGAAAAACCTGCGGGCCCAAGGTAAAATGACCTGCCCCACCACCATCGGGGATGAGCTGAAAACCAACCCCTACATGCGCTGCAATTCGCCAGAGATTCGTAAAAATCTTGGAATGGAGCAAGCAACCGATGCAGAGGTGTTTGCAGAACTCCGTATACGGAAGAATAATTTCAGGTAGCTTTCTTGAACAACATATCTTTCGAAGCAATGATTGCCCCACCCATGATGAGCAGGCAGGCCAAGGCAATGGACCAGTGGAATGCTGTCACTCCGGCAAAGAGCAGGACAAGGGTCGAGATCAGGGGAGCGGCATAAGATGCAGCTCCCAGCACAATGCGGTCGCCACGTTTCATACCATAATCCCAGGCATAGAAAGCCAGCCCCATGGGGAGCACACCAAGGCCTATGATGGCGAACCATTGCTGTCCATCAAGTGGCCAGATTGTCGTTTCCAACAGCAGGTGCATGACTGCGGCAAGTGCAGCACAGGCCAGACAAAATCCCGCTACAATATCCGAGGGGATGTCTCCAAACCGCCGGATCGATACCGAAAACGCCGCCCACATGAAGGCATAGGGAACAGCAATCAGATGACCCAAAGTGAGTCCGCCGGAGAAAGCGTTGAGTTGCCCCTTGCTGATCACGACATAGGCCCCGAGCAGCGCCAAAACGACACCAGCAACATGATGCCCCCGCAGGTTTTCACCCGGCGCAAATGAAGAGAACACCACAATCAACAGGGGCCACGTATAGGAAATCAGGCTGACTTCGGCGACCGGACCATTGCGGACCGCGACGAAGTATACGAGGTGACAGCCAAACAATCCGCCGACATTCAAGACCCAGACTTGCCAGCCCTGAGACCACAGCACTTGATGTGCACCGGACCGAAACAACCAACTCGCGACACCTACTAATCCACCGACAAAAAAGCCCATGGCCATCATTTGAAACGGCGGCAAACCACTTGAGAGTTTGGCCAACCAGGCCAGCAGTCCCCACATGAGCACTGCTGAAAAGCCGACGAGTGTTGCATAGCGCATCATGCGACATCCCGTTTGAACAACCGTGCGCCAAAAATTGAAATCAGCACGGCAATCATGATGATCCCACCCCCGATGAAAGTGGTTTTCTCTGGCACTTCATTGACCATCAGCCAAGGCCACAGGGGATTAAGCACAGCATCCAGCATGACGATCAACGAAAGCGTGATGGCGGGAACTGACTTTGCTCCTTTGGCATACCAGATCAGTGGAACTGCCAGTTGAACAAAGGCCATGACCGCGAGAAAAGCCACCAGTCGCAAGGGTACATCAAAGCCACCTCCCGCCTGAAACCAGAACCCTGCAAATCCCGCACCAAAAAACGCCATCAATCCCCCCAGACAAATCGCAGGCGTCATATCCACATGGCGGTAGCGCCGTAGCGTCAGGGTCTGGATGGCAAAACTGATGGGCACCAGCAGGGAAACGGCGATGCCAATGGCATTGCCCGATTCGAGCCCATTCCAGGCAATCACCCCCATGCCACCCAAAGCCAGTATGGCTGCAAACCACGCCGCAATGCCGGGTTTCTCACCCGTCACCCAAGGACTCAAGAGCCCCGTAAACAATGGCGAGCTTGCCCCGATCACCGAGATGACGGCGGTGCTCACCAGCGTCAGGGAGGTCACATACATGGTTGAGCCGAAAGCAAAAAAAACCGCTGATAACAAAAGCCCAGTGATGGGTATTTTGCCAAAGATTGAGAATACTTCGGACCCATAAACCAGGACGAGGTAACACAGGATACTGACGAAGGTCCAAAAGCCCCGCCAGCAATTGATCTGCCAACCTGAAAGTTCCGGCATGAAGCGCACGAAAACACCAGACAACGACCAGCCCAAGGTCGCCAACAAAACAAAAGTGACGCCACGTCCGTAGCTTTGTTCTTGCAATGTCATTGATTCGGTTCCGCCTGCGCTAAGCCTTTAACACAGACGGTTCCAAGGTCATGACATCAGCCCCGCAAGGTCGCATTTTCCGGATCATAGGGACTTTCTCCGATGACACGTGTCTGGAATATTTTGTCGAGAATTTTGACCTCAAGCTCAGTGCCCAAGGCAGCATGTTCCGGCTTCACCATGGCAAGCGCCAATGACTTGTTGACGCGGAAACCAAAGCCGCCATTGGTGGCCCGGCCAATCAACTTGCCCCGGCTGTAGATGGGTTCTGATCCCCTGACATCAGAATGATCATCGGTGATGCCATCGACTTCCATGGTGACGAAATTCCAGTTCAAGCCCCTCCCGCGCCCCACCACCAAGGCATCGCGGCCGAGGAATTGTCCCTTGTTCGGATGCACAAATCGATCCAATCCCGATTCATATGCAGAATATTCGATCGACAATTCACGCGGAATAAGGCGGTAGCTTTTTTCGATAGAAAGCGCACCCATGGCCTTGATGCCATAGGGGCGAATGTCAAACTCCTTGCCGGCGTTCATCAACAAGTCGAACAACGCGACTTGCTGTTCAATCGGGTGATGGAATTCATAACCCAATTCGCCAACGAAATTCACCCGCAGGCAATGGGCCGACACCGCACCAGCGCTGATGGGTTTACCTGTAAGCCACGGGAAGGCTTCATTCGATAGATCTGTAGATGTAAGTTTCTGCAACAGTTTGCGCGAGTTTGGTCCGGCGATGACCAGCACGCCAAGCCGTGTCGTGAGAGGTGTCAATTTCACCGATCCATCATCAGGCAAAAGCTTGGACAGTGTATCATGGTCATGCCGCTCATAGGCACCAGCGGAGACCAGATAGAATTTTCCAGGCGACCACTCATAGACGGTGAACTCGCCCCGCACACCTCCGTGTGGCGTCAACAGATGTGCCAGTGCAATGCGGCCCATCTTTTTAGGAATTTTGTTCGCAAGAATTGACTCCAACCAGTCCCGCGCCTTGGGACCGGAGACTTCCATCTTGGCAAAGGCCGACATGTCCTGCAGACCCACCGATGCCATGACAGCGCGGCATTCCTCACCGACATAGTTGAAATAGTTGGAACGCCGGAATGACCACTTTTCCTTTACCCGGCCGTCCGTGTCAGCAGGCGCATGATTATGATTGGTCAAGGTATCTGAGCTGTTGAGTTCAGCCTCACTCAGGCCATAGCCCTTCGGCGCAAACCAGCCCGGACGTTCCCAGCCATAAACCGAGCCAAACACCGCACCCAGATCTTTCATCCGGCCATGGCAGGGCGTGGTTTTCAATGGCCGTGCAGCCGAACGCTCCTCATCGGGGAAATGCGGTGTGAAAACGTTTGCATAAGCCTCTTCATTCTTGGTCTTGAGATAGCCTTCTGTGGCATAGGGGCCAAAGCGCCGGGGATCGACACCCATCATGTCGATGGTGGGTTCACCATCGATGATCCATTCCGCCAATTGCCAACCCGCTCCACCCGCCGCTGTCACACCAAACGAGTGTCCTTCGTTGAACCAGAAATTTTTGAGACCCCATGCCGGACCAATGATCGGTGATCCATCAGGCGTATAGGCAATCGCCCCGTTGTAGACCTTCTTGATGCCAACTTCACCAAATGCAGGTACGCGCACAATCGCCGTCTCAATATAAGGTCCCAGGCGATCCAGATCTTCCTGGAACAATTCATATTCGCTTTGATCCGACGGGCCGTCCACATAGCAACAGGGTGCGCCCTTCTCGTAGGGCCCCAGCAGCAGACCACCATTTTCCTCGCGCATGTACCAGCTTGAATCGGCTTCGCGCAAAACGCCCATTTCAGGTAGTCCCTTGGCCTGACGTTGGCGAATCAAGGGATGTGGTTCCGTGACGATATATTGGTGCTCCACTGGAATGACGGGTACATCAAGTCCCACCATTGCTCCCGTCTTGCTGGCAAAATTTCCGGTGCAGGACACCACGTGATCACAGGTGATGGTGCCCTTGTCCGTGGTCACCACCCATTTGCCAGCCTGGTTTTGGGCAATCGCCGTCACCGCAGTGTTGCGATAGATCTCAGCACCATGTGAACGCGCACCCTTGGCCAGGGCCTGGGTCAAATCCGCAGGCTGGATGTAACCATCATCGGGATGCTGGATGGCCCCGATGATGCCCTCGGTTTCACACAGCGGCCAGATTTCTTTCAGTTGTTCGGGCGTCAGCTTGTTGACCCGGATGCCAATGGTCTCGGCAATCCCGGCATAATACATGAACTCGTCCCAGCGGTCCTTTGTGCGGGCCAAGCGAATGTTCGAAACCTTTTTGAAACCGACATTTTGTCCGGTTTCCTTTTCCAGTTCTTCGTAGAACTTGACCGAATACTTGTGAATCTGCCCCACCGAATAAGACATATTGAACAGCGGCAAAAGCCCCGCCGCATGCCAGGTCGAACCCGACGTCAATTCCTTGCGCTCGATCAGAACACTATCGCTCCAGCCCTTTTTGGCGAGATGATACAACATCGAAACGCCAACAACGCCACCGCCAATGACCACTGCCCGTGCTTCTGTTTTCATGAAAAATATCCTGCTCAAACTGGAAAAATTGATTTCCGCACATTAGTGAGTAAAACTCAACAGGCGTGAAACCAAACGACAGCAGCCCCACTGATTACGACAGGAACTTTCGGAAATGAACGGTGGTGCCGCCACTGGGAAAGGCTGTTTCCCTGTAAAGCTCAAAGCCAAGTTTGTCATACATCAACAAATTTGAGGCGAAGGCCTTGTTGGTCAACAACCGCACCTCTGGCAAGCCCGATGCTTTCGCAAGCAGAGTGGCGCGGTTCAACAGTTGACGGGCTAGTCCCTGGCCCTGATGGGGCTCGGCCACAGCAATATTTTCGACATGGAGATGGTCTGCCTTTGAAATCATTTCGATCAGCCCAATCAGAACGCCGTCCTGTTCGACAAGATCGATCCAGTGTTGCTCGACAGCAGTTTCATAGTCGGCCTGCATGGGCAGGGGTTCGCGCCCGATAATGGGTATCCATTTTGCATAGACTTGGCGCGTCAACAGTTGCACGGCTGCTGCATCGGTTTTCCTGGCGCGTCTGAATTGCGGCTTTGCCATGTCCAGTTTGCAGTGAGGAACAATGAACGCAGCCAGCGCCACCACATCATCGCGATCAAACACCGGAACGTCAGCATCGGGTACCAGTCCATTTGCGGCGATTGCGATGACAGTGGGATCATCGCCTGCAAGATTCGGATGATCGAGTTCGACGTTGCGCACCTCAATCTTGTCGTGGGTGTCTCGTTTGTATCCTTCCACAATGACGAGATCACAGGGTTGAAGTTTGTCGAGAACCTCTGCGAGGGATGGTGGCTCTGTTCCGCGCAACGCGTGAATGATGGCGGTGCGTTCTTTCGAGATCACCGCAACTTCCGACGCCCCCGCCTTGCGATGCCGAAACGAGTCGCGCCCCTCATGATCGATGTCAAAGGAGTGATGAGCATGCTTGACGGTGGAGACGCGGTATCCAAGGCTTGTGAGATGCCGCACCAACTTTTCCACCAGAATCGTCTTGCCAGCATTCTTGAATCCGGCGACACCAATGATGTTCATGAAAAAACCGGAGCGTGTGGAAACATCCCCTCCCGGCTTCGCCGTATTCCCCCGGCCAAGGGGCCGAGGGAGAAGGAATATTTTCTCCCTCGTTCGCCGTAGCCCATGCGAAGGCGGATGGGGGAGTACCCCGAAGGGGGGTGGGGGTGGTTGACGTTGCTCATATGTCTTTCACAATCTGTTCGGCCCTCGCCAAATCCTCTGCCGTATTGATGTTGAAAAACGGATCATGGGGCAGTGCAGGCCAAACCGCTTTTGCCGCTTTCAACCGCGCGGCGAAATCCTGCACGCGCCGCAAATCATGGTCTACGATCAGCCGCGCCATGGGGTCGGCCATGGCTGTTGTCCAGATGCCCGTCATGTAATGGTCCTGGCCCCCACTTCTGGCATGGGCAGCACCCGTCGCCTCGCCAGCGGCAGAAAGTTTTTCAACGAGGTCAAACGGAATTAATGGCGAGTCTGACGGCACCGTCACCACAGCGTCAAAGCCCTGTGCCGCACCATGGGCAAGAACGGCATGGATGCCTGCAAGTGGCGTTCCAACACCTGTCAATCGATCCATCACCACGTCACAAGCAAATGCGGCAAAGCGACTGGCATCACCATTGGCATTGATCACCACCCCATCAACCTGAAAACGCAACCGTGACAGCAAGCGCTCCAGAAGACACACGCCATCCAGCATGACGAAGGCTTTTTCCTGTCCTCCCATGCGGGCAGACTGGCCGCCTGCAATAATCGCCCCCAATATTTTCATGGATGTATCTTCAACCGTGCGGATATAGCCGGTTGGGCGGCGTCACGATTTTGATGGCATCCCCGGTTTTCACTTCACCTTCACGCTCCACCCAAGCGGTCACACCGCGCTTGTGCATGGCGGCTTCCATCACCTTGAAACGTGTGCCGGGATGGTGTTCGTCGATCACCTTGGCAATCTGGCTGCACGGATAGTTCTCCATATCCAGCACGATGGTGGCACCTGACGGAAATTGCAGTCGGGTGGAAGGTTGCAACAACGTGAAGTCGGGAATACCTGATACCACCATGTTGGCCCCCAGCCATTCGGCTTTCACCTCGGCTATGCCAAGGCGTTCCGCGATACCGGCCAATTCTTCAACCGAAACCAAGGTTAGTTGCCGGACGTTGCGAATGTCAATGCCGCGCTTGTAAAGCGGTAGCGTACGGACGTCGGATTTGCGGGTGAGCCCGCCATGGCAATCCTCAGGGCCTGCAAAACTCAAATCAAGACCAGCGGTTTTGGCTTTGACAAAACCCGCCTCGCGCGTGGCCCGCGCCTGCAGGCTTTCGACTTTGCCCAGGAACGGCAGCACATTCAAAAGTGTCATATGGTCATACTCCTTGTTCCCACCTATACGATTGCCTGATGACCGACAACCCGCAAACCATACTTGAAACCACACTCGATGTGACAGACCTGCTTTGTCCCTTGCCGGTGTTGAAGGCCCGCAAACGATTGCTGGGCCTTGCCTCCGGTTCTGTGCTGAAAGTGGTCGCAACTGACCCCATGTCGGCAATCGACATGCCGCATTTTTGCAAGGAACAAGGCCACATCCTGTTGTCGCACCAAGTCGACAATGGGGTTTTTGAATTCAGGATCAAACGCAGATGACATATGATTTCGGTGCATTCAACAACTGGGGCACACTGAAGAAGGTGGCCATACGAACCCCCGCCGCAGCTTTTGTCTCCGATGCAAAAATTGATCGGGAATGGCAGGATCTCAACTATCACTCCCGACCCGATCTCTCAAACAGCCACAGGGAATATGCTGAAGTCGAAGCGCTGCTGAAGGCGACGGGTGCCGAAGTCATTCATCTGCCGCCAGCGGATGGCCTGACCATGGATGCAATCTACACCCATGATGCGCTGGTCATCACGCCGACGGGACTCGTATTGCCCCGCATGGGAAAGCCCCAGCGCCGCAAGGAAGCGGAAGTCAATGGCGCATACCTTCAAAGCCTCGGCATTCCCGTGGTGGGTGAAATCACTGGTGATGGTAAAGTTGAAGGCGGCGATCTGGTTTGGCTTGATCGTCACACATTGCTGGCTGGTGTGGGCTACCGCACCAACCGGGAGGGTGTCAGGCAATTGCAGGCTCTGGCGGGTGGCGATGTTGAAGTGATGTGGTTTGATATGCCCCATTTCAAGGGGCGCAGCGATGTGTTCCACCTGATGTCGGTGCTCAGTCCCGTTGATCATGATTTGGCCGTGGTTTATCTGCCGCTGATGGCAGTGAGACTTGCGGAATTGCTGGAAGCGCGTGGAATCAAGTTCATTGAAGTGCCCGAAAGCGAATTCGATTCCATGGGCTGCAATGTACTGGCCCTCGGCCCTGGCCATGCCATGATGGTGGCAGGCAATCCCGAAACCGAACGTCGTATCAAGGCTGCTGGTGTGAAGCTTGAAGTCATCGAGGGCACAGACATATGCCGCAAAGGCGAAGGCGGCCCCACTTGCATGACAAGGCCGATTGTGCGGGGTTAGAACAGTGCTTGCACCTTGGCCGTAAAACCCACCGTTACTGTACCATCGCCATGTTCAATCAGTGGGCGACGGATGAGAGACGTATGTTTTGTGGCCAGTGCAACGGCCTTGGCTTCGGTCAATTCGGAGGTTTCAAAAGCGGGCAATCCTCGCCAAGTATAGCCTGCCCGGTTGATCAGTTTTTCCCAGCCGCCAACAGCCTTGGACCATGCTGCCACCTGGGCTTTGTTGGGCGGCGTCTCTTGGTGGTCAATAAAGTCGACTGCAATGTTTCTGTTGGCCAAAAACATCAACGCCTTTTGGCAAGTCGAACATTTTTTCAATCCGCGGACTTTCATGCAATCAGTTTCCCAGCGCAAGGGTTTTGTCTGTGAAGGCGGCACCACCACCCTCAACCTGATCCGTGAAGGTTTTAAACAAATCTTCAATGGTCGATTTTGCGATGTCCCTGACAATGAAGACCAGCCGGGTTTCGGCAATTCCATCGGGCCATTTTTCCAGCCGGACGGGTGGATGCAAGACATGTTGCACGCCGTGGATCACCAGCGGACGATTGCCATCATCCGCCATCAACAGGATGCCCTTCATGCGCAGCAGGTTCGGCCCGTGATATGTGGTAAGCAACTCCAGGAAAAGTTCCAATCCCTGGGGTGAAATCGGTCGTTGGTCGCGAAGCGCATAACTGCGGATATGGCTGTCATGGCGATTGACATCATGGCGGTGAGGATTGTCATGCGGTTGGTGATGGTGATGGTGTTTGGCTTTTTCATCACGCTCCACTGCTTCAATGGCAAGCCATCCCTGGACGTCGGCAGATTTTTTGGCCACATCATAAAGTCCCGTATTGAACAGCCTAGCGGCTGTTGCCTCGCCCCGGTGGGTGGTGAGAAGTCGCGCTGACGGATTGAGTTTGCGCAATCTTGCGATAATCGCAAACAGCATGTCTTCACCTTCCTTGCCCTCCAGCAGATCAAGCTTGGTCAGAACAATGCGGTCGGCAACTGCCACCTGCTTGATGGCCTCGGTATGGACATCCAATGTCGCCATCCCGTTGAAGCCATCAACCAAAGTAATCACACCTTCGAGCTTCAGACTTGAAAGCAATAGGTCATCACGCATCAAGGCATGCAAAACTGGTGCTGGATCGGCAAGGCCTGTCGTCTCGATGACGATCCGGTCAAACGCCTTGATGGTGCCCGCCGACCGTCGCTGCAGGAGATCATGCAGGGTATCAATCAGGTCGCCGCGAATCGTGCAGCACAGGCAACCGGAGGAAAGCTCAATGATGTTTTCATCGGTCTTTTCGACCAGCAGATGGTCAATCCCGACTTCTCCAAATTCATTGATGATGACGCTGGCATTGGCCAGCATCGGGTCTTTCAAGAGACCATTGAGCAAACTGGTTTTGCCAGCCCCCAGAAAGCCTGTGAGAACGGAAACAGGTATGAGTTCACGATTTACCATGGCGCATCCATTACCATTTTTCTTCCCGCTGCAATGTCCCGATCAATACACCCAGGTTTCGCCGAAACGCAGACGGCTTGCGACCATTATCAGCGAAAAACCTTGCGAATGCGCTTGGCCCGTTTGGCGGAACGTTTGGCCGGCTTCCTGATTGTGCCAGGCACATCGTCATCCTCTGAGCCTTGCGCCACGGGTCGCGGCAATGGTTGCAGCGAAAGCACGTAAGAAGCGATCTGCGACACCACGGCTGGCGGCATCACATCGCAATGCGCCCCCTCAGCCCGGTAAGCGGTGCACAAGGACAGGCTCTCAGCTCGCGGAATGTTCCATACCAGGGCGGCGTAACCAGCTTTTTCCGGCAGCTTGACCACGCCAGCGGAACTGCGGGTGCCGATGCCGATCGGATTGAGCAAACGGCCGCGCAACGCCATGTCGGCCTTGATCATGTTGTCATAGGTACCAAACGACAGCGCCCAGCCCTCAAGGCCCTGGCCATTGGCAAGCTGCACGGGAGTCTTGCTGCGGCAAACTGTGGTTGTCATGTCAGCCGGCACAATTGCGCCTTGTGGCAAGTCGACGATTTCCGCCACCCGCTGCTTCTTCGGATCGCTTGGCATCAGGAATCCTGCTTCCAGCATTTCCTTGGCCTTGAGCGCCCGCGCACCGCCGGATTTGGCACCCAGCACCACGGCAATCAGTTTCCGCCCATTGCGCGTGGCTGAGGCCACCAGATTATAACCGGAATTACAGACAAATCCTGTCTTCATGCCATCGGCGTCAGGCATCAGGCGGATCAATGAATTGCGATTGGACAGGCGGCGCTTTCCCACCGGCAGATATTCCTGCGCGAAAAACCGGGCGTGTTCCGGAAATTCATTGAGAATGATCGCCGCCAGCACACCCAGATCACGGGCACTGCTGACATTGCGCGGATCAAACAGGCCATTGGGATTGACGAAATGCGTGGCAGAAAGGCCAAGCTGCCTGGCCACCGCATTCATTTCATCAGCAAATTTGACATAGTCACCAGATGCTGCCTCGGCCAGCACATAAGCCATGTCATTGGCGGAATAGACCAGCAGGGCTTGCAAGGCAAAATCCACTGATACGGTTTTGCCCGTGGGGATACCGATCTTGCTGGGCTCCTGGGCATGGGCCACTTCTGAAATCACCACCTGCTGGTCAAGCTGCAGGCGGCCCTCCCGCAAGCGTTGAAAAATCACATAGGCGGTCATCAATTTGGTCAGGGAAGCCGGATACCACGGCTCACCCGCCCGGTCCTGGGAAAGCACTTCGCCGCTGCGGGCGTCGATCAGCAACGTGGGGCCACTCACCTGAGCCTGCGCCGGGTTTACAATTCCCAGGCTGACAAGACAAAGTGCCAGCACGACAATAATCATCCCGCGGCAAATACCCATCAACGCTAGACTTCCCTCTGGTTGGCAGAACTGGCTTTGCCAAACTTCACAGCATAAATCCAGCGCCAATCCCCTGCCCGTTCTGCTTGTGCTGATGCCGGCTTGGCCTGAGGCTGATGCCCGGTCATTGCGGCTGATCCATGGCACCGTGCGCTGTCCCGGACCGTAAACCGGTCAAAAGTCGACCATTCGGATCAGATTGGTGCCCCTGGAGGGACTCGAACCCCCACGCCCTTGCGAACAACAGATTTTGAGTCTGTCGCGTCTACCATTCCGCCACAGAGGCCTGATCGGGGCTCCGTCTAGTTGCCAGACCTTGCGCCGTCAACTGGAAAGGCGCTTAACGCCCCATGTCATGAGGCCCTTGTCTTGATTCGCATCACCGATTCCATTGTGATTAACCCCGCCGACCTGCGCGAAACATTTATTCGCGCCTCGGGTCCGGGCGGACAGAATGTCAACAAGGTTTCTACCGCCGTTGAATTGCGCTTCAACATCGAAACGACGGGCCTTCCCGAAACCTTGAAAACCCGGCTGCGCACCTTGGCCGGTCGGCAATTGGCTTTGAGTGGCGACCTCGTGATAACTGCCCAAAGCCACCGCTCCCAGGAGCGCAACCGCGAGGAAGCCATCAAGAAACTGGTGGCACTCCTGCGCAAAGCCGCCAAACGACCAAAATTCCGGGTTGCCACCAGACCCACCAAGGCCTCTAAAACCCGCCGTCTCGACTCAAAAACCAAACGCGGTGAAACCAAGGTTCTCCGCCGCGTCAAACCCCGCCAAGAAGACTGAACCTGATGATCAATGCTGGAAGATTGAACAATGCTCCGCAAACTCTATGACTGGACCCTCTCGCTGGCCGCGCGCAAATCTGCCGAGGTTTGGCTGGCCATTATTGCCTTTGTCGAGAGTTCGGTTTTTTTGGTGCCAGCCGATGTTTTGTTCCTGCCCATGGCGCTGGCCAGACCGCAGCGTGCCTATCGTTACGCGCTAGTGGCCACGGTGGCTTCGACACTGGGTGGCATCGCCGGTTATTTTCTCGGCTACTACGCCTATGAGACACTCGCCAAACCTGTACTCGCATTCTATGGCAAGCTCGATCAGTTTGAAGCCATGAAAGCCTGCGCCAGCGAGCAGACATTGCTGGTGCTTCTCGTCACCTCAGGCCTCTCCCATTTGCCGCCCATCAAGATCGTCACGATTCTCGCAGGGGTGGCGCAGATCAGTTTTGTTTTCTTCGTGCTCTCCTGCATCATCGCCAGGGGTGCCCGGTTTTTTGCACTGGCCTGGGCCTTGCAGCGCTATGGCGAACCGATCAAGGACTTTATTGAAAAACGTCTGGGCCTGATTGCGGGCCTTGCTGCTGCCGCTTTGATCGGGCTTTATTTCGCCCTCAAATTTTTGGGATCATCAGGAAGTCTGTCATGCTGAGTCTGTCGACACCTCATCAAACCGTCCGCGTCATTGCCGTGGTGCTGTTTGCAATCATCATCGGTGCCTGGATATTTGAGTGGGCAGGCTATCCCCCTTGCGAACTCTGTTTGATGCAGCGCTGGGCCTATTATGTCGGCGTGCCCTTCGCAACCTTCATGGCCATGGCAAGGCCGTCCTGGCTCAAATCGGGATTGCTGGCCCTGGCCTTGATGCTGGCTGCCAACGCGGTTTTCGGCATCTTTCATGCAGGCGTTGAATGGAAATGGTGGGCGGGCCCAACATCATGCAGTGGTGGTGCTTTATCTGTTGGCTTGCCTGATCTCACCAAGCCCGGCGTCATGTGCAATGAGGCCGCGATTCGCATCCTCGGACTATCACTTGCAGGCTGGAATGCCATCATCTCCAGCACACTCGCCATTCTGGGCTTGCGAGCTGCGCAAAAAGCTCAAGGATCGAGTTCCGTATCCCAATAAAGATAATCCATCCAGCTCTCATGCAGATAGTTGGGCGGAAACTGGCGACCATTGGCGTGCAACTGCGCCACTGAAGGACAAAACGGTTTCTGCCGTGGAAACATCCTGACCACATGCGGCATGGCTCCACCCTTCGCCAGATTGCAGGGCGAACAGGCCGTCACCACATTCATCCAGGTGGTCAAGCCACCCTTGGAGCGCGGCGTCACATGGTCAAAGGTCAGATCATCACCAGAGCCACAATATTGGCATTGGAAGCGGTCCCGAAGAAACACGTTGAAGCGGGTGAAGGCCGGATTGCGAGACGGCTTCACATAGGTCTTGAGTGAGACAACACTGGGCAAACGGAATTCCGTCGTCGGACTGCGCACCACGCGTTCATATTCCGAGACGATATTCACCCGGTCCAGAAACACCGCTTTCAAGGAATCCTGCCAACTCCACAAGGACAAGGGATAGTAACTCAAGGGCCGATAGTCGGCATTGAGCACCAACGCAGGACAGGCTTCTGGCGCGATGGGCGCGTGATACACTGTACGTCTCCGACCGGTTCATCCGGTGGCAGCACTATATCCAGTATGCCAGTGATGTGAAGGGGGTACAGTTTACGCTTGTTTGAGCCGCTTCAGCCCGCGGTAATGGCTCCATAACAGCCGCGCCGCAACCGCCCGGTGGGGGCGAAAATTTTCGCCAATGGCCATCATCTCAGGTTTTCCGGGTCGGGACGCCAGATTGAACAAGTCCTGTGTTGCAACCTGCAACGCCACATCACCCCAAGGCCAAACATCAGCCCGCAACAGCACCGACAACAAATAGATATCAGCCGTCCAAGGCCCAACTCCGGGGAGTGACTCAAGTAATTTTTGTGCTTCAGCGTCAGACATCAAAGGCAATTGGTCTGCCTTGAAGGCCCCTGACTGGACAAGACCCACAATGCCATGAAAACTCCGAACTTTGGCATTCGAAAGCCCCAAGCCCAAAAGTTCAGAAGCCGGGCAGGCCAGAATGGTTTCAGCCGTAAAGGGCTGTAGTTTCACCACCAGCCTGTTCCAGATCGCACCCGCCGCCGCCAGTGAAAGAAACTGCTCCGTCACGATTTGCAGCAGGCCTTCCAGACCGCCAATCGATTGTCGCAGGGATGGCACACCGTGCTGCAAGACAATGGGATCAAAGCGCGGCTCCCGCTCGCACAGTTCCAGCACCGCATGCGCCAGTGTGTCCGCATCCAGCACAGCATTTGATTGAGTGTGCATCAAGTATCAGAAATCTGAAGTCAGTCCGTTTTGTTCCCAGTCGCCATATCGCGTGGGTTCAAGTCCCTTTGTGCCATTGACTTCAACGATCAACGCAACGGGGACCGCCTTGGCACGACGTTCCACAGCCTCTGCCAAAGCCCGTTGCGCAGCAGCACTCAACTTCTTTTCCACAGCTTCACCCATGCTTGCAAATTCCAGATATCATCACCATCTCCACCCTCGGCAGATTGTTTATTGGAGTGTTCCATGAATTTCTTCAAGACCGGTGTATTGATGGCAGGCATGACGGCGCTGTTTCTGGCTATCGGCTTCTTGCTGGGCCGCGAGACAGGCATGCTGCTGGCCTTGGCTTTCGCCATCGCCACCAATCTCTTTACCTACTGGAACGCCGACAAAATGGTGTTGCGCATGAACGGGGCGCGGGAAGTGACGCGCCAACAGGAACCCGCCTTTTACGCGCTGGTGGAAAATCTTGCCCACAATGCCAATTTGCCCATGCCAAAAACCTACATCATGGACAATTACCAGCCCAATGCCTTTGCCACGGGCCGCAATCCTGAGAATGCCGCAGTGGCGGCAACGACGGGTCTGCTGCAAAGCCTGTCGCGTGACGAAATTGAAGGGGTGATGGCCCATGAGTTGGCCCATATCAAAAATCGCGATACCTCGATCATGGCTTTCACCGCCACCATCGCGGGTGCCATTGCCATGTTGACGCAGTTTGGTTTTCTGTTCCAATCCCGCGACCGCAACAGCCCGATCAGCGGAGTGGGCGGCCTTGCCATGATGCTGCTCGCCCCCTTTGCCGCCATGATCGTGCAAATGGCCATCAGCCGTACGCGTGAATATGCTGCTGATCGTGGTGGTGCCGAAGTTTCCGGCAAGCCGCTGGCTTTGGCGTCCGCCTTGCAACGCATTTCAAGAGCTGCCCATGCCATTCCCAATGAAGCCGCCGAGCGCAATCCCGCCATGGCCCATGTGTTCATTATCAACCCGCTGTCAGGTCTGCGCGCCGATGCGCTGTTCTCCACCCATCCACCAACTGAACGGCGGATTGCCGCCTTGCAACGCATTGCCACGGAGATGGGAACATTTGCGCAAGCGCCATCCGAACCGCCATCTGGCCCTTGGTCAGCAAAACCTGAACCGGCCAAACGCGGACCTTGGGGTTGATCTTTGGGTTTGATGTAATGAGTAATACCAACGGCCACTTGAATCGACTCTTTTAATTGATCTAGAGCGTTTTCCGAACTGTCTGAATCGAGAGGGATTCCCAAATCAGTTTTAAAGTGATTCAAGCTGTCTGCCGGGCTTGGAGGCGGCAGTTATGGCTAGAGCTTACTCAATTGATCTTCGGACACGTGTTGTTGGGGT